>JBGPOS010000027.1:0-47524 GCA_041488155.1 Tepidiformaceae bacterium
ATCCTCCGCCAGGGCCGTGGCTCACAGGCCGTCGAAGGCATTGCATTTGCCCTGCCCGCCAGCCGCCTGATTCCAATAGCACGCAAGATCATCGCCGAGGCAGGCCAGTACCCGCGGCCGACGCTCGGCCTCGACCACCTCGACCTGACCGCAGAAGTTGTCGCCAGGTCCCAGCGGCTCTCCGTCGAAGAGGGAGCAATCGTCACCCAGGTCGCCCGCTCGGGCCCCGCCGATTCGGCAGGAGTCGTCCAGGGCGACATCATCACCCGCGTCGGTGACCAGGATGTCAATCGTGACAATCCTCTCTTGAACGCGCTCATGCATTTCGAACCCGGACAGACTGTGCGGGTTGTCCTAAACCGTAACGGACGGATAATCGAGGCCGAGGTTCGGCTTGCCAAGAGATCGTAACGACCCGGGGGCGGCCGCCAGGGCGGGATGCTCATGACTCGCCGCCGCGCGGGTCGCCAGCTTCCGTGGGCCGCCCGCGGCTCGGGTGGGCTCTACGGCGATCGTGGTAACCCCGGCCTGGCCCGCCTTGGATTCCTCGCCGCGATCGTCGTCGGGGTGGTTCTGATCGCCGTTTTCCTCCTCGCGAAGGCCTGCGGTGGCGGCGACTGCGGCAGCGACAAGTACTATTGCGAGTCCAGCCGCGACATCCGGGCGCCCGAGGGATTCGAACGCGTCAGCAAGATCTACGAATACAACACCAGCAAGGGCGCCGTGCCAGCCGGGACTGACGTCAACGTCCTGCTTCCTCTCTCGAAGACCACCACGGACGCGCGCAATCTCAGCTTCTATCGCTACGCACCGGCGACCGATACCTGGGAACCCATTGCCCCGGCGGTTCTCGACCCCCAGGGCAAGCAGGTTTCGGCCACTTTCAACGACACCCCCGCGGTCCTGGCCGTCATGCGGAGGCTCTCTCCGGCGGGACACGTCGTCGCCTATCTCGGGCACAACGCCGTGCCGAACCGCGAAGCGGCCGGCCGGATCACTATCCTCCACACGCTGGACTTTCGCCCCGCCGCTGATGGATCGGTCCAGGGCGACCTCAGCACGATCAAGCCCGACGCCTCGTTCGCGTTCTATCCCGTGATTTCCGCCAGCCTCGGTGACAAGGGCTCGATCCCCATCGTGACGAGCATCCTTTCCAGCTCCCCATCGCGTTCCAACCACGTCCAGCAGATCGTCAAGAAAGTCGCCGAGCGACAGCTGGCAGGAATCGACATCGCCTACCTCGATCTTCCAGCAGACCAGCGGACGTCGCTAACTCTCTTCGTGACCGAGCTCGGACAGGCCCTGCACGCCCAGAACAAGATGCTGACGCTCACCCTGCCCCCTCCACTCAAGGCTCAAGATCGGATAGACGAAGGCGCCTACGACTGGGCCGAACTGGCGAAAGCTGCCGATGTCCTCCAGATAGCTCCCTACCGCGACCAGGGAAGCTATCGGACCACCATGCCCGAGATCCTCGAACACATCACCGGGGTTGCCAATCCGAGCAAGATCGTCCTGACCGTATCCCCCTACGCTACCGAAAAGGCGACCGACGGCCTGCGCACGCTGACTCTGACCGACGCCATGGTCATCGCCACCAAGCTCTCCATCCGTTCAGGCGCCGACCAGAAGCTCACCACCAACAGCAACGTCGATGTCGTTGGAGTCAACATCGACAAGAGCGCCAACCTCACCGGGATCGTCTGGGATGCCGCCTCCGCTTGCGTCGCGTTCTCCTACCAGCTCAACGGTGGGCGCACCGTCTGGATCGAAAACGCCTTCAGTGTCGGCTTTAAGCTCGAGTTCATCTCCCGCTACAAACTCGGCGGTGTTGCAATCGAGGACGCCAGCGATAACGTCGACCTCGGCAACATCTGGGCCGGCCTCGTGCCGTTCATGACCACCGGCCAGCCGGTGCTCCTGCAGCCCAACCCGGGCGACCTGCAACCAAAGTGGAAGCCGAGCAAAGGCACCATCGAAGGCGGCCAGCGTGGCAGCGTCAAGTGGTCGACTCCGGCCGAGCCGGGAAATTACACGGTCAGTCTCACCCTGAGCGACGGCGTCGCCCTCTTCGAAAACGAAGTGTCGGTGAACGTCCAGGCGAAGGACACGCCACGCACGCCTCAGCCGGGCCAGACCCCGTCCTAGCGCCCATGCCTGCGCCCCGCATCAGGATCACTGGTGGGTCGGCACGCGGCCTTCCCCTCGCCGAGCCGCGTGGGCGCCGCCTCCGCCCCACGTCCGGCCTCCTGCGCGAGGCGATCTTCAACATCATCGCTGACCGTGTCCCCGGCGCCGTGGTGTTGGACCTGTACGCCGGCACCGGTGCGCTAGGCCTTGAAGCCCTCAGCCGGGGCGCCCGCAGCTGCGTCTTCATCGATAGCGAGGCCGCCTCCTGCCAGGCGATCCTGCAGAGCCTCGGCCGCGCAGGTTTCACGTCCGCGGCCGTCGTCCTTCGAGGCCGCTTGCCCCGTGCCCTGGATCGACTGGAAGGAGAGTTCGGGCTGGTGTTGCTCGACCCGCCCTACCGCAACGAAGACGCCGCTGCGACGCTCGGGAGCATCGCCCCCCACCTCGCAGCCGGAGGGCTGGTCGTCTACGAACACGGAAGCCGTTACAATCCGCCGGAACGTCCAGCAGGCCTTCGCCTGCTGGAACGTCGTGTCTATGGCGACAGCGCGATCGCGCTGTACGCGCCCCAGGAGGAGGAATGAGGATCGCAGTCTTCCCGGGCGGGTTCGACCCGGTAACGAACGGCCACCTGGATCTGGTCCGGCGCATGACGCACCTGTTCGACCGCGTCATCGTGGCCGTCGTCAAGGGCCGCGACAAGGGATCCTTCTTCACGTGGGAAGAACGCGTGGACCTCTTCCAGAGGTCCGTTCATGATCTCCCGAACGTCGAAGTTGAGGGTTTCGACGAAATGACCGTCGAGTTCGCCCGCCGTCGCGGCGCCGTCGCCATCGTGCGCGGTATCCGCGCCGTCAGCGACTTCGAGGCCGAGTTCGACATGGCCCTGATGAACCGGAAGATGGCCCCGGAACTAGAATCCGTGTACCTGATGGCGAACCAGGATTTTCTCTACATTAGCGCCAGTCGCATCCGTGAAGTGTCGAAACTCGGCTACGATGTCGCCGAACTCGTTCCGCCACACGTCAGGACCGCGATCCGTGAGAAGTTGAGCCTCTAAAGGATGCCCCCGGCGGGCGACATTCGTGGAAATCCTTGAACTCATAGATAGCCTCGAAGAACTGATTGTCCAGGCGCGGCGTCTGCCCGTCGGTGGCAACCTCGTGGTCGATCGCAAACGAATGCTCGACATCATCGACCAGATGCGACTGGCGGTGCCCGCCGACGTCCGACAGGCGCAACAAGTGCTTGAGCGGCGGGACCAGGTACTCGAGGAAGCTCGTTCTGCTGCCCAACTGACGCTGCAACAGACGGAACTGGAACGCGCTCGCCGATTGGATGAAAGCTCCATCGTCCGCGAGGCCCAGGAACGCAGTCAGGCGATGCTCATCGACGCCGAAGCTCGCGCCCGGCAGGCAATCGCAGAAGCTGACGCTACCGCCGCTGCACACCTGAGCGAAGCCGCCGAGGCTGCCAGCAAACAACTCGACGATGCAGACCAATACGCGCTCGAAGTGCTGCGCCGGTTGGAGAACCAACTCCACGCTTTCCTGGAATCTATCAGGTCAAGCATCGGCAGCCTCGAGGAGAAGCGCTAGTCGGATGTACAGGTAGGCCTAGCCTAAGATCTAAGTGTTATGACGGTTCTACTGACGCTACAATGCGCGATGGCGGCTTCCCAATGGCAAGGTGGTGGAGACGGGCACAGTCGAAGCCGAATCGGGCAGACCCGAATTCCAGACGAAGGATAGTACCAATGGCAGAGTTCACCGTGATCCGCGAAGCCGACGCCCCGCGGCCCAACCGCCAAACCGGAAGGCTCGCTGCCCGCATGCGCGAGTACGAAAAATACGTCGATTCAGTCCAGTCGGGCAAAATCGGTAAGCTTGTCCCTGCTCACGGAGAATCCGCCCGGGGTGTCGCCCTCCGCATCAGCCGCGCCGGAAAGCGAGCCAACAAGCTCGTGGGAACCTGGGTGGTGGACAACACAGTCTACTTCTCGGTTTCCTGAACCGGCCCCCTCCACCCTGGGCCGGGACCCTGACTTGCCCGTGCACACGGGGCGTGAGCGACTAGTTCCGGTCGAGCGCCAGCCTGTCGTCCGATGAAACAAGCGCAAACGACGGCACTTCGCGCCGCGGCGAGCGTACCGTTAGCACAGGCTCGCCCGGAACCTGCGTATCAGGCAGCTTCACTTCCGGCCGGCTCTCCGGCCGTTCCGCCGCCGCCCTGGACGGCGAAGCTGCCACCGGCACCGTGTCCACACTCCCGCTGACCGTGGCGCCTTCTTCCACGAGTAGGGTGCTCGTCTTTATCGTCCCCACGACCACGGCAGAGGCTGCCAGCAGCAGCCGCCCCGTGCACACGATGTCGCCTTCCACGCGGCCAAAGATGCGGCACTCCCGAGCCTCGACTCGCGCCTTCGCCGTCGCCCCGGCTTCGATAGTGAGCACCCCACGGCAGACAACTTCGCCGCTGGCCGTCCCCTGGAGAGCGAGGTCGCCCTCCGTCTCGTAACGGCCGTCGAAGGTGCTCCGCGGGCCGACGACGCTTTCGACCTGGAGTGACGGAGTGGGCTCGACGGACACGGTGGGTCGTGCGGTCGACGGCATCTCGAAGGCCTCCTCCAGGTCATTCGCTTCTTCGTCGAGGGCAGGTGAATCGAGGTAGCGCGCCCGTCGCTCTGAGAAGACGCCTCCGTCACGCGTAGTTTTCTTTAGCTGCATGGGTCCTCCTGCCTCGTCGAGCGATGTGTCGGGCCCCGCTGGCGGACCGGCCCGCATTCGCACCTTATTGGGCGGCCTCGACGAGTGTCCAGCGCGAGTTAAGGGGCCTGTCGAACGTGTAGGAGACCCAAACTTTAGCGGCTACAAAACGATGTTGAAGAGTTTACCCGGGACATACACAACCCTCCGAGGAGTTCGGCCCGCCACCCACTCCTGCACCCTCACCGATGCCATCACGGCAGCCCGCACTTCGGCCTCGGTCGCCCCCAACCCAACGATGACATGGTCCCGCACCTTGCCGTTGACCTGCACCACGACTTCGTGCTGCTCCTCTTCCGCGAGTTCAGCCTCGAAGTCCGGCCATCGCTGGAGATGGATGCTGTAGACGCCGCCCCGCCGCTCCCACAGCTCCTCCGCGATGTGCGGAGCCAGCGGTGCGGCCATCAAGAGCAGGCTGTCGACTGCCTCGTTCCACGCCGAACGGTCGACCGCGCCGCGCTCGCGAGCGCGCTGCAGCGTTGTCGTGTGTTCCATGAGTCTCGAAATGAGCGTGTTGAACCGAAACGACTCGATGTCGCTCGTTACGGCACGGATCGTCCGGTGGGTCGAGCGCCGAAGATCGCGCGTCCCTTCGCTCGCCTGGTCCTCGAGCGGCCTGGCGGGTTCTGTCGCCACCGACCACATCCGGTTCAGCCAACGGACGATCCCGGACATGCCGGTTGGGTTGTAGGGGCCGCCCTGGTCCCAGGGTCCAACGAACATCAGTTGGCAGCGGAAAGCGTCGCTTCCCCACTCCCGGACCTGTTCATCGGGCGCCACCACGTTGCCCCGGCTCTTCGACATTTTCTGGCCATCCGGCCCGAGAAGCGTGCCCTGGTTGAACAGGCGCAGCATCGGCTCGTCGCCCTCGACGATGCCCATGTCTCGAGCCGCCTTCCAGAAGAAGCGCGTGTAGAGCAAATGCATCACAGCGTGGTCAGCCCCGCCCGTGTACTGGTCAACCGGCAGCCACTTCCGTGCCAGCTCCGTGGAAAACGGCCGCTCGGGGTTGTGCGGGTCGACATAGCGCATCTGGTACCAGCTGGAACACATGAACGTATCCATCGTGTCCGTTTCGCGGCGCGCCGGGCCACCGTCAACCGGACAGGCCACGTTCACCCATTCCGGTATCTGCGTCAGCGGCGATTGACCGGTCGGTTCGAACGTCACGTTCTCCGGGAGGAGGACCGGAAGGTCCGCTTCCGGGACGGCGACGATGCCGTGGACATCGCAATGGATCATCGGGATCGGCGCGCCCCAGTAGCGCTGACGCGAAATCAGCCAGTCGCGCAAGCGGTAGTTCACGGTGGCCTTGCCATAGCCACGCTGCTCCGCGAACGCGATGACCTTCGCCACCGCTTCCGCCTCAGGCGTGCCGTCGAACGAGCCCGAGTTAATCATTCGACCCCCGTGGGGCAGGGCTCGTTCAAGCGGCTTCGTTACGTCGAACTCCTCGGAGTCGAACACCGGCACGATCCGCAGACCGAACTTCGTCGCGAATTCGAAGTCACGCTGATCGTGAGCCGGGACCGCCATCACCGCGCCGGTGGCGTAGGTCACGAGCACGTAATCGGCGATCCAGATAGGGATTCTCGCCCCATTGAATGGATTGATCGCGTAAGCGCCCGTGAAGACTCCGGTCTTCTCCTTCTCAGTCGACATCCGTTCGATCTCGCTCTCCCGCGAGGTTTCGTCGACGTAGGCGGCCACCGGCCCCCTCTGCTTCGCCGTCGTTACCTGTTCGACGAGCGGGTGTTCGGGCGCCAGCACCATGAACGTCGCACCGAAGACCGTATCGGGCCGGGTCGTGAACACTCGTAAGGGTTCGGTCACCCCCGGCACATCGACCTTGAAGTCGAGGAGCGCGCCTTCCGAGCGTCCGATCCAGTTCGTCTGTGCCAGGCGAATGCGCTCCGGCCACTCGATCCCCTCGTACCGCAGGAGCTCCTCGGCGTAGGCGGTGATCTTGAAGAACCACTGGGTCAGAAAGCGCCGCTGAACGACGTCATCCGACCGCTCGCAGCGGCCATTCACCACCTGTTCGTTCGCCAGGACCGTCTGACAACCGGGGCACCAGTTGGCCGCCGCCTCTGCCCGGTACGCCAGTCCCCGCTTGTGCAACTGCAGGAAGAACCACTGCGTCCACCTGTAGTAGTCGGGATCCGAGGTGACCACTTCGCGCTCCCAATCGAAGCTCGAGCCCATCATCCGAAGCTGGCGCCGCATGTTCGCGATGTTCGCGCGCGTCCAGGCAGCCGGATCGACACCCCGTTGGATCGCTGCGTTTTCTGCCGGCAGCCCGAAGGAGTCGAAGCCCATGGGGTAGAGCACGTTGTAGCCCCGCATGCGCATGTAACGGGGGTGCACGTCGGCGCCTGCGTAGTGGTACCAGTGCCCGGTGTGCAGATCCCCCGACGGGTACGGAAACATCGCTAGCTCATACCACTTCGGCCTGGGGTCGTCATCCGGGGCGCGGTAGAGGCGGTCAGCCTCCCAGCGGGCCTGCCATTTGGGTTCGATCACACGGGGGTCATAACGATCTGCCACGATCGGGTACCTCGAAAGTCCACGGTGTTGAGAAGAGCCGGGAGATCCGGCGTTGGAGGGAACTGGCAGACGCCCCGCCGGCTACGCGCCGCGGGGCGGGAGAAGACAGAGGCCGCGCCCGATTGCACGGGCATCACGCCCGCGTCCTGGGGACCTCGTCCACCAACCTGTGCTCGCGTCCATCACGCTGCCGTTCCTGAAACCGGGTAGTGCCGGTCTCAGCCATCCTAGCTCAACGCCGCCTGCGCCGTCACCCTTTGTCCGGCCGCCTCTGGGCATAGTGCGCGATGATGAGTGTCTCGAACTCTCGCTCCTTGGAGCAGACGCGGCACGTCAGGTACCAGAGCCACAGATCGTCTGGCGGCCCCCCATATCGCTCCTTTGCAAGGTCGACCGTCTCGTCCACCAGGCGTTGGATCTGGCCCCACGGCGCCGGCACCAGCCGGCTGTAGGCGATTCCGCCCGGGGTTACGACTCCACGCGCCCCCGTTTCCGCCCCCTCGACCTCGAGCATGACGGGGCGCCGGAAGCGGCCCTCGCCCATCAGGAGCATCGCGTCGTCTGGCACGCTGACGCCGAGCTTCGCCGCCTTTTTCTGCAAGTCGCTGCGCGTTGACTCGTAGCCGACCGGCACACCGAGCACCGCGGTCGTCGAAGTCTGGACAAAGGTGATGTCCGACCAGTCGCTTTCGACTTCGTGCCACTCGTCGCGTTCCAGGCGCGGGCAGTCGCAAGTTTCCGCGAGTTCGGGCAGCTCAGGTTGGGCGCGCTCACCCTTCTTCGATACCGGTACCCGGTGTCGTTCAGTCACAGAGGCGACGATACCAGTTGGCCGCCGACGCGCATCCCGCCCCTACGCTGTGACCATCGCTGCCCCGAGCGGTGGCAGCCGGAGGATCCCGGCGGGCCGCGTCCCCTCAAGGCGCAATTCGGTGGCGAGCACGACCCGGTTGAAGCCAGCCGGGAGGGCGACGTCCGTCTCCCTGGTCGACGTATTCACCGCTACGAGGACACTCCGTCCGTCGGGTGCCCGGCGGACGAAAGCGAACGCTCCTGCAGGCGCGGTGATTTCGGCATAGTCACCGCTGTGGAGCGCGGGTTCGCGCTTCCGCAGCCAGACGGCCCGGCGGTATAGCGAGAGCAGCGAATCGGGGTCGTCCGTCTGATCCGCAACGTTGATGTCTTGCGCTCCGTACGGCAGCCAGGGTACCGCCGTGGAGAATCCGCGACCCGGCGAATCGTCCCATTGCATCGGGGTCCGTTCAGGGTCTCGCCCAATGGTGTGAATCCGCGCGGGGTCCTTTAGCTGCCCCTCAGGGATGTCCACGTCCGGCATCCCGATCTCCTCGCCGTAGTAGAGAAACGGCGTGGATCGCAGCCCAAGCAGGAGGATGACGGCGGCCCGCGCCCGGTCGAGTCCTCGACCGTCGCCGTTATGTCGGCTCGCGAACCGGAACCGGTCGTGATTCCCGAGGGCATAGCAGGGCTGTGCCCCCGGAGGCAGCGTGCCCTCCGCGGTGTTGACGATGGCTCGGATCCTGTCCGCATCCCACGGCGTGTTGATTGGCTCAACTTCCTGGATCAACTTGAAATTGAAGAGCAGATGGAGGCCGTCGAGCGCGTCATCGCCGTAGAAGTGCGCCAGCTCTTCCGGTGTGCCGAACACTTCGCCCACCGCCACTCGATCGGGGAACTCGTCAAGCACGCGCCGAATTCCATGCACTGCTTCGAATACGTCGGGATAGTTGCGATTCGCCCGCCACAGGTATCGCGAGACCGCCGACCCGGGCTCCCAATCGGGGTTGAGCACGTTATCCACGAGGTCCGGATGCTTCACGATCATGCCAAGCACGTCGATCCGGAAACCATCGATTCCCCGCGCCATCCAGAATCGAAGCACGTCGTGCATCGCCGCAACCACCGCAGGGTTCCGCCAATTCAAGTCTGGCTGTTCGACCAGGAACGAGTGCAGGTAGTACTGACCGGTCTCTTCGTCAAGCGTCCAGGCCGGGCCACCGAACACGCCTCGCCAATTGTTGGGCAGCGACCCGTCCGGCTTCGCATCCCTCCAGATATACCAGTCGCGCCTCGGCGAACGACGCGACGAGCGCGCCTCGACGAACCACGGATGCTGGTCCGAGGTGTGGTTCGGGACGTAGTCCAGCAAGACTCGAATTCCACGCCTGTGGCACTCGCCGATCAGCCGGTCCATCGCGGCAAGGTCCCCGAACTCGGGGCTCACGTCGAGGTAGTCTGAGACGTCGTACCCGAAGTCCTTCATCGGCGACGGGAACGTTGGCGAGAGCCAGATCCCATCGATCCCCAGCGAGCGCTCAGTCCCATCGTTCAGGTAGTCGAGCCGGTCGATGATCCCCTGCAGGTCGCCGATGCCATCGCCGTTGGAGTCCTGGAAGCTCCGGGGGTAGATCTGGTAGAAGACGGCCCGTCGCCACCACTCCTCGCCTTGATTAGCGGCCACGCCGGCGCCTTCCTGACCGCCAGGCCCCGACCGCCCCCCGGTGGAATTGATCGGGAACCGTCACCCTCGGAGGGCAGCCGCGGCGCCAGCCACGAACTCGGGTTCCGATTCCAGCACCGCCCGCGAGAGCATGATGACGGCGTCTATCCGCCGGCGCTCCTCGACCAGGTGCCGGATCCAGAGCGACCCCACCACCCGCGCCACCTCCGCCCGGAACTCCGGGGTGTCATCCCGCCCGGCAAGTCCGGCGAGGTAGGCGGTGCCAGCGACGTTGACCAAGACGCCGATTTCCCGCGCATGTTGCCGAGCCACGCCGACGAGGAAATTCGCCTGAGTGCTCCCCCATAACTCGGTCCCTGTGCCGCCGCCTTCGTAGCGGACCATCAGGTCCGACTCGGTTGCACTCGTCATCCCTGGTCCTCCCGCGGCATCGCGATCTTGAGCGATTCGGGCAGTTGGCCCAGGAGTTGCTTGCGCGCCTGCACACGCGTCTGCAGCCCCCAGATATTGATGAAGCCAACCGCCGCCGTTTGGTCGTAGGTGTCGCCTCGATCATAGGTAGCCAGGGAGCGGTCGTATAGCGATTCGTCGGCCTTCCGCCCGACGACCGTCGCCTGGCCGCGGTGCAGGCGCACGCGGATGGTGCCGGTCACGTGCCGCTGGGTACTCGCGACGTAGGCCGCGATGTCCTGGTGGTGAGCGCTGAACCAGAGGCCGTTGTAGATGAGTTCGGCGTACTCGGTCGCGATCTGCTTCTTCAATCGAATCTGTTGCTTCGAAAGGGTCATCGCTTCGAGTGCGCGGTGCGCCGTATGAAGGATCGTGGCTGCCGGAGCTTCGTAGATCTCGCGGCTCTTTATCCCTACAAGACGGTCCTCGACGTGGTCAACGCGCCCAACCCCGTGCTCCCCGCCGAGCTCGTTCATCCTTTCGACCACCGCCACCGGCTGGAGCGACTCGCCGTCGAGCGTGATCGGCATCCCGTGCGCATAGCCGATCTCGACGTAGGCGGGCTCAGCTGGCGTGTCTTCTGGCGAGCGCGTCCATTCGTATGCCTCCGGCGGAGGCTCCTGCCAGGGATCTTCGAGCACCCCGGCTTCGGCGCTCCGGCCCCAGAGGTTCTCGTCGATGCTAAACGGCCCCTTCGCCGCCCAGGGAATGTCGATCCCGTGCTTGCGGAGATACTCAATCTGCGTTTCGCGCGCCATCGCGTTCTCGCGGGTCGGCGCGACGATGGTCAGTGACGGGTCCAGTGTCATGATCCCGACGTCAAACCGCACCTGGTCGTTGCCTTTGCCTGTACAGCCATGGGCGACCGCCACCGCCCCTTCTTGGTGCGCCACATCGACCAGCAGCTTCGCCATCAGGGGGCGGGCCAGGGCCGTCGCCAGCGGGTAGGCGTCCTGGTACACCGCTCCTGCGGCCAGCGCCGGGAACGCGAAGTAGCGGATGAAGTCTTCTTTCGCGTCGATCACGCGCACCTTCGCGGCGCCCGCCGCAATCCCGCGCGACTCGACTACCGGTTGCTCCCGGCTCTTGCCTACGTCGATGTTGAGCGCGATCACTTCGTAGCCCTGCTCGACGGCGAGCCACTTGATGGCCGTGGTGGTATCGAGGCCACCTGAGTAAGCAAGGACAAGCTTCGGCACGGCGGCGATCCAGTCTTAGAGAAGTGCGCAACCCCAGTATCGCGCCCCGGCATCACCCGGGGAACCGGGCACCGCACGCGAATCCAACTGAGGGCTACACCTGCCGCCCGGCCGCCAGCCTCCCAAGCACCGACGACACTAAGACCGTTGCAAGGATCCAGCCAACGAGGCCGATGCAAATCCCGCTCACAAGGCCGTTCGAAATCTGGCCACCCAGCGCGAAGGGGAGAAACGCCATCCCTCCTGCCGTGGCAGCAACCCCGCCAAACATCAGCACTGGTGCCGCTGCTCGCTGAGACCGGTACCAGCTGTCGGTCTGGAGTGGCTCCTTCGGCGCTCTCGTGCCGCGAGCTCGAAGTGTCGGCAGCTTGCCCATGAGCGCTGCCCAGCCAATGGCCACTACCAGCAAGCCGGCGAGCGTCACTCCCGCCAATGCGGATGAGATCAAGCCCGTTCGTCGGGCGGCGCCGTCACAAGTTCTGGCGCCAGGTCGCTGAACGCCCCTTCAAGCTCGCGCCCGTTGCGAATGCCTCCGGAGGCGATCCCGCCGCCGATTGTCGTCTTCAGCTGCTGCAGCGCCTCGGGGAGGGCCTCTTCGATGCCCACGATTTGCTTCCGCGTAGCGTTGACCTTGAACGAGAACACGTCCGGCCGGGTGTAGTGCCCGGCGTGGTCGGCGATCATCTTCTGGAACATGGCTGTGCCGAGATTCGCTTTCGCCGTCAGGATGCCCTCTTCATTCACCAACGGACCGGCAAGCATGTCGCCGTCCGGGCCGATGATTCCAGAGGAGCCGTCGCAGGGCATGACGATCTCCCTTCGGTGTCCGTCGATCTCCATCGTCAGGGAGCGGATGTCGTCGGGCATGTCCTCGACGCGCAGGAGACCGCCGCTCATCACGACGTAGGCCGTAGCCTGCATTGCGAATGCGCGGGAGAGCACCTCCTGGCGTGTGAAGGTACCGCCCGGCCAGCAGCCGGCGTGCACCTGCAACCCCTGGGCGATGAGTGAATAGCCGGGAAGAACCATCTGGTGTTCCCAGCAGCACAGCCCGCCGAGTTTCCCATACGGCCGGTCGTAGAGCCGCAGCGAACTGCCGTCGCCTTCGCCCCACACCGTCCGCTCCCAGAAGGTCGGCTTCAGCTTTCGATGCTTGCCGAGAATAACGCCCTCTCTTCCGACGAAGAGGAGTGTGCAGTAGATCGATCCGTGCGTGGTGGCGTCCCGTTCGGCTACCCCTATGGCCACGTCCGTACCGGCGCGCTTCGCGGCAGCACAGAGCGCATCGGTTGCCGGAGAAGGCACTTCGACGCCGTTGAGCACGAACCGGCGAAGGAGTTCCCCAAACGCCGGGTGGTTGGGCCACGCCGCGAACGAGGCGTAACCGGAGACCCAGGTCTCTCCGAACACGGCCAGGTCGGCGCCCAGTTCGCCCGCCCGTTCGATCAGCCCGCAGGCTTTCTCGATGCTCGCATCGCGGTCCAGGTAGACGGGGGCAGCCTGTACCGCTGCCAGGGTGAAATCGTGAAACTCGTCGCCCATGCATCAACCCCTTTGGTCAGATGGTAGCTCGCTTCAGTCGAGCCGGGCGGACAGCTGCCTATTTGGGCGGGGCCGTCACCGCCTGGATCGCCTCCTCGAGGATGTCGCAGGCCCGATCCACCTCGTCGTTTGTCACGTTCAGCGGCGGCATCAGGCGAACTGCGTTGGGCCGGACGTTGTTCGCCAGCAGCCCGCGCTCGCGGCAGGCCGTAACGATGTCGGCCGAACAGTCCCGGCTCAGGCCGATCGCGATTAGCATTCCTCTCCCACGCACCTCCGTGACGACAGGGAATCGGTCTTCCATCGACCGCAGACGGGCGAAGATACGTTCCGAGGCCGCGCGCGATCGTTCCGGCAGGTTGGTCTCGATGATGTGCTTCATCGTTGCGACCCCGGCTGCCGTGGCGAGCGGGTTGGCGCCGAAGGTCGTCCCATGGTCGCCCGGCACCAGGTGGGCAGCTATCGCCTCCCTCGCCAGCACGGCCCCAATCGGGACGCCCCCGGCGAGGCCCTTGGCCAGGCACATGATGTCGGGCTCGACTCCCTCCTGTTCGTAGGCCCAAAGCGTGCCCGTCCTCCCAACCCCGGTCTGTATCTCGTCGAAGATGAGCAGCAGCCCGCGTTCGTCGCACCATCGGCGAATGCCCGCCAGGTAGCCAGGGGCGGGCATGTTCACCCCGCCTTCTCCCTGGATCGGCTCCACGAGCACAGCCACGGTGCGCCCGGTCGTGGCCGCCTTTACGGCTTCGAGGTCGTTCCACGGCACGTGGAAGAACCCCGGCGCCAGCGGTTCGAACGGTTCGCGATAGCGGACGGTGCCGGTCGCTGCCAGCGCTCCGGTGGTCCGGCCGTGGAAGCCGTCCTGCATCGAGATGATCTCGTAGGCGCCCTCCTTGGTGTCGTGTCCCCACCGGCGCGCTAGCTTGATCGCCGCCTCGATAGCCTCGGTGCCGGTGTTGCAGAAGAACACTCGGTCGAGGCAGGAGTGTTCCACCAGGAGCTTCGCGAGTTCGACCATCGGCTTCGTGTAGTACAGGTTCGAAGTGTGGATGAGTTCGCGTGATTGGTTCGCCACCGCCTCAACCACGACCGGGTGGGCATGACCCAGCACGTTCACCGCCAGCCCTCCGACGAAGTCCAGGTACTCCTTCCCTTCGCTGTCCCAAACGCGCGTGCCCTCCCCGCGTTCGATTACGACGGGCTGCCGCCCATAGTTCTGGAACAGGTACCGGTGCTCCTCAGCTATCCAATCAGTCACTGCCATCTCCCTGGGGCTCCCTCAACCCTCACCATTCCGAAACACCGATACTAGTCGACCCACGCCCATCACTGCGAGTCGCTCATCGCGGCGTCAGGCCGTGAACACCGTGCCGCGCCCGTCGAGGGCCAGCAGACTTCCTCCCAGCCGTCCGTCAACGATCTGTGAGGCCACTCCGAGGCCTACGGCGTGGAGGCATGCTTCAACTTTGGGGATCATCCCTGCGCTTACGGTGCCGTCAGCAATGAGCGCGCGGGCGGCCGTTTCGCCCAGAGACGGGACGACTATCCCGTCCCCGTCTCTCACTCCCTCAACGTCTGTGAGGAAAACAAGCTTTCGCGCCCTGACCGCAGCTGCCAGGTACCCGGCCAGCGTGTCGGCGTTCACATTCACCAGCTGGTCGGCCCCCTCGCCCGGGACACATCCGATCGGGCTGACGACAGCCACGATCCCGGCCTCACGGAGCGCAAACACCACCTCAGGGTGGACTGCCACCGGTTCGCCCACGAATCCCAACTCGGCGGCCGCCATCCGGCACTCGAGCAACCGCCCATCTGCCCCGGAAATACCAACCGCGGTAGCACCCGCCGCGTTGATAGCTGCCACGATTTGCTTATTCACCAGCCCGGCGAAGACCGCCACCACCACCGGAAGCACTGCTTCATCGGTCACACGTAGGCCTCGCTCGAAGCGAGAAGGGATCGCCATCCGCTCCAGCCAACTGCTCGCCTCGGCCCCGCCGCCATGGACGATTACCGGCACGTCTCCCGCCCGTGCCAGCGCCGCGATGTCCCGAAACGTCGTGTCAGCGGCGCCCAGCGTGCTCCCGCCGATCTTGACGACCAGCGGCCCGTTCACGTGTGGTAGTCGGCGTTGATCTTCACGTAATCGGCGCTCAGGTCGCACCCCCAGCCAGTCGCACGGGCCGTACCCGCGCCGAGCCCGACCTCGATTGTCACCGTGTCCGCCCGCATCGAATCCGCCACTGCGCGGGGGTCGAACTCCGTGGGCCTGGCATCTTCGAAGACGCGGTGCCCATTGATGGCGACGGTCACCTCCGGCTCCGAGATGGTCACGCCCGATCGTCCGATCACGGCGACGATCCGCCCCCAGTTCGGGTCGGCCCCGTGCACCGCGCTCTTGAGCAAGTACGAAGTCGCCATCAGACGCACGAGGATCCGGGCCTCCCCTTCGCTGACCGCGGCGCGGACTCGGAACTCGATCAGCTTGGTAGCTCCCTCGCCGTCACGGGCAATGGCCTGCGCGAGGTAGATGCAGAGCGCCTCGAGCGCGGCGCTGAACTCGCCGGCGAGCGTCGATCCTTCGTCGATCGTCGCTCCACCGGCGGCGCCGTTCGCCAAGAGCAGCACGGTGTCGCTCGGACTCGTGTCGCCGTCGACGGAGACCAGGTTGAACGACCGCTCTACGGCCACGCTTAGCGTTTTCTGCAAGAAGGACTGGGCGATCGGCGCATCCGTCGTCAGGAACGCCAGCATGGTGGCCATGTTCGGGTGGATCATCCCCGAACCCTTCGTGCAACCGCCGAGCATATACCCCCCGAACCGCACCGACCCATGTTTAGGCCGCGTGTCGGTCGTCATGATGGCGCGGGCGAAGTCGAGGCCGCCCTGTGCTGATAGCACGACCTCGCTAATTCCCCATTCGATCTTGTCCATCGGCAGGAAGTGCCCGATGACTCCCGTGCTGCACACCGCCACGTCCTGCGGGTCGATGTCGGCCCTGCCTGCCGCCAGCTCGGCCATCCGCCGTGCGTCGTCGAGCCCCCGCTCGCCGGTGCTCGAATTTGCAACCCCGCTGTTGACGACCACCGCCTGGGCTCGGCCGTCGCGCAGGTGTTCCCGGTTGAGGTCCACCGAAGCTGAGTGCAAGAGGTTTCGGGTGTAGGTCGCAGCCACAGCGCAGGGAGAGTCCGAGGCCAGGATTCCAACGTCCAGCTTGTTCGCGCCGTACGACTTGATCCCGGCATAAACCGCGCCCGCCATGAACCCCTTCGCCGAGGTCACTGAACCGGCCGGGTCGATCTCCAGCTCAGCCATCAGGGGTAGACCGCCGGAAAGTCGAGGCCCATTTCCTGCGGCAGACCGAGCATGAGGTTCATGTTCTCGATTGCCTGGCCGGCCGCTCCCTTCACGAGGTTGTCGAGCACCCCGATAGCCACCAGCATCCCGTTCCTCTCGTCGACCGTTGGGTGCACCAGGCACATGTTGTTGCCGAGGGTGTGCTTGGTGTGGGGGGGCGCGTCCACCACACGCGTAAACGGCGCCTCTCGATAGAAGTCCCGGTAGACTCCCGAGAGTTCATCCGGCGAGACCTTGCGCGCCAGTGGTGCGTAGCAGGTGGCGTGAATGCCCCGCGTCATCGGCACCAGGTGCGGGACGAACGTCACCTTCGGGGCTGGCGCCTCGCAAAGCCCCGCCAATTCCTGCGCTATCTCGGGCTGGTGGTTGTGGCTCGCGATCTTGTAGGCGGAGACATCCTCGTTGACTTCGCTGTAGCCGAAGCTCCCTCCGGTTCCGCGGCCGGCGCCCGAAATCCCCGATTTGGCGTCGACAATGACCTGCCGCCCCACCAGCCCGGCGCTTACCGCAGGCGCCAGCGCCAGGATCGCAGCAGCCGGGTAGCAGCCGGGGTTCGCCACCAGCTTCGCCGTGACGATCCGCTCACGGTTGATCTCCGGGAGACCGTAGACCGCCTGCGCCAACAGTTCCGGCGCCGGATGAGGCTGTCCAAACCAGGCCTCGTACTCGGCCGGATCCTTCAGCCGGAAGTCTGCCGCGATATCGATCACCGGCACCCCGGCCCGGACGAAGGGTGCGCAGGCAGCCGCGCTCGCAGCCGACGGGAGCGCCGACATCACAATGTCGACTTCGCCCTCCAGATCAGCCGTGATCACCAGGTCCTGGTAGGGCGCGAGGTGAGGGAAGGCCTCGCCAAGTCGTTGGCCGGCCAACGACCGGCCGGTCACCGAAGCGACTCTCGCCTGAGGATGGCCCCACAGGAGCCGGGCGGCTTCCATCCCGGCGAAGCCGGTCACGTTGATGATGCCCACCCGATAGATCATTGACATATTGTCGCGGCTTCCGCGGCAGCAATCCAGACGAAGCTAGGACCAAGAAACGAGGGATTGCCCCTATGTGGCCTTTACAACGAAGTGCCGTACAGTTGGGCGATGCATCAAATTGACATCGATTTCATTGGCACCGGCAACGCCTTCGCGCCGGGCGGGCTTTGTTGGAACGGCTTCGTAATCGACCGTCGATTCCTCTTTGAAGCCCCTCCATCGGCCCTCATGGCTCTCCATCGTGTCGGCATCGACCCAAACGAACTCGACTCAGTCATCCTCAGCCACCACCACGGCGACCACTTCCTCGGCCTGCCCTTCCTCATCCTCCACTGGAAGTACCAGGGCCGTACGAAACCCGTCCGAATCGTGGGCCCGCCGGGGACCGAAGAACTGACGCGAGACATCTCAACGAAGGTCTATCCCGGCGTCTTCGATATCAAGTTCGAGATCGAATGGATCGAGGCGGAACCGGGGCGATGCCTGCGTCTCGGCGACCTCCAGCTCGAACCCGTGAAGGCCCAGCACGACGACCGGTTGACGATGAGCCTCGGCTTCGCCGCCTCACTCCACGGCCGGCACTTTGGCTACACCGGCGATACCGCCCTCTGCGAAGGCGTGCTGGACCTCGCACGCCACTCGGAAGTTCTCATCAGCGAGTGCGCCTCAAGAGACGGGAAAATCGACATCCACATGAACCTCGTCGATGACATCCCCCACGTCCGCAAGGCGCTTCGGCCGGGCGCTCCCCTCATCCTCACGCACCTCGACACCAACGTGACCGCCGACGGCCTCGCCGACACTATTGTCGCCAGGGATTTCGAGCACTACCGGCTCTAGGTACCTCGACCCTCAGATCGGCCACTCTCCGATCACTCCGTCCAACCGAAGCCGCTCGAGATCCTCGTCCATCAGACCCATCCCTCTGAACACATCGTCGTTATGTTGTCCCAGCGTCGGCGCCGGGCGCGAGGGTAACAACCGCTCGCCGTCGACTCGCACGGGCAGCGCAGGGTAGAAGTGAAGCCCAACGTACTCGCGCTCTTCCGGCACGAACAGTCCGGCAGTCGCGAACGGTTCGCCCGCTAGCACCCCGGCTTCGTTGTTGACCGGCGCGCAAGGAACTCCTGCCACCTGGAGGCGTTCCACCACTGTGTCTCGATCCCGAAACCGGGTCCATGCCGCCAGGCGATCCTTCTTCGATCGCCCCGCTAAGTCGGCCACGTTCCCGCTGCCCGGCGACCCGGGCGCGACAACATCGGCCAGCCGCGCCCATTCGTCGTCCGTCGAGGCCTCGATCGCCACCCACTCGTCTTCCCCGGCACAGAGGAACGCGCCGCAGAGCGCGGCCCCGGGCCGGTCGTTGCCGCGACGCGCTGGCTGTTCACCAGTCCGCTGGTATTCGATGAGTGACTCCGTCACGAACGGCAGAAAGCCTTCGAGCTGCGCCGCCTCGATGCATCGGCCTCTCCCGTCCTGCCCGCGTCCGGCCAACGCGGCCATCACGGCCAGAGCTCCGTTGAGCCCGCTCACGGGATCACCCAGGGCGTTGCTCATCATGGTCGGCGGGCCCTCTTCGTAGCCAATGAGCGGCGAGAGTCCCGACATCCCTTCGATGGTGTTTCCAAAGGCGAGGTAGCTAGCCTCGGGTCCGGTCGAACCGAAGGCCGGCTGCCGCAGCATGATCAGCCCGGGGTTGTCGCGGGCCAGCCGATCGTAGGTGAGCCCGAGTTTCTCGATCGCGCCAGGGGCGAAGTTCTCCACGACCACGTCCGCAGTCGCGATGAGCTTCCGCGCCAGGTCGTTGCCGGCGCGGTTCGCCAAATCCAGGGTGATACCGCGCTTGCCCCGGTTCGCGCTGTTGAAGACGTGGCTGCGCTCGTGGAGGGCCAGCGATGGGTCGTCCCCCGGCGGCCGCGATCCGCGCCACCAGTCGAACCTCCGGTGGCTCTCGACCTTTATCACGTCCGCCCCGTAGCAGGCCAGTACGTGCCCGGCGAGCGGCCCGGCCCATCCCATCGACAGGTCAACGACTCGCACCCGCCCCGGTTCCCACGGACCCTGGATTCGAGGGGCAGCTGGCTGAACCGACGCCTCCGCAAGCGCCCGGGCGGGCGGGCCTGGCACTTTGTATGAGCGCCCCTCGGGCGTTCGCACAAGGTGCCACGACCCCCGCGCCGCAAGCTGGGGCGAATCCAGGACCTCAGCCATCGTAGGGTGCGCCGAGGCAGGGATCCCTGCCCGCTGCAGTTCGTGGTAGGCCTCGAACCGCGTCCTGACCTGCAACCACGGCAGGAGGTAGCTGTCCAGGGCCTCGATGTTTTCCGCACGGTCCAGGAGTTGTGCGAACAGCGGATCCTCCACCATCTCGGGGTGGCCTATGAGTTCGCACAGTCGCAGCCACTGGCGGTGCAGAGCAACGTGCAGGCCGATGTAGCCATCGGCGCAGGGAAGCGTGACGATCGTCGGCTGGGTTCGGGCAAAGCGTGTGCCGGCTCGCTCGCGGATCCGCGCCAGGTACTGAAACGCTACCGCGTCGTAAATCGTCGTCGTCGCCACCGCCTCCACGACGGGAAGATCGACCAGCCCCTGCGATCTCACGCTCTCTCCGAACGCTGCTGGAGCGGCCGCGGCTATCGCCCCGAACAGGCCCGCGACCATCCGCCCCTGGGAGCCTGGCGGCCCCAATGGCTCCCGCTCCGGCTCCCAGACCGCCGACATCCAGCCACCAGCCGCATGCAACACGAGGTCGCTTGCAGGGCGCCCCGCCCAGGGGGATTCGACCCCCCAGGGGGTGATCCAGACCACCAGGGCTCCCTTTGCAGCCCGCGCCAGCAGATCCCGATTCGCGTCCGTGATGGGTGCGTCTGTGATCACGACTTCGCCGGCGACAGGGGCAAGCGCCGGGGACGGCGAGAACCGCGCCCCCTCGCAGAGAAACGCCCCGAGCGTCTCCGGGTCCAGGGCTGTCTCGTGCTCGACTTCAGCGCCCATCTGGCGCAGGAGCCAGCCGGCGTAAGCAGCAGCAGGCGTGTACGAGGCGACCACGAAGCGGCGTCCGCGCATCAGCTCCATGGGGCGTAAGCATACCGGCTTTGGTTTGCACGGGGCACACCACGGCCTAGAATCGGCCCCAAGAAGGGAACCGTATGGCTCACCCACTCCGCGGCGCATCGGCCATCACCGGCCTCGGCATCACGCCAATGGGCCGGATCTACGGCAAGTCGGCGAACGAGTTCGCCGCCGACGCGGTCGCCCTCGCCATCGCCGACGCGGGCCTCGAGAAGTCAGCCATCGACGGGCTCCTCATCAATGCGGGCATCACGGGCAACACTGGCGGCGGCATCTCCCTCGGCCTGCAGAACTATCTCGGCCTGACCAACCTTCGCCTCATGAACCACATGAACGGCGCCGGCTCCACCGCCGCCCAGATGGTCCAGTACGCCAGCCTCGCGATCGCGGCCGGGATGGCACGACACGTCGTCTGCGTCTTCGCGGATGTCCCGCTCAAACAAGGCAGCACCTCTGGCGCTGCCTACGGCGGAGCCGCCCGCATCGCCGGCCGGCCGCGCGGGCTCGGCGGACTCTATGCCGCAGCCGGCTACTTCGGCGCCAATACCCCGTACGCCCTGGCCGCCAGACGGCACATGGCCCTTTACGGGACCACCCAGGATCAGCTCGGGGCCATCGCCGTCTCCCAGCGTGCCTGGGCCACCATGAACCCCATGGCCCAGATGCGCGAACCGATCACCCTCGAGGACTACCACGCCTCTCGCTGGGTCATCGAACCGCTTCACCTCCTCGACTGCTGCCTCGTCTCGAACGGCGCCGTTGCCGTCATCGTCAGCCCGGCCGGCGAGGCGCCGGACCTCAAGCAGCCCCCGGTCTACGTCCTGGGAATGGGCCAGGGCCATCCCGGCGACGGCGGCCGCACCGGGAGCGACTGGGAAACCGAGACAGGGGCGAAGATCGCCGCCCGCACCGCCTACGCGATGGCCGGCGTTGGACCGGCCGACATCGACGTCTGCGAGCTGTACGACTGCTACACCTACACGGTCCTCGTCACGCTCGAAGACTACGGATTCTGCAAGAAGGGCGAGGGCGGCCCGTTCGTTGAAGACGGAAAACTGGGGCCTGGCGGCTCCCTTCCCACCAATACCGGCGGGGGAGAACTCTCCGCCTACTACATGTGGGGCATGACGCCCCTGAGCGAGGCGATCATCCAGGCTCGCGGAGCGGGCGACGAACGCCAGGCCCCGAAGCACGACGTTGTCCTTTGCAGCGGCAACGGCGGAAGCCTCAGTTACCACGCCGCCCTCATCCTCAGCCCGCACCGGAGTTGAACGTCAGGTGACGAACGAAGCGATCAGCAAACCCCTTCCCGAACCCGACGAACCGTCACGGCCCTTCTTCGACGCCGCGATGCAAGGCCGCCTGCTTCTGATGAAGTGCTCGGCCTGCGGGTCGCTCCGGTTTCCCGCCCGCCAGCACTGCGACCGCTGTCTCTCCACTGCATTCACCTGGGAGCAGGCGAGCGGCAGAGGCACGGTCCGCACCTTCGGAATCATGCACCAGCGCTACCACCCCGGGTTCGCCGCCGACCTCCCCTACAACGTCACGATCGTCGAGCTCGAAGAAGGTCCTCGCCTCCCCACCAACCTCGTTGGTGTTGCCAACGCCGACATCCGCGTCGGCATGCGTGTTGAGGTCGAATGGGAACGCCACGAGGACGTCTCGCTTCCAAAGTTCCGCCCCGCGAGGTAGGCCAGCCGCTCCCGTGAAGTCGGCTCCAAGCTTATGACAACTCGTTCCCTTAACACTTGACCAAACCTTATACTCGATGGGAGGCGGAGAAGCAGGGCTGAGAGACGTGGGGGACGACGCGAAACTCGGGATCGTCCTCTGGACCACTGACGTGCCCGCGCTCGCTCGCTTCTTCAAAGCTGTCGCCGGACTGACCGTGGAAGCCTTGCACCCGGGATTCGCCTCGCTTCGCGTCAACGGATCGCGCATCGACCTCCATTCCGACGAGGCCTACCGCGGTCACCCGTGGTTCGACGCTCTTACTCGCGAAGGAGTTGCCAGGGGCATAGGGACCGAACTTCACCTGCGCGTCGCCAACGTCGACGCCGCCTACGATGCCGCCCTCCGGCTTGGCGCGCTCGCGGTGGAGGCCCCCTGCGACGTCGATGACACTCGCGGATGCCAGGTCATGGGCCCAGACGGCTTCCTCCTGTCGCTCTGGCAACCGGCCAGTCTATAGATCTATCACGATTCTCGATGCCTGACGCGCCAGTGTCCTAAAGCCAGCTTCGGCCTGCTACGGTAGTTAATAAGGAACTAACTATTAGGACGGCACCCATGTACTTCAACTACGACTTATTCGCAGGCTGGTTCCAGCGAACCGAACCCGACCCAGGGGACAGGTTCCGCCGAGAACATCGCGCGTCGCAGCGTCGACAACGCAAGGCAGTCCCACCGCAGGTCGCCCGAGCAGCACCAGACGCCTCGCTGATCCAGGCAGAAGCTGTGGCCCGCGCGGCGCGCTTCGCCCGCGTCGTCTGAGGCGCGATTACCAGGCGGTCCAACCCCCATCCACGACGAGTGTGTGGCCGGTGATGTAGTCGCTTGCCCGGCTTGCCAGGAAGATCACGGCACCCGCGAGTTCGTGGGGCTGGCCCCACCGGGCCATCGGCGTCCGCTCAGTGATGAACCGATTTCGCTCTGCATCTTCGAGCAGCGGTCGCGTCAGTTCGGTTTCGAAGTAGGTCGGCGCGATGGCGTTGACCTGCACGCCAGAAGGGGCCCACTCCAGCGCCAGCACCTTCGTCAGCTGTTCTATCCCACCCTTCGAGCTCGCATACGCTGCCTGCATCGGCAGAGCGACGCGGCCCATGATGCTCGAAATGTTGATGACCTTGCCTGATCCGCGCTCGACCATGCCTCGCCCGGCCGCCCGCGAGCAGAGGAAGTAGCCCTTCAGGTTCGTGTCCAGCACCCGTTCGAACTCCCCCAGCGACAGATCGAGGACGGGCTTGCGCACGTTGATCCCGGCGTTGTTCACGAGGACGTCCACTGGCCCGAGCTGAGCCGTAGCAGCCAGCACCATCGCTTCGCAACTCGCCTCGTCGGTCACGTCGGCGACGACACCTGCCGCCCGTCGCCCGACGCTCCGGATCTCGTCGCACAGCGATTCCAGTTCGGGCGCGGTCCGGCTGCTCACCGCTACGTCGGCCCCTGCCGCTGCGAGCGCGAGGGCCATGGTCCGCCCCAGTCCGCGCCCCGCGCCGGTGACCAGCGCGACCTTCCCGGTCAGGTCGAACAGGCGAGTGCCGAGCAGTTCAGGTCGTTCCATGCTGCCGGGAGTCTACCGGACGCCGCTGCGCCAGGAACGAACTACTCGTAGCGCAGCGCCTCGGCTATCGCCACCCGAGACGCCTGCCGCGCCGGCAGGTAGGTCATGACCAGCGACATCACGAACGCGAACCCCGTCACGACCCCAACCTGTGCCCACGGCACAGTGAACGGGATCCCGGTGGCGGCATCGCCCACTTCGCCACTTACGAAGAGATTCCAGGCGAAGGTCAGGCCCAGCACCAACCCCAGCAGGATCCCCGACAGCGCGATGAACCCTGACTCCAACAGGAAGCTCAGTTGCACCATCGCCCGGGTGTAACCGATTGCCCGCAGCATCCCGATCTGCTGCCTCCGTTCGACTACGGCGCGGAACGAGATCACCCCCAACGCCGCGATGCCAACCAGCAACCCCAGCGCGAGGAACCCCTGGAACATGTTCAGGAATCCCCGGCTGATCGCCAGGTTGTCGTCGATGACCTGCCGCAGCGAATCGCCCGATGCCTGCACCAGACCGGCCTCGACCTTCTTTGCGTAGTCGCCCGCATCGGTCCCCGGCTGCAACGTCAGGAAAAACTGTTGGCCCTTGGAATCAGGGAAGGCCGACAGCACGGTCCCCTTCTGGACGATGATCCCGGGCCAGAAAGTCCTCGCGGCGTCCTTCATCTGCCCAATCACGGTCACCCTGGTGATGTTCCGCGTGCCCGGATCGCGGAGGTTCAAAGTGAAAGGGACAAATCCGGCGCTCGTGTAGCGCTGCTCAAGCTGGAGAAGATCGCCGTCGTCCGGTGGGCCGAACCCGCCTTCGCCCGACGTCAGAGAGGCCGGGATCACAGCCAGGGAGGGGTCGTTTGCCAATGCCTCCCAGACCGAACGGTCGTCGGCGTATCCCGCGGCACGGTACTTGAGCTCGATTCGACCCGCCTCGATGAAGCCCCGGTCCACGCCCATGACGGTGTAGCGCTTGAACTGATCTGCCGCCTTCTTGGCCGCGGGGTCCTCGATTTGCGCCTCCAGCGGGGAAGCAAACCGAACTTCGCCTACTGCCGTGATCGTACTCGTATCGACGCCCCCGGCCTGGAGCGAACCGAGTACGTCATCGGTGCGGTTGTTGGCGTTGACGGCTAGCCGGACGTCGAATCCGCCCCGCGCCGAGTCGCCGCTGAACGCCTTGCTGAAGTTCGTGTTCAGCGCAGACTGCATCGAGAGGACGAACATGATGAGCCCGATCATCGCGATCGTCATGCCCGTCCGGAACCGCGACGTGAGCGGGTAGGCGACCGCGGTTTTCACTGCCGGCACGATTCGTCCAAACCGCGACCCCAGGGTGGCGATCAGCGGCAAGATAACGTCGGCGTTGTAGACCACGATGAACGTCCCTGAGGTGACCATCACCGCCCCACTGAGGAAGAACATCTCGATGCCAGCGTTCAGCTTACCGACCAGCCATTCGAGCCGGCCGCCGGGAAGGGCGTACCAGAGCACGAGCAGGGCCCCGCTGGTCACCGTGAAAGTGAGCCGTTCGCGGATGTGGAAGTAGCGCAGCGTCATCGCTGCCCAGAGTGCAATCAGCGACGCCCCGCCGGCGAAGAGAGCCATCTTTTGCGCGTCGATCCCCCACTCCACCCCAATAATTCCCGCAGCGAGCCCCACCATCCCGATGCCGGCGCTCCAGGCCACCCTTGTCACCCGATCCTGGAGCGCCGCCAGGACCAGCCCCAGCGGAGCCACCACGATGCCGGCGACGATCAGCCATGACGACATCGATGTTGGCTTGCGATCTCGCGTCATCCAGACCAGAAGCAAGGCGAGCAAGTAGCCGACGATGATGACGGCCCCAACCCCCACCGGAAGCGTGACGATTCCGAGCACCAATGGCCACGCGGGGGCAGACTCTCCGGCCTTTCGCTCCGAAGCCGGGGCCCCGAAATTGTGTCCACGCAACATCGCCAGCCACATGCCCGGGATACCGCAAAGCGCCAGCACCGCGAACACCGGCAAGTATTCCCGGAAGTGAAGGGCGCCAACGATTGCCACCACGAGGTAACCGAAGGCGACGAAGCCGTTCAGCGTCGCCCGCAGATACCCCCGCAGCGTCGCCGCCTCCGGGTTCGGTGGAGAGCTCTCCGGCAGGTCACGGATTGCCGCCACGATGTTCAGCCGGCTCGCCCGCCACGAGGCCATGAAAATCACGATGAACGTCGTGATCACGCCCAGGCAGAACGAAACGACGAGGCTGCGCGCCGACACCGTGAACTCGAGGTGGAGGCCCAGTTGCTCGCCCGCAATGAATCGCACGAAAGCGACCATCGCCGCGGCCACGCCGATTCCCGCCGCCAGGCCTACGAGCGCCGCCCCAAGGTCGTAGCCCATCCCTTCCGCGAGGAAGCTCTCGACGATCTGACGCCGCTTCGCGCCGACTGCCCGCGCCATGCCCATCTCGGGCTTCCGTTCGGCTGCAAGCATGACGAAAATCAGGAAAATCAGCAGCACGCCGGCCGCGATCGAGAACAACCCGATGACAACGAACAGCGTCGTGAAAGCGTTGCCGACCAGTTCCGCTTGCTGAAGGTTATCTTTCTTCGAAGCATTCACTTTGTACGGCGTCCCTCGAAGCGCCTGGCTGAGCTTCGCCGTGGCGGCGTCGCTGTGGTCGACCCCGCCGTGGACGGATCCAGCGTTGGTCACGGCAACGAAGTTCGCTGAACCCGCGCGCTGCAACAGTCCACTGAGGAATTCGAAGTTGACCGCCGCGCCCTCGCGGGCGAAGGAGTTGTTCGTGCCGCCAAGGATGCTGTTCGGCACCACCGCCTTCACGGTCAAGGGCACACCCTGCCCCTTGTAGAACACCAGCACCTGGTCGCCTGCCTTCGCATCGATCTTGTCGGCGAGGTCTTCGTTCACCGCGATGTCTCCGGCCCCGAGGACCACATCGTTCCCGCCGGTATCGCGCAACCCCCCGAATGAGCGTGCGTCGTCGGGCCGGGTCGCCATGATGCGCGGGTTGGCCTCGTTCAGGCGCGTCCGCGTGTTTGCGACCGGCATGTGTTCGACCACCGCCGGGAGGAAGGCCCGGATGTCCGGGTCGCCCGCGAAGCGGCGCTTCAAGTCGTCTACCACACTCACGGGGACGACCTGCTGCTCCTCCGGGGCCGGGACGTCCTTGGCGTTGTACTCGATGAATTCGTCCGCAGGCCCCAGGATCGTGTAGACCTCGGCGGTCACGCTGTTCGTGAGCGTATCGCCGGTCCCGAACGCAGCCGTGATGATGACCGTCGAAAGCATCAGCCCGACGACGATCAACACCGTTTGCGCCTTCCGTCGCGGGATGTTGCGCAGGCCGTTCTTGAACATCACCGGGTTGCGCAAGGCGATCACTGCCATGAAGACAAAGATGCCCGCCGTCAGAGCGACGCACCCCAGCGCGATGTATGACATGGGAACGCCGAAAAGCTCGTTCACGTCCTACAGCCCGCCCGCCACGGCAATCATCTCGGCCTGCGTGTTTTCGCGTTCGATGACCCCGTCCGCCATGTGGATCGTCCGGTGGCAGCGAGCTGCAACCTTCGTATCGTGCGTCACGATCACACACGTTTGGTGCTGCTCGCGGTTGAGCTCCACGATCAGGTCCATGATCTCGGTGGCCGTCGCCGAGTCGAGTGCACCGGTAGGTTCGTCGGCCCAGACGATCGCCGGCCGGTTCACCAGCGCGCGGGCGACTGTCACCCGCTGTCGTTGACCTCCCGACAGCTGCGACGGCCGGCTGTTCCCCCATTCCCGCAGTCGCACCCGCTCGAGCGCCTGGAGCGCCATCTCGCGGGCCACCTTCGGCCTCGTCCCCGACACGATGAGCGGCAGTTCGACGTTCTCTACCGCGCTCAAGACGGGCAGCAGGTTGTAGGTCTGGAAGATGAACCCCATGCTTTTGGCTCGAAACTCGGTCTTGCGATCGTCCGACAGTCGCGTTATGTCCTGTCCGTTGATCTCAACCTTCCCGGAATCGAAGTCATCAAGCCCCGAGAGGCAGTTGAGCAGCGTCGTCTTCCCACACCCCGAGGGTCCCATCACGGCCACCATCTCGCCCCGGTGAACGCGAAGGCTCACTCCGTTCAGGGCCTGGACCTTGATGCTGCCCGTGTCGTAACTCTTGTGGACCTCTCTGGCCTCAATGACCACATCCTCGTCCGCGGCCTGTTCGGTGCTGCCTGTTCCCACGTAACGCTCCAGAGCGGATGCCGGTCTCCGCGTCGGCCGGTGCCATCTCAAAATGCCGTCCGATGAGCTTAGCGCACCCGGTCGAATGAAACCTCAACGTTCGGCCGCCGGGTTTACTCCGGGACCGCTATCTCCATCTCCAGCGCGGTGCCCTCGTCGTCGAACCCCCACGCCCGCCACCTTCTCGCCTCCTGGGAGAGCAGCTCTCGCCGGACCGCCCACACCGGCGCGCGGCCGTAGTCGAACCTTTCGATCCCGTCCCGCCCCAGCGCTCGAACCTGGTCAAGGCAGTCCGCCGCCCCTCGGCAGATCCCTTCGACATCGAACCCAAGCGCGCCTTCGGCCCGGTACGGCGCCAGGTAGCCGAGGGCTGTCATGGAGAGCCTCGTGGCTCCGAAAACGTTGGCCCGCGAGACGTGGACCATTGCCGCCGCCGCCTGGATCAGGCCCTTGTAAAGGTCGCGGACCTCACCCCGCTCCTCCTGCCAGATCTCTTCGAGGGTCTCATGGCACTCGAAGTACTTGCGGGCGTTGAACTCGTTGCACGCTCGGTCCAGGTTGTCCGGGACCGTGATCGTCTTTCGGAGCCAACCCCGCCGGGGACGCCCTGGCGAAACGTCGCGCCGCTGACTCACTTCAGGAGCCTACCAGCCGGGTGCGTCCAACGCTCACAACGCCGACAATGCACCACACCACCCCGGAGGCAGCCGCGCATGGCCGAGACGCACACCACCGCCCAGGACCCGGACGCGGCCCCGATGCACCTGGATGTGCGAGAGCGCTTCACCGCCCTCCAGGTCACCATTTGCGCAGCGGCCGGCGCCGTCGCCATCATCGCCGGGATTGTCCTGGGCCTCGTCGTCGCCAATAACTGAGCGGGTTCGAAGCGACACAGTTTTCCCTTCAACTTCACGTAAGGGATCCCCTTCCTCGATAGGCCCGTGTGTATCATCCCGCCATGGAGTCGGCTCCCAGCACCCTCGCAGCGCCCGGCTCGCGCATCCTCCTGCGTGCCACAAAGTACGATGGCGAAGCTCACTGGATTCAGCCGTTCCGCGTCATCTCCGACGACGGCACCCTGCTCGTGACGAGCTATCGTGCTCGCACCCCGATCTACACCAGCAGGGGAGAGTTTCGCTCCCCCTACGACAGCCTCGTCTACTTCTGGCGGGACCGCTGGTACAACGTCTTTCGGCTGGCGCGCCCGGGATGCAGCCTCGCGCTCTGGTACTGCAACATCACAACCCCGCCTTCCTTTGATGGCTGCCAGCTGACCTACGTCGACCTCGACCTCGACGTTGCCGTGAGGCCCGACGGCTTCATCGAACTCCTCGACGAAGACGAGTTCGCCGTCCACCAGCAGAAGTACGGCTACCCCGGCGAGTTGGTGGCCAGCGCCGAGGCGGCCGCCCGGCAGGTCTGCGACCTCGCGCAGAAACGAGGCTTCCCCTTCAACCAGGGGTAGCGTCCTAGTCGCATCATCCCCGCGATCCAACTACCCTGTACCTTCGATGCCCGACACGCGTGATATCCGGCTCCACATCGGTTCGCTCATTGAGGCGGCCGCCCAGGCAGCCATCCGCGTCGGCGACCTCCCGGATGTTGCCGTGCCGGGCGCTGCGATCGAACGCCCCAAAGACCCGGCAAACGGCGACTTCGCCAGCACCTTGCCCCTTCGCCTTGCCCGCGCCGCGATGAAGCCGCCGATCGAAATCGCCTCCGCCATCGCCCGTCGCGTCAACCTGGACCCTGCGATCGACCCCCCCACCGTCGCGCCCCCCGGATTCCTCAACCTCCGTCTTTCGGACCGCTTCGTCCAGGAGCAGGTCGAGCACATCATCCGCAGTGGGCCGGCGTACGCCGATCTCACGCTCGGGTCCGGCAAGCGCGCCCAGGTCGAATTCGTTTCCGCCAACCCTACCGGCCCGCTCCACGTTGGCAACGGTCGCGGGGCCGCCATCGGCGACGCCCTGGCTTCGGTCCTCGCTGCGGCCGGATACGACGTCGAGCGCGAGTATTACGTCAACGACGCCGGCACTCAGACCGACACCTTCTCCGAAACGCTCTACGCCCGCTACCAGCAGCTTTTCGGGCGCGAGGTGTCGATCCCGGCGGACGGCTACCCGGGCGAGTACATGCTCGACCTCGCAAACGAGATTAAGGGCGAGGCCGGCGACCGCTTCCTCGCCTCTCCCGGCGACCCCGCACCCCAGGATTTGAACTCGCTCGGAATCGAATTGATGGTCCGCCACATCCGCCAGACCATGACTCGCTTCGGCGCAAGATACGACCGCTGGTTTAGCGAACGCTCGCTCTACGATCCTGAGGGCACCTACGAAGAGGCGATGGGCGTGCTGCGCGCAAACTCCCAGCTCGTTGAACGGGAAGGCGCGCTCTGGTTCACATCCTCCGAACTTGGAGAGGACAAGGACAACGTCGTCGTGCGTTCCGACGGACGGCCTACCTACTACGCCAGCGATATCGCCTACCACTACGAAAAGTTTCTCCGTCGCAAATTCGACCTCGTCATCGACGTGTGGGGAGCCGACCACCACGGCCACGTCTCGCGCCTCAAGACCGCCGCTCGGGCCCTCGGCGCCAACCCCGAGGCCCTCCACATCCTCCTTTACCAGCTCGTCTTTTTGAAGCGAGGCGGAACGGCGGTGAGAATCGCCAAGCGTTCTGGCGAGTTCGTCACTCTCGACGAGCTCGTCACCGACGTTGGCGCCGACGCCGCCCGTTTCTTCTTCCTCACCCGCTCCCCCGGCGCCCAGATGGACTTCGACCTGGACCTCGCGGGCAGCCAGTCCAGCGAGAATCCCGTGTTTTATGTCCAGTACGCGCACGCCCGCCTGGCCGGCATCCTTGCCCGCGCCGAAGAGCAAGGCATTTCTGCCGAGGGCGGCGATGTCACGCTCCTCACCCAACCCCAGGAACTCGCCCTTATCCGCGAGATGATGCGACTCACCGACGTCATCGAACTGGTCGCGACAACCTTCGAGCCCCAGCACCTCCCCCACTACGCGCTCTCGCTCGCGACCGCCTTCCACGCCTTCAACGACGCCTTCAAGCAGCAGGGCGACCCGTCGCTCAAGGTCATCACCGGCGACCCTGCCCTCACCGGGGCAAGGCTCCGGCTTGTGCTAGCGGCCAGGATTGCGCTGGCGCGGGTGCTTGGCCTCATGGGGATGAGCGCCCCGGATCGCATGTAGCCGTCAGGCGAACCCTTCTACCCAGGGCACCACGATGTAGCCGCTTTCGGCGTCGCCGAAGACCCGCGTCGCCGCCGGGCCCTGTGTACGCACGTGGTAGGCGACATAGGCGCAAGTGAGCGCATCGAGGCGATCTTCGAGTCGTTTCAGGTTCTGGCCGCCCCCGCAGACAGACTCGGGGTCGAGAACTGAGCGCACGGCCCGATCGGCGATCAGCTCCCCATGGGCCGCCAGCAACGCCCCGAGGTGCCCCTGATACGTCCGAAGACCGGCTCGACGATACCCGAGCGGACCCTTCTTGTACTTGAGTCGTTCAGCCAGTCGGAACAAAACGACGTGAGCCGCGTGCGGGTAAACCTCGATCGCGACCCGGCGGGCGGTACCCAGCGCGGCCGGGTCGAGGGAAAATCCCCCAGCCCGCAGCGCCTCCCCCAGGCGTGGTCCCGCCATCCCGCCCATGCGCTCCAGAAACGACGGCGTCGCCGTGTACGCCCCGGCCCTGTACTTGCCGAACACCCGCCCCAGCGCCCGCTCTGCCTGCCGCTGTTCACCCACGATGAGCGGCGCATCGATCGCGACGACCGTGTCCTCCCCGCCCTCACGGGCCAGCGCGGTGAATTCGCCGGTTGTGCCGACCAGTGTATCGAGCCGTGCACAGCGCAGCCGGCCCTCGTCAAGATGGAGGACGCACACTCCAGATTCGTGGTGGGCTGTCCAGGCCAGGTCCAGGCCGATGAAGGTCGCCACGGGGCGAGTCTAAGGCATGCGCCGGTGCGGCCGAGGTGGCAGGATACCGCCACCACCTTCCTCCCGCGAGGCACAAATGCCAGTCCTGTCCGCACTCTCCAATCGCCGCGCCCGCCGCGCGTTCAGCTCCGCGTCGGTACCTCCCGAGGTCGAAGAGACGCTCTGGCAGGCGGTCTCCGTCGCCCCGAGCCACGGCAACAGTCAGCCGACCAGGGTCCTCCTCGCGCGTTCGCTTGCGTCCCGCGCCGCGCTCGTCGCCGCCCTCTCGGAAGGCAATCGCGGCTGGGCCAGCGCCGCGCCGCTCTTGGCCGCCGTCGCCTCCAACGCCTCGCACGACAATCCGCAGAAGAACAGCGACGGCAGCGAACGCGAGCTCTGGGGATTTCACGCAGGCATAGCCGCCGGGAACTTGCTAGCCCAGGCAACCTCCCTGGGCCTGGTCGCCCATCCCATGGCTGGCTTCGACGAGCCCGCTGTTCGAAGTGCTTTCGCCGCGCCCCCCGAGCTTCGGATCCTCACGGTCGTGGCCATCGGCTATCCCGGCGCGCCGGAGTCGCTCCCTGCCGACCTCCAGGCTCGCGAGTCCGCCCCACAGGACCGAATCCCGCTTCCCAACCTCGTCGCGATCGACGAGTGGACCGCCGAGAACGCTGTCAGCGCGCGTGAACTCCGGCGCCGCGTCCAGGCATGACTGACCCTCATCCGCCTCCCCTTCCCCGCTCGACATCAGGGCTCCTCCCCATCGAAGTCGCCCAGAAATGTGCCGGCGAAGCACGCCGCCTCATGCGCAACGGCTTCGGCCGCACTGGCGTCACCGCCACCAAGGGCCGCGGCAACGTCCTCACGGAGACCGACCTCGCCATCGACGCCGCCGTTGCAGCCATGCTGAGGTCGGAATACCCCGCACATGCGCTGATGAGCGAGGAATCCGCTGCGACCACCCGCTCCGGCGGCTGGATGTGGGTCGTCGATCCCCTCGACGGCACGAAGAATTTCTCCCGAGGCATCCCCCACTTCTGCTTCTCCATTGCGCTCTGCCACGACGATCAGCCGGTCGTCGCCCTCACTCTTCAGCCGCTTCTCGACGAAGAGTTCGCCGCGGTCCTTGGCCACGGATCCACGCTCAACGGCCGTCCAATGACTGTCTCAGACTGCCCGTCGGTGCAGGCCGGCATCGTCGCTCTCGACCTCGGCTACGACGAACAGGCCGGGCGCAGCCAGCTCGAATTGGCGCTCCACCTCTTCCCGGGCATGCAGTCGCTGAGAGTCTGCGGCTCTGCAGCGCTCGGCATCGCTTATGTAGCCGCCGCCCGTTGGGACCTGTGGGTCCACCTCGACCTCGAGCCGTGGGACCTCGCCGCCGGGCTCTTGCTGGTACGCGAAGCCGGGGGCATCGTGACGAACCTCGATGGCCAGCCCGCCGGGATCCGCGATCGCGCCATCGTTGCAGCGCCTCCAGCCGTCCACGCCGACTTCTTGGCTCTGGCGGCTCAGCTCCGCTGGCGCGCATAATCGCCAGTTGCTGCTTGCGACGCCTTCCGGAGGGATCGTCCCGTGACCCGCGTCTATGACATCGCCAGCGACTTTGTCGATGAGTACGCAGCGCTCGACCCCGTCGCTGCCACGTCCATCGGCGTTCCCGGCCACGATGCCGAGGTCACGGATTACACCCCTGATGGCTACGCCGCGTCCGGCACTCTCTACCGCCGGACGCTCGACGAACTCGCCTCCGCTCCGGTCGAGAACGACCGTGATCGAATCGCCCGCGATGCGATGGTCGAGAATCTTTCCCTTCGCCTGGAACGGCTAGACGCCGGCGAGCACTTCCGCAACCTCAGCATCATCGGCAACCCATCCACCGGCCTCCGGCGCATGTTCGACCTGATGCCCCGTGCCACGGAGGCTGACTGGGAAAACGTCGCGACCCGCCTCGCCCTCGTCCCGCGGGGCCTCGCTCAGTTCCAGGCGACGCTCGCAGAGGGCCTCAGGCGGGGGACGCCCGCCGCTCGCCGGCAGGCGGCGCAGAACGCGATCCAAAGCGATGCCTGGGCAGGCCAAGCCCCCGGAAGCACGCCGTTCTTCGGGTCGCTGATCGAAGCCTACGACCGCTCCGGCGCCGGTTCCCCGGGTCTCCGCGACACCCTGGCAGGTGCAACGGCGGCCGCGGCCGCAGCGTATGGAGCGTTCGCCCGCTACCTTCGCGAGACCTACATGGACTCCGCCACCGAACGTGACGGCGTCGGCCCCGACCGCTACCAGCTCGGCGCCAGAACGGCCAACGGCATCACGCTTGATCTCGAAGAAACGTACCGCTGGGGCTGGGAGGAGCTCTACCGCGTCGAGCGCGAGATGGCCGAAACCTGCGCTCGCATCCTTCCGGGCGCCTCGATCGAAGAGACAAAGGCGTTCCTCGAGTCCGACCCGAGTCGCGCGATCGACGGGGTCGAGTCGTTTCGCCAGTGGATGCAGGACCTCCAGGACCGGACCATCGCCGAACTCGACGGCGTCCATTTCGACATCCCGGCGCCGGTAAGGCGGATCGAAGCTATGATCGCCCCGCCCGGTGGCGCGCTGGCCATGTACTACACCGGCCCGTCCGAGGACTTCAGCCGGCCGGGTCGAACGTGGTACCCAACCGGCGGCAAGACCCGGTTTCCTCTCTGGGGCGAAGTCTCGATCGCCTACCACGAAGGCGTGCCCGGCCACCACTTCCAGGTCGCCACCACGAAGCACCTCTCGGGCGAACTCTCGCGCTTCCAACGCTTGATGGGCGGCACCTCTGGCTATGGCGAAGGCTGGGCGCTCTACGCCGAGCGCCTGATGGGCGAACTCGGCTACCTCGCCAACCCGGACTACTATCTCGGCATGCTCCGGGCCCAGGCCATGCGCAGTGTGCGTGTCATCGTCGACATCGGCATGCATCTCGAACTAAGAATCCCGAAGTCCGAGCGCTTCCACCCCGGCGCCACCTGGAACGCGGAACTGGGCGATGTCTTCGCCCGCGGGCGCGCCCAATTCCCGCCGGACTTCATGGCCAGCGAGATCACCCGGTACCTCGGGACTCCGGGCCAGGCCATCAGCTACAAAGTCGGCGAACGTTGCTGGATCGAGGCCCGTGAGACATCCCGCCGCCGCCGAGGCGAGGCCTTCGACCTCAAGGCCTGGCACGCCGCCGCCCTCAACCTGGGACCTATGGGGCTCGCCCAGATGCAGCGCGAGCTCTCCGCGGTATGACCGGCCCAGGTCCGCAAGATGAAGCGAAGCCCCGCCCGTCAGCCGTGCGCCGCAGTGCCGCCCCCGTCCTCATCGTCCTGCCGTCGGTGGTCTCCGGCATCGGCGTAGCATTTATCCTCGCCGGCATCTTCATCGACCACGAGCTCATCAGGGGCATCTTCCTCAGCATCGGCGTTATGCTCCTCTGGCTCGATTTCTTCATCACCATGGCGATCTTCCGCTTCTCATTGAGGAGCATCGACCGGCGTCTCCGGCGGATGGAGGACGATCGGCTACAGCGCTGAGAAGAACCCGACCGCGAGCGCGGCACTCGCTGCCGCCAGGACAAGGAACAGCCCATCCCGCCCGAGCAGCCGCGTGGCCCACGGCGCCAGAGCAGCGGCTGTCGCCGCCGCAACGCTGGCCACGCCACCCGCCAACCATCCAGCGTGCTCCGTCAGCAGCACTGCCGCCCCCAATCCCGTCGACACGAAAACACCCACCGCCAGGTGCCGGGAACGCCGCTCCCCCAGCCACTGCACCGGACTCACGATTCCCCGGTCACGGTCGGCCGCGGCGTCCGGGGCCTGGTTGGCGAGATGCAGCGCCAGACCGAGGAGCCCACCAAGCGGAAACACCCACCGCAGAAACGGCTGCCACTCGTCCGTCGCAACGTAGACCCACACAGGGAGTAGCGGGAACGCCAGCGACCAGGGCAGCCAGCTGAAGAAGGTCCTCTTGAAATAAAGGTCGTAGCTCAGCCCACAGGCGAGGCCGGCGAGACCAATCCACCAGCCGAACCCTTCAAGGCCCGCGGTTACCAGCAGACCCGCGCTGGCGCATCCCCCCGCCAGCCCCATCGCCGTCCGGCGAGGCAAAGTGCCGTTCGCCACCGGCTTCCAGGGCTTCGCCACGGCATCATCGCCAGCATCCACGACGTCGTTCACCAGGCCGATCGCACACTGGAACAGCAGCATCCCCAACCCCAGGACTAGGTAGAGCGACGCTGGCGCGCCCCGATCGGCGAGCGGGATGAGCGCCACAGTGAGGCCGCTGACGAGCAAACTGGGAAAGGGATGAACGGCGCGCAGCGCCGCGAGTTTCCCGGGGCTTGCGCTTCGCGCCGGCCTTCTCAGACGAGTTGACATCGCCGTAGTCTATCGCCGCCGCGACCGGACACCTGGCGGCGCGCCCACCGGCTACCGGCCGTCGCCCGGACGCCCTAGACTTGCCGCCGTGAAAGCCGAAATCATCGCCATTGGCACCGAGATCCTTCTCGGTGAGATCATCGACACCAACAGCGCCCACATCGCCCAGCAGCTCCCCGAGCTCGGCATCGATCTCTTCTACAAGACGGTCGTGGGCGACAACATCGGGCGCATCACCGAGACCTTCCAGCGAGCCTGGGGCCGCTCCGACCTGATAATCACCACCGGAGGCCTCGGCCCGACCGAAGACGACATGACCCGCGAGGGCATCTGCGCGCTCCTCGGCGAGGATCCGCACGTAGATGAGGCCCTCGAGCGCCGCCTGCGAGCCTTCTTCACCGGCCGCGGCTACCCCATGCCTGAATCGAACATCAAGCAGGCCTGGCTCATCCCCAGCTGTCGCGCGATCGACAATCCCCGCGGCACCGCCCCGGGCTGGTGGACCGAAAAAGACGGCCACATCATGGTCTCCATGCCCGGTGTGCCGCCCGAAATGGAGCGAATGTGGGCGAACGAAGTGCGCCCCGAGCTCGAACGCCGCTCCGACGGCCAGGTGCTCGTCACGAGGACGATCAAGACTGTGGGCATCGGCGAAGGCACCGTCGACGAGATGGCGAAGCACCTTTATGGCACGCCCGGCATAGGCATCGGCACCTACGCGCGCCAGGATGGCGTCCACCTCCGCATCGGCGCCAAGGCAGCGACCCGCGAAGAAGCCTGGGAGCGCATCCGGCCCGTCGAGCAGGAGATGGACCGCGTCTTCGGCAGCGCCATCTGGGGCCGCGACGATGACACCCTCGAAGGCGCTATTGGGGACCTGCTCATCGCTCGCCGGCACACCCTCAGCGTCATGGAATCCTGCACTGGCGGCCTGTTCGCCAGCACCATTACCGATACGTCCGGGGCGAGTGAGTACTTCAAAGGCGGCCTCGTCGCCTACTGGACCGACTACAAAGTGGAGTCTGGCGTCGATCCAGAGGTCATCGAGGAGTTCGGCGTCGTCTCTCCGGAAACCGCGGGAGCGATGGCCCGCGCCGCCCGCGACCGCCTCCACACGGACTATGGCGTGGGCATTACCGGGGTAGCCGGCCCCGACCCCGAAGAGGGCAAGCCCCCGGGGACCGTCCACGTCGCTATCGCCGACTACACAGGCGTGGCGGGCACGATCTCGATGACCATGAACCAGGGCCGCGCGGCCGTGAAACGGAGGGCTGTGACCACAGCCCTTCTTCTTCTCCGGCGCACCCTCCTCGGAGAAGTGAGGCAATCGTCATGACGAACAATCAAGTCATCGCGCGGTTCTGCCGCGAGTTCGCCAAGCCCGCCCCCGACTCGGAACGACTCGCGTCGTACTTCACGGAGGACGCGGTCTACCACAACATCCCGATGCAACCGGTGGTTGGCCGCGAGGCAATCAAGAACGTCCTCGGCGGGATGAGCACGCGGATGCTTTCTGCCGGCTGGCAGGTGAAGCGCCAGGTCGCGCGCGGCGATGTCGTGATGAACGAGCGAGTCGACAACTTCACCGTCGGCGGCAAGCCCGTCGCTATCCCCGTGATGGGCGTCTTCGAACTCCGCGACGGCAAGATCGCTGCCTGGCGCGACTACTTCGACCTGGCCATGTTCCAGAAACAGATGGCCTGACGCTCAGCGCGGCAGCCCCAACCCCCGCGTGGCGATGATGTTGCGCTGAATCTCGCTCGTCCCACCGGCGATCGTCCGCGGGACCGTGGTCAGGTAGGTCAGGGCGAACTGCGCCCGTAGCCTGGCCCGTGGTGAGCCCGGCATGAGCGCGCCGTACATTCCCAGGACGTGGAGCCCAAGCGCTGCGATCCGCTGGTCCAGTTCGCTCAAGAAGAGCTTGAGTCCGCTCGCTTCCTGGTTGGGCACCCCGCCAGTCGCCAGGATGCTCGCCACCCGGTAGCTCAGCATCGTCGCCACCTCGACTTCCACCCTGAGCTGCGCCAGCCTGGCTCGCGGCAGAATCGGAAATGGCCTACCAGAAGCGCGAATGAAGGCGCGAAGGTCATCCAGCGTGCGCCTCGCCCCTCCAGCGTTCGCAATGTTTGATCGCTCCAAATCGAGCGTGGTCGTGGCGTGGTACCACCCCCGGTTGAGCTCCCCAAGGAGCGCGTCGGCGGGCATCCGGACGTTGTCGAAGAAATACTGTCCGAAACCTTTGCGACCAGCGAGATTCAAGAGCGGGCGGAAGCTCACGCCGGGCGTCTTGAGGTCCAGGAGAAAGTAGCTGATTCCGCGATGCTTGGGCGCCTCAGGGTCGGTCCGCGCCAGGAGATACATCCAGTCCGCGTAATGGCCCGAACTGGTCCAAGTCTTGGTCCCGTTGAGGATCCAGTCGTCGCCGTCGCGCACCGCGCTCGTCTGAAGGCTGGCCAGGTCAGAGCCCGACCCTGGCTCACTGAACCCCTGGCACCAGACGACCTCCCAGTTCGTGATCCGGGACAGGTGGCGCGCCTTTTGCGCTTCCGTCCCGAACGTCATGATCGTCGGGCCTGCGTAACCGATGGCAGGTCCCCGGCTGCCGTTCGGGGCCCGTGCGTAGGCCATTTCATCGCTGAACACCAGTTGCTCGACCGGGCCGAGGGCCATCCCGCCGTACTCGCGCGGCCACGAAGGCGCAATCCAGCCCTTTGCCGCGAGCAACTTGTTGAACGATCGCAGACGCGCCGGATCCTCTTCCTCTGCGTAGGGGAAGCCTTCATCTTCGGGCGCCACGTGGTCGCGCAACCAGCTCCGGACGTCGTCGCGCAGGGCCGCTTGCTCCGCCGACAGCCTCAGGTCCATCGGCCGAAAGTATACCGATCCGCTCGCGCGCCCCTTCAGCCGCCGAATCTTGACCGCAGAAGCGGTTCGGCCTCCGAGATGCGCCTTATTCGGTGCACCTCAGGCGCATTCAGCCAGCGATTGCGCCACCAATCCACCAGGAAGACCATCGGCCCGAGCTCGGACACCCACAGCGCCGTGTGGGGGTCGTCTTCGAAGTGGGCTATCGCTCCTAGCTCGACGATCGTCCGGGTCTTAAACTGCGCCGGAGTCTCGTGCCAGTCGGGCCGCAGGTGGAGCCGAGGCTTGCAGCCGAAGTACCGTTCGAACCAGGCCTCGGCGGTAGGGCGCGCCTGTTCTCCCCGTGCGGAAAGTACGCGGCATTCGAACGTGGCACTCAGCGCGAGGAAGCCCTCGACCGCGCCGGGCATGGGCTTCCGCCCTGCGTAGCGCCAGCGCTCGGTGAGCCAGAGCAAGTTCTTCTTACCTTCGCGATCGCGCCGCTTTCTTCGGCCCCGGCCGGGGTTGATGCCCAGCGGCGGCCGGCAGAGCACACCGTCGAGATCGAAGGTAATCAGCCGCCGCTTCGCGTCAGCCATCGCACCATGCTAGCGGCTGGCGTGTAGTCGTTCGAACGGCAATCGTTCGGGCGATGGACCCACTGGAAGCCGTTGGCCTCCTCGCCGCCGCGGTTGTCGCCGGCGCGATCAACGCCCTTGCGGGGGGCGGGTCGCTCATCAGCTTCCCGGCGCTCCTCGCCGCCGGCTACCCCGCTAAGACGGCGAACGTGACGAACACCGTCGCCCTCTGGCCTGGATACCTGAGCGGTTCGTTCGGCTACCGCGAGGAGCTCAGGCGCCAACCGAGGCGCGTTGCGGTGCTCGCTGTCCCGAGTGTGCTCGGCGCCCTCGCCGGCTCGGTCATCCTCCTCTCCACGCCCGAGTCGGCCTTCGACCTCATCGTGCCCTTCCTCATCCTCTTCGCCTGCGCTCTGATGGCGGCCCAGGATCCGCTCGCCGCCTGGGCCGTCCGCCACCAGTTCGCCGCCCAGGGCCCGCAACACTTCCCACTACCCCTGTTGGCCGGGATCTTTATCCTCGCCATCTACGGCGCGTACTTCGGCGCCGGCCTGGGCATTGTCACCCTCGCCCTCCTCAGCATCCTTCTGCCGGACGACATCCATCACTCGAACGCGCTCAAAGGCATGCTTTCGTTGCTCATCAACGCCACGGCGGTGATCTACTTCGCCCTGTTCGGCCCGGTGCGCTGGGCGCCCGCCGCCGTCATGGCCGCTGGCGCGCTCGTCGGAGGTTACCTCGGAGTGGGTGTGGCTCGCCGCCTGCCAAAGGGCTGGCTCCGCCTCACCGTCATCGCCTACGGGGTCATCGTCGCGGGCGTCCTCTTCGTCCGCTGACGGATCGCCCGTGGTAGAAGCCCGCGAGTATAATCGCGAGACCAGCCTCAGGAGATTGACCGTGCTCTTTTCCGTCCGCCTGGTGTCCCGCCAACCGCACGAGATTTCGCCGGAGAGCTGGCAGGTCATAGTCGCAGACCAGCTTCGTGCGATCCGGGCCCAATACGACCAGGGCAAGATCAAGGCAATCTACCGGGAGACCGGCCTCGGCGTTCTCGCCATTTACGATGCCGCCGACGCCCGCGAGATGGACCAGCTGATAGTCCAACTCCCCATGTCGCGGTATTTCGCCGAAGTGGCTGTCCACCCCCTCTGGGACATGGCATCCACCATCCAATCCGCCCAGTAGCCGGGGGCTACCGGACCGTCGCTACTGGACTCCAGCCAACGAGTTGAACCATGGCTGTCAAGGTGATCATCGAACGGCGAGTGCTCCCCGGGCAGGAACGGCGAGCCCTGGATCTCCTTCGTGTCATGCGCGCCCACTGCCTCGATGAACCCGGCTACATCAGCGGCGAGACCCTCCGCGACAGCGAAGACCCCCACAACATCGTCGTCATCAGCAGTTGGTTCGGGCTGATGGACTGGCGCCGCTGGCACGCATCCGAAAAGCGCCGCTCGCTCGAGACCCAGCTCCGCCAGCTCCTCGCCGCCCCTGAACGCGTGCGGGTGCTTCTCGAAGGTCTCTCGGAGAGCCACTCGGGCGCTTGACTCCAGCCCCCGGATCCGGCGGATTTGCTTTGCGCATTTCGGCACAAGCGGGGTAGTATCGCGCACGGAGGGTTGGCCGTGTCACCTGCGCTCGCGTTCCTCGGTCTCTCGATCCTCGGCACGTGGGGCCTCGCCTCCATCGGCCTGATCGCCGCCGGAATCATCCTGATCTTCTTCCCCGGCGATGCGCACACGGCCTCGGGCAGCACTCTGCCCGGCATAGTCCTCCTGGTGGCCGGGATCGTCTCCGGCGGACTCATGCAGATCACCGTAGCCCCCCTCCTGGGTCTCGACCCACCCCTCCCCCTCAAGGCCAAGAAGATCATTGCCGCTGCCAGGATGAAGCACTGGGCGAAGGCTGGCGCCCTCCGCGACTTCGTCGACGGAATGCCCAAGGAGATCCGCCTGCGCAGCCAACGCGTCGTCATCGTCCGCGCCGGCGAAACGGCGTACGCGCTCGGCGCCCTCTGCTCCCACGCTCGGCTGCCCCTGGGTGGCTTCCCGGGCAGCCCGCTGAAGCCATACCCCATACGGGACGGCTGCATCATGTGCCCCTTCCACGGCGCCCGCTTCGAGGTCGAATCCGGCAAGGTCGTGCGACAGCCCTTCGACAGTCAGTGGAACAACGAGCACCCTCTCCTCGGCCGCCTCCAGTCGAAGATTTTCTTCTTCAACAAAGCCGCCGAAGACACCCAGACATACCCCGTGCGTATCGACGACGGGGAAATCGTGGTCTGCCTCCCGAAGTAGCTCTGCTCGCCTCCGAGGCCACCTCCAGGCCTCCGCGTGCTGTACCCTCCCACCGTGGAAGATCCTCTCCTTCGCTGGCGGCGCGAGTTTCCGATCCTCGCCAGCAAGACCTACCTGATTAACAACTCGCTCGGCGCCATGCCCCGTTCCGTGAAGGACTCGCTCAACGAGTACACCAACCTCTGGGCGAGCGAAGGCGTCGTCGCCTGGGACACTTGGCTGCCGCTCGTCGCCGGAGTGGCGGCCCTCCTCGAAGACATCGTGAGCGCGCCGCGCGGCTCTATGACCATGAGCCAAAACGTAACCAACGCCCTCGCCTCTATCCTCTCCTGCCTCGAGTTCGAGGCCCCCCGCAACCGGATCGTGCACAGCGCCGGCGAATTCCCGACGGTCGAGTACCTCCTCGATGCTCACCGTCGCATTGGGGCCGAAATCATTCGTGTGGGCGACGATCCCCTTGTCTTCCCGGCCGAGGCAATGCTTTCGGCGATCGATGAACGGACCCTGCTGGTGGTCGTCTCCCACGTGCTCTTTCGCACGGCCGAGCTCGTCGACGTTCGTCCCATCGTCAGACGGGCGCACGAATACGGCGCCCTCGTCGTGCTCGATGCCTACCAATCGATGGGCGCAGTCCCCTTCGACGTCCTCGAATTGGGCGTCGACTTCCTCGTCGGTGGGTCGGTCAAGTGGCTCTGCGGCGGTCCCGGCGCTGGCTATCTCTATGCCCGGCCCGACATCGTCGACCGCCTCGAGCCGCGCATAGCCGGGTGGTTTTCCCACAAACGTCCGTTTGGCTTCGAGCCGCCGCCGGTAGACTTCGCTGAGGGCATCGCTCGCTTCACTGGCGGCACGCCCAACATCCCGGCCTACTACCAGGCCCGTGAAGGCTACCGCATCATCCGGGAAGTAGGCCCCAAGGCGATTCGAGAGAAGGCGCGGCGCCAGACATCGTTGCTCTACGCCGGCGCGAAAGCCCGTGGGTACACCGTCAACAGCCCCGAATCCTTCGATGGGCGGGGCAACCACGTCACGGTCGACCTCCCCGGAGCCGAGGCAATCAAGGCCGAGCTGATTCGTCGTGGCTTCGTGGTCGACTACCGGCCGGGGGCCGGGATCCGTATCGCCCCGCACTTCTATAACAGCGACGACGAGTGCGCGGCCATCCTCGACGAGATTGAGTCCACCCGGGCTACGGCCGCAAGCCGCACGGTCTGAGGGCATCCTTCGGGCACGCCCGCTGAGGCCTGATCCGTGTCGCCAGCGGCCACCCCTGATATGCTTCGACTACGGGGGGACAGTGTGTCCGAAGAACTGCAGAGCCTCATCACCGACGCGCACCGGGCAACGATCGGCGTCAAGAGCGAACCCGTAACCGTCACGATCCGCGAGGAGGACGCCCGCCGCATGCGCGACGTTATCGGCGATAAGGACGCCCGCTACGCCGACGGCACCGGCATCGCCCCGCCCTACGTCATCGCAGCGTTCGGCGGACGGCCGAACCGCATGGCCCCGTTCGTCCTGCCCAACGGACTGCTCACGCAACAGGAATGGAAGTTCACCCGCCCCTTCCGGATGGGTGAGAAGTTGCAGGCAGTCTCCCAGGTGTTCGATATCCGCGAACGCCTCGGTGGGCGCTACGGCCACAGCGTCCTCCTCACCACCAGCACGGACTATTACGACGGCGACGGAAACCACGTCGCGGCCGCCCTCACGACGATCACTCAATTCGACCCCAAACGGGCCCAGGAGAAGAGCGAATGAGCCAGCGTTACTTCGAGGACGTCAAGATCGACGACGAATTGGACCCCATCGAGAAGCTGCCCACGGCTGACCTCGCCACCGACTTCTTCGGCCGCGACAACCCCACCAACCCGGCCTTCGCCGACGCAGAGGCCGGAAAGCGGCTCGGGGTCGGCGGAGCGCTCGTTCCGGGAATGCTCAAGATCGCCTGGATGACCCAGTACGTAAGCGACTGGGCCGGCCCGGCCGCCAGCCTCCAGGGCATCCGCGTCGCTTACCGGCGGCCCGACGTGGCCGATAGGCCGCTGACGCTTTCCGGGCGTGTCGTGGACAAACGGGAAGAAGCCGGCAAGCACATCGTCGAGCTCGAGGTGGCAACCCTCGCCGGCGGTGAGCCCTCAGTCCGGGGCAACGTCCAGGTCGAACTGCCAAAGCGCAGCTAGCAGGCAGCTCGGCGGCCATAGCGCCCCCCTCGAAGCCAACCTAGAATCGGCCGATGCCCTCCACGCTCGATGGCCTGCGTGTCCTCGAAATCGGCACATTCGTTTCTGCGCCCTACTGCGGCAAGCTGTTCGCAGGCTACGGCGCCGAGGTCATCAAGATAGAACCCCCGGGCGGCGATATCGCGCGTGCCCACGGCCCCTTCCGCGATGGCCTTCCCAACCCGGAAACCAGCGCCCTCTTCCTCTACCTCAATACCGGCAAGAAGTCGGTTGAACTCGACCTGCGCACCGCCGCCGGCCGCGATGCCTTCCTCCGCCTCGCCGCCCGGGCCGACGTTGTCGTCGAAAACTTCCGGCCGGCCGATCTCCGGGCCCTTGGCATCACCTACGGCACGATCCAGGCTGCGAACCCTCGCGCCGTCCTGGTTTCCATCACCGCCTTCGGCCAACAGGGGCCCTACGCTGACTACCGTTCGAACAACCTGATCGCCTTCGCCATGGGCGGCCAGATGTTCATTACCGGCACCCAGGAGGGCGGGCCGCTCAAGAACGGCGGCTACCAGGCAGATTACCAGGGCGGGCTGAACGGCTTCTCGGCAGCAATGCTCGCAGTCCTCGCCGCTGAGCGAGATGGTCAGGGCCAGCACGTCGACGTCAGCGTCCAGCACTGCATGGCTCCGATCCTCGAAGCTGGCATCCCCTACTACAGCTATATGGGCCGGTGGGCCGGGGTCCGGCGCGGCAACCACATGGCGAGCTTCATCGGCATCTACCCCTGCTCGGACGGCCACCTCGGAATCCACATCATGGCCCGCAACTGGAAGCCCTTCACCGACGCCATCAACCGTCCCGACCTGGCCGAAGACCCACGCTTCCGTACCCAGGCGGATCGCGGCCAGCACAACGACGAGCTCATGGCCGAGTTTTTCGCCTGGGCCGCTCCCCTCGAGAAGCGTGAGATCTATCGTCGGGCCGGCCCCAGCCGCGCGCCCATCACGTTCGTCCACACCATGGAGGACCTGCTCGACAGCCCGCAGTTGAACGCCCGCGGCGTGCTCCAGCGAATCGACCACCCGGTGGCCGGCGAGGGCGTCTACGTCGGGCCCCCGTGGTGGATGGGTACCGACGGTTGGTCGACAGGGAGAGCCCCCCTCCTCGGCGAACACACGGAAGAAGTCCTCCGCGACGTCGGGGGCCTCTCCAGCGTCGAAATCACCCACCTCCGCCGGGACGGAGTCAGGACGTGACCGCCGCGGAAGAGGTCGCGCGGGCGATGGCCTTCTTCGAAGGCTGCGACGACATCTCCCTGCTCCACACGCTTGCGGCGGAGATCGCCCCACGCGCCCGTAAGCTCGTGGGCCAGTTCCTCGCCAGGGGCACTGAAGATTCGATTCCGCCTCCCGCCACCCTCCGGCCCGCACGTGAGTCGGCCAGCCCCGAGCAAGCCGTTGCCACCCTCCGCCGGACCGACGACTTTCCCCTCCTTCAGGTGCTCGCCCGCTCGATCGGCCGCCGCATCGAGACCATCGAGATCGCCGCATCGGCCGAGTTCCCGATCGGCGCCCGCGTCCAGGTCCCACCGAAGCCGGCTTTCCCGCCGCCGGAGCGGCGCGTCGGCGGGACGGTTGAGGCCACCGGCACCACCCTCACCGTCCTGCTCGATACCGGAGAAACCTGGCAAGGACCTCCCAGCCTTGCCCGGCTCGGAAGCCCGGCGTGACCGCCCCGCTCGCCGGCCTCCGCGTCGTCGACCTGACCGCGTTCTGGGCCGGGCCGTTCGCGACCTGGTACCTGGCGGCGATGGGGGCCGAGGTGATCAAGATCGAATCCATCCAGCGCCCCGACGGCATGCGCTTTCAGAGCGTGCACCCGCCGACGAGCGACGGATGGTGGGAGTGGGGCGCGCTGTACCACACCGTCAACCTGGGGAAGCGCGGCGTCACGCTCGACCTGACCCGCCCGGCGGGCATCGACATCCTGACGCGGCTGCTGGCGCTCTCGGACGTGGCGATCGAGAACTTCTCGCCGCGCGTGATGGACAACCTCGGCCTCCGCTACGACGACCTCGCCGCCGTCAATCCGCGGTTGATCATGGTCCGTATGCCGGCCTTCGGCCTCGACGGCCCGTGGCGCGACCGAGTCGGTTTCGCGCAGACCATGGAGCAGATCTCGGGCATGGCGTGGCTCACCGGCTTCCCCGACGGCCCTCCGGTGATTCCGCGCGGCCCCTGCGATCCGCTCGCCGGCCTGCACGCGGTCACCGCCCTGCTGGCCGCGCTCGAGCAGCGCGAGCTGACGGGACGGGGCCAGCTCATCGAGGCGACCATGGTCGAGGCCGCGCTCAACGCCGCGGCCGAGATCGTGCTCGAGCGCGGCGCCTACGGCACGCACCTCACGCGCGACGGCAACCGCGGCCCGATGGGGGCTCCGCAGAACCTCTACGCCTGCCGCGGGCACGATCAGTGGCTCGCGCTGGCGATCGCGACGGACACGCAGTGGGACGCGCTGGTAGCCGCCATGGGTGCGCCCGCGTGGGGACGCGATCCCGCGTTGGCGCACGCCACCGGGCGCCGCGCGCAGCACGATCGGATCGACCGGGGCGTCGCCGAGTGGTGCGCCGAGCGCGACGCCGCGACGCTCGCCGAGGAGCTGTTGGCGCAGGGGATCCCCGCCGCACCGGTCGTGTCAGCCGCCCGACTCGACCAGAACCCGCAGCTCCGTGCGCGGGGCTTCTTCGAACGCGTGCATCACCCCATGGTCGGGGCGCACGAGTTTCCCGCGCCGCCCGTGCGTCTCGCGTCGGACCACAGGCGCTGGTACGAGCGCCCCGCTCCCACGCTCGGCCAGCACAACGACGAGATCCTGCGCGAGCTGCTCGGACTCTCGGAGGCAGCGCTCGCGCGACTGCGCGCCGACGGCATCATCGGCGATCGACCCGCCGGCGCGTAGGCGCCCCCACTCCGTCGAGCGGGCGGCATTGACCACGCCTGCACCCCTTCCCTATATTCCGCGGCCATGACGGCGCGCGCTGAATCGGGAACCTGGGTCCTGAGCAAGGACTGACGCGACGCACAGGCTCGCCGTCTCGCTCTTCTGCCTCTGGAACCTCGCCGCGGTGCTGTACAGCAACCGCCCCGAATGGCTCTCCGCGGCGACCAATGCACCCGGCAGCCGAGTCGTCGAAGGGGCGGCTCGGGTGCTCGAACGCTACGCGCACCTGTCGGGGCTCGGGGCTCGCTGGGAGTTGTTCGCGCCGCTGCCCCGGTGCGACTACCGGGTGC
>JBGPOS010000028.1:0-47446 GCA_041488155.1 Tepidiformaceae bacterium
ACCGGGCGCTGACCGGAGTGCGGGACTATTACCACGTAGAATCCGGAGACCTCGCCGCTTTGGGTCCGCCGTGTCCTCGATTCTCGCCATTCCAGCCGTTTGCTTCATCCTCTTCGTCCTGCTCGATGCCTTCGAAACCATGATCCTTCCCCGGCGAACGGGGCGGCGGCTAAGCGTCTCCCGCGCCTTCTTCCGAATGAGCTGGGCGCCCGTGCGCAGCCTGGCTTCGCGAGTCCGGGGCGAGGGTGCGCGCGAGTCTATGCTCAGCTTCTACGGTCCCCTCTCGCTTCTCCTCCTGCTTGCCCTCTGGGCGCTGCTCCTGGTCTTCGGCTTCGCCGCAATCCAATGGTCCCTCGGTACACACCTGCGCGATGTAGAAGGACAGGCCGGGTTCGGAACGACGCTCTTCTTCAGCGGCGAGACCTTCTTCACCCTCGGCCTCGGCGACGTTTCGCCCACCTCCACCCTCGCTCGGACCATCACCGTGGTCGAGGCCGGGACCGGATTCGGCTTTCTCGCCCTTGTGATCGGCTACTTGCCAGTGCTCTACCAGTCGTTCGCGCGACGCGAAGTTGGTATCACCCTGCTCGACGCGCGGGCCAGTTCGCCTCCCTCGGCAGGAGAGCTCATGCGGCGCGCCAGCGACGACGAGGAGCTGGAGCGGCTACTCTCCGCCTGGGAGCTCTGGGCGGCCGAACTCTTGGAAAGCCACCTCTCTTACCCCGTGCTGGGCTTCTTCCGTTCGCACCACGATCATCAGTCGTGGGTGGCGATGCTTACGGTCGTGCTCGATGCTTGCGCCCTCATCCTCGCCTCCGAGCGGCCGCGGCTGAACAGGCAGGCGCGCCTCACGTTTGCGATGGCGCGCCACGCAGCGGTCGACCTGGCGCAGGTCGTCCGCGCCGAGCCACATGCCGGGCGTGTGCGGCCCCTGCCCCTCGCTCCTCAGTGGACGGGGCTGGTGCCGCTGGGCGATGGCACCCCGGACCGCGACCGACTGGCCGAGCTCCGGGACATGTACGAACCGTATTGCGCCGCCCTTGCGGTGCTGCTTGCCTTGCCTCTGCCCGGCTGGTTACCAACGAACGAGCAGCGGGACGACTGGGAAACGACGGCCCGGGGGAGTTAGATAGGAGACCTCGGGCCCTTCACTACGTCCGGGGGTGCTTGATGAAGGTGCCCTTCTGGAACTCCTCGAACGCGGTACGTAGCTCCGCCTGGGTGTTCATGACGATCGGTCCGTACCAGGCCACAGGCTCGTTCAGCGGCCGGCCAGAAACGAGAAGAAACCGGACCGGCTTCCCCTCGGTGGTCACCGAGACCGTGTCCCCGGCGGTGCGATAGAGGACCAGCGAGCCATCGCCGCAGGCGCAGGGCCGCTCCATCTTGGAGTAAGTCTCGCCCACGTCCTCGCGATCATAAGCGTCGCGACTCGGATCAAAGTAACCCTCGCCGCCAATCACGTAGGCGAAGACCGTGTGATCGGGCTTCACGGGGTGCGCGAACGACGTACCGGCAGGGAGCGCTACGTCGAGGTACTCCGGATCGGTGACGATGTCCCGCACCGGTCCTCGGACGCCTTCGACCGTCCCGGCGATGACCCGGACCGTACCGCCGGAGGGCGTCTCTACTACGGGGATCTCAGCCTGCAGCACTTCCCGGTAGCGCGGATCCATCATCTTTTCGCGCCTCGGCAGGTTCGCCCACAGTTGGAAGCCGTACATGCGCCCTTTGGAGTCGCCCTTTGGCATCTCCTGATGGATGATCCCGCTCCCCGCGGTCATCCACTGCACATCGCCGGAGCGAATGATTCCCTCGTTGCCGAGGCTGTCCTTGTGCTCGACGTCGCCGTCGAGGACGTAGGTGATCGTCTCCATGCCGCGATGTGGATGCCACGGGAAGCCGGGGCGGTACCGTTCGGGATCGTCGGAGCGGAAGTCGTCGAGCAGCAGGAACGGGTCGAGGTCCGGCATCTCGTCGAACCCAACGGCGCGCTTGAGATGGACGCCTGCCCCTTCGAGGGTTGGCCTGCTCTTCCAGGTCCTTCGGATCATACGGGGCGAAGAGAGGTTCGACATCGCGTTCTCCCCTGGAGCCGTGTCGGCTAGCACCAGTGTAACGGGCGCCTCCCGAGGAGTGAGAGGAGGTTCCGCACGCAATCTCGCCCGGGCAACCGACAGGAGTTGACGCCGTCTTGCGCCGGAAGGGGGTCGAGATGCGCGATCACTATCACGAGATAGTGAAGAGAGGGCTCCTTGGCGTGGCCGGCAGAACGGTTGCGGCGCGGCAACGAGCGCACCGTAGTACCGTCGTTCGGGGGGATTGGTCCGCCCGGAAAGCGCGATCCGCTCCGCACTGCCGGGCGCAGTCCCTCCTCGCACTCTCCTTGCTCGAGCCGCAGCTCTTGGCCGCCATCCCGGGGGTGCGCTTGCACGGACTCAGTCGACAAGGGGCTCGCCCGGACTGCGTCCGCCACGAGCACCTGCCCGTCCTCTCCTTCGTTGCGATGCGAACACGACCACCAGCGAGCCACGCTATTGAGCTGGAGGAGGCCGCATGCCGTGGCGGCTCATGAGCGCCCGTTCTTCCTCGACCGAAGGAGGCCTGGGGCCTCGCCATAACGCTTCGAGTTCGATGAAATAGGCGTCTAGCGCCGGCGAGTGAAGAACGAGCAGGCGCGCAAGGTCTGACGTTCGGTTACCGAAGGTGTGTGCAGTGCCACCGGGCACAAGGACGAATGTCCCAGGCCCTTTGGTCAACTCCGACCCGTCCAGCACAAACGTAATCTGCCCGTCGAGAACGAAGAATGCCTCCTCGCAGTCGCTGTGAGCGTGGGCAGGCGACATGCGACCTCCGGGTGGCAGTGAGCGCTCCATCAGGGAGAAGCGGCCGCCGGTGGTCTGGGCGATCGCCTTGAAGTACATATGGCTTCCCCTGGCCTCGTGGTGCTCGCCCTCACCGGGGCCGAAGACGTAAAAGGGCCGCTTCGGCATGTCGCGCCTCCACGTATCGTCTGAACTGGGAGCCGATGGCGCCCACGTGGCGTCGAGGATAAGCAGCTTCGGGGCAGTGCGCAGCATACCGCCTCGCCAGCCTTTGCTGGGCCTGGCCGAGGGGGCAGCCGCTCGTCGTACATCACGAGTCAATAGCGTCGCCCGGTGCGGGGTTCCTAGAGGTCGCGAATGGCGGGCATGACGTGGCGACCGATGCGCTCGAACGAGGCGAGCATCTGCTGATGGTCGCCGACGATGTGGCGCACCATCACCTCCTCGAAGCCCAGCGCCCGGTATTCGCGCAGCTGCTGAACCACCGTCCCGGGCTCGCCCACAAGCAGCGTCTCGCGCCCAGTGCCCCGGTAACCTTCGGCGAGGATCGGCCCCACCACGGCTTCGGCGTCGGCATCGCTTTCGCCAACGAAAATGTCGCGACGGAGCACCGGCCGTGGCGTGCGCCCGGCGCGAGCTGCCGACTCGCAATAGATGTCGAGTTGTTCCTTCAACTCTGCCGTCGAGGCGTTCTGACCGGTGAGCCAGCCGTCGCCCAGGCGGCCCGCGCGGGCGGCTGCTGCGGGCACCGTTCCGGCGACCCAGATGGAGACGGGAGAGCGGGGCAGCGGGCTGATCTGGGCGTTCACCACGGTGTGGTACCGACCACGGACCGTCACTAGTTCGCCCGCAAGGAGCGCCCGAATGATGGTTACCAGCTCCTCGAGCCGCCCAACTCGACTGCGCATCTCCCATCCGAACGACTCGAACGCCTGGGCTCGTCCGCCGAGCGCGAGGGCGACGATGAACGGCGCCTCTGAGAACGCCGCGAGCGTCCCGATCTGCTCGGCGAGGACGACCGGCTCGTAGAACGGAGCGAGCAGAACCATGCCGACGGGCATGTCACCGGTAACGGCCATCATCCGGGCGATGGACGGGATCGGGGAGAAGCAGTTCGCGTAGCCGGCCGCCACCGCGTGGTTGTCGCCGACGAGTAGCCCGTCGAGGCCGGCCGCCCGAGCAGCGGCAGCAACCTCCAGCCAGTTGCGGGCCTGTTCGGCTGTCTCATAAGCACCCATCGGCCGCTCGATGAACGAGCCTGCCGGAGCCGCCGCCAGCGCCTGGCGGAACGCTTCGTGGGTTCGCGGCGAGGTTGGGAAGAGGAAGCGCAGCGACGTGCCAAGCTTCATCGGCCGCCGCCTCTCTCAATGTAGGAACCCCGATCCTGACGCATGGCGTTCTCCTACACATTGGTCGGCGCGGGAAGCTCGGGGAAGTCCGTCCAAGCGCCCCAGCCTGGCGCTCGGGCCCGAGGCTGGAGGGCAAGGCCTGCTACGTTGACATATCGGGGCCGTGTTCTAGGCGAAGAATTCGTCCCAGGTCTGAGAGTCTTCGTAGTGTTCCCATGCCTCCACGATCTTGCCGTCTCGGAGGTGGAAAACGAGTGCTTCATGCAAGCTGAGCGAACGCCCGCCGCGCTGCCCAGTCGAGGACTGGAGACCGACGACGTGGTCGCCGTTCGCCACCAGATCATGGAGCTCGGCGTGGAAGGTACCGTTCGTCTCCTCCCCAAGCTGTCCGAAGTAGACGAAGCTGGCATCGCGGCCGCGCTTTTCGCCGGCCAACCGGCCTCGCCCGCCGGAATGCCACACGACGTCTTCGGCAAAAATCTTGGCAAGTTCTTCCATGTTGCCGCTGTTAAACAGGTCGTAGCCGCGTCGCACCGTCCCGATGTTCTCCTCGGCGCTCGCCATGGTTCGTCTCCCCCGGTGTCTAATGTCACTCCCCATATGTCGCCCCGGTCGGTCGAGTGTCAATGCCAGAGGGGCATGTCACGTCGGACCGAAATCGGAAGTCGCGACCGCCCGGACGCAGTGGTGGCCGCTAAGCCGCCCCAATGCCCACCACCATGACCACATCGTGGGCTGAGTTGATCTCTCAGAGCGAACCCACGAAACGGGCATTCCGTATTCCCTCAACGATGGCGCGTCAGTCTTCCCCGGATCCCTCAAACCGGATGGACGTCTCTAGCTGTAACCTCATGAATGGCCAATCTCTCCCCTCTCCAACCAGGACGCCATGGTGGTCAGAGCGGGTCGGTCGGATTTCGAAGTCGCTCCTTCACCCCGGGAGCGCATCGCCCTGGAAGCTCCGTGATAGGAGTGTTTCACCTCAAGGACGGGAAGGTCACCGACTACTGGGACCAGCCAGACCTCCTGAACATGTTGGGGGCTCTCGGCGCGCGCCAGACCTGACCCGTCGATCCGGCCGGAAGACCACGTAGGAAGGCTCGCGCCGTCGGTGCCTGAAATGCCACCTTCGGGCCGATCTTCGAGGGGGTCAGCGACCATGGGGGCGAGGTGGTGAAACTCGGAGGCAATGCTCTTGTGGCGATTTGGCGCGACGAGGCCGGGGAGCGCCAAAGGTCATCTGTCTCGACTCACTACGATTCGGTGCGCTCCCAAATTTTCTCGCTCGTCGCCGTCGGCGGACGGGCGTGCTCACCCATCGTGCGCGGCCAAAAGGGTTTAACGTCCAAGCGTACCCCATAGAATAACGAGGTGGCGAAGTCACAGCTTGTTCACAATTACTGCGACGCAGTCCAGGCGGACCCACACGCTCACCCGATTCAACGGGCGCAACCGCTACTACCGCCGGCAACGTTCCTCACGGCCGCCGACCTCTATAACCAAACCGTCTGCCCGTTTCTCGCCGACGGCGAGCCATTGGGGACAGAAGATCCTGTGGAGGATGCCGTCTGGATCATCTTTGACAACGTCTACTGTCGCACCTCGGGTGGGCGCTCTCCCGCCAATGCGGACCGCCCTCGCGCCGCGCGCGCAGGCTTCAATCCAAGAGGGCACGCCTTATCGCCTCACGACGCGGCCAGGCTATGGTCTGACACAATCGCCCAATTCGGCGCGGTGGCCGAGATGGCGCCCCGGACCGGGGTGTACATTCCCCGACCAAGGCGGGGGCTCACTAGGGGGTGAACCTGATGGATCCCAAGTATCAGTTTGTCTTCTTCCTGCTCGCGCTGGTGTGCTTCGTGGCCTCGGCCTTCTGGGACATGGAAAAGACAAAGCCGCGCACACTCCTTAGCGTGAATCTAGTCAGCCTGGGGCTGGCGTTTTTCGACGTCGTGTTCATGTACAACGCGTACAAGGCCATTTAGCCCGCTTTACCGTCGCTGGGCGCGCTCATCGGCGCCGGGGCCATCCTGACCTGGCAGCATCGCGAGCGTCTCTTCAGTTGGAATCCCCGCCCGATCCAAGACGCTGCACACCGGCGGATACCTGCCCAAGAACTGGCCGCAAGTATCTTCGCCAACGGCATCGCGCTAAGCTTCGAAGCGGCCCTTTGCGGACCCGTGGGCGCCGGACCCGAGCAATCGGAGTCGCAGGTTCAACCCACAGGCGCGCGGAGGGTCTTTCCGTTTCGGACACGCGGCGGCGTTTGTCAGGCGGCGGGGGCACCCCGACCAACCACAGGACCGAAGATCCATTGGTCAGCCGGGAGCCGGAAGGTTGCCGGCAGGAACCTAGTCAGGCACGCTGGGGCGCTCCTGCCTAGAGCCGATGACGGACCAGTCCCCTGCTCGCGAAGGGATCCGGTGCTCTGGTTCGCCGAACGATCTGCGCATCATGTTGCGGCCGTCGATGGTTCTGGAGCGGGAACGAGGTTCGAACTCGCGACATCCTGCTTGCAAGCCAAGAGGCTGCTCGCGGCGCTGAGGTGAATCTGCTGGTGGGCGCCGATGGCGTCCAGTTATCCGCTCGCCTCGATGGCTCCACGTAGGACTCGTGCGCCTGGCGGGGCTGGCGCGCAGGCGCTCGCCGCCGCCAGCGTCCCGAGTCATTGGCGGGCTCCTGGCAGGCCGGATCGGCGCCGGCCTTATTGTCCCAACGGTCCACCGACTTGGCCCCCCGACCTGCGTGCCCTCGGGCGACCGTGCACATTGGACGAGCGGCGGACAAACCGCTATGGTCGCACTCGTGGCGTACGCCGGCAGGCGTGGTGCCACTCAGGCTATCCCGGGAGCGCATCGCAGCGGGATTACAGACACCAAGGCCTAGAACGGGAACCGCAAAATGTGGCTGCTGATAATCGTTCTCTTACTGCTCCTGCTCTTCGGCGGCGGTGCGTTTGTCCTGACTAGCAACCTGCTCCTAGTGATCATCGTCGTCCTCGTCGTCATGGCGGTAGCTGGCTACCTAGGGCGAGGGACGTGGCGGGGTTGAATCGTCAGAGCAGACCGCTACAGGCGCGCGATAGGCTAGGGTGCTTGCGGTTGTGAACGCTCCGCGCGTTGACCGGGCCCGAAACTGAGCGGGGCCCTTGACAAGAAGGCGTCTGCTCGTTCTGGGAGGCGCCTGATGTGGTCCCATGGTCTTCTCCGAGAGGTGCGGACCGAAGGACTGCGCGCGCTGATAACCCGGTTGCCTGACGGATGCAGGCGGATAAGTTTTGGCAGTGTCCGCCCTTTTGGAGCTACTGGTCGGGGTTCGGCGTTGTCAGACCCCTCGAAGAGGTGACGACCGGACTGGTGCGGGAAACGGAAGCGCTCGGTTGACCAGCCAGGTTCATTGGGGCAAGTTCGCAGGTTTTCTTGCCTCAGGAGCCTGTTAATGCATTGGTCGAGAGTTCGAATCTTTCCGGACTCACCACGCCTTTTGCGCTAGCGCTGCACGCGGTAGCGACAGTAGACCTCGTTCGTTTCGTCGTCGGGCACAGCGGAGACCAACTGCAGGTGGGGAGCGGTGGCGCGTGTGAATGGGGCGTCGCCTTCGACCGCCGTGAGCGTGTCGCGGCCGGCGACGATGAGAGGACCGAGCGTGAGGAAGTATTCGTCGACGAGCCCGAGACGAAAGAGGCCGGCGTTGACGTCAGGGCCGCCTTCGACGAGCAGGACGCGGGCCTCCAGGTCTTGGCGCATGTGGCGGAGCATCGCCGGCAGCTCGTCGCCGGCGGGGACTCCGTAGACGGGACGTCCTGTGGCTTCAAGGGTCTTGCGGCGTCTCGCCGGGGCCTTGCTGGACAGGTAGACGACCGCTGGAAAGTCACGAGCGGTGAAGAAGACACGGTCGAGAGGCAGATCGCCGGAGCGGGAGAGGACGGCGGCGACGGGGCAACGCGGCTTCCCGCGTTCGATGCGCAGCCGGTCGAGCTCTGCGTCGCCGAGGCGTGAGGACGTGCCGCTCGCGCGCAGGGTGCCAGCGCCGTTCAGGATGGCATCGGCGTTGACGCGCAGTTCGCGCATGAGGCGCTGGTCGGTCTTCGAGCCGATCCCCTGCTCGGTGCCTTCGATCGCGACCTTGCCGTCGGCGGACATGACCATGTTCACGAGGACGTAGGGGCGCTCCATGGGTGCGGGCGGGAGGTCGAGAGAGGTGTAGTCGGGCGTCGCCATGATATCTACGGGGCTGTGAGAGCATGAAGCCGTTTCCCGTCGCTGTCGGCCACATCAGCGAGGATCGGCGAACCGTCCTAATGAATCTTTAGCCTTCACGACGGTGAACTCAGCCATCTGGTCCAGGACCCTCCTTCCGATGCCGATTGTTATGAGTCTACCGCCCCACGCCGTCAATGCTCACTCTTGCGGGCGGGGCGAGTGTCGGACGGCAGATGTGCCGCGATGCTCGCGACTACCCTCCGGACGACGCGGATCGGTCCGGTCTGCCGCCGCTCCGAGCAGCCGCTGCCAGACGGGAATGACGAGGGCCTGTGTGAGCAGCTCGGCTGCTCGAGATTGCCGATTTGCTTCGAATTCATGGTTGTCCTAATTCGGGCTAACTCGGGCCGTGGCGCTAGCGGTCGTCGCGCCGCGCGAACGGGGCGAAGCTCGCCCAGAAGAGTATCGAAAGCACCAGGCCCATCGATCCGACGACCATGAGGATGGCGCCAACGACCTTGATGTCGAGGCCCACCACTGTTGCTTTCACCGCCCAGGCAAGGATCGCGCCAGCCGCGATGAGCAAGAGACTGAGGCCAATGCTTCCATTGTTCATTTCGGTCCGCCTCCTTAGGTCGAGCGTAGCGGAGAAGCGCCCTCCCGGAAATTAGATGAGCCCACGGCGGTTACTTCGTCCTGACGATACCGCCCGGAAGACGATGATGACCGCGATCGCGCCGAGCACGGCGATAACCAGGCTCCGGACGTTAAAGCCCGTAACCTCGCCATAGCCGAGTGCCACGCTGACGAAGCCCCCGACGATCGCTCCAGCCACGCCCAGCAATGTCGTCATGACTAATCCGCGCAGTCCGATCCCGCTGCCGCCGCCGAGGATGAACTCTGCTATGAGACCGGCCACGAGGCCGACGAGAATCCAGGTTAGCAATCCCACTGATGGTTTCCTCCTCGCCGGTGTCTCGGATGCGCCGACCAGATCCTTCAGCACCCATTTGGCCGTACACCACGGGCGGACGGGCGCTTTCCCCGAACCGCTCGGCCCAATCCGCGGCGGGGCAGAGGCCTTAGATAACACGGTAGACCCGACAGAGTCTGAACCGCATCCCCATACTACTCGGACATCCCGGGGTACACTGAACTCTCGCGCAGTCTCCGGTATGGAAGACGAGGGGGGACGGAACGCCTCGGAACCTCGAACGCAGCCTCAGGGCGGGGCAAAGCTTCGCAAGCCCGACCGGCGTGAATAGGAGTCGGGAGCGCCCCAAGCGGCAGCCGTAGGTTCGTCGATGGTGGAAGCTAAGCGCTCCTGGCTGAAAACAGCATGGCATCCATGCTTTCGGCGGTGATGACGCTGCGGCCCGTCGGCGGGTTCGGGTGAGACAGCGCCTGCAGCAGGTTCAAATGCGCCCCGCTTTGCGGACCGAATAGCGTGTTCCCTTGTGCGCAGCACTGCGCCCCGGCGAATTCGAGGGTCGAGAGGCTGGCGAAGCGCAGCCGTCATGGGCGTAGACCACCCCACCGAGGAGCAAGGCCGTCTCTTCGGCTGAAATGCCGCCGCCACACCAAAGGCAGCACGGATCGGAGTTGTCCCGGCCGCTCGTCTCGGGTCGACAAAGGCCAGTTGACATGGGCGCACCTCCAGTCGATCACGGCCATCATCTCGGTCCCTGATTGATAGAGGGTTAAGTTGTTGTCGGTGGAGTCGCCCTTCGCGGTCCAGATTGTCTCGGCGGAGCAGCGCGTAATTGTGTTGACCCCATCGACGGGCCCGGACTTAGACTGCCCTCGGCAATGGCAGCGCAAGACCAATACCGGGATCAGGCCCTCAAGCAGATTGACGACCTTGACAGAGTCGCGAACCTAGTAAACGTGTTGAAGCCGCCACCGCTGACAATGCCACAGGACACAATCCGTTCCGCGGGCCTTGAGCCCGGACTAATCCACGGCCTTTGCATTGTGGGTCTGTGGGCAGCGATCGATGCCTTCTTAGAGCGAGTTGGCCACGGCGGCAGAAGTCTTCCGGAGCGGTTGAGCGAAAGAGTCTCATCGGAGCTGGTCAGCGCATCGAAAGAAATCGAGGACATTCGGCATCTCTACGCGCACAACTTCGGAGGGCTCGTTGATGACCGCTACCTCACCAGCAGGCGGCGCTATGTGCTGATCAGTCGGCGCCCATTGGTTCTGTCGTCGGGTGCGACGTACGACGGGCGGCATCTTCGGATCGATGCGACTCACTTTCTTTGGTACGTAGCGCAGTCGCGAGCCATCGTCGAGCAGGTGCGAGCTTCGGGAGAGTGAGTCGGGCGCGCCCTGAGGCAAAGATCGCGGATTCGCCAGAGCACTCCCGTCGACATCGGTCTGGAGCTCGCCGGGGGTGGGGGATGGTGTCGGTTTTCGCCACATGCGGCCGAAACGTCTCATCCCATTTTGATGGCCCCGGCGGCACGGCCGTAGCACGATCTGCGCATCGTGTTGCTTCGCGGGCCGAGTAGAGCGTGTATGGACCCATGAACAACACACGCCTCCGCGCCGCCCCCACCGACCCTTCCGCCTGGCAGAACGCCCTCTACGCCTTCCTGGCCGAGAAGGAGCGTCGCTCCGGCTCTCGCCGCACGGTAGAGTCCTACTCACGGATGCTCCAGCACTTCTTCGGCCGCACCGGCAAGACCCCGGATCAAGTCGTCAGCCCCGACGTCCTCTCCTGGGCGCACGGCATTGGACTCTCCGGACATGAGCCTTCAGCTATCACCATCGGCGCCCGAGTGGCGTGCCTCTCCTCGTTCTACAAGTTCCTGATCCGCATGAGCATGGTCACGGGGAATCCATGCGACGCGCTGGAGCGTCCGAAGATCCAGACGAGCCCGGCGCGCGGCTACACGGCGGCCGACGTTCAGAAGGTCCTCGGCGCCATCCCGGATACCGTCGCCGGCCGACGCGATCGCGCCATCGTCCTGATGCTCGTCATGACCGGGCGCCGGCGGAGTGAGGTGATCGCCCTGAGGGCGAAGGACATCACCGTCGAGGACGACAGGGCGTTCTACTCCTATCGAGGCAAGGGCGGGAAGCAGGGACGGCGTGAACTGCCGCGGCCGGCGTTCGAGGCGATCCTCGCGACGGTTTCTGACGCTAGCAAATCGATAGTAACGATGGAGGCGGACGAGTCGCTCTGGCAGGCAGGCGCAGGGAGGCGCGGAGTGACCAGCGCGACGTTCTACACCCGCCTGCGCAAGTACATGGTGGCGGCAGGCCTTCCGCCCACCGGCGTCCACGTACTCCGCCACACGGCCGCCAAGCTGCGCCGTGACGCCGGGGAGTCGATCGAGTCGGTGAGCGCGTTTTTGGATCACAGCAGCCTGGCGGTCACGACGACTTATCTGCGGAGGTTGGAGGGCGTGGAGGACCACGGCTGGGGCAGAGTGGCTGAAGCGATCGGACTGTAGTCGGGCGCAGGACCACATAGCGGCGACATCTACGCCAGAATGGGATCTGGCAACCCTCTGTCTACGCCGGGAGGACTTCTCCGCACCACTCCAAGCACCAGAGCCTGCCGTCCCGTACCTCGGCAACGGCTTTATCGACGTTGCCCATCGGCTGCCCCGCGGCGAACTCCGGCGTTACGTTCGCCAAGACCAACGGCAGCATGCTGCGGTAGAGACCGCCATGGCCAACGAGGATCGTTGCGCCCGCGGCGCCGGCAACCGCCGCGACGAGCTCATGAACGAACGGGACGAACCGAGCCTGCACATCGAGGAAGCTCTCCCCGCCCTCGACCCGGCTGTCCAGCCTACCATGGACCAGCCAGTCGTCCTGGAGTGCGGCGTGAGCTTCCCATGCCACTTCGTCGGAGCGCCCTTCTAGGATGCCGCAATCGAACTCACGGAGCGCCGCCGCGGTCTCTACCGTGACGCCAAGCCGGGCACCGAGGATCTTTGCAGTTTCAACGGCGCGAAAGAGCGGGCTGCTGATAATGCGCTTCACCGACGCGTTGGCGAACGATCGAGCAAGGACATCGGCTTGGTCCCGGCCGCGCTCGGTTAACGGGCGCTGGGAACCCCGGTTGGAGATCTCCCGAAGGAGGTTGGCTTCACTCTCGCCGTGGCGGACGAAATAAAGGGTGGCGACCACAAACGACTCCCAACCGGGTGGAACGCGGACTGGCTCTTCCTCGGACTGCTCGCCTCCATCTTCCGATGACCTGCGACATTCGCGCACTTCGTGAACGCCAGCCAGTTCCTCGATCGCAGGCCGCGGGCCGTGACGACAACCTGGCTGCGCCAGTAGGAGGGAACCGAGGATTGGGGCTGAGCGAAGGCGGCGGCAGCGATGGGGGTGGCGCCTGGTCCGCTTTCGAGCCGTATCGTTAGGCAGATTGAACAGATGTGGCACACTGGAAGGGTGGACGAACGAGGCTCGAGTGGAATAGCCGGATTGACTCTGAACGACGTCATCGCCGCCTATTCCACCCCCGTGCCTCTAGTCGTAACGGATGCGGCCACCGGCAAGAGCCACCAAGAGCTGGCAGGCATCTGGACAGGCAGGGCAAGCCCCCAGCAGTTGTTCGACCAGGCGACTATTGGCGAACGCCTGGCACGCGAAGTTTGGGACACCGTGCGCGCCCACCCGTTATACGTCGTGTGGCGACGGCTCGGTGAGCGCGAACTCGAGTGGGTAAGAAGCCGGTCGAGTGTCCTCCCGCCTCCACGCAACAAGGCGGCCCTTCACGGAGTGAAGGCCGACCAATCCGTCGAGACCGAGTTGGTCCATGTCCTCCGAGACGCCATCAAGCTCGCCTTCGGCATCAAGGAAGTCCTTCGCTCGGAGTCGGGCGGCTTCACTTCGATGGAAGTTCACCCGGTCACCGCGCGCACCTTCGCTTCGCAAGCTCCAATCTGGCGAGACCTCAGCCGCGCAATCGTTCGAACAGTTGGACTGGAACCCGACTTTTGGCGCAGCGCGGCAGCGCTGGCTTATCTGTTCTCGCCCGAGATGGCGCCCGATCTGCTTTTCTTGCCTTATTGGATGGGGAGCCCCGAGACACCCCGGAACCCGGTCACGGCCCAAGCCGGGACGGCGCTCGGCGTCCCCGATCGCACCGAGCGCGTGGCATATAAGGCCAAGGTCGACTGGCGACGAAACTGGGGGAGCACCGCAGTACGTGGGACACCGGGGCCGAGGACCGGCTCCCACCAAACGCCAACAGTACAGCGGCTGGCGTTGGAACAGTACTTGTTGGCCCGCAGTCGCACGGGCGTGTCGGCACAGATCCTCGCGGAAGACGCCGAAGCCAACCGGCTCTATCGCGCAACCCGCAAGGACGATCCGCTGGCGAGCCTCGACGCTCAGGCAGTACGCAGAGTCCTCCGTCAACATCGGCGATAAGATCGCGTTCACGAAATTCCGCGCGCGGAACTAAGTGAACTCCCAGCATGCAACGCTCCGAGCATGCAGCTAGGGATTGCGCTTCAGTACTTCCCGCCGGACGGCCAATCGGCTCCGGTCACCGTTCACCTCTCGACCGATCCTGACCTGATCGCCCTTTTCCGTGAACGATGCCTGAAGGCAGCCGTCGACCGTCGCCGTTGTTCCCTTGACCCGGTCGCTCGCCTCATAGAGGGAGCTGAGGAAGAACGGCTCCACAAGGTCCTGGACTCGCTCGTCCCCGAGCGCCGCGAGGCGAACCGATGAGCGAAACGCGCGACGCTGCAGCTCTCCCAGCTCGCCGGCAACAGTTGGAACCCGTCAGTCCGGGACCGGTTGCCCTTCGCCGGCGAGAAGAGCGTGTATGTCCGCTGACCACGACGGGCCACCGCCTGTTGTCGATGTCGCCCCCAATGCGGAGGTTCACGCAACTATGCGTCGACGAGTACCGGAGACAGCTTCTCGGGAGGCCAGAGCAGTGATGCGGGCCGTCCTCTTCGCTCGCGTGTCGTCGGGCAAGCAAGCGGGTGAGGAACGCTTCTCTATCCCCACTCAGCTCCGGGAAATGCGAGAGTTCTGTGGACGCGAAGGACTGATCGTTGTCGATGAGCTGGTCGCCCCGGGCCGAAGCGCCTCCGTGTCGAGGCTGGAGCTCATTCCCGAGCTCCTCGCAGCGGTCGTGGCCGTGGAGTGCGGACAGGCGAGGGTCCTCGTGTACCACGACTCGACCCGGCTTTCCCGAAACAACCTCCTCGCCAACGAGATCTTGAACAGGATTGAACGAGCCGGGGGGACATTGCGGAACGTCCAAGGATCGACCGACTACCACACGCCCGAAGGCCACGCATTCTTCCAGATGGAGAACACCTTCAGCACTCTGCAGGGCGAGAAGATCGGCGAGCATGCCAGGAAAGGCAAGCGCGGCCAGTTCCTCGGCGGCATCCAGGTCGGCGGATTTCCCTGGCCCTATCAACGCAACGACTCCTCCCGAAGCGCGCCACCGCGGGTCGACCCCGCCGAAGCAAGTGTCCTCCGCCAAATCTTCGAAGACTTCGCCATCGGACGTGGTTGCCGCGAGATCGCTCGGGAGCTCGCAGCCCGCGGGGTGCGGCCACCCGGCCGCACCGGCTACTGGATTCCGCAGACCGTGGACGGCTTCCGGACGAATCGCTACTACCTCGGAGAAATCGCCCATCATGGCCAGTGGCGAGAAGGCAACCACGAAGCGCTGATCTCGGAACAGCTCTTCGCGGCCGCGGCGGCCCGGGGTAAGCGGGCGTCGCGATCAAGCGCCTGGGCACCGATGTTGCTCCAGGGAATTGCCAAATGCGCGGAGGGCCACAGGCTCTACCCATTTCGCCCGAACAAGGGAAAGAACTTCCCCGGCGTCTTCTACGAGTACTACCGAGATCCCTCGAAAGACTTCAACCGTCCCTGTTCAGTCGGCCGGCAGCATTGGCCGGTCGCCGAGCCTGACACCGCCGTTCGGGCTGTCATCCGAAGCCTGGCCCTCGATGAGCCTTGGCTACGCTACATCGAGTCAGAGGCCCGCAAGCCGCTAGCGGACGACGCCTCGGACGAACGCCGCAAGCTGCAATCCAAGCGGAAGCGGGCCGTCCGCGCGTGGATCGAACAGAACCTCCCAGAAGACGAATACCGCGAGATCATTCGCGGCATCGATGCTCGCCTGTCAATGCTACCGGCCGCTCAAGTCACGATTCTCCCCTCTCTCGACCGGCTGCTGTCGTTTCAGCAACTGTGGGCCGACGCCTCGGCGACATTCCGCAATGACGTCTGCCGGACGCTCTTCTCCCGGGTGCAACTGAATGAGGACGAGTCGGTCACGGTCGAGCCCTGGCCTGAGTTCGAAGACCTGTTCTGTCTTCGTCGCTCTTACGTTAGTGAAAGTCAGCCGGAGCGAGGTTGACGATGATGCGGCTGTTGAACGGCCAGGTGAGGCCGCTGTTGCGGATGGCGGCCCGCACCCGTTCGCGCGATTCCTGGACGGCCGTGTCGGGCAGGCCGACGACGGTGGTCGTTGGGTTTTCGGCGCGAGTGATGTCGACCTCGACGTCGACGAGCTCACCTTCGAGTCCGATGAGGGCACAACTCTGGACGGTGGCGAGCATTAGGGGATTGTCAGGAGCGGTCGTGACGGGGGTCTAGCTGGATCGTTGGCCAGGCCGGGTGGCTATACAGGCCATCGCCACTTCGACGTTCGAGCTAGACGCCTTCGTCGCCGTGGATGGTGGCTCCCGAGTCGTCTGTCGGGGAGAACTCGATCCACTGTCGATCCGTAAACGGGCCGGAGAAATTCAGCTCAACGAAGAAGTTAGTACACACGGGTATGGTTATCAGGATGTGCCAGCCTCGAGCATCGTTTCCGGAATGGGGCGTCCTGTTCTTCTTCTCCCCCGTCTCGCTAAGCAACCCCGTGGTCACCTTGCTTATTGTCGGCGCTCCCGCCGGCCCCGTCTCGATCTCCAAGTCTGCGAACGCCACTCCGGACCCGTTGTGAAAGGCGAAGGTCGCCTTGGTGGAGGCCCCTTGCGGGACGGGGTTGGGCACCTGACTGGTCTTTGGCTTGTCAATGTGTTTGGGACCTTTGAGTTCCATCGTCATGGCAAAGCCTCAACCTTCGTACCAGATTGACAATGCTCAGGCGGAAATAGATCCATCCCAACCTCCTATCGGAAATAGAACGGGAACTGGTTCAGGTTGCCCGTCTTGTATGGGACTGCGTTGGGCGAGGACTCGTCGATCGCCTGGTGGACGTGCTCGCCCGTGCTGACGCACCCATCGTTTCCTCGATGAAGGATGCCGGCGATGTCGCGGTAATGCAGGCTCTGTCCGGGCACGTAGAAGTGGTTCGCCCACGTCGAGCCATAGACGTTGGCAAGGGCGTAGGCGTGCCAATAGTGCATGTTGCCCACCATGACTCCTGAGATGTTCCACATCGCGACGTCAATCCCACCACAATTTGTGGGGTCGTAGGTAAACATCTGATACGGCGTGGCATTCGAGGTGAACACCGTCGCGCGGTATTGCACGACCTGGTCTTCGGATCCGGGGTAGTCGACCGCCTTCCAGTTGGTGTGCAGATGTTCGTCGTTGTGCCAACAGTGATGAGCCGCCGGGAGGTTCCAATACCTTGATTGCCCCGACCAGTAGTAGTTGTAGGTGACTCCGGTGCCCGGGAATGGATCCGTGTCAAACTGCCAATCACTACAGTTCGGCTGCGGCAGCCCCGGAGAGACGTAGACGTTCGTGTCCGTTGCAAAGGCCGTCGACCCACCGGAGTGCCAGGCGATGGCCACGAGCACGAACCCGAGTACGACTCCGGCTATCGAGCCAACCGCGGACGAGCGAAGCTGGTTCATCGGTTGGCATCCACGAGGGCCTTAACGAACTGCGCGAGGTCTGCAAAGGGTGTGACAGCGGCGTAGATGAAGACCCACCTGTCACGGATCACGAGGCTCACGGTCCAGACGTTCTCCAGGTCAACCGTGGGCGCGAGGTCCTCCACGAAGGCAGTCACTCCTCCAGTGACGTAGGTGAAGTTGGCGCCTTCGCGTTCGGACAGAATGGCCGGAAACTTCGCGCCGGGGATGATGAGACCTGACCCGAGTTCCCAATCGTGCTTGAGCCCCTGATACCTAACGATCGCTACTTCGTTGAGAATCTTCGCCGTCCCCGCCCTGTCTACGGCCAATTCCGCGCCTCGTTCGACGGTCCAAAGCGCTGACTCGGGAAGCTTGAGAAGTCCGGTCGGCTCCTCCTTGTCGACGAGCGCCTCCCAGCGAACGTAGGTTTCCCCTGCGCCCAGGCGCACCTTGAACCCGTAAACATCGGGCGTGGCCCCGGTTGGGTGGATCTGAAGGTCGCCTACAACCAAGCCGGTGGCCGGCACGTTCTTCGCCGAAAGGACGGCCAGGCCCGGCACCTGGGGCGAGTGGTCGGTTGGGGCTACGGGGGTCGAAGGGGACGGCGTAGCGGTGGTTTCGCCGCCGGTGGCAAGCGCCACGGCGGCGGCCCCTCCGGTGGTGACGGCCAGGGCTACGCCGAAGCTCAGCAGTGCTGTCCGGGAGGGCCGCCCGCGTGGCCGGAGTCGTAGCCTCACTGATAGCCTCCCGCCAGCGATCAACGCCGGTGCAGGTCATCGTGTTCCCTCCAACCCACGCTCGCGTCACCTGTTCCTGGTGATTTCTTCTCGGTAGATGCGAGCGGCTTCGCGCCGGCTCCGGACTGCGAGCTTCTGGAGGACGTGACGGACGTGCGTCTCGACGGTGTTCGCGGAGATGAAGAGCCTGGCCGCCATCTCGCCGGAGGAGCGGCCGTCGGCGATGAGGGCCAACACTTCTCGTTCGCGAACCGTGAGGTCTTCCAGTTCGGCACGCCCGTCGCCGCTCAAGCGCCCCTCCGCTGGTCAGCTCACCCGCCCGGTAAGAGCGTCCCAACCCGCAAATAGAGGCGTCAAGCTGGATCTTTGGTTGTCGGCACCTGTCCGAATGACCAGGTGTGGGTGGCCAAAGCCTCTTCGACGAGAGTGTGAAACTCGCGCTAGAACACATGTGTTGACAGGCGAACGTCTGTTCTTGTAATGTTGCTCGACCACACGAACGGATGTCCTAAACGATGATCAATCCGCTGCTCACGGTCCTCTTCGACTTCTTCCTCATCGGTTCGGCCGCGGCCATCCTGGCGGGGATGGCCCGGGAGTATTTCGTCAGCCGGACGCCGTCCGTGGGCTCGCCACGGACGGGGCGTCCAGCCCTGAAGACGGCGGATGCCGACCGGCTTCGGTTCGGCGATTCGACGCACGCGGCGATCGCAAGGCGCGCTAGCCGGGTGGCCTGACGGCTAGCGGGCGATGCGGCGCAGGGGGATCGGCTCGGCGACCTTCGCGAGCTTGCGCTCGGTGGCGCGCTCGACGCTGCGGACTCCGCGGATAATCTCGATGCGGGAGAGCAGGCGGGAGAGTTGCTCTATACCGGTGGTCTCGAGGGTCGTGAGGACGCTGACCGAGCCGTCACCGTTTTCGATCGTACGGACGCCGACCATGTTGACCTTGTCCTCGGTGACGACGGTGGTGATGTCGCGCAGCAAGCCTACGCGGTCCCACGCCTCGATCCGCACGGCGACGGGGTAGCGCTTCGAGACCGTCCCCCACTCCACTTCTACAAGGCGCTCGCGCTCGTCCTCGTTCAGGACGTTGTGGCAATCGGCCCGGTGGACCGTGACGCCCCGGCTCCGCGTCACGTAGCCGATGATCTGGTCTCCTGGCACCGGGTTGCAGCAGCGGGCGATGGTGGTGAGGAGATTGCCCACGCCGAGCACACGGAGCGTCGGGCTGCCAAGGGTCGCGGGGGCCTGCTTCTCGGGCAGAGCTGGCGGCAGTTCCTCCTCGGCCTCTTCTTCCTGGATGAGGGCGCCGAGCTTGCGGGCTATGGAATTGGTGCTGACACCGCCGTAGCCAAGCGCGGCGAGGAAGTCGTCCCAGTTGGTGAAATTGAAGATGGCCAGGATCTGCTCCTGGCGCTCGCTCAGATCGAGCCCGAGGCGGCGCATCTCTTTTTCGAGCAGCTCGCTGCCACGTTCGATGTTCTCGGCTCGCTCCTGGCGGCGGAACCACTGGCGGATCTTTTCTTTGGAGTGGGTGGTGCGGACGTAGCCGAGATTGGCGTTGAGCCAATCGCGGGAGGGACCTTTGCTGGCCCGGCTGCGCATGATCTCGACGACGTCACCGTTCTTGAGGCTCGAGTTCAACGAAACCATGCGGCCGTTGACCTTGGCCCCGACGGTCTGGTGGCCGAGGTCGGTGTGGATGCGGTAGGCGAAATCGAGGGGGGTCGCGCCGGCCGGCATGTCGAGTACGGAGCCCTTCGGGGTATAGACGAAGACCTGGTCGTGGAAGATGTCGGTCTTGACGCTCTCGACGAACTCTTCGGCGCCGCTGAGATCCCGCTGCCAGTCAAGGAGCTGTCGGAGCCAGGCGATGCGCTCTTCGTCTTTGCCCTGCTGCTTTCCGCCTTCCTTGTAGCGCCAATGGGCGGCGATCCCGTACTCGGCGACACGGTGCATGTCGTGCGTCCGGATCTGGATTTCGAGCGCCCGGCCGCCGATCGAGACGACGGTGGTATGGAGCGACTGGTACATGCTGTCTTTGGGGTTGGCGATGTAGTCGTCGAACTGGCCGGGGATGGGCCGCCAGAGGGCGTGGACGACACCGAGTGCGTGGTAGCAATCGGCAACGGAGTCGACGAACACGCGCACGGCCAGGAGGTCGTAGATCTGATCGAAGGACTTCGCCTGCTCGGAGTAGCGGTCCATTTTCTCGTAGATGCTGTAGATGTGTTTTGCCCGCCCGGTGACCTCGGCCTTGATGCCGGCTTCCTGGAGGTGGTCGCGGAGGACGGCGGTCGCTTCCTTGATGTAGCGCTCGCGCGCTTCACGCTTTGAGGCAAGGAGATCGGCGATCTCCTTGTACTTCTGAGGTTCGAGGTAACGGAAGGCGAGGTCTTCGAGCTCCCACTTGATTTGCCAGACGCCGAGGCGGTTGGCCAGAGGGGCAAAGATCTCGAGGGTTTCGCGGGCGATGCGCCGCTGCTTATCGGGCGGGAATGCCCAGAGGGTGCGCATGTTGTGGAGGCGATCGCAGAGCTTGATGAGGACGACGCTGATGTCCTCGGCCATGGCAAGGAACATCTTGCGGAGATTCTGGGCCTGGACCCCGTCGCGAGCATCGTCGTCGTCGGGGGCGAAGGGCATGGGCATCTTTTCGAGCTTGGTCAGGCCGTCGACGAGGCGAGCGATTTCCGGGCCGAACTTCTCGCGAAGCGTCTCATTGTCGATGCCGCAGTCTTCCTGGACATCGTGGAGCAGGGCTGCCGCGAGGGCGTTGGCGTCGAGCTCGAGTTCAGCCACCGCGAACGTGACTTCGAGGGGGTGCGTGATGTAGGCGTCGCCGGTGCGGCGAAGTTGACCTTCGTGGCAGACTGCGGCGAATTCGTACGCTTCCCTTACGATTGGCAGGCGCTCCGGCGAGAGGTAGGCGCCGGCCCGCGCAAGAACCGATTCGATGTCCTTGCCGGAAGTTGCAGGCTCCTGCACTCGCACGGGCAAGCCTGTTACCCTCTTTGCCGCGGTGGGGCTCGTCGCCCTATCCTAGCATGCATCCTCGCTCCCCGGACGAACCTGGCAAGAGCATGAGCAATCGTTTCCAGGCGCCTCGCGGCACACAGGACGTGCTGCCCGAAGCGCAGGCCTACTGGTCGGCTATCCACGATGCGATCCGTGAGGTCACGCGCCTCTTCGGTTATCGCCGGATCGACACGCCGATGTTCGAGCAAGCCGCGCTGTTCGAAAAGGGCACCGGCGATAGCACGGACATCGTCGAAAAAGAGATGTATGTCTTCCAGGACCGGGGCGGCGAGCACCTCGCGCTCATCCCGGAGGCGACGCCCGGGATTTGCCGGGCCTACCTCGAGCACGGCATGGCCAGCTGGCCCCAGCCGGTGCGGCTGTTCACAACTCACGCCATGTTCCGCTACGACCGGCCCCAGAAGGGGCGCTTCCGCCAGCACACGCAATTCGACTGCGAGGTCATCGGATCGAGCGACCCGCTCGCCGACGCGGAGCTGATCCAGCTGCTCTGGAGCCTGCTGACGACCCTTGGTGTGAGCGGCGTGCAGGTTCGGCTCAACTCGATCGACGACCTCGAACCGCGGCGGGCCTACATCGCGCGGCTCCGAGACCACTACCGACCGCACCTCGAGCGGCTTTCCGAAGACAGCCAGCGCCGGTTCGACCGAAACACCCTGCGGCTGCTCGATAGCAAGGACGAGCGCGACCTCCCGTTCAAGGAAACAGCGCCAAAGCTCATCGACCAGCTGAGCCCTCTTGCGGCAGAGCACCACACGGCCGTCGAAGCAGCGCTAGTGGCAGCCGGCATCCCATTCGCCATCGACCCGTGCCTGGTACGCGGGCTCGACTACTACAACCGAACGGTCTTCGAAATCGTACCCATCGACGACGAGCGAGCGCAGGGAACGTTGGGTGGCGGAGGTCGATACGACGGGCTCATGCAGATCTTGGGAGGGCCTCCAACGCCCGGGATGGGGTTTGGCAGCGGCCTCGAACGAGTCATCCTTGAGATGCAGAAGAACGGCGTCGAGTGCGACCCTGGACCGGGATGCGATGTCTTCCTGGTGCACCGCGGGGCGGCGCCAGCGGCTGTGGTGGGTGTCGCCGCGGATCTTCGCGCTGCGAAGGTAGGGGTTGTAGTTGCGGAGTCCGGGCGTTCGATGAAGTCGCAGTTGCGCAGCGCCGATGCCTCAGGAGCGCGGCTCGCGCTGATCCTGGGTGAAGAAGAAGTGGCCGCCGGGACGATTGTCGTCAAGGACTTGCGAGACGTGGCCGAACAACGGACCCTCCCGCGGGCCGAGTTCGTGGAACACGTGAGGGCCGCCCTTCGGGCCTGACGCGGCGCGGATGGTATACTCGAGGCATCCCCGGGGAGCACTTGATTCGGTCCGCGTCGGCGGGCCGTCTTTGTAAACAATGCAAGAGGCAATCATCGCCCAACTGGAGCACGTGCGTCAGCGTTATGACGAGCTGACGGCTGAGATGGGGCGCCCCGAAGTGGCTGCTGACTTCGAACGGCTCAATACGCTGGCGCGGGAACGATCGGAGTTAGGGCGCCTGGTGGCGCTCTTCGCCGAATACAACGAGGCACGAGCACGAGCCGACGGCGCCCGCGAGATTATGTCCGAGGACGACGACGAGATGCGCGCGATGGCGGAGACAGAGCTTGCGGAGGCGGAGACGCGCCAATCCGAGATTGAGAAGCTCATTCTGCGTGAGTTACTACCGAAGGACCCGCGCGACGACCGCAACGTCATCCTCGAGATCCGGGCCGGCGCAGGCGGTGAGGAAGCGGCCTTGTTCGCCTCCGACCTCTATCGCATGTACACACGCTACGCCGAGCGCCATCGCTGGCAGACGGAGGTACTGAGCGCCTCCGAATCGGAGAAGAGCGGGTTCAAGGAAGTGATCTTTGAGGTGAGAGGCCGGGGCGCCTACTCGAGGCTCAAGTACGAAAGCGGCGTCCACCGTGTGCAACGGGTCCCCGAAACTGAAGCGCAGGGGAGGATTCACACCTCTACTGCCACCGTGGCCGTGCTCGCGGAGGCCGAAGAGGTCGACATCGCCGTGGAGGAGCGCGACCTCCGAGTCGACATCTTTCACTCATCTGGCGCGGGCGGTCAGAACGTGAACAAGGTGGCCACAGCGGTGCGACTGACCCACATCCCGAGCGGCATCGTAGTGGTGTGCCAGGACGAGCGCTCGCAGTTGAAGAACCGCCTGAAGGCGATGACCGTCCTCCGTTCGCGGTTGCTCGACATGCAACAACAAAAGCAGCAGGCCGAGCTGAGCCAGACGCGGCGCCTCCAGGTCGGAAGCGGCGACCGGAGCGAGAAGATCCGGACCTATAACTTTCCCCAGGACCGAATCACCGACCACCGGATCGGAGCGACGGTGCACAACATCCCGGATCGGCTCGACGGCAACATCGACGACTTGATCGATTCTGTCGCGTCGGCGGACGAAGCGGACCGCCTGGGAGGGGTCTCGGCGTGACGGCTCGAGCCGCGGCGGCGGGCATCGCCAGAAGGCTGAGCGCCGCGGGAGTGCCCGAGGCGACGTTCGAAGCGGAACTGCTGACGCGCGAGAGCCTCGGAATCGACCGCTCTTCGTACTTCGCGGGCGCACAGTTGGGAGCTGCCGCCCACACGCGGTTGGAGACGCTGGCAGCCCGGCGAGCGGCCCGGGAACCCGCCGCCTACATCACGGGACGCCGCGAGTTCTACGGGCTCGAATTCGCCGTTTCACCCGGCGTTCTCATCCCGCGTCCTGAGACGGAGATGCTGGTCGAGCTTACGCTCGCCGAGCTGCGAGAGAGGCCGGGCTCCACGGTCGTCGATGTTGGCACGGGAAGCGGGTGCGTCGCAGTGGCCATCGCCTGCCACGCACCCCAAGCGCGAGTCTTTGCCGTTGACCGAAGCCCGCAAGCACTGGAACAAGCCGTGGCGAACGCCCGAAGACACAAAGTGCGCATTGAGTTCGTGCTCGGTGACCTCATCGGCGGCCTGCGCGCAACGGACATAGTCGTCGCCAACCTTCCTTACATTCCAACGGGCGAGATCGAGGGCCTCGAACCCGAGATCCGCGATTGGGAACCGCGAGTGGCGCTGGACGGTGGTCCGGATGGCCTGGAGCTGATTCGCGCGCTTGTAGCGGTCTGCGGCGAACTGCGGCCGTCGCTCCTCGCGGTCGAGGTTGGGCTGGGCCAGGCTGACCGAGTCGTGGAAGCGGTGATCGAGGCGGGCGCCTCACCCGAGGTCTCGCGAGACCTCGCTGGCATCGAGCGGGTGGTCAGCGCGCGATGGCGGTAAGGCTGGTCGCTCTCGACATCGATGGGACGATCGTCCCGCGCGTGTCACCCGGGATGCCCACGACGCGTCTGAGCCGCGCGGTCCGCCAGCTGTCTGCGCGGGGAGTGGTGGTCGTCCTGGCCTCGGGGCGCATGTTCCCCGGCACCGCTGCGATAGCGCGTCACCTCGGACTGGAAACTCCGGTCATCTGCCAGCAGGGCTGCTCGGTTCACACGCTCGATGGAAACATCCTCCACGAGTTCCCGATCGCCCTGGAATTAGCCATCGACGTCATCCAGCACGCCCGGGCGATCGATCGGGCCTACGAATGGTTCAACCCCATCCGCTACATCGCTTCTCTAGAAACACCCGAAACACGGGACTACGGGCGGGTATCGGGTGTGGCGCCGGAATATCGGCCAGACCCGGAGCGCTCCGGGCTGCGCCCGACGGGGGTGGGCATCATCAGTTCTCCTGCCGAAGCCAGTACTATCCACCGGCAACTGGTTGCACGCCACGGCGACCGCCTCCACGTGCTCGACTTCCCGGCTGTGACCGTGGCGGTGGCCCCTGACGCCAACAAGGGCCACGCCCTGTCGCTCATCTGCGACGACCTCGGCATCGACCGGCACGAAACGCTCGCGATCGGCGACAGCGTCAACGATGCGCCGATGCTGGCCTGGGCCGGGCGGGGCATCGCGGTTGCGCAAAGCGACCAGTACGCCCTCGATGCGGCAGACGAAGTACTCGACGAAGGCGACGAGGAGCCGGTGGCGGCGTTCCTCGAGGAGCTCGTGGGGAGCTAACTGGCCTCAGCTCGGGTCGATTCGGTGCCAGATCCGCATGAGGAAGAGCGCGATCACGAACACCACTGCCAGCGCCCCCCCGATCGGCAGAATGGTCCCCTTCCAGTCGATCGACGCGCCTCCAGCGTCCGCGGCGGCGGGCACGGCGAACTGGTTGGTCACTGCGCGGACGGCGGCCACGAGCTCGGCCTCGCTGCGCTGGTCAGGAACCGGCCCTGCGGAGGTGGCCACCCCGTTTCCAAGGACGTAGACCTGGGCAGGCGAGGGCCAGGCGAGGGTACCCGCTTCCTCTTCGAGAAAGATGAACAACCGAACTCCCCGGTCGAACTGGGCGAGGGGACAGCGCGGGAGGGGATCGGGGTAGCGAAGCCGAAGGTCGCCCGTACGAGCGGCACCCTTGAGGTAGGCCTCGGGGCGAAGGACGACCTGGCTCGACGGCTCCGATTCTGCGACGGTCGCAATCACGATCACGCGGGAGGCCACGATCGCTGCGCCGAGCGACGAAGGGTCTACAACCAGGCAGGCGCCGGGTTCTGTGTTAGCAAGGCCGGCTGCGCTCGGGACGAGGGCAGCGGCTGCGAGCGCGACGAGGAGGAGGAAGCTAGCCCTGGGCCTGGGCAAACTGGTAGATCTTCCCCTCGGTCTTTATTGCCGGGGCGATGACCATTTCGGCCTGCTGGAATTCGCGGATGGTGTGCGCGCCGCACATCCCCATCGCAGTACGAAGTGCGCCCACGAGGTTTTCGGTGCCGTCGGTCCGGCTCGTAGGCCCGTAGAGGGTCTTCTGGATAGTGGTGTTCACGCCGACAGTGACACGCGTCCCGCGAGGCAGGTTGGCGTGGGGGGTAGCCATGCCCCAGTGATAGCCGCGGCCCGGCGCTTCGGTGGTCGCCGCGAACGGCGAGCCCATCATGACGGCGTCGGCGCCAGCGACGAAGCACTTGCACACGTCCCCGCCAGTGCGGATTCCACCATCGGTGATGATCGGGACGTAGCGGCCGCTCTCGCGCATGTAGTGGTCACGAGCGGCGGCGCAATCGATCGTGGCGGTGACCTGCGGCACACCGATGCCGAGTACCTCGCGGCTGGTGCAGGCGGCGCCAGGCCCGACGCCGATGAGGACGGCGGCGACCCCGGTGCGCATGATCTCGAGGGTGGCGTTGAAGCCAACGGTGTTACCGACCACGACCGGGATATGTATATCCTTGAAGAGCTTGTCGAATCGGAGGCCTTCGGCACTGTACGATTCGTGGCGGGCGGTGGTGACCGTGCTTTGGACGACGATGATGTCGCAGCCAGCTTCCTGGATCAGCGGTGCGAACTTCTTGGTCAGCATGGGCGTCACTGAAACAGCGGCGACGGAGCCACCGCTCTTGATTTCGCGGATGCGGCGCGCGATCAAGTCGTTGCGGATGGGCGCCTGGTAGGCGCGCTGGAGGATGGTGGTAGCTTCGTCGCGGCTGCCAGAGGCGACTTCTTCGAGGAGCGAAGCCGGGTCATCGAAGCGGGTCCAGACTCCTTCGAGATTGAGGACGGCGAGGCCGCCAGCGCGGTGCATCTCGATTGCGAAGGGCGGGTCGACAACCGCGTCCATAGCGGAAGCTAAGAAGGGGATGGCAAAATGATGGGGCCCGATGTCGAGCCCCATTTCTACGAGTTCCGGGTTGATAGTTACGTCACCCGGCACGATCGCCACCTCGTCGAAGCCATACGCCCGCCGAAGTTGCTTGAACTGGGGAGCGGTCATGTACGCCTCCTCTGAATCCAACGGCGAACGGCCGCTCTCCGGGAAGTCGGAGGCGGCGGACGAAGGGTGAACAGCGGTACTCAATTCAGCGCGATCCGGGAGACTGATTTAGCTGAGGCGTTTGTGACTGTACCATTTGAGTGTAGATTCCCCGGGCGAAGAGGGTCAACCTAAATTCGGCGGAGCAATTCGTTATGTGCGATAGCCTCGTGACTGCGCCCTGATGGGCGACTTCGTGCCCGGCCTTTATGTCGTCGGGACTCCGATCGGCAACCTCAAGGACCTGTCGGACCGTGCGCGCATGGTGCTCGCTGCAGCCAGAGTGGTCGCGGCCGAGGATACCAGGACGTCTGGCAAGCTCATGCGCCTCGCCGGGGCTCAGGGCGGATTGGTGAGCCTCACCGAACACAACCTCGACCAGCGCAAGGTGGGGCTTCTCGCGGCGGCGAACGAGGGGGTGGTCGCTCTCGTAAGTGACGCTGGGACACCGGTCGTAGCAGACCCGGGGGCGCGATTGGTGGCGGCGGCGCACGAAGCCGGGGTGCCGGTGTTCGCGGTGGCGGGTCCGTCGGCACTGACGGCCGCCGTTTCTGTCAGCGGCTTCGAAGGAAGCGACGTCCATTTCCTCGGGTTCTTGCCGCGGCCACGCGGGCAGCGGCTCACGCGGTTGCGACAGGCGGCTGAGAGCGCCCCAGTGCTCGTGTTTTTCGAGAGCCCGGGCCGCCTGGGTGCGACGTTGCTCGAGCTTGCCGAGCACCTCGACGACCCGGAGGTCGCCGTCTGCCGAGAACTAACCAAACTGCACGAAGAGGTCGTGCGGGGGCGGGCCTCGAAGCTGGCAACACGCTTCCGGGAGACGAAAGGCGAGTGCACGGTGGTGGTGCAGTCGCCTCCCCGGCCAGAGTCCAGCGATGCGGAGCTGCAAGCCTACATGGGGGATATGCAGGCTGCCGGGGCCCGGCGGGCGGATGCCGCCGCCCTCGCGGCACGTCGTTTTCGCGTCCCACGTTAGCGTGCATACCGGCTCTGGAAGGCCCGCTGACATCCGAGCAGCAGACGCCCTGTGATAGACTCGCCGCATCCTCAAACGAGGTAACCCGTTGCCCGAACGGATTCTCGTCTGCGTGGCGTGGCCCTACGCGAACTACCTGCTGCACGTCGGGCAGGCTGCGGGTGCGTACCTTCCAGCGGACATTTTCGCCCGTTATCACCGCCTGCGCGGAAACGATGTGGTCATGGTCTCCGGTTCGGATAGTCACGGCACGCCAATCACTGTGACTGCCGACCAGGAGGGAATCGAACCTCGGGCTGTGGTCGACCGGTATCACCCAAAGATGCTCGAGACGTGGGAGCGGCTGGGGATAACGTTCGACCTCTTCACGACGACCCTCACGGAGAATCACTACGAGACGACCCAGGAGTTCTTCGAACGACTGCTGGAGAAGGGTCTTCTCTACACCGGCGTGCAGGACCAGTTGTACGACCCCCAAGCGAACCAGTTCCTGCCGGATCGCTACGTTGAGGGCACCTGCCCTCGCTGCGGGTACGGTGAAGCGCGCGGCGACCAGTGCGACAACTGCGGGTCGACGCTGGACGCGATCGAGTTGATCAACCCCAGGAGCAAACTCAGCGGGGCTGCGCCGGTGGTGCGCCAATCGGAGCACTACCTGCTGAAGCTAACGGCCCTCGAAGAGCCGCTGAAGCAGTGGGTGAGCGCCCAGAAGCACTGGCGAAAGAACGTCCTGAACTTCACCCTCGGCTGGCTCAACGAAGGACTCAAGGACCGCGCGATCACGCGCGACATCGCGTGGGGCGTGCCCGTCCCGATCGAGGGGTGGGAAGCCAAGCGGATCTACGTCTGGTTCGACGCCGTCATCGGCTACCTCTCGGCAACCAAGGAATGGGCCGCCGCGAAGGGCGAGCCCGAGGCCTGGAAAGCGTATTGGGAGGACCCTTCGGTGAGGTCCTACTACTTCATCGGCAAGGACAACATCCCGTTCCACACGATCGTCTGGCCGGCGATGCTCATGGGCTACGGGGGCTTGAACCTGCCCTACGATGTCCCGGCCAACCAGTACGTGAACTTCGCGGCCGGACAAAAGCAGAGCAAGTCCAAGGGCATTGGCACCTGGGTGCTCGAGCTGCTGGACACCTACGGGCCTGATGTGGTGCGTTTCTACCTGACCGAGATCATGCCGGAGACGAGCGATTCAGAGTTCCGCGAAGAGGACCTCATTCGGGCCAACAACGACATCCTCATCGGGACCTGGGGGAACCTTGCCAACCGCGTGATCTCGATGATCGACCGCAACTTTGACGGCGTTGTGCCGGCAACCGCCAGCCTGGCGGCGGAAAGCGAGGCGATAATCGAGGAAGCACGCCAGGCGTTCGACGGCGTCGGAAGTGAATTCGCCGGGTGCCACTTCCGATCGGGCCTCCACGAGGCCTTGCAACTCGCCCAGAAGGCCAATAAGTACCTCGATGAGCGCGCTCCCTGGAAGGCTGTGAAGGTTGACAGGTCGCACGCCTCGGAGACCCTGGCGACCGCGCTCAACGTGATCAACGCGCTCAAGACGCTCCTCCATCCGGTGCTGCCGTTTTCGACGGCCGAACTCCATGAGGACCTCGGCCTCGGCGGGACGGTGCTGGACGGGGGCTGGCAGTACCAGCCCATCGACGCCGGTAGCCGCCTGAATCCTCCAAGACCACTCTATGTGAAGATCGAGACCGAAGAGTTGGCCGGGAGGAACGCTTGAGCACCCTCTTCGACACGCACTGTCACCTGCAGGATCCGGCCTTCGACGAAGGGCTCGGTGGCGTCCTGGCGCGAGCGGAAGCCGCGGGCGTAGGTGGAATGGTCGTATGCGGCTACGACGCGCCTTCGAATGAACGAGCGCTCCGCCTGCGGGAGACCTCGCGGCTGCTACATCCGGCAGTGGGATTCCATCCCCACGACGCCAGGGATGCCAGCCCGTCGGCCCTGCAGGAACTGGAGGTCCAGGCTCACCGGGCTGAGGTGGTCGCCGTCGGCGAAATCGGGCTCGATTTCTACCGGGAGCTTTCGCCGCGGTCCGTGCAAGCCCGAGCTCTCGAAGCGCAGCTCGCGATCGCCATCCGGGTGGCCAAGCCGGTCAGCGTCCACAGCCGCGGGGCGGAGAGCGAAATCCTGGAGCCACTTGCTCGTTATGCAGCCGCCAGCCCACTCGTCGTTCTCGGAAGGCCAGTCGGGGTCATGCACTGCTTCGGGGGCACACTCGAGCAGGCGCGAAGCTTCGTCGAGCTGGGATTTCTTATCTCGATCCCGTGCTCGGTTACCTATCCGAAGAACAACGAGGGGCGCAGGATAGCGGCTCAGCTTCCGCTGGAGTCTCTGGTGGCCGAAACAGACTGCCCGTACCTGCCACCGCAAACCTTGAGGGGCGGGCGCAACGAGCCGGCTTACGTCAGGGCCGCTGTCGAAGCGGTCGCCCTAGCCCGGGGGGCGCAGTTCGATGAAGTCGCCCGGGTCACCAGCGAGAACGCCTGCCGCCTCTTCGCGGTTTCGATTCCCGTCGAAGTGACCGCCCGATGACGCAGGTACAGCTCGCCAGCCTGTACGGTCCGGTGGCCGACGACATGATCCTCGTGGAGGACCTGCTGGAGTCGACGAAGCGCGTCGAGCTGCCGCCGCTCAAGCGGATGATCGACCACGCACTCGAGGCGCGAGGGAAGCGACTGCGGCCGGCGCTCGTGCTCCTGGCGGGCACGTTCGGAGACTACAACCTGAACAAGCTTGTGCCGCTTGGGGCGGCGATTGAACTGCTCCATACGGCGAGCCTCGTGCACGACGACGTGGTCGACGGCGCGGAGAGCCGCCGGGGCCGGCCGACGGCGAACGCGATGTTCGACAACGCCCTTACGGTGCTCCTGGGAGACTACATGTTCGCCAATGCGGCGGAGATGGTGACCCGCACTGGCAGCATCGCCGTCACGCGGCTCTTCGCGCTGGCGCTGATGAAGATGACGAGCGGCGAACTCGACCAGGATGCGGCCGCGTTCGATGTCGGGAAAGACATTCAGGGGTACCTCTGGCGCATCGGCGGCAAGACTGCGGCGCTCTTCGCCAACGCTACGGAGGGGGGAGCGATGCTGGCCGGCTGCCCGGAGAGCACCGTTGAGGCGATGCGCACCTACGGCTACAGCATCGGGATGGCGTTCCAGATCGTCGACGACATCCTCGATTTCAATGGCGACGAGGCGACGATGGGCAAGCCGGTGGGCAGCGATCTCCGTGAAGGCACGATCACCCTGCCGAGCCTGTTGTTGCTCGAACGCTACCCGCGGGACAATCCGATCAAGAAGTTCTTCACGGCACGGCGCGGACGCGAGGTGCGACTCCAGGAGGCGATCGACATGGTCCGCTCGACGGAGGTGCTCGAAATCTCGATGGACATGGCGCGGGAGTATGTCAGGCGAGCAACTGACGCTATCTGCCGCCTCGCAGACGGAGAGGGCAAGGCGAGCCTGGTCGAGATCGGTGACTACGTCCTCTCCCGCCGAAGCTAGTCGCGCGGCAGGCTAGTCGGGGAGCCCTCGTTCGGGGGTTGCTTTCTTGAGAATCCGGCCGGTCTCCATCATCTGCTCGACTTCCTGGGGCTTGACGGCGTTCCCGTAGCTGTCGCTGAGTTCGCCCTTGGATGCCGCCTCGGCCATGTCGTTGATCTTGCTGACGTCGCCTTTCAGCCACTTGGGCGGCGGCTCCTTCTTGTTGACTTCCGGGTGCTCGTTCGGCATTCCGCTCGAGACAAGACGCGAGACCTTATGGCCGAGGTGGTAGAACTTGCCGTCGTCGGGGATGCGGCGGGGGTAGCCGTCGCGGAAAGTAAACGCTGAGAACGACGTAGGCATGATGCGGGGCGCATCTTTGTAGCACTGCGGGCAGGGCACAGGGTCGGTCGCTTCGCGCATCGGGCGGAGCTCTTCGAAGATGCCGTTGCAGCCTGCGCAGAAGTATTCGTAGAGGGGCATGCGAAGACCAACTCTCAGGGGTGTTCCTCTGATTGTACTTCGCCAGCCGGCAACGGTACGAGGGGTTCGAGACGACTGACCTCTTCGAGATAACGGGGGAGTAACGGCTCCCGATCCAAGAGGTAGCGGATAACGTCGGCGAGAGCGCTACGGAGCTCTCGATCGAGCGCCTCGTCGATGCGGAGCCCTGCCCACGAGTCGAGGCTGGCCGCCCGGGCATAACGAAGCACTTTGACGGCGCGCACACTGACGAGTCTTCCCCCGGCAGCCGCCGATCTGCATCCCTGGCACGTGAACCCTCCGGCCGACGGCGACAGCAGGGTGTCCGATTCGACGATCTTGCCCCCGCAAATCGCGCAGACGTTGAGCTGAAGTTCGTAACCGAGCAGCGAGAGGAGGTGCATCTCGAAGTAACGCACGCAGTGCAGGGGGAGTCCGGCTTCGAGCGCGTCGAGCACATCGAGAAGGAGCTCGTAGAGTCCGTCCTGGGGGACGCGTTCGCCGGTGAAACGGTCGACAAGCTCGGCGCAGTACAGAGCCGCTGCGGTGCGTTCGAGGTCCTCGCGGATGGCGATGTACGGAGTCACCGTTTCGGCCTGGGTGAAAACGTCGAGCGAGCGTCCGCGGGCGATCAGCAGCCTGCTTCGGGTCAGGGGCTCGAGGTGTCCCCGCATCCGGCTGCGGACCTTCCGCACGCCACGAGCCACGGCTTCGAACTTGCCTTCGCGGTCGCTGTAGACCGTGAAGATGCTATCCGCCTCGCCGATGTTGCGTCGTCGAAGGATCACTCCTTCGGTCTTGTAGACCCGCGGCCGGTCAGACATGTCAGAAGTCCTGGCGGCCTTCGAGGGCGCGAGTGAGGGTCACATCGTCGGTGTACTCCAGGTCGGCGCCGCTGGGGAGGCCACGGGCGAGGCGGGTGACGCGAACCCCTAGTGGCGACAACAGGCGATGGATGTACATCGCGGTGGCTTCGCCTTCGAGGCTCGGGTTGGTGGCCATGATGACCTCTTTGACGGAGCCGTCGCGGAGACGGGGGAGCAGTTCCTGGATGCGAAGGTCCTGGGGCCCGATGCCGTCCATCGGGTTGAGCACACCGTGGAGCACGTGGTAGAGCCCTCGGAAGCCGCCTGTGCGTTCGAGGGCCAGGATGTCGAGAGGCTGTTCGACGACGCAGATCATGCTGCGGTCGCGGCGATCGTCCTCGCAGAAGGGGCATGGGTCATGCTCGGTTATGTTCAAACAGAGGCTGCAAAGGGAGATGCGCTGCTTGACATCGCCGATCGCCTCCGCCAGGGCTGTGGCTTCTTCGTCCGGCGCGCGAAGGATGTGGTAGGCCAGGCGCTGCGCCGACTTTGGGCCCACGCCCGGCAAGCGGTGGAACGCTTCTATCAGGCGGGCGATCGGTTCGGGAGTGCCCGCAACGCCACTAGCCACCTGACTACCCCGGCCCGAGGCCAGGCAGGTTGAGCCCGCCAGTGATCGAGGCGTAGGACCTCGCCTGCAGGGCGGCGGCCTTCTCGGAAGCGTCCGCTATCGCGGCCATGATGAGGTCCTGGAGCATCTCGACGTCGTTGGGATCAACCACGTCCGGCTCTATCGTGATGCCAGCTATCTTCTGCTCTCCATTCATCGTGACGCGCACGGCGCCGCCTCCGGCGGTCCCGGAGATCGTCGTTTCCGCGAGTTCCTGCTGAGCTTTGGCGAGCATGGCCTGCGCGGCGGCCAGGGGGTTCTGAGCGCCGCCCCCACCACCGGCCATCCCCGGAAGCCCGGGGCCTCCGCGCCGCATGTAACGGTTGCGGCCGCTACTTTTCGCCACTTAGCCGGCGTCCTTGCCAACCGGTGTCGCGCCGGGGATGGCGCGAGCCGCCTGGACGAGGTGTCCCGACGCGGGCTGTGGCCTCTGCTGGGCTGCCCGTTCAATCAACCTGACCTTGAGCTGGAGTGGCCGGTCGAGGATCTCCTCGGCCTGGGCTTCGACGATGCTTCGGAACTCGTTTGCGATGCGACCCATGTGGACGGGGTAGTAGAACCCGAGCTCCAGTTCGGCATCGCCGATCGAGAGCACTTCGCAGGAGCCGTTGAGCAGGGCACCAGCGGGGACGCTGACCACCCGGCAGCGGTCGGAGAGAGTACGCAGGAACCGTTGCTCGGGGGTATCCGCAGCATCGGGGGCAGCGGGAGCGCCATCTTTGCGAGCCGGACGTTCGGCGCGAGGGGTTGGGGTAGCTCGTTGCGCCACCGCCGGCTGCGCCTCGACTCTTGCGCCGAGGATCGCCGAGGCACAGGCAACTTCGAGCGGGACCGGGCTCGCCGGGTCCAACCGGAAGTCAGCCTTCGCCAGTTCCTGGATGCCCGCGAGGATCGCGCTTTCGGCCGGCCGGCCGCGCTCGAGGGCCAGCTCGACAAGGCTGGCATACGGATCGTCCTGACCAGCCCTCCCGCGCAGGGCCTGGCGGAGAACGTCACGGAGGATGTCGATGGTTTCGCGAGTGAAGCGGCTGATGCTGATGCCGTCTTCGGCTACCGCGCGGGGGATCTCGATCGCTCCCGCGAGGTCCTGTTCGATGATGGCGCGCGCCAGCGTCTCGCTTCGTTCGTCATGGACGAGCCCAAGCGCCGCCAGCACGTCGTCGGTGGAGGGGCGGTCGCCGTAGCGCGCGACGACCTGCTCGAGCATTGTGATGGCGTCGCGCATCCCTCCTCGGGACTGGACCGCGATCTGGAGGAGGCCTTCGTCCGGCACGTGGAACCCCTCCTGCTCGCAGATGTAGCGAAGGCGCGAGACTCCGGCGTCGTTCGACATCCGATGAAAGTCGTAGCGCTGGCAGCGCGAGATGATCGTCGGGGGCACTTTGTTCAGGTCTGTCGTGGCGAGGATGAAGATGGCGTAGGGCGGGGGTTCCTCGAGCGTCTTGAGGAGAGCATTGAAGGCAATTTCGGTGAGCATGTGCACTTCGTCGAGGAGGTAAACCTTCTTCTGCAAGTCGCTCGGGGCGAAGGCGATCTTCTCTCGCAGGTCGCGTATGTCTTCGACGCCGCGATTGCTGGCGGCGTCCATCTCTATGAGGTCCAAGGCGGCGCCGCGCGTGATCGCGACGCAGGGCGGGCACGTGTTGCACGGTTCGCCACCGGTGAGATTGAGGCAGTTGACTGCGCGGGCGAGGATGCGGGCTGTAGTGGTCTTGCCGGTCCCGCGAGGGCCGCTGAAGAGGTAGGCGTGAGCCACCTGCCCAGTCGCGAGGGCGTTCCGCAGGGTAGTTACGATGTGATCCTGCCCGACGACCTCATCGAAGCCGCGGGGACGCCACTTGCCGTAGAGCACGAGCACCTCTGGGGCGGGGTCTCCAGTAAGTATAGAACAGATGTGCCGGGACTCGCAGAGCCGGATCAATGCCCGCCGTGGGGCCCGATGGGCCCGAGATAGTGCTCTTCTCGGGCCTGCATTCTCGCCTCGGACTGGGCATCTTCGACATGGTCGTAGCCGCAGAGATGGAGAATGCCGTGAACGAGGAGGTGCGCCAATTCGGCGTCGATGTGGTGGCCGATGGCTGCTGCCTGGCGCTCCGCGGTGGGCAGGGCGATAGCAATGTCCCCGAGCAGCGGCTGATCCGCCATCCCCTGCACGAAGTCGTCCGCTTCGTCTGGAAACGAGAGCACATCGGTGGCCTCGTCGATCCCCAGGAAGCGCCGGTTCATCTCCCGGACGTCGTCGTCATCGGTCACGAGCACGGCGAGGGAGGTGCCGGGCGCGATGCTCTCGCCGGTCATGACGCGCTCAGCAAGTTCGTGCAGCGCCGCAACGTCGACCGCCGGAGCGGCCACGGTCATTTCTACGGATACGTCGTAGGCTGCCATCGTCAGTGAGCCAGCGGCGCGAAGATCTCCACGGCGTCCTGGGCGGCTGAGATGAGCGGCATCGGCAGGATGCCGAAGACGAACACGCCGAGCGTAGCCACGCCCAGTGATAGCCCGATAGAGGGCGACGTTCGGACAGGCTCTTCGCCGGCCGGATCCCCCAGAAACATCTGGCGGGCGACGCCGAGGTAGTAGTACGCGGAGATGACGCTGTTCAGGACGCCGACGATCACCAGCCAGGCGAGGTCGGCCCGGATCCCGGCGTTGAAGATGTAGAGCTTCGCCCAGAACCCGGCGGTCGGCGGTATACCCGTCAACGAGACCAGGCAGAAGGCAAGGGCGACCGCCAGGAACGGAGAGCGCTTCCACATGCCCGCGTAGTCACGTATCTGATCGCTGCCTATCTTCTGGGAGATAGCGATCACCGCCACGAAGGCGCCGAGGTTGGTGAAGGCGTAGGCCGCGAGAAAAAGGAGGATCCCGCTTGCGCCGAGGGTGAACTGGTCTCCGGCGACGGAAATGGCGGCCAGGCCAACCATGAAGTTCCCCGCCTGGGCAATCGAAGAGTAGCCCAGCATCCGCTTGATGTCGGTCTGGACGACAGCCATCACGTTTCCGAGGGTCATCGAGACTGCGGCCAGCGCGGCGAAGAGGTTCGACCAGTCGCTGCTCAGGAAGTCGGCGCCGAGCCCTTCAAAGAAGATGCGGGTGACGACAGCGAACGCGGCGGCCTTCGACCCGACGGAAAGGAAGGCCGCCACCGGCGTTGGCGCCCCCTGGTAAACGTCGGGCACCCACATCTGGAAGGGGACGACCGCCATCTTGAACCCGAATCCGGCGATGAGGAGGACCATGGCGAGGACCAGCACCGAACGGTGAGCATCGCCGCTGGCCTGGATTTGCTGGGCGATCTCCGTCAGGAGGGTCGTCCCCGTCACTCCGTAAAGAAGCGCCATCCCGTAGAGAAGAAGCGCGGAAGCGATGGCGCCTAACAGCAGGTACTTGAGGCCGGCTTCGCTCGACTTCTCGTCCTTACCCCAGCCGGCGAGGATGTACTGAGGGATGGAGGAGAGTTCGAGCGAGAGGAAGATCGTGATCAAGTCTCGCGAGGCGGCCAGGAACATCAGTCCGGCTGCGGCGGTGAGCACCAGCGCGTAATACTCACCCTGGCCGCGCCCTTCACGGTTCACCCAATCGATCGAAGCCAGCACAATGGTCGCCGTGATGCCCGCGAACAGGTAGTAGAAGAAGACGGCGTATTTGTCGAGCGACAGCGTCCCGTCAAAGGCGACCTGATAGTCGTCACGGGAGACCCAGGAAGTCGTCCAGGCTGCCGAGGCGGCCAACCCGAGCAAGGCGACGTAGGGAAGAAGCCGCCGCTGTTGGGGGGCGAGGGAGTCAATGAGCAGCACGAGGCCGGCGGCGAGCAAGACGGCGATCTGTGGCCCGGCGATGTCTATTGAGTTCACGAGCCGATCCTGAGCACGATATGGTCGATCGCGGGGCCGATCTTATCCATCACAATCGCCGGGTAGACTCCCAGCAGGATCACGAGCCCGGCGAGCCCAGCGACGACCGAGTGCTCCCACCAGTGCTGCTGGTCCGCCAGGCCGTCCCATTCGTGCCGGACCGGACCAAAAGCCACGCGCTGGAGCATCCAGAGGATGTATCCGGCCGAGAGCACCACTCCGAAGATCGCCATCAGCACGGCCCATTCGAACTTCTGGAAGGCACCCAGGAAGACGGTGATTTCAGCGATAAAGCCAGCCAGCGCGGGCAGGCCGAGGCTTCCTAGCCCGGCGAAGACAAGACCAGTGATGATCAGCGGCATCTGGCGCGCCAGCCCTCCGAGCAGCGCGATCTCCCGGGTATGGGTTCGTTCGTACAGCAACCCGACCATGACGAACATCAGCCCGGTGATCAGCCCGTGGGCAAGCATCTGGTAGGTGGCGCCTACGAGGCTCGTGGTACCCAGGGCCCCGATCCCCAGCAGGACGACGCCCATGTGGCTCACCGAGGAGTAGGCGACGAGGCGCTTCAGATCGGTCTGGCGCAACGTGACAAAGGCTCCGTAGAGGACGCTCACGGCGCCGATGGCGGCGAACCATATGCCGTAGTCGTCGGCGGCCCCCGGCAAGATGGTGACGCACATTCGGATGATGCCGTAGCCGCCCATCTTGAGGAGGACCCCGGCCAGCATCACGGAGACGGCGGTCGGGGCATCGCTGTGGGCATCAGGCAGCCAGGTGTGCAACGGAACGATCGGCAGCTTCACGGCGAAACCGATGAACAGAAAGAGGAAGGCCCAGCGCACGGGGAGAATGGTGTCTTCGAACGACGATCGCCCAAGGACTTCGATGTCGAACGTATTGGCCCCAAAGGCGAGGACGAGGATGCCCACGAGCATGAAGGCCGAACCGGCGAGCGTGAAGAGCACGAACTTCGTCGCCGAATACTCTTTGCGGCCCGACCCCCAAACCGCGATGAGGAGGAACATTGGAAAGAGCTCGAGCTCCCAGAACAGGAAGAAGAGCAGGAAATCGAGGGCAGCGAACACGCCGAGGACGGAACTCGACAGCACGAGCAGCGCAGCGAAGTAAGCACGCGGCCGCATCGTGATGCTGAAGGAAACGAGGACCGAGGCGACGGTCAGGAAGGTGGTCAGCACCACAAGGGGCATGCTGAGACCATCGAGGCCCATGAAGTACTGGAGGTTGAAAGCGCCGACGTCGACCCAGTCCCGGCGAACGACGAACTGGAATCCGTCTTTGTCGTTGTCGAAGGCGAAGAACATCTGCAGGGAGATGGCGAGCATCGCGACTGCCGCAGCCAGGGCAACGTACTTCGCGTAGCCCTCGTAGCGCTGAGGGAGCAAGAGGACGGCGACCGCCGCGACCGCGGGCAGGAAGACGAGGACGGTCAGTTCCACCGAGTCCTCCTCACAGCGGATTCACCGCGAAGACGGTGATGACCAGCACGATCACTCCCGCGGCGAATCCAAGGCCGTAACCTTGGAGCTGCCCGTTCTGGATCACACGCAGGCGCGCGCTCAGCTCGCGGGCGGCGCGCGCACCGCCGTTGACGGCGCCGTCGACGACGAAGCGATCGTTAGCTTCAACCAGCCGGTTCCAGCCCTGCTGGAAGATCCGGGTGACGAAGAAGTCCTCGTAGATGCGGTCGAGGTAGTACTTATTCTCGAAGAGCGCAGTGAGCGGACCGAAGCCGTTACGCAACGAACGAGATGAGACCCACTCGCGGTAGTAGATGGCCCAGGCCACGAAGATGCCGCCGAGCACCAGTGCCATCGAGCTGATCGCGATCCCCCACTCAAAGCGGCTGCCTTCTTCGGCGCCGTGCGGCAAGGCGCCGCTTATGAAGTCCCCGAACGAGCCGTTGATGTTGAACCAGCCGGCGGCGATCGCCGGCACGGCGAGGATGACGAGCGGTAGCGTCATCACCCAGGGCGACTCGTGCGGATGGGCCGGGTCGCCGTGGAAGTGCGAGTCTTCGTCGTGGTGATCGACGGGTTCGCCACCCTTGTACGTGCCGAAGAAGGTCAGGAAGATCGCCCGGAACATATAGAAGGCGGTCATGAAGGCGACCGAAGCGGCGATGAACCAGATAGCCCGATTGTCGCGCCAGGCATCGAGCAGGATCTCGTCCTTGGACCAGAACCCGGCGAGGGGAAAGATGCCGGCGAGGCTGAGCGAGCCGATCACGAACGTCCAGAACGTTATCGGCATGTGCTCTTTGAGCCCGCCCATGCGGCGCATGTCGAAGGTGTTGGTGGAGTGGTTAACGGAACCGCTGCCGAGGAAGAGCAGCGCCTTGAAGAAGGCGTGGGTGAAGAGGTGGAAGATGGCGGCGACGTACCCGAAGGCGCCGAGCGCCAGCATCATGTAGCCAAGCTGGCTGATTGTGGAGTAGGCGAGGACGCGCTTGAGGTCGGTCTGGACGAGCGCGATCGTCGCCGCTATCAGGGCCGTCGAGGCGCCGATCCAGGCGACCACGTGGCGCGCGTCGGCCGAAGTTTCGAACACCGGGAAGAAGCGGGCGACCAGGTAGACGCCGGCCGCGACCATGGTCGCCGCGTGGATGAGCGCGGAGACCGGCGTCGGGCCTTCCATCGCATCCGGCAACCAGACGTGGAGGGGGAACTGAGCGCTCTTCCCGGCAGCCCCAGCGAAAACGCCAAGGGCGAACCAGGTGATAACCGACGAACTCAGCGCGCCGGAGATGGCGAGCTCGTGAATCTCGTCGATCTGGAACGTGCCGCCGCGCGTGTAAATCAGCAAGATAGCGGCCAACAGGCCAAGGTCGCCGATCCGGGTGACGATGAAGGCCTTCTTGGCGGCGGCGGCAGCACTCGGTTTGTGGTACCAGAACCCGATGAGCAAGTAGCTGCTCAACCCCACGAGCTCCCAGAAGATGAAGAGCATGAAGAGGTTGTCGGCGAGCACGAGGCCGATCATTGCCGAGGTGAAAAGGGCCATGTGGGCGAAGTAGCGGCTGTAGCCCGGATCGCCGGCCATGTAGCCGTTCGAGTAGACCTGCACGAGCAGCGAGACGGTCGAAACGACGACAAGCATGATCGCTGTCAGGCCATCGACGCGGACACCGAGGTTGACGGTCAGCGGGCCGGCGGTGAACCACTCGTGGGTATGCGTGGCGATGTGGCCGTCGGCATCGATCACGTTGAACAGCACGATGAAGCTCAGGACGCACGAGGCACCGATCGCGAGGACCGTGAGGTAGCCCGCAAGGGCGGGTACCTTTCGCACGAAGAGGACGATGAGCGCCCACGCGGCGAGCGGGCAGAGAAGGATCGCCCAGAGAACACCTTCGGCGATCGTCGGCCCTGATGCGGCGGCAACGAGCAGCGGCATCGGCTAGATTTTCCTCAGGATTTCGCGGGCGACGTGGGCTTTGCCAGTGGGCACGTAGAGGGTCCTGGGCTCGCGCATCGAGACCTTTTCGCCGCGGCCAATCGGCGGGATGACCCGCATGGAGAGTCCCTCCGCGGCGAAGAGCTCGCACCACGTTTCGGCCACGTAGGCGTTGGGCACGGTCATGAACTCAACCCACATTCGTCTTTACGCCTATGACTTCAAGAGGTTGATTCGGTCGACATCGACGGTGTCGCGGTTGCGATAGACGGAGACGGCCAGGGCGAGGGCGACCGCCGCCTCGGCGGCGGCCACGGTGATGACGAACACGACGAAGGTCTGGCCGGTGATCGGCCGGTCAGAAACGCTGAACCGGGAGAAGGTGATGAGCGTGAGGTTCACGGCGTTGAGCATCAGTTCGACGCCCATGAGGACGCCGATGGCGTTGCGTTTGCTCAGCGCCACTCCCAACCCGAGGCAGAACAGGAGCGCGCCGACGGTCAAGAACTCTTCGATTCCGACGCTCATGCCAGGGCGTCCTCCGCTTCCTCTTCCACGGTTCGAACGAGCATGATGGCCCCAACGAGGGCGGCGGTGAGCAGTACCGAGGCGAGCTCGAAGGGAAGCACCCAAGTCGTGAGCAGCGCCTCGCCCAGGTCGCTGGCAGTGAGCGACGGCGAGGTGGCGACTGTGGGCCAGTCGGTGTCTGTTATCACGAAGATGAAAACGGCCGCCAGCGAGATCGCGAGGAGCACCGCTGGGGCGAGCATCTTCGTCTCCCCGTTGTTGCGACCCGCTCGCGGGGTGAGCAGCACGGCGAAGAGGACGAGCACGGAGATGGCGCCGACATAGATGATGACCTGAGCCATCGCGATGAACTCGGCTGAGAGCAGGGCGAAGAATCCCGCGATCCCGACGAACGAGAGGATCAGGAACAGCACCGCGTGAAGAAGGTTCCGGGAAGCCATCACCCCTCCGCCGGCGATGAGTGTGACGCCGGCGAGGGCGTAGAAGGCCAGCGTCGGCCCCACACCGTTCACGGCCGCCCCTCCCCTTTGGCAGGAGCGACAGGGACCGGCACATAGCCGCCGACTTCGTAAACGAGTCTCGCTTTGCTCGGGGTACGCTCGGGGCGGTAGCCAAGGAACCGCGACCAGCCGACCAGGAGCGCTACTGCCAGGACGATGTTCACGACTGCGTAGAGATAGACGATGTTGTCGCTGAGGCCGTTCTCGGTCCAGATGATGCGCTCCGTGGCGACAATGAAGAGGTTGGCGAGCGCGACCGGCAGCATGAACTTCCAGGCGAAGGTCATGAGCTGGTCGATCCGCAGACGTGGGAGGGTGGCCCGCGTCCAGAGGAAGGTGAAATAGAAGAGGTGGGTCTTGCCCACGATGATCATCCAGGGTGGTACCCAGCGGTCGAGTCCGAACATCGACCACCCCCCAAGAAACACCGTCGACCCGAACGCGGCGGCGGCGAGGGCGTAGCCGATGTCCATTCCGTAGAACAGACCCCATTTCATCCCCGAGTACTCGGTTAAGTAGCCGGCGACGATCTCTGATTCCGCTTCGGCGATGTCGGTCGGCGTGCGGTTCAGTTCGGCGCTCACGCCAATGAAGTAGAGCACGAAGGCGACCGGCTGGACTGCGATGAGCCAGATGTGATTGTCCTTCTGCCAGAAGATCAGGTCCTGCAGGCCGAGCGTCCCGGTGAAGAGCACGACGCCAAGCAGCCCCAGGACCAGCGGCACCTCATAGCTCACCGCCATCGAGACCACACGCATGGCTCCGAAGAGGCTGTACTTGTTGTTTGCGCTCCAGCCCGCCATGAAAGCGGCCAGCACTGGGAGGGAAGATACGGCGAGAAAGTAGAGCAGGGCCGTCGGGATGTCGGCGAAGACCATCCGAGGGCCGAAGGGGATGACTGCGAAAAGCAACACGCACGGCGCCACGAAGACGATCGGGGCGATCCACATCACCGCGACATCGGCCGCCCACGGGGTGAGGGCTTCCTTTTGCATGAGCTTGATGGCGTCGGCGATCGGCTGCAGCAGACCGAAGGGCCCGACCCGATTCGGGCCGTAGCGGGATTGGATCCGCCCGATGAGCTTCCGCTCCCCATAAACGCCGACGAACAGCTGAGAGGGAAGCACGAAGATGAGAAAGCTGGCCGCGAACCCGATGAGCGGCGCGAGTACGTAGACGATGCCGTGGGGAGCGAAGCGGTCGACCCCTTCGAGGATCACCCGGGAGAGATTCGAGAGGTCGCGTAGGTCGTACCAGTTGTTCGTCGCCAGCACGGTCAGGGCCATCAACGATCGACCTCGCCGACGACGATGTCGATGGACCCGAGGACAACAATCGCGTCGGCGACTGTCCCGCCGACCGTCATCTGTTTCAGCGCGCTGAGGTTGATGAACGAGGGTGGACGGATGTGGAAGCGGTAGGGCGTTGGGCCTTCGTCGCTGACGAGGTAGTAGCCGAGCTCGCCGCGGGGGCCTTCGACGCGGGCGTAGGCCTCGCCCTTTGGCGGACGAAGCGCGAGGGGCACCTGGGTGCTGTGGGGGCCACCGGGAAGGCCGTCGAGCGCCTGTTCGACGATGTGGACGCTCTGCCGCATCTCCTCGAGCCGGACGATGAAGCGATCGAAGCTGTCCCCCTGGTAGCCGATCGGGATGGCGAAGTCGTACTGCTCGTAACCGCAGTACGGCTCGGCCTTGCGGATGTCCCAGGCGATGCCGCTGCCGCGAAGCATGGGCCCTACGAGGCTGGCATTCGTCGCCATTTCGGGCGTCAGCACGCCGACACCGCGGGTGCGGGCAAGGAAGATCTCGTTCCCGGAGAGCAGGCCCTCCATCTCGTCGATGAAGGGATTGAGCTGTGCCAGGAGCTTGCGGCAGGCGGGCTCGAACTCTTTCGGCAGGTCGAAAGCGACGCCGCCGATGCGCATGTAGTTGCAGGTCAGGCGCGCCCCGGAGGTCATTTCGAACAGGTCGAGAATCTTCTCCCGTTCGCGGAACGTCCACATCACCGGGGTCTGCCAGGCGCCGGTGTCGTTAGTGAACGCCCCGACGGCCATGCAGTGGCTCGCCAGGCGCTGGAGTTCGGCCATGATCACGCGGATGGCGTCGCCGCGCGACGGTGTCTCGATGCCGGCCAGCTGCTCAACCGCCAGGCAGTAACCGAGGTTGTTCGACATGCTCGAGAGGTAGTCGGTGCGATCCGTGAAGGGGATGTTTTGGGTGTAGGTGCGCTCTTCGGCGAGCTTCTCCATCGAGCGATGGAGGTAACCCATGACCATCTCCGCATCGATCACGCGCTCGCCGTCGACGGTTGCCTTGATCCGGAACACGCCGTGGGTCGAGGGGTGCTGTGGACCGATGTTGATGACGAACGGCTCGCTTTTGATGGCGCTCATTCGACGACCTTCACGGGCGGCTCGGGGCGACGCGCGACACCGGCGAACTCGTTGAGCCCCGGCTGGAGGCCACCCGGCATCGAGAGAAAGTCCTTTCGCAGAGGCCAGCCCGGGAAGCCATCCCAGAGGAAGATCCGATGAAGGTTTGGGTGCCCTTCGAAGCGGATGCCGAGTAAGTCGTAGGCCTCGCACTCCTGCATCCACGCGCCGTGCCAGACGGGAACCACGCTCGGCACCACGGCGTTTTCACGATCCCAGACTTCGACCTTGACCACGCCCAGCTGGTTTTTCACGAACGACTGGAGGTGATAGACGACTTCGAAGTGATCCCAGTAATCGACGCCGCAGAGATTGGTCAGGTGGACGAAGTCGGTACCGGCTCCCAAGCGAAGGGCTTCCATCGTCTGGACCAGCGATTCGGGCTTGAGGTAAGCCGCGACACGATCGTGCTTCGCCACCGAACCTGGCACGAGCAGCTCGGCGGCATCGGCCATCTCTTCGCCCGTCCAGCGGCGGGTGGGCATCAGCGATACTCCAGGGCGCGCTTGCGCCAGGCGTAGAGGATGCCAAGGCAGAGGATTGCAATGAACCCGAGACCTTCGAGGTAGCCGGCGACGCCCACTTTGTCGAAGATGAGCGCCCAGGGGAAAAGGAACACGATTTCGACATCGAATAGCACAAAGAGAAGGGCGATGTAGTAGAAGCGGAAGTTGAACTGGACGAGGCTCGCTCCCTCGGTCCGCAGTCCGCACTCGTAGGTGTCTTCTTTGACGGGGTCGGAGGGGACGTCTGGGCGAATGCCGACGAACTTCAAGGCCCACGACGTGACGACGGCGCCCAGCGGGAAGATCAGCGCGACGACGATGAGAATGCCGATGTGGCCGTATTCGTAGAGCACGCAGTCGCCGTTTGTGAAATCTGTCCTTAAGACGGCTGCACTATAGCACGGGCCCTCGGGGCCGACAAAAGCGCGACGGGGTCACCCGCATCGTCCGAAGGGCAGGCCCGGAGCGAGAGACAAAGGTGCGGCCGCTTCGGGAAGATGAATCTGGCGCCCCCAGGTGATTTCTTCCCAAAGCGGCCGCTGGAGGCATTGTGCGGCCACCGCGGCACCTGTTAGGCAACGGGCCGCAACGTCGCCGTAAAATGCCAGCAAATCCTCGTGTCGAGCCTGCCGTGCCTCAACCAGTCGTCGGTCTCATCGGCTGCGGCCACATCGGCCAGTTCCATTCACGAAACGTGCGCGCGGTGGTGCGGAGCGAGCGTACCGGCGCGGAGTATCGAGGCGTGTGTGACCGCGATCTCGGGCGGGCCGAGTCCTTCGCGGGGATTACCGGTGCGCCGGTGGTCACGGCGAACCCTGAGGAAATCTTCGGCAATGCGAGGATCAACGCGGTCTACATCTGCACTGAGACCGCCGAGCACCCGGACCTGGTGAGGCGCGCGGCCGAGCAAGGTTTCGCCATTTTCTGCGAGAAGCCCCTGGCGAAATCGTTGGGCGAAGTCAGGGAGATGGTGGCGGCGGTGGAGGCGGCCGGTGTCGTCAACCAGGTTGGACTGGTCCTTCGGTACTCACCCATCTACACCGTGCTCAAGGACCTGATCTCAGCGGACGACCTTGGCCCTCTGCTAACCGCCCATCTCCGGGACGACCAGTTCTTCCCCATCCGGGGCCATTACGGGAGCAGCTGGCGAGGGAGCTTCGAACGCGCCGGCGGCGGGACGCTTCTCGAGCACTCGATCCACGACGTCGACCTTTTCCGCTGGCTCTTCGGCGAAATCGACGCCGTCCGCTGCCACACCCGGGTCACGACGGGACACGAAGGGGTCGAAGACGTCGCCCTGGTCACGTTCCAGCACGAGGGCGGCCATCAGACGACCCTCAGCTCTATCTGGCACTCAGTCGACGACCGGCCGTCCACGCGGCGGCTCGAGGTTTTCTTCGAAGGCGGCTGGTTCTTTATGGAGCACGACTTCATCGGCCCGATCCGCTACCAACTTCGCAGCGGGCCGGAGCAGGAGATTGGCGCCGAGGACGTGCTCGAGCGTTATCGTGCCATTGCGAAGCTCGACGAAGTGGAGTTCGGACTGGCGAGCCGCGGGATGCTCGAGGACTACCGCTTCCTCCAGTGCGTGGCCGACGGACGCCCCGCCTTTCCTGACTTCCGCACGGCCCTGCGCGCGCACGAGATTGTCGACGCGTGCTACCGCAGCGCGGCGGGCGGCAGCGAGGTCCGCATCGCGCCGTAGCGCCGTTTTACCCGCGGGTAGCCCCTTGGTAGTATCGCCCAACCAAGCCGGGGGGTTGCGCCTCCCATGCCGGAGGAGTCCCGATGACCAGTCAGACGCTCAAGGACCTGTACGAACTCGGCGAAGCGCCGCCGCTCGGTCACATCCCGGCGCGGATGCACGCCCAGCTCATCCGCCAGACACACTTCGGCCAGCCGCAGCAGGCGTTCCAGGCGGAGGTGGTCAACACACCGGCGGTTGGTCCAGACGAGGTGCTCGTCTACGTGATGGCGGCGGGCGTCAACTACAACAACGTCTGGGCGGCGCTCGGATCGCCGGTCGACGTCATCGGCGCGCGGCAGAAGGGGGGCGAGCCAGAGGACTTCCACATCGGCGGGTCCGACGCCTCCGGGATCGTGTACGCCATCGGCAAGGACGTGACCAATGTGAAGGTGGGCGACGAGGTCGTCATCCACTGCGGCTCCTGGGACATCGACGCTCCGGAGGTGCTCTCCGGCCCCGACCCGATGTTCAGCCCGTCGTTCAAGATCTGGGGCTACGAGACGAACTGGGGCTCTTTCGCCCAGTTCACGAAGGCCCAGGCCCACCAGTGCATGCCGCGGGCGAAGCAACTCACCTGGGAGGCATCGGCGGCGCCGACGCTTGTGGGCTCGACGGCTTATCGGATGCTCTTCGGCTGGCCGCCGCACGACGTCCACGAGGGCGACGTCGTCCTCGTCTGGGGCGGCGCAGGTGGGTTGGGGTCGATGGCGATCCAGCTGGCCGCGCTCAAGGGCGCCCGGGCTGTAGCCGTCGTATCGAACGAAGCCAAGTACGACTTCTGCAAGCGGCTCGGCGCGGCGGGCTGCATTAACCGGAAGCAGTTCGACCACTGGGGCCGGCTGCCGAACTGGGACGCCGCCGAAATGAACGCCTTCACGGCGGGCGGCCGGGCCTTCGGCAAGGCGATCTGGGACATCCTCGGCGAGCGCAAGAACCCGCGGATCGTCTTCGAGCACCCCGGGCAGGACACGATCCCGACCTCCATCTTCGTCTGCGATTCGGGCGGGATGGTGGTGATCTGCGCCGGCACGACGGGCTATAACGCGGACGTCGACCTGCGCTACCTGTGGATGCGCCAGAAGCGGCTGCAGGGCTCGCATTTCGCCAACGACGAGCAGGCGAACGCCTTCAACGACCTCGTCCGCGCGGGCAAGGTCGACCCCTGCCTATCGCAGGTGTTCT
>JBGPOS010000029.1:0-47221 GCA_041488155.1 Tepidiformaceae bacterium
AGATGCTGCGGGCGGGGCAGTGGTGACGTTCTACATCGGCGGGAAGAAAGCGGATCAGACGGGGGTCTGGAAGAACTTCCAGTTCAACGAGCTGAACCTGACGTATACGACGCCGCCGCCATCGGCGACGCCGAAGCCACCATCGACGGGTAGTGGAGTAGAGGGGAGCAGCGGAGGGACAGCGACCTGGCTGTTCGCGCTGCTCGGGCTCGGCGCTCTCGCCTTTGGCGTGGGTGGCACCACCATCGCCCGCCGCAGCCGTTAGTACGCTGCAGCCAATAGAACGAGAGGGCCCCCCAACGGGGGCCTTTCTCGTTGGGGTCGATGTTCGAGCGTGTCCCTCACCCCCAACCCCTCTCCCTGCCGGGGAGAGGGAACTGGTCGCTCCCCCTTCTCCCGCGGACGGGAGAAAGGGGGCTGGGGGATGAGGGCACTCCGAGAGACGGCGAGGCGGCCTAGCCGTAGGGGGCGATGTCGACGCCGGCGGCCTGGAGTGCTGCGGCCATCCGTTCGAGGGTGATCGGCTTCTGGAGGATATCGACGACGCGGCGGTGGACGCCTGGTTCGAGATGGACGTCGGCGGCGTAGCCGGTGCAGATGACGATAGGGAGGCCGGGGCGAAGGCCGGCGATCGCAGAGTAGGTCTCGGCGCCGGTGAGGCCCGGCATCACCAGGTCGAGGATGACAGCGCTCACGAGGTTCGGGCGGCTGCGAAGGATGTCGAGCGCAGCCCTGCCGTCTGCTGCTTCGAGGGGGGCGCAGCCGAGGTGGGCGAGGGTCGTGGTGAGCGTGCGGCGGACGAGCTCGTCGTCGTCCACTACGAGGACGTAGGGAGCGCCGGGACGCCCGCGGGGAGTGCCGTCGCGGCGCGCTGCTGCGGTGGGCAGGGTGATGGTGAAGGTCGTGCCATGGCCGGGGCGGCTATCGACGGTGATGTCGCCGTGGTGGGCCTGGACGATGCTATTGGTAATGGCCAGGCCGAGGCCGGTGCCGGAGCCTGCCGGCTTGGTGGTGAAGAAGGGTTCGAAGATGTGGGCGCGGACGTCGTCGTCCATGCCGGGGCCGTCGTCGGAGATGGTGAGGGTGGCGTGGCCGGGATGGGCGAGGAGACCGACGGTGATCGAACCCTGGCGATTGAGGGCGTCGCGGGCGTTGAGGAGGATGTTGAGCACGGCCTGTTCGAGCTGGCTTTCGTCGCCTTCGATGATGACCGGGTCCGGGGGGAGGTCGACGGTGACGTTGAAGCCCGTGCTGAACGTGGACTCGCAGAGGCGGAGGGTATCGGTGACGACGCCGCGAAGCTCGACGGGGCGGAAGCGGGAGAGGTCGCCGCGGGCGAAGGCCAGCAGGCGGCCGGTGAGGTCCGCGGCACGGCGGGCAGCGTCTTCGATGAGCGCGAGGTTGTCGCGGTCGTCGGCATCGAGATTGTGAGACCGTTTGATGATCCCGGCGAAGCCCATGATCGTGGTTAGAAGGTTGTTGAAGTCGTGCGCGATGTTGCCTGCCATGGCGCCGAGGGAGTCCAGCTACTGGCCCTGGGCTACCTGGCGCTGGAGGGCGCGGTGCTCGGCGAGCAGCGACTCGTAGTTGCGCTCGCTCTCGGCGAGGGCGGCCAGGAGCTTTGTCGTGGAAGGCGATAGGTTGGAACGGCCGGTGGTGGGGACGTCCGGGAGCCGGGGGCCAGTGGTGGCGCGCCGAGGGGTGCTCCTCGCGTCGTCAGCTTCGGTGCGTTTGTGGCCGGTGCCCATCCGCGTGTCGATCTCTCGTGCCCGCAGGCGGCGGTATGCCGGGGCCTATGGGCATTCTATGTAGCGCAGGCCTTAGCCGCACTCGGGCCGCCCGCGTCAGTAGGACCAGGTGGCGTCGCGAGAGAGGTGAATGAAGAGAGCGTCGCCCGCCTTGAGGCGGGAGATCGACTGGGCGTAGGCCGGCGTGCGGGGGGCGAAGTGGTCCCAGCGGAAGGTCGCGGCATCCCAGCGGTAGGCGTCGATCAGGGCATCGACAAGGGAAGCGAAGGCGGTGGCAGGGGTGGCCTCGGGACCCGCGTAGGTGACCAGGTTGAGTCCCGCGAACAGGGCGAGGTGGACGCCGCCTGGCGGCGTGGGGGTGCTGGTGGGGGTGTTGGTGGGTGTCGGGGTACTGGTCGAAGTCGGGGTCGGCGTGCTGGTAGGCGTGGAGGTGCCGGTCGGCGTGGGGCTACCGGGCTGGGTCGGCGTATGGGTAGGGGTGGGAGTGTTCGTCGAGGTTGGAGTGGGTGTGTTCGTCGGGGAGCCACCCGAGCCGGAGTCATCGACGCTGCCGAAGTCGGCAGTCCAGGCGGTTCCGTGCTGGCCGATGCCGGCGACGGTGTAGTTGGCGCTCAGGATGTTGGCCCGGTGGCCCGGCGAGCCCATCCAGAGATCGAAGATGGCCTGGGAGCTGGTTGAGCCGTAGGCGATGTTTTCGCCCTGGTACGAAGGGGGATAGCCGCAGTCAGCCATTCGCGTGAAGGGGTCGCGCCCGAGGGAGTCGGTGTGGGAGAAGGCGGGAGGGAGCGCGCTGGGGTCGGCGGACTTCCAGGCGGCGGCGCGGTTGAGCGTGGGGGAGAACTTGAGGGGGCCCACGCCGGCTGCGGCACGGGCGCCGTTGAAGAGGGAGAGCATGTTCTGCTCTTCCGGGGTGACGCCCGCCTCGCTGGTTGTGCAGTTCGTGAGGGCACGCGCGGCCGGCGAATGGGCGGCGGCCTGGAGGAACACACAGGTGGCCAGGAGGATGAAGCCTCCGGCCATGAGCGCGACGCTTCTGCGCATGGTTCACCGAATCGCGGCCGGGATTGGGTGGGGCACAACCGTGGCCGAATGCTCAACCTACGATCCGATGAGAGTTATGGGAAGCAGGTTGCTGTTACAGGATGGTGATGGCCTGTAACCTCTGGTCGGAGGACGAGGTCCCTTCGCTGTGTTGTCTCGCTCGCGCAAGCCGCCAACTCGCATCTTGATCGCCCGCCACGGACAGACCGTAAGCAACCGCGAAGGGCGCTTTTGCGGGCATTCGGAGACGCCCCTGACCGATCTTGGATTGCGGCAAGCCGGGGCCCTCGCGGCGCGGCTGGCGGGCACCACGATCGATGCGGCCTACAGCAGCGACTTTTCGCGGGCGACCACGACGGCGGCGATTGTGCTGGAAGGCCGGGACTGTTCGCCGCGCCTCGACCGCGACCTCCGCGAGATCTTCTACGGCGAGTGGGAGCTGGAGCGTGAGCGCGCGATCGCACGCCGCGATAGGGTGCAATTCGCGCTGATGCGGGCAGAGAGCCCGGCCTGGCAGCCACCGGGCGGAGAATCGATCACGGCGGTGCGGATGCGCACGTTCGGGGCGCTGCAGCGCATCTGGCGCGCCCATCAGCATCAGACGGTGCTGGTGGTGACCCATGGCACGGCGATCAACTGCATGCTGGCCGAAGTGCTGGGCATGGCGCCGGCCTACACGTTTCGGATCGCTGTCGCGAACTGCGGGCTCTCGGAGATCGTGGTGCGCGGCAGCAAACCGCTGGTGGTGCGGATGAACGACACTTCGCACCTCGGGGCGCTGGAGCCGGGCGGCGAGTGAGCGGCCTTCTGTGATCCCCATCGGCGACAACATGCGCAGACGGACCGTGCCGTGGGTGACCTACGGGATCATTGTGATCAACGTCGCCGTCTTTGCCTGGATGCTCGGGCTCTCCACGAGTCCGCCTGCGCAAGCGCGCGAGTTCCAGCGCGAACTTCGGAATCAGACGGATGGGGTGTGTTACGGGTTCGAGACGCTTCCCACGCCGGCGGACCATTTCGTCTGCAAGTGGGGGTTCCAGCCGCAGGAGTGGTTCGAAAACTTCCACGGGGAGTCGGACGTTTCGCGGCCAGATCGCCCTCAGATCCTGCTGACGCTTCTCTCGGCATTGTTCCTCCACGCTGGCTGGCTGCACATCATCGGGAACATGCTCTTTCTCTGGGTGTTCGGAGATGACGTGGAGGACCGGCTCGGCCACATGACGTTCCTCGCGTTCTACCTCGTGGCCGGCATGGTGGCGTCGCTCGTTCAGGCGGTGGTGGACGTGAGCAGCATCGTGCCGGTGCTGGGCGCGAGTGGGGCAGTGGCTGGCGTCCTCGGGGCCTACTTGCTGTACTTCCCGCGAGCGACGGTGAAGGTGGTCATCCCATTCTTCATCCTCATCCTCATCCCAATACCGATCCCGGCGGTGGTGATGATAGGCCTCTGGTTCGCGCAGAACCTGCTGGCGGGATACGCCTCGATTTCGGACGCTGCCGCGCCGGACCAGGCTACGGCCTGGTTTGCGCACATCGGCGGCTTCGTGTTCGGGATGCTGGTCGCGCTGTTTGCGAAGTTGCAGCGGACGCGGGAACGAAGACCTCAGCGCTCATAGCCGGCGAAGGCGCGACTCTATACTGCAGACGGGGGCCCGGCGAAGGGCGAATGGACGAACTGGCGGACAGCGAGTTGATGGCTGCGGCGCGGGCGGGCGACCGGGAGGCGTTCGCGACGCTCTTCGCCCGGCATTTCGACGCTGCATACGACTTCTCCTTGCTGATGACCGGCGATGTGGAGCGGGCGTCGCGGGTCGCGGCAGATGCCTTTGTCGAAGCGATGGAGTCGTTGGGCGGGACGAGGGACAGCGTAACGTTTCGGAGCCTGGTGTTTGGGGCCGCGAGGCGCGAGGCGCTCGCCGAAGCGGGCAGCGCGACGCGGCCTGGCGTGGCGGAAGTGGAGGGGGCGGCGGAAGCAGTCCGCGGAGCCGCGTCGCGCCTCGACCCGAAGCAGCTTTCGTTGCTCGACCTGCATCTTCGCCAGGGGCTTGATAGCGACGAGATCGCGGCGGTGCTCGGGATCGGCAAGGCGAACGCGGCCGTGATGCTGGCTCGGCTAGAGAAGGTAGCCGGGTCGAGGCTTGCGGGAGCAGCGGGCGCAGACGAAGACACCCGACGCCTCGCGCTGGCGGTGTATCAGTCTCTGGAAGCGGTCAGCGCGCCGTCTGTGACCAAGGAGAGGGTACTGAGCGGGCTGCTGCTGCGCTGGCCCGGGCGAGGGTTCTCAGGCGGCGGCGGGAGGGGGGCCGATTCTAGAGCACCCACGCTGGAAGAGGACCGGCAGAAGGCGGCAGCCCCGGCTGTTGCGCTGGGCGGCGTGCGCCTCGCGGCGGCGCTCGCGATCGTGGCCGGGCTGTTTGGCGCCGCGCTGTTGCTCCCGGCGAGTCCGATCGCTCTGACGCGTTCCAATGGGGCCTCGCACCAGCCCGCAGCTGCCGTTGGTGGGGAGACGCCGACGCGGGGCACGAACGTCATCATCGTGCCGGAACGCTCGGCGACTCCAAACGGGAGCCCGACGCCTGCCGCGACTGGCGGGTCAGCAACTGCGAGTGCCACTCCGAGCCCCGGGACGCCAACGAAGACGCCTCCGCCGGGGTCAACCCCGACGCCGACGGGCACCGCACTCCCGACCCCGACCAGCACGCCGACGCCCGAACCGGGCGCCACCGCCACGCCTACGCGGCCGCCCACGCCCTGTGTCCCCGCGCTGAGCACGAACCTGGGAATCCTCAATGTGCCCCTGGCGCTCGGGAGCTCGTCGTTCCAGCTGTTGAACACTTCGTTCGGCTGCGGAGCCGCATCATTCGCCATTTCGAGCAGCGAGCCGTGGCTCACTCTGTCGCCGGCGTCAGGTGGCATTGGTGCGGGGGGGGCCGTCTCGATCGTGGTCACGATCGCCGCCGGACAGGTACCTGCCGCTGAAGGGACGTACAGCGCGACGGCCTCCGTGAACAGTGGGGCGGCTGAGGTGACGGTGACTACCCAGCGAGGCGGCCAGCCGCCGCACATTGTGTTGGCGGGCGGCAGTTGCTCGCAGCCGGTTGGGCCGCCTTCCTTTGCCGCGAGTGCGTCCGACGACGTGGCCGTGATAGGCGTCCAGGTGCTGTTCGATAAGGGCGGCACGCCCCAGGGCCCCCTGAGCCTGATCTTCGACGGAGCGTTGGGGCTGTGGACGGGTGGCCCGTTCGATGCCGCAACCGGGGGCACGAACTTCCGGATCGTGGCGACCGACGGCATCGGTTTGAGCGACTCGCGGTCGATCGTGCCGTCGAACTGCTGACGCTCGGGGAGAGAGCGGGTACGAATCTTGGGCAGCCTCGTTTGTCCACGCTTCGACCGTACGGTAAACTCGGCCGTTGGCGCCCCTACGAGATCGCGCACGCCGGGCGGACCTGCTGGAGGATGAAGTCGATGCCTGAGTTCCCGTCTGTCGAGTGGTTCAAGACCGCCGCCACCATGTTGAACAAGTCGGACAGCTTCAAGCGTCTCGGCACCTGCGACACAGAGATGGGCGTCCAGGTGGGCGAAAAGTACTTCGAGATCGACTTCGAGGCCTTCGAAGTGAAGGATGTGAAGGTCATCAACGCGAAGCGCGCGGCCGAGCTCGACTTCACCCTTGTCCAGCCGTACGACGCCTGGAAGGCGATGCTCGAGAACATCAAGCAGAACGGGCGCGCAGAGCACGAGTTCACGCTGAACTCGCTCGACCTGCAGAGCGATATCGAGTTCGCGATCGGGAAGGACTACCACCGCCGCGACGCGTTCTATCGCTTTAACCAGACGTTTCAGGAGTACTTCGACATGGCATCGAAGATTGAGACGAGCTTCGCGAAATAGCGCGACACGAGGACGAGACTGAGGGACTGTCGCGAGGCAGTCCCTTTTTCGTGGGTCAGCGGCGAGCGAGGCGGTTGCGACGGTGGCGCCAGTCGCTGCTCCTTCGGTCGCCGGTCTTTGGCTGCGCGGCAACGGGCGGCGGCGTCGTGGCATGGCGGACCACCGGGTGGAGGGCGACCAGGGCGCGAGTGAGGTCGGCCGCCACCTCGCGCGCAAGCTCGGCCGTGAGGCTGGTGAAGCGGAAGACGCGGTGGAGGCGGCGCCACGAGGCGGTCCATTCTTCGAGCTCCCAGCCGGGGCCGAGGACCGCCATTAACTCGACGGCGTTGGCCGCGAGGCGGGCGGCCCAGAGGTCGTTGGCTTCGACCGGCCCCTCGAGGTGCAGGCCGAGTTCGATGACGCCCCGGCCGACGTGGGGTTGAAGTTCGAAGTGGACCGTGGGGTCGCCGTAGTGCAGCTGGAGGATGGTCCACATGACGCGCCGTTCGGGGAGGGGAAAGCCGGCGGGGAGGGCGGCGAGGGCCTGGTCTTCGCAGAGGAAGAGGAACTCCCTGGCCTTGAGGGCGGGCATGCCCCGAGTGTAGCGCAGCGAAGCGGCCCCCTCTACGCTTGGGGCGATGGTGACGCTGAGTGTGCTCGACCAATCGCCGATTCGGCGCGGCGGGACCGCAGAAGACGCCATCGGCGAGACGCTGCTCCTCGCCGAGGCAGCCGACCGGTTGGGCTACCACCGCTACTGGCTGGCTGAGCACCACAACTCTGGAGGCCTGGCCTGCGCCAGCCCCGAAGTCCTGATCCCGCAGGTCGCGGCTCGGACGAAGAGGATCCGCGTCGGTTCGGGCGGGGTGATGCTGAGCCACTACAGTTCGCTCAAGGTAGCGGAGCAGTTCCGGATGCTGGAGACGCTGTTCCCGGGGCGTATCGACCTCGGCGTGGGGCGGGCGCCCGGGAGCGATGGCCGGACTGCGCGTGCGCTTCAGCATGGGCCGGGAGCGCTAACGATCGAACATTTCCCGGAACAGCTGCTCGATCTCTACAGCTACCTGGCTGGCGACTTTCCCCCGGACCACCCGTTTGCGGGTGTGCGGGCGATGCCGGAGGGGCGAGGGATGCCCGAGCTCTGGCTGCTCGGGTCTTCGGACGTAGGGGCCGAACTGGCGGCGGAGTTGGGCTGGGCGTTTTCGTTCGCGCAGTTCATCAGCCCCGAGGGGCGGGAGTACGCGCTCCGCCACTACCGCGAGCGATTCGTGCCATCTCCGATGTGCCCCGAGCCGCGGACGAGCATCGGCGTTTCGGTCACCTGTGCCGAGACACACGAGGAGGCGGAGTACCTGTCCTGGAGCCGCTGGTGCTGGCGAGTGGCTGCCAACCACGGCCAGCGCGCGGGAATCCTGTCCCCCGCAGAGGCGATGGCCTTCCCTTACACCGAAGCGGAGCTGGACTACATCGCCTTCATGCGCCGGCGCTCTATCTACGGAAGCCCGGGCGAGGTCCAGGATCGGCTCCTGGAGCTGGGGGAAGAGTACGGCGTCGATGAGTTCGTGGTGGTGACGATCACTTACGATTTCGCCGCACGAGTGCGTTCGTACGAGCTCCTCGCGGACAGCTTCGGCACTCGGGGCGAAGCGCCGGTGGCCGGGGAGGGCGCCGGGCCACGGCAGCGGGCTGTAAACTGTCCGTAAACAGTGGTGCGGGTGGGTTTCTTGGCGCGTGGCGACCTTGCCTGCACCCCGAAGCGTCTCTAACCTTCAACGTCAGGGGAGAGAAGCTCCCGCCGAGTGAGGCACCATGAAGCGATCGATCGTAATCGGGTTGGGCCTGTTGGCCGTTGTGGCGGCCGTTCTCCCGGTCATCGCGGTGCTTGCTGACGCTCCGCCCGCTCCCCCGGCCGTGTACTACGGCACGGCGACAGGCGCGGTCTCGGGCCAGTCGGTCTTTGCCATCGTCAGCGATGGGACGAACTCGGCGCTGTGTGGCAAGGGCATCGTGCTCAGCGATTCGACCGCTGGCATTGTCTACGTGATCGATGTGATCGGGGACTCGCAGAAAGCCGGGTGTGGCGCCTCGGGCCGGACGATCCAGTTCTATTTCTCGCCCACTGGCGGAGCGGGCGGGCGGCTGGCGACGGGTTCTACGGGCTGGCAGGGAGCGGGCGGCTATGCGAACAACCTTACCCTTGGGACACCGCTTAGCCTGAAGCAGAGCGTACCGGCCGTCTCGAGGGACTGATCGGAAAGGTTGGCCTCGCCGGGTCGCACGAGGCCGGGGAGCGGTAGATGATGGTTCGCATGACGCGCTTCGGCAGGTTCGGGATCTGCACGACGTGGTGTGCGCTTGGGTTCAGCGCCCTGGCGATCGCTTCGGTTGCGGCGGCGGACGGGCCCCCCGCGCCGGACTTCTTCTGGCCCTACGGGCGCGTGCAACTGCTGGGCGCGAACATCGTCCCCGAAGTACAGCCCGTCGTGGCGATCATTGCGGGCAAGACGTGCGGGCTGGACCAGACGCGCGTGGCGACCGTCGACCCTGGCAACCCGCCAGAAGACATCGGAAAGACTGTCTACGTGGTGGACGTGCTTTCGGGCGGGACCGGCACCGGGCAGCGGGCCGGGTGCGGGCGAGCAGGCGATCCCGTGACGCTCTACTTCCCGAAGATGCACCGCTTCGCCCGGCAGCAGCCGGCGTTCCAGCAGGGCGGACTCCGGGTGAACCTCGACCTCGGGCCGGAGCTGAGCAACCGCGTAGTCTCCGCGCTGGCCGCAGCCGACGGGACGCAGTAGCGCTCTCAGCGCGCCCCGGGGAAGAGCAGGGCGGCGAGCTGCTCGATCGCTTCCGCGACCCGCGGACCGGGGCTGCGCAGGTAGAGTGAGGTGTCGAGCTCGTAGACCCGGTTCCCTCGGACTGCGGCGCTGCCGGCCCACGCCGGGTGGGCACGGACCTGGGCAGCCAGCCCACCCTGGCCACTGGAGAGTACGAGGACCACGCCGGGGTCTCGCGAGGCAACCTGGGCGAGTTCGACGAGGGCGAACCCGGCGATGGGGGCACCTGTGGGCGCCGTCGCAAGGACGTTCTTCGCGCCCAGGCGTGTGACCAGGCTCCCGAGATAGGTAGCATCGCTGCCTGCGTAGATCTCGCGTCCCGAGCCGGTCAGGATCAGGACCGTTGGCGCCGGGAGCGAGGCGACGCGCTCAACGGCCGTTCTCACCCGGTCTTCTATCACCTTCCGGACGGCTCCCGCCCTATCGGAGCGGCCGGTGGCCTCTCCAAGAGCTGAGAGCGCCCCGAGGACATCGTCGTAACTCGCGGCGCGGAGGACGTAGACCGGGTAGGGGAAGTTTGCGAAGTCGCGAAGGCTCGCGCCGTGGAAGGCGGCGTCGGCGAGGACGAGGTCCGGTTGGAGTGCGGCGATGGCGTTGTAGTCGGGGGAAATACTCGAGCCGACGATCGCAGCCTGGGGCGCCGCCGCTGCTGGTGAGTCGCTGGGGCGGCCTACGACCTGGAGGTCGAGCGCCGTGGCGAACTCGACGGCCGTAGCGCTGAGGCCGACGACGCGCGTGACGGCAGCGGGGACCTGGACCTTTCGGTTGAGCATGTCGGTGACGGTGCGGCCCGCGCCGGCGGTCGAGCGCGCGAGCGTTGGGCTTGGTGTGGGCCGGGGCTCGACCGGAGGTGGTGTGCTGCCACAGGCCGCCAGCAGGAGCAGGGCCACGACCGGAAGCACACCTCGCACCGCCAGCTACCGGCGAAGCCTGGATCCCAGGCTTGCGACGATCCGTCCCGCAGACGTCTCGGGACCGCCCGGAATGGCGAGGAGAGCGCCCAGGTCGGCGGGCGTATCGAGGTCCAGGGCGAGCGCCGGGCTCGCGACTTCGTGGACACGAACGCCCGCCCCGCGGGCGGCTGCCACGTGGCGGGCGAAGCTATCGGGCCCATAGGCGAGGGCGAACAGGCCGGGTGGAGCGAGGAACATGGCGTTGGTGCCACCGTCCCGGCTGCGGACAAGGGTGGCTGACGGCGCCGGTGGGGCGGCTTCGACGAACGCACGGATGGCGGCGGTGGAGGCGAGTGGCAGGTCGGCGTGGAGGATGAGGAGCTCGCCGGGCGGTGGTCTGAGGCGGCGAATCGCCCCTTCGAGCTGGGCGTTGAGGCCGGCGAGGGCCGGATCTTCGTCGAGAACCGCGATTCCCGGCCCGGCTGCGGCGGCCACGCGCGGATCGGAGGTGAAGACAGTGACCGTTGCGCCCGCACCAGTGGCAGCGGCCAGGACGGTGTGGAGAGTGGCGAGGGCGAGGCGCTGGCGTTCGCCTGCCGTGAGGAGGGCGGCGAGTCGGGCCTTCGCCCGGTCAAGGTGGTTGACGGGGACGAGGGCGCTCCAGCTGCCAGCCACCGGCGTCAGCCCGACGCCGCGCAGGCCGCGAGGACAGCGGCGGCGAGGGCCGCCTTTCGCTCGGGGCTCGTCATCATCGTGTCCGTGACGAGACAGCGCAGGCCGAGCGCCTCGACCGCGGGTGCAAGCGCGCGATCTTGCTCGTCGATCACCATGACATCGATCAATCCCAGGTACATGCGCGCCACCCCGAGCGCTGAGACCTCGTGCCCGAGGGTCGTCATCATCTGGGCTGCGGGACCCTTCACCACCTGGCCGGCGATGATCGGGCTGATGGCGGCGCGGACGGCGCGAGTCTTGACCAGGGCGTCGCGGATACCCGGGACAGCCAGGATTGGGGCGATGCTGACGAGCGGATTGCTCGGGGCGAGGATGACGACGCGGGCATCCGAGAGGGCTTCGAGGACGCCAGGCGCGGGCCGCGCGGCGGCTGCTCCAGCGAACGTGATGCCGAGGACGTCGACCTGGGTGCGAAGGCGGACCATGTACTCCTGGAAGGCGATCTCGCCATCGGGACCGGTGATGCGGGTCTCGACGCGTTCGTCGGACATCGGCAGGATCCTGCAGGCGAGGCCCCAGGCGCGCGCCAGTCCGGCGACGACCTCGTGCATCGGCCAGCCTTCGCGCAGGAGGCGGGTACGGTGGATGGCCATGGCCAGGTCGCGGTCGCCGAGGTTGAACCAGCGTTCGTAGCCGAAGCGCTGCAGGGCGTCGACGACAGCGAAGGTGTCGCCCTGCAGTCCCCAGCCGGTCTCGGGGTTGACCGCGCCGGCGAGCGCGTAGATCACGATGTCGACGTCGGGTGAGACGTGGAGGCCGAACATCTCGACATCGTCACCGGTGTTGGAGATGACCGTGACGGTCGCGGGATCAACGACCTGGACGAGGCCCTGCAGGAAGCGAGAGGCTCCGACTCCGCCGGCGAACACGGTGTACAAGGGTTACGCGACCTGCCTCGAGGAGATGGGCCAATTGTACGGCCTGCGGAGGCCGGAGCTTTCGGGTGAAGGCGATGGCTCCTGGATGGGCGCTGTCGTTTACTAGAAGGCATGCACGTCATGAGCGTCGTCGGCGCGCGGCCGCAGTTCATCAAGCTCGCCCCCTTTTCGCACGAGGTGCGGCGCCGGCAGCACCGGGAGACGATCGTCCACACCGGTCAGCACTACGACGAGGGGATGTCGGCGCGCTTCTTTGAGGAGTTGGCGATCGCGGAGCCCGACGTGAACCTGCAGGTGGGCTCGGGGAGCCACGGGATGATGACCGCGCGCGCTCTGGAGGGGATCGAGGTCGAGATCGCGCGCTGGCGCCCGGACGTCGTGGTGGTGTTCGGCGACACGAATTCGACGCTGGCGGGGGCGCTTGCGGCGGCGAAGCTCGGGGTGCGCAGTGCCCACGTCGAGGCCGGACTGCGCAGCTTCGATCGAAGCATGCCCGAAGAGATCAATCGGATCGTGGCCGACCATTGCTGTGACCTGCTCCTGACGCCGAACGAGAACGGAAAGCGCAACCTGCAGGCAGAGGGTCTCGGGGCAAGGACCGTGGTCGTGGGCGACATCATGGTGGATGCGCTCTACATGGCGCGAGAACGCGCGCCTCGCTCCGAGGAGGTGTTGCGGAACCTGGCCCTCGACCCCGGCCCGTACTTCCTCCTGACGATCCACCGGGCTGCGAACACGGACGATGCGGCGCGACTGCGGGCGATCTTCGAAGGATTGGAAGGCGCGGGCCGGATGGTGTTCCCGATCCACCCTCGAACGCGGGCCGCCATCGCCGCCGAGGGGGTGCGGCTCCCCGCAAACGTGGCACTGGTCGAGCCGCTCGGCTATTTCGACACCGTCGCGCTGGCGGGTGATGCGGTCGCGGTCGTAACCGACTCGGGTGGCCTGCAGAAGGAAGCGTTCCTCCTCGAGACGCCCTGCATCACGTTGCGCGAGAACACGGAGTGGGTGGAGACGGTGGAACTGGGGTGGAACGTGCTCGTTGGGGCCGATCCGGTGCGGATCCGTGCCGCGCTAGGGCGGGCTCCGCGGGGAACTACGCACCCCGCCGTGTACGGCGCCGGCAACGCGGCGGCACAGATTGTTGATGCGATCGAGGCGCTGGCCGGTCAGTAGCGCCGGAAGGCGGCGCGGGCCGCGCCGATGAGGGTGCCGAGGCCGTAGCTGACGTGGACGAGGGGAAAGATGACCAGGGCGACCGGGGCGAGTTGGGGTTGGTGTCGCCGCCTGGTGGATTGCACGGCCGACGCGGCCGCGAGAAGGGTGTAGGCAACTCCAGCAAGCGTCAGGAACTTGCGAGCCGGGTCTGAGAACGCTCCGGCGGCGAACAGGGCGAACCCGCCGGCGACGGCGGCAGCGGGCACAAGATGGCGTGGCTGGATAGAATCCGGGGCTTCGACCGAGGCGCGCCCCTTGGCCTTGCCGTAGCCGAAGTACTGGCGAGCCACCGCGCCGAACCCGCTGCGGGCAAAGTAGACACTCCGCACCGTGGGCGTGAGGTACAGTCGGCCCCCGGCGCGCCGGACGCAATAGTTGAAGAAGTCGTCTTCGGCCTTCTCGCGGTCGGTTGCGAAGCCGCCTGCGGCATCGAAGCACTCGCGGCGGTAGGCCGCGAAGGCAATCGTGTCGACGTAGCCGGGCTCCGTGGCGTAGCGGAAGCGGGCGTCGCCCACACCGAATGGGTGGGAGAGGGCGGCGGCGATAGCGCTCGCGACGGAGCCTTCGCCCCTGGTCTCGATCGGGCCCCCGGTCGCAGCGGCGCCCGTGCGCCTGAGGGCTTCCACGTTGGCAGCGACGAATTCGCTGTCGACGAGCGAATGCGCGCCGAGGATGACGATGACGTCTCCCCCGGCTGCGGCCACGCCAGCGTTCAAGCCGTGGGGTGTGGTGCGGCCGGGATTCTCGACGAGGCGGATGGGGAAGGGTGAGCGCGAGGCCTGGGCGGCGACGATGGCCCGCGTGGAGTCGGTGCTCCCGCCGTCGGCCACGAGCACTTCAAGCGCAGAAGGCGGGTAAGACTGGCGTCCGAGCGATTCGAGGCAGGCCTCGATGTAGCGCTCCTCGTTGAATGTGGGGATGACGACGGAGACCAGGGGCACCGTCGCGAGAGGTGGAAGCGAAGCGAGCGCACCATTACTGGTGCGCTCGCGCGGTTTGTTGGTCCTGCGACCGGGGCTTTGGCTACTGCTTGAAGGCGTTGTAGAGCCCGTCGCTATCGCTGATGGAGCCGAACTTGTCGCTGGTCACGTTGGAAATCACGATGATCGGCTTGTTGGACGTGACCTGGGCGCCGCCGAAGAAGCACGAAGGTGAGTTCCCGGCGGGGAAGCCGTTGTCAGAATCGAGGTTCATGTAGAAGACTTTCGAGCCGGTGACGGTGAAGGTTGCGCTGTAGGGGCCGATTGGGCAGCCCGAGGCGGGATCGCCGACGAACTGGAGAGTGACGCTGGCGGTCGTGCCATCGGCGACCTGGACCTGGATCCAGCTGTTGTAGCCGATGAACCCGCCACCGCCGGCGAAGCGCCGGAAGATGAGCGGAAGGTTCCAGCCGAGTGCCGCCTGGTCGACCGGGACGCCGTTGGCGGCGGCGTAGGTGGCTTCGTTTTCGCCGCTGAAGGCGATGGTCTGCTTGCCGCGGATGACCACGGCCGCGCCGTTCTGGGTAGAAGTGACCTTGGCGTAGCCGACGAATCCGACCGGGATGTTCGCGCTGCTGTAGATCGAATGGAAGGCGACGTTGGTGACGCCAGGGAGCGTGACCGTGACGTTGATCGGGTTGCCGTTGGCATCGGTGCCGATGTACTGGATGTTGAAGTCAGCAGCTGCCGTGCCGACGTTCTGGACGCCGATGACGGTGTAGAAGCCGCTGGCGCTCTTGATGGTCAGGGGGATGATCACGTTCGTGCCGACGTCGTCGGTGGCTGGTGCGGCGTCGTTGATGATGAAGCCGTTGTAAGAGCCGAGGAGGCGGTTGCCGTCGCTGCGGTAGATGTCGATGTTGGCGACGATCTTGTTATCGCCGGCGTTCAAGACTTCGACCAGCGCGGCCATCTGGTTGTTGAGCGTGCCGATGGGGAACTGGGTGACGCCGGTGCCGATGCGGCCGAAGGTGACCTGGCCACCGGCCGGGACGGCGTAGCCGTTGGCGCAACCCGGCTGACCGGTGGGGCTATCGACGACCGACTGGTTGGTGGTCGCGGCCCCGCCCACGTTGGGCACGAGGAAGTAGGTGACGCGGATGCAGGCGATGACGCCGCCGGTGTTCACGATCGCGAGGCGGCTGTTCCACTGGGACGTTACGAGCTCGTTGAAAAGGATCGGGGCGGAGAGCTTGGAGCCGCCGACCCCGACCGAATTGTCGATCGAGTAAGACTTGTTGCCGGAGGCGTCGAGGATGTCGCGGACGAGAATGGCGTTGATCGGCTGGTCCGAGGAAACGACACCGACCCCGCGATAGCCGGCGGCGAGGCCAGATTCGACGGCCTGGGGGAAGTTGCGGGTGCCGCCGGGGGGCACGTTGGTCTTGACGTTGGAAGTGATGAGCTGTCCGTTGGAGTCGTAGTAGTCGACTGCGATCGTGGCGGGAGCAGAGCCGACGTTCTGGACGATGATCGAGGTGTTTTCTTTGCCGGGAGGTAGCGCCACTGCGCCGAGCCCGGCCGCCCAGGCCACGACAGGCACGACAAGGGCCAATGCTCCGAGGATGAACCCTGTCGCGGCCAGAGTGCGTGTCCTCTTCCAAATCCGGTTCACGGGCATACGCCTCCCGAGTTTCGCTTGGTGCATGGTAGGAACGAGGCGGAACTACCGTCAACGCGCACTTAGAGCGGGGCGGTCAGTTCCGTGTAAAGGCTGTGTAATTTCGCAGCCTCTGCGGCCCAAGTGTAGCGCTCAATGGCAACTGCGCGCCCATTTTCTCCGAGTTTGCGAGCGAGGGCATCGTCTTCAAGGAGCTCCCAAATCGCTGCCGCGTGGGCGGCCGGGGAAAGCGCTTCGACAATGCGGCCGCAATCAGCTTCGCGGACGACCCGGGCCTGGAGGGGCAGGTCGGAGGCGACGATGGGGAGGCCGACGACCATGTATTCGACGAGCTTGTTCGGCCAGGCGAGAAGATTATTCTGGACGTGGGGGCTGCGCGGGAGCCATCCGACGCTGGCGGCGGCCAGGAATGGGGCAACTTCGGGCTGGGGGATCGTGCCGAGAAAACGAACGCCAACCGCTTCCCATTGCAAAGGAGACATCGCGGCGAGCTCCCGAGGAAGGCCGTCCCACTCGACGACGCCGACGATGTGGAATTCGGCCTCCGGACACCTCTGGCGCACGAGTCGGGCGGTCTCGTAGAGGATATCGAGGCCGCGTTCGGAGTTGATGAGGCCGGCGTAGGCGACGACCGGAGCGCGAGCGGGAAGCGGATCGGGCAGGTCGGGGACGGGCGGCAGGTTCTTGACCGTGATCGTCCGGGGTTGAAAGGGCTTGAACCGCTCGGCCATCTCGTCGGTCACGGCGATCACCGCGCTGAGGCGGTGCGCGCACCACTTTTCGATCCGATCCGAGGCCACGGCGACAGAGTGGCGGAGTGGGGAAGGGATCCAGTGCTTCCCGAGGATGTCTTCCTTGAGGTATTCGTGCGAGTCGTAGATGACGGGCTTGCGCGTGAGCCAGTGGAGGAGGACCCCCCAGGGGAGAAGTTCCGGGTCGTGGAAGTGATACAGGTCGGCCCCTGAGCGCATGGCTCTGGCGAAGAGCACCGGCCAGCGCAGGGGGCGGGCGAGGCGGCCGCCGCGCGAAGGCAGGCCCGCGAAACGCACGCCGTCCACGGAGTGGTCCGGGGCCGCCGGGGCGATCACCAGGACGTCGAATCCAGCCGCGGCCATGGACTTCGCCTGGCGGTGGAAGACGCGCGTGTCGAAGGGTGGGTGGACGGAGGTAAGGACGGCGACGCGGACCGGGCGGTTACTGGCCATTCCCGCCGGCGGGTTGGCTGACCAGTTCGGGTTCGGCTGCGGTTTCGCGAGGTGCGCGATCGGCGCTGGCGGTGGCCGCCTGCGTTGGGTGGTCGGCGTCGAGCCGCGCGCGAGCGAGGAATCCGAGGATGAGCCAGTAGATCGCCATCAGCTGGAAGGCGTAGTAGCTGCCTGCTGCGACGTTGAAGGCGGCTAGAGCGATGGTGTAGACCATGATCCCGAGGCTGAGTACCGCGACGGCCCCTTCGGCCCTCCGCCAGGCGCGCATGGCGAGGACAAACGCGCTGCCGAAGAGGAAGAGGTAGGCGAGGGTGCCCAGGGCGCCGTAGCGGTTGAGGAAGAGGGCGTACTCGTTGTCGAAGGAGCCGGTCTGGAAGTCTTTGCGGGGTCCGATGCCGATGACTGGCGAGTCGGAGAAGCCGGGCAGGTCGGAGGGCCTGAGGCGGGCGGGGTCAACGTCTTCGGTCCAGGGGAAGGACGGTGGGAAGCCGCCCTCGGTGACGGTTGCGGCGTCCAGGTCGACCTTGACGTGCTCGTTGCCGATAGGCGCGCGGACGGTGTACTGGAGGACAGACATGCGGCTCGATGACGGGGTCCGGAAGGGCATAGTGAGTTCGACCCAGCGCCCATCGCCGGGGACAGCGAAGCTCTTCGAGATCCCCGGGTCTTCGGTGTCGCCGCTCGCGAGGCGGTAGATGAGATAGAGCAGGACCGCCTGGTCGCTGCCGGAATCCGAGCGCGCCCAAACGGTAGCGGTGTACTCGCGGTCGAGAGGGAAGTCAAAGACGACCAGCTGGTAGACGCTGCCAGTGGGGCCGAGGTCGATACGGACGGACCTGTCGCCGAAGCGGCCGGGCGAGACGGTCGTGAGGGTGGACTTGGGCCGCCCGTCGACGTCGCCGCTGGTCTGCCAGGAGTCGGGCTGGTGGCCGCCGTCTTCGAAGCTGGCGTTGAGGATGATGTTGGGCATCGTGCCGAGGGCGTAGACCGGGCCACTGGGGTCGGCGAGGTTCTCCAGGTTAGCGCCCACGAGGAAGCCGCCGCGATCCTGGTAGGAGAGGTACGCCTCGCCGGTCTTCGGGTCCTTCGGCATGGCGGGCAAGAACTTCGGGACGAGGGCGGTCCTGAGGGGGGCGTCGACGGGCCAGCCGCCGTTGGCGCAGAAGTAGTCGAGGACGCCCCGGCTCAGCGCGAAGACGTCCTTCTTACGCGTGGCGTCGCGGGCGAGGGCGTCGCTGGGGACGTTGGCAGTGTCCAGGGCGCCCGGTTCGTGGCCATCGTAGACGCGGTCGTTGAGGTTCTCGCCTTCACAGTAGCTCGGGTCGTCGTGGAAGAATCCAGAGAAAAGCGAACGCCACTTCGAGAGCCGGATGGTGACTGAGGAGTCGTGGTTGAGCTTGGCGGGACTGAACCGGTCGTGGAAGGTGCCGAACTTCGGTGGGACGACCTCGACGAAGACGACCGAGGCGGTGACAGAGACGAGGAAGAGACCGATCGCGGCGAGATAGGCCGCCCTGGCGCGGCGGGTGATCGCGACGAACAGCAGGCCGAGGAACATCGCTCCCAGCATCGCAAAGGCCGCGGTCCGTGACTGGGCCATGACGACCGAGACGCTGGCAGCGAAGGTGGCGGCAATGACCAGCCAGCGCATGCGCGACGACAGCCGGTCGCGAAGGAGGATCACGCCAAGCATCACGACGAGGAGGAGGCCGCTGAGTATCCCGAAGTAGTTGGCGTTGCCCACCGTGCCCACGACGCGGCTGCGTTTAAGCACCCCATCGAGGTTGTGGGGGTCGGCCCAGATGTCTGTAATCCGTTTGTTGAAGCTTCCGGGGTTCACGTACTGAACGACGGCGAATGCGCCGAGGATGATCGCCGCAACGCAGAGGACGCGGACGATGCCGTGGCCGCTGAGCGAGTCAGGAAGGGCAATGAAGGCGAGCCGGAACATGAGCCAGTACTCGACGACGCGCGCGACTTCGAAGGGATCGCGGATGGAGTACTTCGACTGCGACACCACGACCGGAGCGAGGACGATGGTGATGGTGATCGCCGCTGCGATAAAGAGGAATGCATAGTCCAGCACCATCGGGCGGCGAAGCTCGGGATGGCTCCGGTAGAAGAAGAAGAGCGAGGGGAGGAGGGCGAGAAGAAGGAGTTGTTCGAGGCGGACCGCGGGGAGGTCGCCCGGCATGGAGATGTCCATCGAGAACAGGGCCGTGCCGAGCAGGAGGAGGAGGGCGAGCCGTCGCGCCTCGACACGCTCGAAATCGAACAGCTTTCTTCGGAGGAGATCGATCACGAAAGGAGTTGTTGGATCCCCTGGCTGACTTCGTTGAGGAGCGTATCCCACTGATAACGTTGGGTCACTTCGGCGGCCGCTTCAAGATTCGGGGCAAGGCTGCCGGTGGCGAAGCTGGCGTGGAGGGCTTCGATCGCGGCGATAGCCTCCCCAGGAGACGCGACCAGCGTGGCGCCGGGGAACGGATAGCTCCACAGGACATAACGGCCAAAGCTAAGGGCCTCGATGACCGAGTGGGACATGCCGTCGTGGCGGACGAGACGGAGCAGCGCCGTCGACTCGCGGTAGACGGCCGCCAGGTCCTGGACGAAGCCGGGAGCGGAGACGTTGGGGAGATCATCGACGGGCCGGTAGCCTCCGGCGATGGTGAACTGCACGCCTGGCAGGGCACGGATGACCTCGAGTGTCCCCTCAACGTCGTAAGCATCGCCCGGAGTGGCGGGCAGATAGATCAGGACCCGGAAGCTCGCCGGGAGGCCGACCGGCTCGCCGATCGCCGTGGCCACAGGGAGCGGGTGGTGGCTGGCGCGCACACCGATCGGGGCGAGCTCGTCGATCAGCCAGGGCGCGTCGGCCCAATGGGTAGCGCGACGAAGGAGACGGCCGCTGGTGCGGCCGGCGGCATGATCGGCGACCGCGACACGCGCGTCGGTACCCACCCAGTGCATGAGGATCCGTTTGCCCGCCCGCGAGACGAGGTCGGCGGGGCTGCCGCGGACGGCGCTGCTGCCGACGGCGTAGATGAGGTCGGCTCGGAGCAGACCAACCAGGAGGCGGGCCCAGGCGGCGGGTGAACGGCCGGGACGGGCGTAGTAGGTCGCTGCGAAGCCAGCCTCGCGGAGCGAAGAAGCGCTGCGCTCGCCCCAGTAGGGCAGGCCGATGACGGCGATTCGTCGGCTCACGGGTGGGAGTCGGGCACCGATCGGGCGCGGCCGAAGAATTCGCCACTCCAAACGCGGCGCCAGAGCCGGGTGTAGGTATCAATATCGTCGCGGCGAATGCGGAAGAGGTCGCTGAGGCGAGCATCGGAGAGCCTGAGGAAGACGACTATGGAGGGCACGGCTACGGCTGCGTAGCTGATCGTTGTCGCCCAGGCGCCGCCGGCGTAGCCGACCTGTGGAATGAGGACAAGGCAGACCGCGATGTTGATGAGGCAGGAGGAGAGGGCGATGAGGAGCGAAATCCAGGGCCTGCCCATCTGGATGGTGAAGTAGTTGGCGAGGAGGGATTGAGGGGCGAAGAGGGCCGTGCCGACGCAAAGGATGCGCAGGGAGGTCGTGGCGCCGGAGTAGCGCGCCCCGAACAGGATTTCGAGCATAAGGGGGGCGAGGACGAAGACGGCGATGGCGCCACAGGTGACGGCGACGAGGGTGTGGCGGACGGCGCGCGTGGTCAGGGCAGCTGCCTCGTGGCGGTCGAGCGAGCCGACACTGGCGTACGAGGCGACGGCGATCGAAGTCGAGAAGAGCCAGAGGGCCTCTGCAACAGAGACCGCGCGGGAGTAGATCCCGGCGCCGACCCGGCCATCGAGACCGGCGACCAGGAGCTGATCGACGCGGTAGTTGAAGAAGCTGATGAACCCGGCGAGGCCGATGAGGGCGCCGAACGTCACGATGTGCCAGATGAGGCGCCAATCGGGCCGGTGGCGAACGAGCCAGCCCCACCAGGAACGGTCGAGGATGGCAAGGATCACGAGGGAGACGTACTGGGCGGCGATCCAGGCGCCGAGCGCGGACTCCGTGGTGCGATGGTCGAGGGCAACCACCCAGACGAGGAGCAGGGCCACCGCGGCGTACGCCGGGCCATGCAGGCTGAAGTTGTAGCGCCAGAGTGAGTTGGTGCCCAGGAAGACTCCTCCGAGGGCGTTGCGGGCGATGATCGGGAAGAGGGCCACGCCGATGAACGGCAGCCATCGGGCAGCGCCTTCGCCATAGACCGTCCACGCCAGCAGCGCGACGGCGAGCAGCCCCAGCCCGGCGACGGCGGACAGGAGAGCTCCGTTGGCGGCGACTTCGGCCGCCGGGCGATGCTGTTTCGAAACGAAGTAGCCGGAGGCTGAAGCGAAGCTGGCGGCGACGCTTCCAACAGACTGCGTGACGACCACGGCGGAGACGTAGATGCCGAGGTCGCCGACGCTCAGGGCGCGGGCGGTGATGACCCCGATGAGCATCCAGCAGAACATCCCGGAAACCCGGTAGACCAGGGCAAGGACACTGCCCCGGGCGATGTCCACAGGGTTACCGTGCGGCGCCGGAGCGAAGGAAGGCGGAGCGGGACATCCCGCTGCGCGTGACGATGCTGCCTCCGGCGACGTCTTTGTGGACGACCGCGCCCGCCGGGACGACGGCGCCCGGCCCGATGGTGACCCCGTGGAGGATGATCGCACCGGCGCCGATGAAAGCGCCGGCGCCGATGGTGACCTCGCCGGTTTGACGAGGCCGTTCGTTGGCCATTGGGCCACGGCCGACATCGAGGTGGCTGATGATGCAGACGCGCATCGAGATGGTGGCGCCTTCTTCGATCGTGACGTGGTCGGCGAGGTCGATGAAGACTTCGCTGCCGACGTGTGTCTTGGGGCCGATGGTGAGGTTCGAAAAATCCGTGCGCGCGTTCACGATGCTGAGGGGGCCGACGATCATGGCGTCGCGCGCGATCTGGGCGTCGAACTGGCGGAGGGCATCGGCGTGGCCGGAGCGGAGGTGACGGAGTTCCCCCTGCACGCCGTCGATGTCTTCGCGGAGGTAGATCCAGCGCAGGCGGAGGCGAGTGCCGTTGAAGATGAGCCGGTTGAGGGGCCGGCCGATGGGCCGCAACATCGGCCTGACACTCGCTAGGCCGCGGGCCTGGACGACCTCCCCTTCGACGCGGCGGACGCGCCCGGGCATCGGTGTGAAGAGGAGGTAGGTCTGGCGGCTGCCCGGGATTTCGCCCTGTTCGCTGAGACACCAGCCGCGCGCCGCGAGCATCGGGACGTAGTCGTGTTCGAACATGTAGCGGGCGCCGGTGAGGTTGGCCGTGTCGCTCTTGCCTATCTCGTTGATGTAAATGGCGTTGGAGCCGATTGAGGTTACTCGGTCAAGGGCGGCCGGAAGGTTCTCGGGCAGAAGGTGCTGGAGGACGCGGTTGATGACCACCATGTCGAAGCGCTCGTGGGTGCGGAGCTTCTCCGCCCGGACGCGCTGAGTGGGGACGCCGGGGTACAGGCGGCTGGCGATGCCGAGAGCGCGCCCCGCGATGTCGACGCCCAGGACCTTTCGGATGCCCGCCTCCTTGTAGAGGGGGAAGAGGCGGCCTGTGCCGCAGCCGAGGTCGAGGACGCTCTGGGGGTGGTAGCGGCCGAGGATGTCGCTGAGGACGGTGAAATCGGCGCGGTCTTCGCCCCAGTGGCGATGGAGGTCGGGTGTGCGGAGCTCCCAGTACCAGCGCTGGGCGCGGCCGTAGTTGAGAAGGAGCAACCGGTAGATAGCCGCCCGGCGGTAACGGCCGACGACGCGCGTGAAGACCACAACTGATTTGAATGGGGGATGTGGCGTCGCGTCAAGCTTTTAGGCTCGGCCGGTTGCGGCGGCGCTGCTAGACTGGCCTGAGCGCCATGACTGAGATTCGGATCCCCTTCTTCCGCCCGGCCATCGACGACGACGAAGTCGCCGCAGTCGCGGCGTCGCTGCGCAGTGGCTGGTTGACGAGCGGGCCGAACGTCAACTCCCTCGAACGCGAGCTGGCCGAGTATTGCGGCGCGCGATACGTGAACGCGGTCAATTCGTGCACGGCCGCCATGCACCTTGCGCTCGCGGCCTGGAACATCGGCCCGGGCGACGAAGTGATCACGACGCCGTACACCTTCTCGGCCACCGCGACCGTGGTCGTGCACGTGGGGGCGCGGCCGGTGCTGGCCGACGTCCGGGCTGGCGACGCCAACATCGATCCGGAGCAGATAGAGCGGGCGATCACGCCGCGCACCCGGGTGATCATCCCGGTGCATTTCGCGGGGGAGCCCTGCGACATGGATGCGATCATGGAAATCGCCCGGCGGAACGATCTGCTGGTCCTCGAAGACGCGGCTCACGCGGTCGGGAGCCTCTACCGGGGGCGGGCGGTCGGAAGCATCGGGCACGCCACGGCTTTCAGCTTCTACGCCAATAAGAACATGACAACCGGCGAGGGCGGGGCGCTCGCGACCGACGACGAAGCGCTGAGCGAGCGCGTACGCTCGTTAACGCTCCACGGGATGACGCGTGACGCCTGGAATCGCTACGACGCCGGCGGCAGCTGGCGCTACGACATCGCGGAGTTCGGCTTCAAGGACAACCTCACGGACCTTGCGGCGGCGCTGGGGCGGCGGCAGCTGACCAAGCTCGACCAGCTCACCGAGCAGCGCACGCGCGTCGCTCAGCGCTACTTCGCGAACCTTCGCGATGAAGAGCACGTGACGTTGCCCCTGTTCAGCGAGGAGAACCGGCACGCTTGGCACATCTTTGTGATCCGGGTGAAGAACGAGACCGCCCCGGTGCCGCGGGACGAGGTCATCCGGCAGCTCGCTGCGAGGGGGATCCAGACCTCGGTGCACTTCATCCCGCTGCACTACTTCTCGGCCTACCAGAAGCTGGGCTACTGGAAGAGAGGCGACTTCCCGGTCGCCGAGCGCCTGTTCGAAGGGGCGATCAGCCTGCCGCTGTTCCCAACGATGACGGACGCCGAGGTGGACGAAGTCTGCCAGGCCCTGCGGGAGATCCTGCACCCATAGGGGCCCGGCCCCGGGTGGCGAGGCTGAACGCGACGATTCATGGCACGTGCGCTTGGGCTAGAATTGCTTCATGGCAGCATACAAAGGCCCCCTCGAACATCGCATGGTGTGTAACTCGGCCGACGAGATCGTTGCGGCCATTGAACGTCTTCCCGTTTGCGGCGAGGCGGTGATCGTACGTGAAGGCCGCAAGCCGCTGGCCGCGATCATCCCGATGAAGGACTTGCGTCTGTATGAGCGCCTGCTTGCCCAGGAGGAAGACCGTCTCGATGCCGCGGCCATCGCGGAGTCGCGAGCTTCGGCCGGGCCGAGGGAATCCTGGGCGCAAGTAAAGTCGGGGCTGGAGCGGCAGCGGCGTAGTGGCGCACCGAATTGAACTTACGAGGCGCGCTGCTCGAGAGCTGAAACGCCTTCCGCCTTCCGCGCGGGAGCGAATCGTGCGAGCGATCGATGCCCTGGCCGAAAACCCCAGGCCCCGAGGCGCTCTGCCGCTCTCCCGCGACCACTCGGAGTTCCGTTTGCGCGTCGGTGACTTCAGGATCGTCTACTACATCGAAGAAGACGCGCTCGTGGTGGTCGCCATCGGCCACCGTCGTGACGTTTACCGGCGGCTCCTCTGACAGCTCAGCCAAGCACTCCCTGCGTCGCCAACTCGGATAGTTCATCGCCAGCGATGCCCATCTCCGATAGCACTTCGAAGGTGTGCTGACCCGCGTCCGGAGCGGGGCCGCGAGGCCCGATGTCGGCCCCGTAGATATGGAACGGCGTGTCGAGCGTCTCGAAGGCGCCGTATGAGGGGTGGTCGATCGTCGTAAACCAGCCCATCTCGCGCGCCTGCTGGTCGTCGATCACGTCGGGCAAGGTGGCGACGGGCGCCCAGATGAGGCCGAATTCGTCGAGCTTCGCGGCCCAGTAGGCGCGGTCGTGGCTGGCGAAGATGGCGTCGATTTCTCTGGTGAGCCCGCCCGAGTGGTCGCGCCGCTTGAGCAGCGTGTCGTAGCGGGCGTCGGTGGCCCATTCGGGCCTTTCCACCATGGCGCAGAAGCGGGGCCAGTAGAGCGGGTCGGGGACTGGCATCACGAGCAGCACCCAGTCGCCGCCAGCGCACTGGTAGGAGTTCCAGATGGGGTTGGTGGGCGCCGTGCGGTCGTGGCGGCCGGGCTGCTGACGGGCGACGAGCGCCGCCTGGAGGTCGGTGCCGAGCGTCCACATGCCGGTGCCCTGGAGGGTGACCTCGACGTGCTGGCCTTCGCCGGTGATGTCGCGGACGCGGAGGGCGGCGAGGACGGCGGCAAGGATGTTGAGGGCAGTCGTGTGGTCGCCCTGGCCGCCACGGCAGAGGGGTGGGGGCGATGGGGGCTCGCCGAGAAGCCCCATAAGGCCGGAGCGGGCCCAGAAGGCGGCGTAGTCGAAGCCGGGCCGGTTCGCGTCCGGACCGCGCGCGCCGTACCCGCTGAAGGAAGCGTAGATGACCTTGGAGTGGACGGCGGTCACCTCTTCGTAGGTGAGCCCGTACTTGACGCGCCGTTCCTGGACGAGGTTCGTGAGGAAGACATCGGATCGGGCAGCCATCTTGCGGACGAGCTCGGGGCCGCCGGGGCGGTCGAGGGCGACGGTGACCGACCGCTTGCCGCGGTTGTCGAGTTCGAATGCGTAGTTGGTGGCGAAGTCGAAGTCGTAGCCAAGGGAGCGGAGAAGGAAGCCGCGGAAGACATCGCCGCCGGGCGGCTCGACCTTGATGACTTCGGCTCCGAGGTCGGCCATGAGGGCGGCCGCGCTCGGGGCAGCGAGCCAGTTGGCGACTTCGAGGACACGGATTCCCTGTAGCGGCGCGACCATGGGCTCCTCCGGTGGCGGTGAAGCAGGATTGTAACAAACGGCTCTTCCTCCACCTGCGCGGGAACAAGCCGGGCTGCGGTGGCGTTGGAGGGAGTGATTCGCTCTTCGGCGCTTCGGGAGCGTGAGCGGAAAGAGGACGAACGCATCGCCTCGAAAACGCTCGATCTTCGAGGAGACGTAATCGAGGCGAGCCCATCTGGGCTATGAGATGTCCCCGGCGCGTGCCGGGCTTCGGTGGGGAGGGAGATTCGGGAGTGAGGAGTGAGAGGCTGAAACGACGAGGCACAGCGCTGGCGCTCGCTGCCGCATCGAGTGCGATTGCTCTTGGGCTCGTGGCCTCGACGGAGGTGTTCGGTGGGGAGAGTCCTGCAACGGCGAAGAACGTCGCGGGACCCCCAGTAGGCCCATCCGGACAGAGGGGGCCGCTCCGCTACCTGGAGAACACGGGGAAGGAATACGACGGACACGCGAAGGAATTCGGGCCCTATCGGCTCATACCGGCTGGTACGGCGTACGTTCTCCGTGATTACCCGGACGACAAAGAAGAGCGCAGTTTCAACGAAACGAAATCCAAGGGCGGTCTTCCGAAGCTGCCTCTGATCATCGCCAATCCTTCGCCCGGTTGGAAGGAAACGGGATTCTCCGCCGCAACTCGAAACGGGCGAGCCATCTTCACAACCAGCCTGTGGGAGTCGGCAGACGGAAAACGCGCGGCTGTTTCGATCGTCGAGGTGCAAGCCTGGGCGTTGCCGATCGACATCTACCTGACCTTCGATGATTCCCTGACGTTGGTGACGCCTGACGCGATCCACGGATTCCCGGCGATCACTGAAGGGCCAAATCCATCTCGACTCGGGGGCACTCCTCCTCCTCCTCCGGGGGGGACCGTCAGGGTCTACTTCGGAGGAGGTGAACTGATTCTTCAGTCCGACAACGTTCCGATCGGTGAACTCAAAGCTATCGCTGAATCTCTTCTGGCAATTGGCGTAGACGAAAAAGGAGCGCTTCGATGAAACGGCGGATGGCGATACTCACTCTCATGGCGTTGGCCCTCTTCGGCGGCGTGGTGGGCGGCGGTTTGGCCTCGACTGTCGATGCAATCCAGTTGGCGAACATCCGCGTCATCGCCGGAATGGCGACGACCGAGGTCACGCTCACTCCCCACGCGGATAGCTGCGCCGGAGTTGGGTTCGACTCCTACTGGCATTGCGACGAGAGCGGTGTGAACGCGGCTAACGTCGGTCTTGACGTGACGAACGCTCGCGGCGCGACTGCGGGTGCCGCCGTCTATTTGCAAACGTTCGGCTACTCCGGCTATGCGTTCGGGTACACCCGCGATCATATTGGCACCTGTCCGGGAGTGGATGTCTCGCTGTGGATTCCCTACCCGGATGCCGCGGTTGGGACCTGGATCGGGTCGGTCAACTTCGTGCAATTCCCAAGGGCCATCGCGAACGGCACCGAAATCCGATTCGGGACGAATTGGACGATAGTCTATCTGGGAAGTCTGCCGTCGGGAGCGGCCTGCGCCCTCTCCACCGGGCCACACCTGCATCAGAGCGGGACACCTGGCGTAAACATTGCGACCAATGTTCCGGTCACCGGTGACGACGACGGCAGCATTGGAGGCGTGCAGATTTATGCCACCGGTTCTTACCCGGACAACTGGCTTCACAACATCGCGTACTGACTAAAGGGTCCTCCGATGAGTCTCTGCCGCTGGAGGAGTGTGCAAACACCCGGACACCGGCCCCACGGGAACAAGCCCGGCTGCGGCGGCGCTGGCGGGCGTGGTTCGCTCTTCGGCGCTGCGTGAGCAGAAGGAAGGGAGCCAAGCGCAGTAGGACGGATCGCTGGGCTGGCGCTTGTTGCGGACCGCGAGTGTGAATGTTAGCGTGCCGCGGACCGTCGCGGTCGAGAACCTAGTCCCTTGGGGTGTCGCTCGTGGGCCGGTGCATTCTGCTTGGAGCTTGTCTGGGCCTCGTCGCCTTGCTGTTGGCGTGCGGGGGCTCCGGTGCGTCCAGCGATGGCCTCCTTTCTGCGCCTGCCCGCACGCGGCCCGACGATAAGATCGTCGTCGCCCCGGGCAAGCCCATCGTTATCGGCTCCTCGGAGCCGCTGACCGGCCCGGACGGCGCCGGCGGTCTCGAGGACCGGGACGCTGTGATAGCAGCGTTAAACCTCTGGAAGCAACAGAACGGAGAGCGGCTCAAGGGCCACGATGTCGTCGTTCGAGCTGAGGACGACGGGTGCACCCGAGCGGATCAAGCGGTACTGGCGGCGAACAGGTTCCTTCGGACCCCCGGACTGGTCGGAGTCATCGGGCCCGGCTGCAGTCCGGGTGCTAAAGCGGCCATCCCTATTTACACGGCTGCCGGCATCTCGACGATTTCGGGCTCCGCTACCGAGTCGGGACTCACGTCAACGGGGACTACGTTCTTTCGGACCGCCTACCGCAACGACCTCCAGGGGGCCATCATCGGCCTCTTTGTCGGCCAGCAGCTTCGAGCCAAGAAGGCGTACGTGGTCGACGACTCGGAGTCGTACGGGCAGGATCTCGCAGAGTCCGCGCGCAAGAGTTTGGAAGAGAATGGGGTCCGAGTGGTCCGAATGAGCGTGCAGAGGGGAGCGGCCGACTTTGCCAGCGAGGCGAAGCGCGTTACCGAAGATCATCCGGACTTCGTGGTGTTCGCGGGCTTTAATCCAGAGGCCGCGTTGTTCTACCGGCAGCTTCGCGACGCCGGGTACGCAGGTGATTTCGGTGGTACCGACGCGGCGGCGGTGGAGCGTTCGTTCATCGCTCCGGTGAGCGCCCGCCTGGCCGAAGGGGTCTACTTCTCCGGGTGTTCGCCGCGCCTCCCCGAGGCGTTCGCCCGAGCCTTCAAGGCGGTGCACGGGGCCGCCCCAGACTCTTCTGCCTTCACGCCGCATGTCGCTGACGCGACGCGTATTCTCCTGGACGCTGTCGCCCAGGTGGCGGAACTTCAGCCCGATGGCTCGCTCGTGGTTGACCCGGCCAGGCTCCGCGCGGTCGTGGCCGGGACGCGACTCTCCGACGGAGTCTCGGGGAGGGTAGCCTTCGACGCCCGCGGCGATCGGACGACATCGGGCAGTGACATCCGGGCAGAGGCGTTGGATACCGGCTGGACCGGGTGCCAGGTGCACGGCGGCCACTTCGAGATTCTCTTTCCGTGAGGCCGGGAAGAGACCGATACGTCCCAGAGGAAGGCGACATGCAGGAATCGCAGGAGAGAGCCGGAGGCGGGGAGTCGTTCATCACGAGAGTCGCCATGTGGAGTGCCTCCCATCGGCGTCTCGCGGCTATCGCCTGGCTGGCTGTCATCGTGCTGTCATTCGGCGCGTGCGCGGCGTTTCCGGTGGATACGGACGTTAAGGAGCAGCCCCCTGGCGAGTCAGGAGCGGCGCTGTCGCTGATTGAGAAGCGCTTTGCGACGACGAACAAGTCGGTCAACGAATTTGTCGTCTTCGAGCATCCGTCTTTGTCCGTCGACGATCCCGCCTACCGGGGGACGGTGGAACAGCTCATGGCCCAGCTCCGGGCTCTGCGGAGGGTCTCCGAGTCGACCCCCTCCGGTACAACGGTTACCTCCAGCCGGCGCATCGTCGCGAACACGCTCACGCACTACGATCTCGACACACCCGCCGGCCGCTCACCGCTCGTGTCGCGCACCAATCCGACGGTCAGCTTTGCCGTCGTCGAGATGGAGGGGGACGCCATCGAGGCGGGCGAGAACATCCAGGCCGTGATCGATGCGGTGAAAGCAGCCAGCACCGCCCACAGGGATTTCCAGGTCCTCCTGGGCGGCGCCGCTTCGACCCAGAAGCAGGGCCAGGACGTCACCAACGGCGACTTCGGCCGCTCCCTGCGGCTGAGCTTGCCGTTGACGTTCCTCCTCCTCCTGCTGGCGTTTCGCGGTCTGGTGGCGGCACTGATTCCGCTTGCGCTCGCGTTTGTGGCCATCGTTGTGGCGAGTGGCATCCTGAGCGTGGTTTCGCAGTGGTATCCGCTAAGCGACATCTACTCCGAGATGGTGTTGCTCATGGGCCTGGCCACGGGGATTGACTACGCCCTCTTCGTCATCACCAGGTTCAGCCGGGAACGAAGACACGGTCTTGACCGCGTGGCCGCGATCCACACCGCTACCTCCACTTCGGGGAAAGCCGTCGCCTTTGCCGGAGTCACGGTGTTGCTGGCGATCGCGGGCATGTTCCTTGTCGGCGACAACACCTTCACGAGCCTCGGGCTGGCTTCGATGGTTGTCGTCGCCCTCGCAGTCGTCGTCTCGATCACGCTCCTGCCGGCGCTTCTGGGCGACGCTCTGGACAGACTGCGAGTCCCGTTTATGCGGCAACGAGAAGAGGGCGGTGGCTTCTGGGGGTACGTCTGCGACCGGGTACTTGCTCGCCCGGCGGTCTTCGCCGTCGTGGTGGTGGTTGGGCTGCTTGCCCTGGCCTCTCCGCTCCTCACTCTCAATCTTGGGTTCAACGGCGCCCGGGGGCTTCCCGACGCGGTGGAGGCGAAGAAGGCCCTGCGCGCACTCGAGCAGAACTTCACCCTCGGACTGACCTCGCCAGCAGTCGTAGTCGTCGACGCCGGTGAGAACAAGAACGTCTTTGCCCCCGATGTGCAGTCTCACGTGGCGCAGTTCGAACGCCTCGTTGCGGCCGAGACGGTGGGGCCGGCGAACCCCAATGCAATCTTCGGGACGCCAATCCAGAAGGACACCAACGACGCCGGGGACACGCAGGTCATCCAGGTGCCACTGAACGCTGACACTGGTGACCAGAGAGCGATCGATGCAGTCGAGCACTTGCGGGCAGACCTCATCCCGGGCGCCTTCGGGGACAGCAGCGCTCATGTGCTCGTTACGGGCGCTTCCGCGGCGAACGTGGACTTCAAGGCCAACATCATTTCGAAGACTCCGCTCGTTTTCGGCATGGTCCTCGGCCTCGCCTTCATCATCTTGCTGGTCACTTTCCGTTCGATCGTGATCGCCGTGAAGGCGATCATCCTCAACCTGCTCTCTGTCGGAGCCACCTACGGAGTGCTCGTGTTGGTGTTCCAGGAGGGCTGGCTGTTCGAGAAGCCGCTCAGCTTCGAGGCCACCGGCATCGTCGAGTCCTGGTTGCCTCTGTTCCTCTTTTCCATCCTGTTCGGGCTCTCCATGGACTACCACATGTTCGTGATGGGCCGGATCAAGGAGGCGGTGGAGCACGGCGAGAGTACCGATGAGGCTATCTCGTCAGGTATCAAGGCGACCGCCGGCACGATCACCAACGCCGCCCTGATCATGATCGCTGTCGCGCTGACGTTCGCTTTGAGCCGGAACATCGGAGTCAAGCAGTTCGGGTTCGGCCTCGCCGTTGCGATCCTCCTCGACGCAACGATCATCCGATCGGTACTCCTTCCGGCGTCGATGAAGCTGCTGGGCAAGAACAACTGGTATCTGCCTTCGTGGCTTCGCTGGATCCCCACCGTACGCATGGCGGAGTGAGCCCGCCGCCTTCGCTGCCGGGATGTTTGGTGGCCCGGTTCTGGCCGAGGCGATGATGGCCGCGGGCTGGACCGTGGCCGACGGGACGACCCACGCGCGGCATTGGAACAAGCCCGGCGGGGGCGACGTTGAAGGGAGTGATTCGCTCTTCGGCGCCTCTGTGAGCGTGAGCGGACGAACTGGGGTAACGCTTGAGACGGATGACAGGTCTGGCCGTGCTGTTTGCCGCCGGGCTGATGGTGGCCTGCTCTACAGGGCCGAAGAAGCCGGTCGCCGCACCCGAGGCAACCGACGATGGCCCACCAGTTGCGGCGGTCGCGGCGCAGGGGTGTCCCGTGCCGGAGGACATCTGTGCGTTCGCGCTGAGGGCGGAACGATGGGTGCGGCTGGGCGATGCCGGCGCGATCGTGGCAGGCTCGAACTGGGACAACCCAAACGCCCGGACAAAGCTCGAAACGCTGCTGAGGGACACCCTGGGTGGCGAAGAGATGCAGCTTGTGAGCATCGGCTGCCCCTTCATCGGGGGAGCATTGCGCTGCGGCGCGACCTTCGGGCTCGGCTTTTCCACCCTTCCGCCGGGAGATGACCCGCGGCCTGGCGCGCAGGGCATCCTCACGCTCGCCTTCGACCGCGACCCTTCGTGTCCGCTGGAGGACCTCCTCGCCGGGAGCTGCGCGCCACCGGCGAGGGCCGCCGCCCCCGTCCTGACCGGAGCCGCCTCGGCGACAGCTCCGGACACGCGACGGTCGGTGCTCAACGGCGGCCTGGTCCAGGAAAGTTCAGACCTCGCGGGACGGCCGCGGGAGGCGCTCGAGGCGCACCTGCGCAGCGGCTGGGACCCGTACTTCACTTCCGGCCGCCCTGCTCCCGTGCCTCCAACCGAACTGTTCGGCGTGCGCGTGCGAAAGATGCTGCTTACGGGGGCCGCGGACATTCCCGGCCAGGACGCGCTGTTGATCGCCAGCGGCTGCTACGGCTGCGAGAGCTACGACCGCCGACTCGACCGCGTGTATCGCGACTCTGCGGGAATCCTCCGGCGCGACACGCTGCTCGACCCGGGGCGGGACATCACCGGGATCGCAATTGGCGGATACACCGCCACGATTTTCGCCACCGTGTGCAGCAGAGGGTATTGCGGCCCTCTCAACGCGGTCACGCGCGACGCCCAGTCGGAGCTGCTGAGGTCGGACGACGGCGGGGTCAGCTGGCGGAAGCTCACCACCTTCGACGGAGTGGCGATCGCCTGGGCGTTTGTCCCGGACGGGCCGGCCGGCGAATTCCCCGGGGTGGTTCTCGAGCGCTCCTTTGGATCCGCGGATCCCCGGGCGTGGGACCGGGACTTCTATCTCTGGCCCGGCATGAAGAAGCTCTCGCCGCCCCCGGGCGCCGAGTCCAAGGCACCTTTGACGGACCCGGGACCGGTCACCTACCGGTCGACGGACGGCCGCTCACTCCTCCGTGGCGACGGCAGCATCCTCTGGACGTTCCCCTGGAGCCGCTTCGTCGAAGACGTGTCGATACTCGGGGACCCACCAGCTCCGGTCATCAGCTGGGCCGTGACTCCTCGAGGACTACCCCGTGGGCACTCATACGTCGGCGTCCTCGTCGGCGACGTGTTGACCGCCGTCTACAGCGGCGGAGTCTTCGTCTCTCCGTTGGCGTTAGAAAACACCTTTCGCCCTACCGCCATCGGAATGGCCCAGATAAGCAGCAAAGACCTGGATCCGCCCAACGACTCAAGGGGCGACTTCATCACCCCGCTTCCGGTGTTCGTGGATTACCTCGCGGGTACCGTCGCCCCGATCGAACCGGGCTTCTTCCTCGACATGTACGGCCCGTGGGATCGCAAGCGGGTGGTGGGTTTCGTGTCAGGGCCCTTCGTGCGCGTGAACACTCCCGGCGACTGCCTGAACCTTCACGAACAGCCGTCATTGCAGTCGACAGTCGTGGACTGCGTCCTCGACGGCGTCCTCCTGCACGACCTCAGCAGGTGGGACGCTGCGCCGGACCCCACCTGGGCTCCGGTCCTCTCGCCCTGGGGTTTTGCATCGTTCGGCTACGTGAGCCGGGCGTACCTCGAGCGATGAGCAGAAGCCGCGTTGCCGGCCAGCTCGATCGGATGACTACCACCGGTTCGTGTTGCGCGAGCGTTGCGCGACCTTTAGCCAGCGCGTTGCCGGGACGCAACGACGCCGACGACGATAACCCAGACGGGGAAGATCAGCCCCGGCAGCCAGATGTACGAGCCCAGCATGATGACGCCGGCCACGATCCCCGCGATAGACAGCCATGAGGGGAGGGCGGCGTTCTTGCGAGCAGCCACACTCACCAGCACCGTGGCAACCGCAAGCGCGTACATCCCGACAACCAGCATGACCCCGAGGCCCGCCTGCGCGAACGTCTCGGCGATGGGGACACCGACGAAGCCGCTGTCCGAGTTTTGTTGCGCCCCGAGTGGCCCCCCAAGGATGCCCGCGCCTGTGGCTACGGCGGCCGCTCCGACTGCCGCGGCGGCGTAGGCTGTCCGCGTGAGAGGCGAATCCGCGAGGCGTTCGCGAAGCTCGTTGAAGAACCAGAGCAGCGAAAAGCATCCCGCCGTTAGCACGAAGAAAAGGATCAGCGCCGCCAGCATTTTCCCGTCGGAGTCGTAGAAATCGGTGAAGTCCTTGTCGGTCACGTCCCCGCCGCCAGGGATCACTGCGACGACGAAGTACCCCGCTCCAAACAGCACTCCCGAAATGACCGCACTCAGAAGTAGCCGAACTCTCGCTTCCATCCCGTTCTCCTCTGCTCGCGCCTGACTGGCGCCGGATGGTGGCACGCGCGGATCTTCTCGTCAACGAGTTGTGATAGTTCAAGACTTCGGTCCTAGATCCTCCGGTTGGTGCCTGGCGGTCCAGCTCAGGGAAGAGGGCGGCGACGGTGAAATCGACAGAGCTGAGGTAGCGGCACACGGGCGCCGCGCCTGTAGGCGCTCCGGCACGCTATGATCCTGACTACCGCCCATCCTGAGAAAGCGCCGGCGCTGCGGTCTTCGACCGCGGGCCGGAACGTGACTGCATGACCGAACCACACGACCGCGACATGGCCCAGCTCCTCCGTTCGCTCGAACTTGCGCCCCTTGAGCCGGGGCGTTTTCGCGGGCCTGTCGAACAGGACGAGGGTCGGCTGTTTGGCGGCCTGGTGCTGGCGCAGTCGGTGATGGCCGCGGGCCTGACGGTGGCCGAGGGGACGATCCACTCGCTCCACGCCTACTTTCTTCGTGCGGGGCGGCCCGCAACGCCGATCGACTATGGGGTCGAGAGTATCCGCGATGGGCGGAACTTCACGACACGACGCGTGACCGCGGTGCAGCAGGGCGACACGATCTTCGAGGCCTCGATCGGGTTCGTCCGGCCCGAAGTTGGGATCTCGTTCCAGCAGCCGATGCCCGAAGCACCGGACCCGGAGGGTCTCCCGAGCTGGTGGGAGTCGATCCACGACATGGCCGAACACCTGCCGCCTCACCACCGGGGACGCCGGTGGACGAACCCGATCGACATCCGCTCCGTCGCGGCCGGCACTTCGAAGCCCGGGGACGGAGGTTTGCCGCGGCGGATGGTATGGGCGCGGACGACCTCGGCCCTGCCCGAGTCCCCGCTGATCCACGCCGCGGCGATGGTCTACATGAGCGACAGCGGCATGGTGGGCACGGTCGGGAGTCACTACGGGGCGTGGGCGCCGGGTGGGGCTTCGGCCAGCCTGGACCACACGATGTGGTGGCACCATCAGCCGCGCTTCGACGACTGGCTGCTCTACGTGACTGAGAGCCCGGCGGCGCATGCAGCAAGGGCACTCACGCTGGGGTCGATCTACACGCGCGAGGGGGTGCTGGTGGCGTCGGTGGCGCAAGAGGCACTGTTTCGCCGCCCGCTAGATAGGGGATAGCGGACAGGTTACAGGGGACAGGTGACAGGCGGCCGTCCTCGATCATTGACGAAGCTGCCAATCCGGGGTATTCCTTAGCCCGAGACGAACCAAAGCTGCCGCTGCAGCCGGAGGCCGCCGTGAAGTTCCACTGGTTCCATCTGATGCCCTGGCCGGATCTGCCGGACGACTTCCAGCAGAAGTACCGGAGCGTTTGGGTCGATGTCCCATACAAGCTGTTCGACCCGGCGCGCGGGCATGTGGTCTACAACGAGTACATGGACGAGCTCGAGTACGCCGAGCAGTGCGGGTTCGACGGCATCTGCTGCAACGAGCACCACAACAACGCCTACGGCCTCATGCCGAGCCCGAACATCATCGCGGCGGGCCTGGCGCGGCGCACTTCGAAGGCCGCGCTCGTGGTGCTTGGGAACTCGATCGCCCTCTACAACCCGCCCCTGCGAGTGGCCGAAGAGTTCGCCATGCTCGACGTCATCTCGGGCGGACGCCTGGTGGCAGGCTTCCCCGTCGGCACGTCGATGGACACGAACTTCGCCTACGGGATGACGCCGGCGACGCTCCGCGAGCGCTACTACGAGAACCACGACTTCATCAAGGAAGCGTGGACGAACAAGGACACGTTCAGTTTCAACGGGAAGTACAACCAGGTGCGGTACGTGAACCCGTGGCCGCGCCCTTTGCAGCAGCCGCACCCCCCGATCTGGATCCCCGGTGGGGGTTCGCTGGAAACGTGGGACTGGACCACGGAGATGAACTACGTCTACTGCTACCTTTCCTACTTCGGCTACATCCGGGGGAAGGGCGTGATGGACGGCTTCTGGAACCGGGTCGAGCAGATGGGCTCCGAGTTCAACCCATTCAAGGCCGGGTTCCTGCAGCTCGTATGCGTGGCGGATAGCGACGCCGAGGCCGAGCGGCTGTACAGCGAGCACGTCGATTACTTCTACAACCGCTGCCTGCACGTCTACGGCGGGTTCGCCGACGCCCCCGGGTATCGCACGAACCGGACCTTGAAGGCGGGCATCCAGGCGCAGGTTGGGGCGCAGGCTTCGCTCGTCCGTGAAGGGCTGAAGTGGGCCGACTTCCGGCGCGAGGGCTACGTCGTCGCCGGCAGCCCGGAATCCGTGGCCGACCAGATGGAAGACGTCATCAAGGGCCTCCGCGTCGGCCAACTGATGTGCCTGATGCAGATCGGGAACATGCCGCGCGAGAAGGTGATGTACAACACGAAGCTCTTCGCCGAAAAGGTGATGCCGCGCCTGCGCAACATCTGGAAGGGCTACGACGACCACTGGTGGATCAACCCGCTCCCGGAAGACAAGCGAGCCACCGTGGCGGAACTGCGTTCGCCCGAACTCGTGCGGTAGAATCGCCCGCGATTACGACGGGGCCACGGCGAACCAGCCGAGGCTCCGAACCCAGACCCTGATGCGGGTCCGGGACACAGCTTGAGGAACGAAAGGGGTTACCAGCTATGGCTGTAGAAGCGAAGCCAGTCGCCGTCCGCGGGGGCATGTTCAATCCGCCGGTGTTCCGCGCCGGGAAGGGGCAGCCGCTCCTCTGGCTCCACGGCGCGGGAGGCCTGCGCGCCTTCACGCCGGAGCTTCAGGCGCTGTCGCAGTCGTACGACGTCATCGCGCCGGTACACCCGGGCTTCGACGACACGGGCGGGCTCGAGCACATCGACGACATCAACGACATGGTCATCTACCTCGAGGACCTCTGCGACGCGCTCGGGCTGACCTCGTTCTACCTTGGGGGCCATTCGCTCGGAGGGATGTTCGCGGCGGAATTCGCGGCCGCCCGCCCGGACATGGTGAAGAAGCTGGTATTGACGGCCCCCGTCGGGCTGTGGATGGACGAGACGCCAGTTACCGACTTTTTCACCCTAATGCCGAACGAGCTCCCCGCCGTGCTGTTCGGGGACCTGACGAATCCTGTGATCCCGACGCTCTTCCCGGCGCCCAAGGATGCCGACGAGATGGCACAGATGATGTACCTGCAGCTCTCGAACTTCTCGGCGACGGGGAAGTTCATCTGGCCGATCCCCGATAAGGGCCTGAAGAAGCGGATCCACCGGATCAAAGCGCCGACGCTGATCGTCTGGGGTGACCTGGACAAGCTCGTGCCGCCAGCCTACGCGCAGCTCTTCCAATCGAAGATTGCGAAGTCGCAGCTGGCGATGATCAAGGGTGCGGGGCACATGGCGCCGCTGGAGAAGACGGACGAGTTCGTCGCAGAAGTAAAGGCGTTCCTGGGGTAGCGGCGAGCTATTAGCTGTTGGCTATTAGCTGTTAGACCTCCCCCAGCGCCCCCAGGCGACTTCGGCCTGACGGCTAAGAGCTAAGAGCTAGCAGCTGATGGCCACTAGCTAACAGCCCGGTGGGTGGCCGTGGCGGGGATCAGCTCAATTGGGTCGCCCGGGCGGATCGTGCCAGGAGCCAGGACGCGGGCGTAAACGCGGCTCCAGCCGGGGCGCAGGTTCTGGTGCATGCGGTTGAAGTTGCCTTCGATGAACCAGCGCTCGTTGGTCTTGCAGGGCGAGGTGTAGCGCGTAATCTCGATCAGGACGTCGTCGCCCAGCCGGAACCGAGCGCCGGGGATCACCAGGTCCCAATCGATGCCGCGGGTGGTGATGTTCTCGCCAACGCAGCCGGCGGCGATCGGGTGGCCTTCGGCGGCGAGGGCCTCGATCCGTTCGGTGGCGAAGAGACAGAGGGCGCGCTCAGGACCGCCGTGGTGAGCACTGTCGTTGTGGCCGTCGCCTGCGAGCCCGAGCGGGGTAACTTCGGCGAACATCACAGGCAGCTTGGGGACTCCGCCGGTCGAGACGTTGATCTGTTCGATGCGAGCGATTTGCGACATGGGATCGAGCGTAGCAGGGTGGACCCGCGCGGTGCACCGCCGTCTGGCGGTAAGCTTCGGGATCCGGGAGGAAGCCATGTGTCGAAGCATCAAGACGCTGCGACGGACCGATGAGCCGGCGAGCGAAGAGGAGATCGAGGCTGCCTCGCTGCAGTTCGTGCGGAAGGTGAGCGGCTTCCGCAGGCCTTCCCAGAAGAACGCGGAGGCGTTCGAGAGGGCGGTGGAGGAGATCGCCGAGGCCTCCCGGCGGATGCTCGGGGCGATGACCGCGGCGCCAAGGCCTGCCGAGCGGGGGTAGTGTTCTCTCCGGCGACCCCGGTGGGTCGCGGCTACCGGGAGAGGAGTTCGGCGCAGGCGATCGCGAACTCCCAGCCGTGGCCGTGGTCCTCGTAGCTCCACCAGGCGGAGAGGACAGCCTGGGCAAATCCCCAGCCGCGAACACGCTGCCGGTCGAAGCCGAGGTCGTCTGAGAGCCGGGAGATGCGGTTCGCGAGGATCGCCCCAGGATCGTGCTGGGAGAGAAGCGATCGCGGGTTTCGCAGGAGTGCTCCGACTTCATAGGCGGGCTCGCCGATGAGGCCCTTCGGGTCGATGGAGAGCCAGGGCTCCCGGGTCGCAGCGAGGATGTTGTCGTGGTGGAGGTCCCCGTGGAGCAGGACCGGCTCGGCCATCGAGGCGGCGAGCGACCTGAAGGTCTCGCTTGCTTCAGCAACGAGACGTGTGGGAAAGGGGCTCGGCTTCGTCGCGAACTCGCGATCGACGCGGTCGAAGCCGCGCCCCCAGCCGGCGACCGTGGGGAACGAGTGGACGGCCGGCGCGGGCCGCCAGAGCCTGCGCATGACAGCGGCGGCAGCGCTCGTGGCCTCGGCGTCGTCGCTGAGGGTGGCGAGGGTGTCGCCGGGATAGACGCGCTCCAGGACCACTGCGCCGAGGTCGCGGTCGGAGGCGAGCAGGCGGACGCTCGCTCGCCCGTCGAAGACTTTGAGCGCCGCTATGTTCGAGAACAACTCGGGCGCCGGGTAGCCGACCTTCAGGACGGCCGGTGTGCCGTCCGCGAGGGTCGCGGGCGCCACGTAGTTATAAGAGAGCGGCGCGAATGGAGGGTCGACCCGGAGGGAGAATCGCGCCTCGCACTCGGCGACGATACCCGGAAGTCGGGCGATCCATTCACCCCCAGGTTCCCCGTAGACCTCCCGCATCGTCCGGGCGAAACCGTCGTCGATGGCGACGATCGTCATGGCCGTCGGTTCAGCCGCGAGGGAGGCCGAGGCCGCGGGTGGCGATGATGTTGCGCTGCACCTCGCTCGTGCCGCCGCCGATGGTGGCGGCGACGCTGTGGAGCTGGAAGCGTCCGATGCGCCCCATCAGAGGCTCCCAGGGCGATTCGTGGCGGCTAACGAGGCCGCTAAACAGACCCGTCATGTGGAAGGCGGCCGTGGCCATGCGCTGTTCCAGTTCGCTGGCGAAGAGCTTGACGATGCTTGCTTCGTAGTTGGGGATCTGGCGCCGGGCCTGCATGGAGACAACGCGCAGGCTGAGGTTCCTGGCCACGTGAATCTCGATGAGCGCCTCCGCGAGGGCGTGCCGGACTTCGGCCGTTAGGGCCGCGGGCCGGGTGGATCGGGCGAAGGCGACGAGTTCCCGGACGATCGCTTCGTACTCGACGCAGAGGTCGACGAGGCTGCGTTCGAAGTCGAGGGTGGTGGCTGCGACGTACCAGCCGCGGTTCTCTTCACCCACCATGTTGGCGGCGGGGAGGCGAACGTCTTCGAAGAAGACCTGGTTGAAGCCGCTGTTATTGGCCATGTTGATGATGGGCGAGAGGCTGATGCCCGAGGTCTTCATATCGAGGAGGAAGTAGCTGAGCCCCTTATGCTTGGGGGCCACCGGGTCGGTGCGGGCAAGGAGGATCATCCAATCGGAGATGTGGGCGCCGCTGGTCCAGATCTTCTGGCAGTTGACTACGTAGTCGTCGCCATCGCGGACGGCCCGAGTCTGGACGCTGGCCAGGTCGGAGCCTGCGCCGGGCTCGCTGAAGCCCTGGCACCAGCGGTCCGCGCCGTTGAGGATGCGCGGGATGAATCGCTCCTTCATCCAATCGGCGCCGAACTGCATGAGGGTGGGGCCGACCCAGCCGATGCCGACCCCGCCGAAGCGCGGGGCGCGGAGGCGGGCCATCTCTTCCTTGAGGATGAACTGCTGCATGACAGGAAGTTCGGCGCCTCCGTAGCGTGCGGGCCAGGCGGGCGCCACCCAACCACGGGACTGCAGGCGTTCGCGCCAGGCGGCCATCGCCGTGCGGTCGCGGTCGTGGCCGCTGGAGAGGACGCCCCACTCGCCTTCGCCGCCCTCCCCCTGCAGTTCGACCGGGAGGCTGGCGGCGATCCAGTCGCTGACGCCAGTGCGGAACGCCGCTTCTTCGGTGGTGTCTCGGAAATCCATGGGAAATCGAGGATACGCCCGAGTGGTGGTTGTCACACCTGAAGGTGGCTGCTCGTGCATATGGTCCGGCCGAAGGCTGCTGAGAACAGACCGGGTGGCCGAATAAGGAGGTAATGGGATCGATGGAAGTTTCGGAGCCCACCCTGTTGGGTGAGTTGGGTTCAGAGCGGGGCTGGCGCGAAAAACTGGCGCGCGGGAGCGTACACCTGCTTTGGGGCAGCGTCCTCCTGATCGAAGTCGTCCTCGCGCTGGGTGACCCGTCGCTGTTCAACGTCATGACGGCGACCGCGTTCCTGCTGCTGTTCATCTCTGTCCACGCACAGATTCTGCTGCTGCGTTGGGTCGTGAACCGCCGCTGGCGGCGGCTGATGGCTCGCCTGCACGGTGCGACCTACCTGAGCGAGTTGCGCAACCTGCCCAACCGGAACTACTTGCTTTCCGAAGTACGAAGAGAAATGGCCGCGGCGCGGTGGAGCGGCACGCCGTTTGTGCTGGCGGAGATCGCCTTCGAGACACTTGACGAAGTGCGCGACCGTCGTGGCGACGAATTCTGCGACCGTGGCCTCTTTGGCCTGACGGAAGTCTTGCGGCGAATCACCCGCCACCCGGACTTCCTCGCGCACAGCGGCGGCGCGAGATTCTGTGTCATTCTGACCGACAGGGACGCCGAGCAGGCACGGTTCTTCCTTCGCACGGTGCCGGGCGCCATCCCGGTGAGCGATGGGCACGCCATGTTCGACGTCCCGGTGACGCTACGGACCTTCGAGTACGACATGGAGTCCCTGTACGCGACCGACGTTCTGCGCGAACTCGAGGAATCGGACGCGCTGCAGCGGCGCGAAGAAGAGCACTTCGGGTCCGAAGCGGCCTAGGCTACCCGGCGGCGAGGCGCGCCCCGAGGGCGGCGGCGAGGACCAGGATCACAACTCCAAGGACAACGAACAGCGCCTGGCTTTGGCGTTTGCGAGCGGAAGCACTGTCGCGGTAGGGGGCAAGCGCCTGGCCACCGCCGAGGTCGGCGATCACGGTCCGGGCGGCGCCGAGCTGACCGCGGTCAACGACAACCGGGAAGACTGACCACCCCGGGGCCGAGGCTCCTCCGAGCGCGGCGCCCACGCCGCGGGCGTACGACGCCGCCGGGATCCCGGCAGCAATGAGGGCGTCGGTCCAGATAGCCGCCTCGACCTCGTCTCGGGCCTCGGCGACGATGATGCGAGGTTCTTCTGTCACGCTCAGCCGCCGACCACGGCGTGTTCCTCGGCGAACCAGAGCGGCGAGCGGGCGAGGTCGATGAACTTCCGTTCGTCTTCGAGCAGGGCGGCGCCCGCGTGGCGGCCTTCTTCGGTAGCGCCGGGTGCAAGAAGGTCTTCGATGCTGTCCCACCAGAGCTCGGCGACGCCGTCGTAGCCTTCCGGGCCGCCGCGCGATTGCCGGAGACCGGCATCCATCGGCGTCGTGATGGTGTGGGCCTGGACGTAGCGGCGAATGCGTAGAGTCTCGGCGTGGGCGGCCACAAGGGGCGCGTGGTGTTCACGCCAGTAGCGCTGGAACTCCTCGCGGGACAGATTAGGCAGACGGTGGAGGCAGAAGGTGAGCTTGACCATGGGAGCTCCAGGCGAGTGGCGTTGTCACAGTTCTAGCAGGTTTGGCGGGCTGCGTCTGGGCGGTGCTAGACTGCCTGCATGGCCAAGCGGGCAGCGATCGTTTGTACTCCAGGCATCCTCGGCGGACGCCCCCGAATCGAGGGAACTCGAATCGCGGTCGCGCACATCGCAGGCTGGCTCAACGACGGGTACGACTCTGAGTCGATCGTGCGCGAGGTCTACGAGCACCTCGGCCAGGAGCAGGTTGAGGCAGCCCGGAAGTACTACGAGGCGAACAGGCCGGCGATAGCTGCTGACATCGCCGAAGAACATGCGGCATACGAGCGGGGCATGAGAGAACACGAGCAGGCCCGCACCCAGCCGGCCTGAGGATGCCCGCCGGCTTGTACATGGACGAGAACTGCCTGGCGGGGGTGTGATCAGGGCGGCGCCAAGATGACGCCCGAAAGGGAGAAATTCGAGCCCATGCAGCGCCCAGAGACGGGCGCGGCTACCTAGCCGCGGGTGAAGACGAAGAGTCCGTGGCCCATCTCGCCGCGTTCGTAGGTCTTGACCATGTGGGCGAGCAGGTCGAGCTGAGCGAGGTAGCCGCGCTTGCCGTAGCGAGGCTCGAAGCGGGGGCGATGGCGCACCAGCTCGGCCTCGGCCATGCGCCAGGTCTGGGTCGCCTCGCTGCTCACCTGGCGGTGCGCACTCAACTTCCAGCCGAGGGTCTCCCACTCTTCGATGAATGACTCGACGCCGCCCCGGCTGTCGACCGGGACCTCGCAGCAAAGACACAGGGTCGCCTCGTTGGCGGCGACGCGGCTCATCTCCTTCGGCGCAAGGTAGCTGTCGAGGCACCAGACGCTCGCGAACGTGGCATCGGCGAAGGGCAGCCGCTGAGTCGTGGCGGCGACCCAATCGAGGTCGGCCCCACCCGCGAAGGCGCGCCCGGCGGCGAGGAAGTCGGGGTTGATATCGGTGGCCGTTGCGCGGGCCTGGCAGTGGGAAGCGGCGAAGCGGGCTGAGGCGCCGACGAACGCGCCGCAGTCGATCAGCCGATCGCGCGGTTGGAGCCGGGCGCGATCAAGGAGCCACTTGGTAGTTTCCGCGCCCCCGACGTGGTTGTGTTCGCCGAGGAGGTCGATCCACCAGCTGGGGTAGGTCTCAGCAAGGGCCGCGAGGGGCGAAGCCACGGCCTGAGGGTAATGGCCAAACCAAGCCGATGACTAGGAGAAGCGCATCAGGATGAGCACGGCGTAGAGCGTCGCGAAAAGCGCGGCGGTGTGCACGAGATACATCACGGTCGGCCACCTTGCCAGGCAAGCGGGCGGACCCCGCCTCCATGCCTGAAATAACGTTCGACCGCGCGAAAGGTTGCCCGAAGGGCAATGGTTGGTGACGGCTGAGGGACGCGCGTCAGGGCGGCGGCGGGAAGACCTCAAGGAGTCGGCCAGGGTCACCCTTGGTCAACGAGCAGGCGAAGACGCCGGCGAAGCTCGTCGCGAACAGGTCGGCGGCTTCGGAGACGCTGACCTCCACCCCCGCTTCGCGGCTGAGGCTCGTCATTTCTAGGTCCTCAACACCGCAGGGGTTGATGAGCTCGAAGAGCTCGAGGTTGGATGCGACGTTGAGGGCGATGCCGTGCATCGTCACCCAGCGGCGCACGTTCAGGCCGACCGAGGCGATCTTGCGCCGGTCAACCCAGACGCCGCGGGCCCCAGGCCGGCGCTGGCCGGCGACGTGCCAGCCGGCGAGGACGTCCACGACGGTGTCTTCAAGGCCCGCGAGGTAGTCGAGGAGCGCCAGGTCCCAGCCCTTGAGGTCGATGATGCCGTAGGCGACGAGCTGGCCGGGGCCGTGGAAGGTGATGTCACCGCCGCGCTCGGTCGGGACGATGGCGATACCGGCACGCGCTACCTCCTCCGGCGAGGCGCGGAGGCTCGGCTCCGGGTGGCCGCGCCCGAGGGTGATGACGGGCTGGTGCTCAGTCAGGAGTAGGACATCAGAGCCAGCAACACGACGGGCGGCCTGGAGCCGGCGCTGCAGGGCGAGCACGTCCGCGTAAGCGGTGAGGCCCAGGTCGTAGACAGCGATTGAGCGGGCGGGTGGCATGAAGACTCATCTACGAATGTGGGGCAGGCGGCGAGGTTTTGCACGCAGGGACAGGCGGCGCTGCTGCCACCCGGCGTGCCGAAGTCGCTGCCAGTGCGATTCGCCGGGGTAGGGTCGCTCGAAAGGACCTAGACTTGAGGCGATGTCGAAACAACTTGGGCACGATGGGCTCTCCAAAGCAGTCCGCAAGCCCTTGACCGGGGAGTTGCCGGTCGACCCTTTGAACCGGCGTGACTTGCAGGAGGTGCTTTCCTCCTTCGAGTCGGGCGCCCCAATCAGTTGGGTCTGTGTTTTTCGACTCGCCAAACCGGGGCCAACGGCGCATAGCCAGCTGGCAGGCCCCGATTGGCACCTCGAATTCGGACCTGAGCCCTTCTCCGTGCCTTGGTTCGATGAGGACGGCCATGTGTCCGACCTACAGCTGGCACCGCCGATCGCACTGCTCGCGGCAACGACGAGCGAACCCACGGTGTCCGCTGCTCGAACCATAGGTCGGCCTCGGCTGAGGTCGTTGATCGGTTACGTGAATCTTGTCGCGCCCCTGCTGACCGGTGCGGAGCTGGCGTGGGAGGGCGCGATGGCGCACAGCGAAGACGGGGGCCTTCGGCTGGCAACTGGTCAAACCCAGGTCGCCATGCGATTTCGCGATGAAGCAATCGCGGCAATCCGGCAAGGCTTGGCGCCACTGTCGCTTGGTCAGCTAGATGCTCGGCATCTGCTGGCGCTGGAGTGGTTCGCCGAGGCGAGGCTTACAACTTCGCCCACTTCCCGCTTAGTCGACCTGTGGTGTGCTGTTGTCGCTGTGGTCGACTCCACTTATGCACGGGCCGACAAGAGGAAATTGGACCAGATCGCACGAATCGACGCCTACCTCGGACGTCTTCAAATCAGTTCGAGACGTCGAGAGCAGCTTTCGGGAGCGTTCCACAGCGCCTACGAGCTTCGGAATCGGCTCGTTCACGAAGGCGACCGGGCTTGCGTGACCGATGCTGCCGTCGAAAGTCTTCACGCGGCCGTCAAAGAGTTCCTTTGGACGGATCTCGGGCGCTCCTAGTCGGCCATCTCCGCTTAATACGGCTCGGCCGCCGCCGCTGATTCCTTTTCTTCGATCGTGTCCCAGTCTTCGGGCCGCAGGGGCTGGAGCTCGCCTTTGCGATACGAGTCGTAGATGCGGAAGAGGACGTCCTTGTGGGGGCGCACACGGCCGATCGGGCAGGCTTCCCAGTCCTTCTCAGACTCGTCGCAGTACCCCATGCGCAGTTCGCCGCACTTCGGCTGCAGGTGGCGTCCGAGCTCGGGGACGGCCTTCATCACCTCCGACCGCATGAGGGCGGCGACCTTGCGGAACTCCCATTGGGCGCGCGTGCAAAGCCGGAGGTCGCAGATGTGGAGGAGGCTCTGGAAGTTGACCGTGATCTTGAAGTTCGTGTTCGTGGCGTTGGGCAGGAGGAAGCGGGCGTCTTCGGCCGGGACGCCAGCGGTGACCATCTCTTCGTAGAGGTCGCTGACCTGATCGAAGAGCTCGGCCATCTTTTCGGACATCCCTGCTTTGCGGACCGTCTCGGGGACCGTGTACGGGAACTCGCCTTCCTTGTAGGTGACGTAGCGCTGGCTCTGCTGTTCGAACGAGATGCCGACGCGGTGGCGGACGAACTGGTGGCTAAAGGCGCGCGAGACCCCCGAGATGGCGAATTCGAAGGAGATCTGTTCGAGCGGGCTGGCGTGCCCCGTCTTTAGGCGCTCTTCGATGAACTGCTTCATCTGGGCGTCGCTGATGCGCTCGTCGCCGATGCGGGCGAGCACCTGCTGCGGCGTGAGCTGGCTGTAACAGGTGCGATACGCCATGTAGAGCGAGCGCATCGGCTCGGGCGTGTGCGAAATGAGGGTCACCTGGATGGTCATGCCGGTCTCCCAGGACCCCGCGCGTGGTGCGGGCGTGTCCGCCTATTGTGCCACGAAGAAATGAGAGGGTGTGTTAGCGATAGCCGGCGGCGCAGCGCGTCGCCCCGTCGCCCCGTCGCCCACTCGCCCATTCGCCCCGTCGCCGCTACGGAGTCGGTGCCCCGGCGAACCAGGCGCTCGTCGAGTTCTGGCCCGCGCGCGCCCGTTCGAGGTCGTGGAGAGCGGCTTCGAGGTAGCCGTTGGGGTCTTCCATCGTGAAATCCCACTGGACCGCGCCTGCCCACGCCCGGAGGTAGAGCCCGGAACCGCCGGCGCCCCGCGCGTAGGGCCTCGTACAGAGGGCCGTACGCACCCGGTCGGTGAAGATCTGGCTGCCGTCCTGGTCGCACTGGGCAAGAAAGACAACGAAGTGCCGGTCGTGGACGCGAGCGACAAAGTCCGATTCGCGGGCGCAGTCGGTGAGAACTTTAGCAACGAAAGCGGCTGGGGAAGGCGGCGGGAGTGCGCCCGGCCCGGGGGCCACGACCTGGACTTCGAACAGGGCGAGCGAGCTGCGGTCGCCGTGGCGACGGCTTCGCGCAATCTCGCGGCGCAGGATGAGTTCGAGCGCGGTGAAGTTGGGCAGGCTGCTCTCGGGGTCGATCAGCGGCGTAGCGAGATCCGCCCCGGTGACTTCGACTGAGTCTCGGTGCTTCTTGAACGGGTTCATGGTCGAATACCCGGGGGCTGAATCAGCATCCCGGGCCTCTGAGTGGATAATCGACAGCCTGGAGAGTGCACCGTAGCAGGGTCGCCCTCCGCGTTCAGACGGGTTCGCCGCCCACCTGCGGCCGGCGATTCGACAACGCCCATAGAACGAGCGATGAGCTTATCGTCGCCCCGTCGCCCCGTCGCCCCGTCGCCCCGTCGCCCCGTCGCCCCGTCGCCCCGTCGCCCCGTCGCCCCGTCGCCCCGTCG
>JBGPOS010000030.1:0-45830 GCA_041488155.1 Tepidiformaceae bacterium
GGGCTGCAGAGTGGATCTTCTGGAGGTCGGGCAGGTAACTCTCGTCGCCGAGGTCGGTGCACTCTTCCTGGAGCAGCTCGGCGTAGCCGATGACAGCGTTGAGCGGCGTGCGCAGCTCGTGCGACATGTTCGCCAGAAACTCGGACTTGTGGCGCGATGCGACCTCGAGGTCCTCTGCCGTCTGCCGGAGTGCACGCGTCCGCTCTTCGACTGTGCTCTCCAGCGACGCAAACGACTCCCGGAGTCGCGCCGACATTGTGTTGAACTCCTGGCCCAGGGACTCCAGCTCGTCTCCCGTGCGGACGTCGATCGACTGGTCGAAGTCGCCCCCGGCGATCCGTGCTGCGCCCGCCTGCAGGGAGCGGATCGGGTTCACCATCCGGCGGGCGAGGACGAAGCTCGCGCCGACCGACAGCACCAGGCCGCCGGCGAGCAGCCCCGCCGAACGCCAGAGCGAGTCGTACAGGGAGCCAAACGCCTCGCTCTGGGGCTGCTCTACGAACACGTACCACCCCGGACCCTCAACACGAGCGTAGGAGGTGAATACGTCCTCGCCCGCCAGGTTCTTCGCCACGACCGCTGGAGGTGGTGCGCTCCCGGCCGGCAGCGGCGTCGTCAGCGCAGCTTTCACCTGCGGAAGGCCGGAGAGATTAGTCACACGAGTGACCAGGTCGAGGTCGCGGTCGGCGACGAGCTGGCCCGTCTTGTCGACGATGTACGCTCTGCCCGAATCGCCGATCTTGATCCGGGAAACGGTGTCCCAGATGTCCAGGAGTCGCAGTTCCGCCGAGACGACCCCCCGCCCGGGCGAACGTTCTTCCTTCGCGGTCCACATGTAAGGGGCGACTCTCTCGCCGAAAAGCCGGAAGAACACCGGGCCGTAACCGGTGTTTCCGCCCTTGGCCTGGTCCACTGCCGGCTGGTTCCCGGGATCCGGAGCACGGGCAGCAACTTCTGCAAGCGACTGAAGGCCGGCAATCTCGCGCCGCTGCAGGATCTGCTGCATTCCGTCCGGGGCGATGTAAGCCGCTGCGATGAGGGTCGGCGACCCCGCAAGCAGGCGGCTGAATTCGACTGACCAGTCGTCAGGGGAAAGAGTCGAGGCCCGGGCATTCAGTGTTATTCGACCCTCTTCCGGATCGATGGCACCGTTGTTCGTCAAGGTTAGTCCGGCCAACTTGACGGTCGCCGCAAGCTGCCGGGTTGCCTCCCCCACGAACTGGTCGACTTGCTGAGCCGCCCGCTGCGCCTCCTTCTGTTGGATCAGCTCCAGGTCGTCGCGCTTCGACTGGTATGCAAACCAGGTCTGCACGGCGCTGGTGATGAGCAGCGCGCCGCCCACGAGCGCGACCAGCACAAAGCTGTACTTCCAGAAGAGCGGGACACGGCGCGGCATTAGCCTGAATCTCACCGGCGACTCCTCATCACTCGGCCGGCCTGGCGGGTGTGCCCGTAGGCTGCGGTTCGGCCACCTCGCGAGGAAGCGTGATCGTGAACGTCGAGCCGCTGCCGGGCGTGCTCTCGACGGTGATGTCGCCGCCCATGAGGCGGCAGAACTCACGGGAGATCGCGAGCCCTAGCCCGGTGCCTCCGTACTTCCGTGCGGTAGACGCGTCCGCCTGCGAGAAGGCCTCGAAGAGCCGTCCCATCTGCTCCTCTGTCATGCCGATGCCGGTGTCCGAGACAGCGAAAAGGACTGAGGGCTCAGGACTCAGTCCCTGATTCCCCTGTCCCCTGTCCCCTGTGGCCTGTCCCCTCGATACCCGGAGCGTGATCGTGCCTCGCTCGGTGAACTTGGCTGCGTTCGAAAGGAGGTTGAAGAGCGCCTGGCGGACCTTCGTCAGGTCTGCGTGCATTGTGCCGGCTTCCGCTGGGCAGTCGACGACCATGACGTTGCCGTTCTTCTCGATAAGCGGGGCGACGATCGCCTGCACGTCGCCCACGAGCCGGGGAATCTCGAAGTCCTCCAGGAACAGCGTCATCCGGCCCGCCTCGATCTTCGAGAGGTCGAGGATGTCGTTGATGAGGGTGAGCAGGTGGTGGGCTGCAGAGTGGATCTTCTGGAGGTCGGGCAGGTAACTCTCGTCGCCGAGGTCGGTGCACTCTTCCTGGAGCAGCTCGGCGTAGCCGATGACCGCGTTGAGCGGCGTACGCAGCTCGTGCGACATGTTCGCCAGAAACTCGGACTTGTGGCGCGATGCGATTTCGAGTTGGGCTGACTTCTCCTGGATCTCGCGAAACAGCCGCGCGTTTTCGATCGCGATGACGGCCTGGTCCGCAAACGCTTCGAGAAGGGCAATGTGCCCGACCGAGAAGGGCTCGGCTGTGTTGCGCCCAAGCGTGAGGACGCCAATCACGGCGTCCGCTCGCAGCAATGGGATATGGAGGATGGACGACCTCCGGCCGTGCCACCCCTCGATCGTCGCACGGGCGGAGGCAGTGAAGCGGGCGAAGTACTCCTCCGGCGTCAGTGTTATCTGGGTCGTCTTTCCCGTCCGGATTGCTTCTCCCGAGGAGCGACCCTCGGAGATGGGGAGTACCGTACCAAGAGGCTCGCCGGTGGTGCCATCCCCGGCCCACATCGCCACAGTACGCGTGAGGTCGCCCTCGACGAGGATGAGACGGCTGGTTCCGGCAGAACACAGGGTGGCCGCCCGTTCGGCGATGGCCTGCAGCACAGGCTCTGCATCCGTCGCCGAGCCTGCGATGATTTCCAGCACCTCGGCCATCGCTGTCTGCTGGTCGAGCGCCTCCGTCACCTCACGGTTCGACTCTTGAAGTTCGTTGAACAGTCGCGCGTTCTCGATGGCGATCACGGCCTGGTCTGCGAACGCTTGCATCAACGCGATCTGCTTGTCGTTGAACGGAAGTTCTTCAGCGGGACGATTCACGCCGAGGAAACCGAGGACCGTCTCGCCGCGGACGAGCGGCAAAACCAGAACGGTGAATGATCCCGGCGACTCGCGCCCCCAGGCTCCAGGAAAGCGCAGTTGGTAATCCTCGAATTTGCCACAAAAGTGAACGGGTAGTCTCGTATGTAGGGCTTCATCTGTAACGCCAGCAAGCTCGGAGATCGGTCTGCGAGCCCCGATCGGCCGTGTCTCGGTACCGATCGAAGCAACCACGACCACCACGTCGTCTTCAATCAACTCGAGCCGCGCCCCGGGCGCGCTACAGAGGCGGGCGGCGCGCTCAGTGACTGCCTGCAGCACGGGCTCGGCGTCAGTCGCGGATCGGCTGATAATGCCGAGCACCTCGGCCATGGCCGTCTGCTGGTCGAGGGCTTCCGTGACCTCACGGTTGCTCTCCTGCAGCTCGTTGAACAGCCGCGCGTTCTCGATCGCGATCACGGCCTGGTCAGCAAACGCCCGGACTATTCCGACTTCCCTTTCCGAAAACGCAACACTGTCGAACTTCATCATCTGGAACACTGCCACGACCGCAGAGTCGCGAATGATGGGCACGTTCAACGAGGCGACGAATTCAACCCCGGCGAGGTCTGCGTTCTGCTGGGCGAACGGGAACCTTCGATTGAGTTCGGCTATCGATACGGCGATCTGGGTCGTTTCCCGTCGCTCCACGGCGAGTTCCACCACTCTTCCGGCGAGCGGTCGAGGGGTGCCAATTGGTGGGTACGCGCTGATGCGTCCGAGACGGGCGTGCTGGGCGAGGTTTACCGTCTGGTCGCCCGCTATCTCGTAGAAGACACAGTGCTCCGCTTCGCAAAGATCAGCGGCCCGAACGACGATCGCATTGAGGACTGGGTCCGCGTCTGTTGCCGAGTTGGCGATGATGCTGAGCACCTCGGCCATGGCCGTCTGCTGGTCGAGCGCCTCCGTCACCTCACGGTTCGACTCTTGAAGTTCGTTGAACAGTCGCGCGTTCTCGATGGCGATCACGGCCTGGTCTGCGAACGCTTGCATCAACGCGATCTGCTTGTCGTTGAAGGGAAGTTCTTCAGCGGGACGATTCACGCCGAGGAAACCGAGGACCGTCTCGCCGCGGACGAGCGGCAAGACCAGAACCGTGAAGGGCTCCGACGACTCGCGCCCCGACGCTCCAGGAAAGCGCCGCTGATAATCCTCGAATTTGCCACAAAAATGAACGGGTTGTCTCGTATGTAGTGCTTCATCTGTAACGCCAGCAAGCTCGGAGATCGGTCTGCGAGCCCCGATCGGCCGCATCTCGGTGCCGACGGAAGCAACCACGACCACCACATCGTTTTCAATCAACTCGAGCCTCGCCCCGGGCGCGCTACAAAGGCGGGCGGCGCGCTCAGTGACTGCCTGCAGCACGGGCTCGGCGTCAGTCGCGGATCGGCTGATAATACCAAGCACCTCGGCCATGGCCGTCTGCTGATCCAGCGCCTCGGTCACCTCGCGGTTGCGCTCCTGCAGCTCGTTGAACAAGCGCGCGTTCTCGATGGCGATGACGGCCTGGTCGGCGAAGGCTTGCATCAATGCGATCTGCTTGTCGCTGAACGGAAGTTGTTCATCGGAACGATTCACGCCGAGGAATCCGAGGACCGTCTCGCCGCGGACGAGGGGCAAGACCAGAACGGTGAAGCGCTCCGGCGAGAGGTACGGCGAGGCCCCAGGAAAGCGCCGCTGATAGTCCTCAAGGCTTCCGGAAAAGTGGACGGGTTGTTTCGTATGTAGCGCTTCACCGGTAATGCCGGAGAGCTCGGAGAGCGGCCTCCGGCGGCCGACGGGCAGCGTCTCGGTACCGACCGAAGCAACCACGACCACCACATCGTCTTCAATCAAATCGAGCCGCGCCTCGGGCGCGCCACAGAGCCGGGCGGCGCGCTCCGTGACTGCCTGCAGCACGGGGTCGGCGTCAGTCGCGGATCGGCTGATGATACCGAGCACTTCGGCCATCGCCGTCTGCTGGTCGAGCGCTTCGGTGACCTCGCGGTTGCGCTCCTGCAGTTCGTTGAAGAGCCGCGCGTTCTCGATGGCGATCACGGCCTGGTCCGCGAACGCCTCCATCAGCCCCACCTGGGTGTCCTGGAACGGCACCCCGTCGAAGCGGTTCACCTGCAGCACGCCGAAGACGTGTCCGCCACGCTTTAACGGGATGTCGAGCGCCGTCATGTGTGAGTAGCCCGCCGCCCGAAAGACCTCCGGGCCGGCCGGGTAACGTTCCGCCAGCGCGTCCAACGTCCCCCAGACGTGAACAGTACGGCCTGAGCTCACCGACTCTCCGATGGCCCTCCCGGCCAGCGGGAAAGCCTCCCCAACCGGCCGCGGCTGCACTGTCCCCGCGACCAGCGACTGGGCGACCGTGCGCCCCACATCACCGTCGACGAGAATGACGGACGCCCGCTCCGCCGACGACAGCCGCCCCGCCCGTTCAGCGATGGCCTGGAGCACAGGCGCTGCATCCGTCGCCGAACCTGCGATGATCTCGAGCACCTCGGCCATGGCGGTCTGCTGGTCCAGCGCCTCTGTCACCTCACTGTTGCGGTCCTCCAGCTCGTTGAAGAGCCGCGCGTTCTCAATCGCGATCACCGCCTGGTCGGCGAACGCCTCGAGGAGCGCAATGTGCCCGGCCGAGAAGGGTTCGGCGGTGTTGCGCAGGAGCGTGAGGAGACCAATCACGCCGCCCGCTCGCAGCAGCGGAACATGGAGGAGGGAGGTCTTCCGGCCGAGCCACCCTTCTATCGTTTCGCGACGCGATGCAGCGAAACGGGCCAGGTACTCCTCCGGCGTCAGGGTTATCTGGGTCGACTTCCCCGTCCGCATGGCTTCTCCCGAGGAGCGGCCCTCGGAGATGGGGAGTACCGTGCCAAGAGGCTCGCCGGTGGTGCTATCGCCGGACCACGAGGCCACAGTGCGCGTGAAGTCGCCCTCGACGAGCAAGAGACGGCTGGCGCTCGCGGAGCACAAGACGGCCGCACTTTCGGCGATGGCCTGCAGCACGGGCGCCGCATCCGTCGCCGAAGCTGCGATGATTTCCAGCACCTCGGCCATGGCCGTCTGCTGGTCCAGCGCTTCGGTGACTTCGCGGTTTCGGTCCTGCAGTTCGTTAAAGAGCCGCGCGTTCTCGATGGCGATCACGGCCTGGTCGGCGAAGGTCTCAATGAGTTCGATCTGCCGTGGCGTGAAGGGTCGGACTTCCAAGTGGGCGAGCAGGATCACCCCAAACACCGAGTCCACTCTCTTGATAGGCACAGCGAGGAGTGTCTTTGCACCCCAGTTCGCCGCTCTCTGCCTCGCAGTCGCCCACTCTTCGCCTTCGGCCGTCACGTCCAACACGTAGACCGTCCGTGCTTCCAACGCGCTTCGGCCCGTGACTGAATCCGGTTGGTTAGGCTGACGAGCGATGATCTCGGCCGGGTCGAGCCCGCGAGCCGTGCTCGTAAGCACAAGATCATCGCCATCGAGCCGGAAGAGGCCTACCCTGCTCGCGTCACAGAGGCGTCCGGCGTGGTCCGCGATCGCATCGAGAACGGGCTGGATGTCCGTCGGGGCGCCGGCGATGATCTCGAGAACCTCGGCCATCGCAGTCTGCTGGTCGAGCGCCTCGGTGACTTCGCGGTTCCGCTCCTGGAGTTCATTGAAAAGCCGCGCGTTCTCGATCGCGATGACCGCCTGGTCAGCGAAAGTTTCCATCAAGCGGACGTGGTTCGGCTCGAAAAGAAGTCCGTCCCGCCGAATGAGTGTGATGGTCCCAATGGGCGCGGCATCGCGAATGAGCGGAATGGAGAGGTTCGTGTAGGGCTCGTCGGAAATGCGAAAGTCCTGGCTTGACGTTTCGAACCTCTCCGCGACGCCCCGCCTGGTCCCGGCGTAGTGAACTGGCTGACCGGTGCGAATCACTTCCCCGTTTACGCTGCCCTCAGCCAGGGGGCGGAGGGCCCCGACGGTCGCTCCGATGGAGCCGTCGACGGCGTGGCGCGCAACGACCCGAAGGTGCTCGCCATCTGCGAGGCTCAAGATGCAGACGTCGGCCGCGCAAAGTCTTGCGCCGCGTTCCACCAGGGCATTCAGCACGGGCTCCACGTCTGTTGGGGAGCTGGCTATGATCTCCAGCACCTCCGCCATCGCGGTCTGCTGGTCCAGCGCTTCCGTGATCTCGTGGTCGCGGTCGGCGAGGGCCGTTTCGAGCTCCGCGATCCGTGCGAGCAGCTCTTCGCGGGACGGCTGGGATTCTTCGCTCACGGCGCACCTTCCCCGTGCCGGGTGGAGGGATGTGAGGCCGCTAGTTGCAGGTGCCCGGGCGGTTCAACACGGCCAGGACCCGCCGCTTCAAGCGAGCAGCTGGTCCAGCGCTTCGTCCGTGATGCCTCGGCGCGCGGCGAGCGATTCCCAGCCGGCGGAGATAGCGACGAGGTCTTCGGCCGTGAGCGGTTCGTCCGACTCCGCCGCGTCGGCGAGCTGGCGCCAGAACGGGTCATCCCCGAGCTTGCGGAGGCGCAGGAGGGAGACCTCCGCGATGGGAAGAAGGTGCTCCGGGACGTTGTCCAGCATCGAGTGCAGAGCCTGCCGTGAAGCCATGCGACCAGTCTACCACCCTCGCCCGGACGCTCGCCCTCGCTCACGACGCGGGCCCTTCGGGCTTCGCCGTGGCCGCGGCGACCAGGCCCCGCACCTCCGCTAGCAGCGCGTCGCGCGATAGCGACCCCTTCTGTAGGATCGCCTTCACGCCACCGTTGAGCGCCTCGCGGTCGGCGTCCGTCATGTCCTTCGCGGTGAGGACGACGACGGGGATGTCGCGCCAGGCCTCGTTCGCCCGCAGCTCGCTCACGACTCCGAAGCCGTCGAGTTCGGGCATCACGAGGTCGAGCAGGATGAGGGCGGGGCGCTGGTCAGCGAGGTAGTCGAGCGCCTCCCGGCCGTTCGCGGCTTCGGCGACTGCCCAGCCGGCGCGTTCGAGCTGGCGGCGGACCATCTCGCGGGCCGCCGGGTCGTCATCGACGACGAGCACGGGGGCGGCAGCCGACGAGCGGGTCTGCTCTCGCAAGAGCGCCGTTAGCCGATCGCGGTCGACGGGTTTCGTCATGAACGCCGCGGCCCCGAGGGTGAAGCCGATGTTCGTGTCGTCCAGCATCGTCAGGACGATGACCGGGATCGACGCGAGCGCGGGGTCGGCCTTGAGCGCCGACAGCACCTGCCAGCCGTCCATCCCGGGCATGAGCACGTCGAGGGTGATTGCTGCGGGCCGGGGCTCCCGTGCGGCACGTTCGAGTCCCGCCTTCCCGTTCGCGGCCGTCTCGACGCGGTAGCCTTCCCGGCTGAGGGTGCGGGTCAGCAGGTCGCGCGCCGTCGGCTCGTCGTCGATGACCAGGACCAGCGGCCCCGTGCCCGGAGTGAGAGCTGAGGGCTGTCCATCGACCGCCTCCGCCGCCGGGGCCTCGGGGACGTCGACCGGCAGGGTAATCGTGAACGTCGAGCCAGCGCCGGGCGTGCTCTCGACCGTGATGTCGCCGCCCATCAAGCGGCAGAAGCTACGGCTAATCGCCAGCCCGAGCCCGGTGCCGCCGTACTTCCGCGTGGTCGAAGCGTCGGCCTGGCTAAACGCCTCGAACAGACGGCCCCTTTGCTCCTCGGTTATGCCAATGCCGGTGTCCGAGACAGAGAAAAGGACTGAGGACTCAGGACTCAGTCCCTGTCCCCTGTCCCCTGTCCCCTGTCCCCTCGTCACGCGGAGCGTGATCGTCCCGTGGTCGGTGAACTTGGCGGCGTTCGAAAGCAGGTTGAAGAGAGCCTGGCGAAGCTTCGTCTGGTCCGAAGTCATGCGCCCGATGTCTGCGGGACAGTCGATGACGAGGGTGTTGCCGTTGCGGTCCATGAGCGGCCGCACGATCGGCTCCGCGTCGCGGACAAGACCGGCGATTTCGAACTCCTCGGCGAAGATCGTCATGCGGCCCGCTTCGATCTTGGAAAGGTCGAGGATGTCGTTGATCAGCGTGAGGAGGTGGTGAGCCGAGGCGAGGATCTTCTCCAGGTCGGGCACGGGTGCGTCCTCGCCGACGTCCTGCGCCTCTTCGATGAGCATCTCGGAGTAGCCGATGATGGCGTTGAGCGGCGTCCGCAGCTCGTGGCTCATGTTCGCCATGAACTCGGACTTGTGCTTCGACGCCTCTTCGACCTCGCGCGTCTTCTCCTCGATTTCGGCGATGAGGCGGGCGTTTTCGATCGCGATCGCGGCCTGGTCTGCGAAGGACTGGAGCAACGCCACCTCGCGGTCGCTGAAGGCCTCGATCCTATCTCGGGAAAAGATTAGGACACCTACGGCGTTGCCACGGCGGAGGACCGGCACCGCCAGCCGGGTTGAGTCGTATTCGTGGTCGCGGTAGCTCACCGCATGGGGATACTCGCGCCGAATCTCGGCGACGGATCCACTCACCTGGATCACTCTGCGTTCGAGGACAGCGCGGTCCACCGGGTGCGCAGGGTCGAGCGATTCGCGGCTCCAATAGTTAATCGAGTCGCCTTCCATGCCCCAGCGCGCCGCGAGGTTGAGCCGTCCTTCCTGGAGCAGGACGCACTGCGCTCGGTCGACCTCGCAGAGCCGGGCGGCGTGATCGATCACCGCCAGGAGCACGGATTCCAGCGAGGCCGAAAAGTCGCTGACGATCCGGAGCACGTCCGTCGAAGCCGTGAGCTGCTCGTTCGATTCCTGCAGCTCCCGGAACAGCCGGGCGTTCTCGATGGCGATGACCGCCTGGTCGGCGAACGCCTGCAGGAGCTTGATTTCGTTTGGGGTCACCTGTCGCTCGCCAGCCCAACCGACCTCGATAACACCAATAGCCTGGTCGTCTCGAAGGAGCGGGACGACAAGGGCCGAGAACGTACCCCACACCTCCCACATAGCCTCAACCAGTTTCCGCCCGGCGTGTTCCGGGCCAACCGCGAGGGTCATTCCCGGGCGAAGGGTGTATCTGCGAGGTCGGTTTGTGCGAAGTGCGTCCGTGTGAGGGTCGACCTCGTCGAGGTCCAACCGGACGCCATCCCAGAGCGATCCGAGATCCTTCAATCCAGAGCTGGGCGGGAGATAGAGGGCCGTGTAGCCCATGGTCCGTCCCTCAAGCCGCATGAAGTTGGCGACTTCGGCCCCAAGCAGCGTCGCGGCGTGTCGAGCAATCTCTTCCAGCACAGGCTTCTCGTCCTTGGTCGAACGGCTGATGATCTCCAGGACCTCCGACATTGCTGTTCGCTGCTCCAGCGCCTCAGTCAGGTTGCCGTTCGATTCCTGCAGCTCGTTGAACAGCCGCGCGTTCTCGATGGCGATCACGGCCTGTGCCGCGAAGGTTTCGAGGAGGCCGGCCTCGGAATCGCCGAAAGCCACTCCGTTCATGCGCGTGAGACCGAGAACGCCGATCACGTCGTTGTTGCGGAGAAGCGGCACGAGGAGCGCGGATAGGAGCTCCTCGTCTGCCAGGCCGCGGCGCGATAGCGGATAACGTTCGACGAACTCCTTGACGGTGCCGTCGAAACGAAACAGGCGCCGGTGGATTATGGCGTCAGCTGCGAATCGCCCCGGTTCTATGAGTTGACGGTCGCCGATCTTATGAAGGGTGCCGACGCCTTCCGAGACAAGGTCCGCCATCACGACCGTCGCATCGCCATCGACGATTAGCAGGTTTGCCTGATGAGCGCCGCAGAGGCGCAGGGCACGCGCAACGACAGCATCCAACACCGGCTGCGCATCGGTAGCTGAGCCCGCGATGATGCTCAGCACCTCGGACATCGCCGTTTGCTGGTCGAGCGCCTCGGTGACCTCGCGGTTCGACTCCTGCAGTTCGTTGAAGAGCCGGGCGTTCTCGATCGCGATGACCGCCTGGCTGGCGAATGCCTGGAGCAACGCGACGTGGGAGTCGCTGAACGGGATGCCGTCGGGCCGCGTGAGACCGAGGCTGCCGATCACGCGTCCGTCTCGAAGGAGTGGAATCCCCAGGACGGTAACGCGCTGGTCCTGGCGCCGAACCGCACCAAATGATGCCGGGAAGCGCTGGATGAACTCGGCAGACGTCCCGCTGAAATGCTGAGTCTTATCGGACGAGAGCACCTCCGTGCCGAACCGGCCGGGTACCAGGGGCTGAACCTGGCCAAGGGAGTGTGCTACGAAATCCCCGGGCGAGGAGACATAAAGGCCAGCGACGCGGGTAACGTCTCCCTCAATGAGCTGGAGCGTTGCAGTCTCGGCGCGGCAGAGGCGCGCCGCCCGCTCCGAGAGCGCCTGGAGCACGGGCGCCGCGTCCGTGGCCGATGAGGCGATGATCTCCAGCACTTCTGACATCGCCGTTTGCTGGTCGAGCGCCTCCGTGACCTCGCGGTTCGACTCCTGCAACTCGTTGAAGAGCCGCGCGTTCTCGATCGCGATCACGGCTTGCGCCGCGAACGCCTCCGCGAGGGCTACTTTCTGGGGGCCGAAGCGGGAGCCATCGAGACGGGTGAGGCCAAGGGCGCCGATCGCCTGCTCCCCGCGGAGCAAGGGAATGAGCAACACGGCCACGAGCGCTCGGGCGCTGGACGCCGACCCAGGGAAGCGGGCAACGAAGTCCGGCCTCGAACCATAGAACTCGACGATGCGCCGTTCGCGGATGGCCTGGCCGGCGAGCCGCCCGTCCATCTCGTCCAGCGGCCTCCGATCCCCGAGCACGTGGGTCTGCTCTTCGCCATGCACCGCCACGACGACCGTGTCCGATCCCTCGATCATCAGAAGCGTGGCTTCGGCAGCGTCACAGAGCTCGGCGGCTCGCTCGGTCACCGCCTGGAGCACGGGCGCCGCGTCCGTGGCCGAAGCGGCAATGATCTCCAGCACCTCGGACATCGCCGTCTGCTGGGCGAGCGCCTCGGTGACCTCGCGATTGCTCTCGCGGAGTTCACGAATGAGGCGTGCATTCTCAATGGCGATGGCCGCCTGGTCGGCAAAGGACTCGACGAGCGCGATCTCTGAAGTCGAGAACGGTCGCGGCTCGCTGCGGGAGAGCGTGACGACGCCGAGGACATCTCCCTCGCGGATTATCGGCGTCGAGACGAGGGCCCGCTCCTGGTAGTCGCGGACGTAGGCCTGGAAGTGGGGGTCAGAGAACTCCGGGCGCAGGGCGAGGTCATCTGCGGCCACGGTTCGTCCCGTAAGGATCGCGAGACCGCCTGGTGTGTCTTCGCTCACGGGGAAGCGGTCGCCGGGCACACCCACGCTATGCCCAGGAATCGAGTCGGTGGCCGCGAGCACGCGCTCCTCGCCCTCACGCATGTAGATGTTCGCGTTGTCGGCTCGGGCGAGGCGACGCGCTGACGCTCCGATTCCATCGAGGGTTGCCCCGAGATCCTCCGGGGCGCGGCTGATCTGGCGGAGGATTTCGCCTGTGGCCTCCTCCCGCTCGAGCGCTTCGGTGATCTCGCGGTTGCGTTCTTCGAGTTCGTTGAAGAGCCGGGCGTTCTCGATCGCGATCACCGCCTGAGCCGCGAACGCCTCGAGCAACGAGATATGCGACGGTGCAAATGCGTTTGGCTCCTGGCCGAACACCTGGAGAAGCCCCACGGCGACACCTTTGTCGACCATTGGGATGTGCACGACCGACAGGTAGCCCAGTTCGCGCAGCCAGTCGACAGCCGGTGAAACGCCGGCCTGGAGGTCTGCTTCGTAGATCGTCCTGGCTGTCCGGAGCGCGCGGGCGCGGCCTGACACCGGGTCATCGATCCGGACAGCAGTCGCGAACTCGGGCCACTCGTTGGGCGCGGACCCAAGTGTCGTGGCCAGGAGTTCGAGGCGGTCGTTCTCTGCGCGCCAGATCGATGAGGAGTCGGTGCCACAGAGCGCACAGGCCCGCTCGAGAATCGCGTCCAGCACCGCGGTTGCGTTCCCTGGTGTACGGCCGATGACCTCCAGCACTTCGGACATCGCCGTCTGGCGCTCCAGCGCCTCCGTGACCTCGCGGTTGCGCTCCTGCAGCTCGTTGAAGAGCCGCGCGTTCTCGATCGCGATCACGGCCTGCGCCGCGAACGCCTCTACGAGGGCCACTTCGGAGTCGCCGAATGCGCGATTCTCCGCGGTCCGCACCGCCAAGATCACGCCTACTGGACCACGGTCGCCCATGAGCGGAACCCCCATAACTGTCATCGGAAGGTTCCCGTCGCCCGTCGGCTCGTCCGGTCTCCTGAGGTCTGGAAATTCTCGCAGAAACTCCGCCCGCAGGCCGTGATAGTTGATGGTCCGCGCTTCGATCACGGCTCGTCCCGTTACCGTTCCTCGCGATAATCGCGTTCGGACCAAGAACTGCACTTCCGGATCGCTGTCTATCGCGAGAACCTCGATGTTATCGGCGTTGATGAGAAAGACGCCAACGGTTCCCGCTTGGCAGAGTCGTTTCACCCGCTCGGCGATGGCTTCGCCAACGGGCGCGAGGTCCGTCGGCGACTTGCTGACGATCTCCAGCACTTCGGAGCTGGCGGTGAGCTGTTCGACGGCCTCCCGCTGCGACTGGAAGAGCCGGGCGTTCTCGATGGCGATGACCGCCTGCGCCGCGAACGCCTCCACGAGTGCGACCTGGGAGTCTGTGAATGGCACACCGCGCGCACCGGTGATCGCCAATGTCCCGATCACGCTGTCCCCGCGCGCGAGAGGGAGGATCAAGACGGTAGTCTTCTCTATTTCCAGGGGCACGGCGTCCGCTGAGCCCGGGAAGCGCTCAACGAGGTCGGCCGTTGCACCGGCGAAATGCACCCGCTGGCCAGTGCGAATCACCTCCTGGGCCGGCCGCCCGGCTACTGGACGCCGCAGACCAACGTGATGCCGCACGTCTTCCCCCACTGCCGCCATCACGACCGACGAGTCACCCTCGACCAATTGGAGGTTGCCCGCGACACCGTCGCACAGCCGTACGGCGCGCTCGGTGACAGCCTGCAGGACAGGCCGAGCATCGGTCGTCGAGCGGCTGATGATCTCCAGCACCTCGGCCATCGCCGTCTGCTGGTCGAGAGCTTCCTTGAGGTCTAGCTCCCGCTGTGCGAGCTGTGCCTCGAGTTCCTTATAGGTGGGCCGGGCCCGTCTTCCGTCTTGCTTCGCGTTCATGCCCGGAAGTTTACGCATTTACCTCCGGGGCGGCGTGATGCTGTTCACACTTCGACGCCTGCCAGCCGGCGCAAAGACAGATAGCGAGGAGGTCCCGCTACTGGACGGTGAAGGAGGCCGCCCCGTTATTCCAGGTGTAGAGCGTGCCCCAACCCGGCGAAAAGACGCCTATCTTCACGGTGTAGGTGCCCCGCGCGCTGCCCCCGGGCACCGTCCACTGCTGGACGAAGTTCTGAGTGACGCCCGCCGCGAACGCCCGGTTGTCGTAGTACTTCTGGAACACCTTCGTGCCGTTCGGCCCGTATACCTCAACGTCGACCAACGCGTTGGCTGCGCTGCCGCTGCGGATCGAGGCGGTGATCGTGACCGAGGCCCCGGCCGTCATTGACAGAGGTGACACGAAGGCGCTGGTCGTCCACCCCGCCACGGGAGTCGCCGTCGGCTTTGGCGTCGCTGTCTTTGTCGCCGCGGTCGTCGGGGTGTTCGCCGGTGTCGGAGTCTTCGTCGGGGTGTTCGTCTGGGTGTTCGCGGGCGTGTTCGTTTGGGTGTTCGTCGGCGTGCCAGTCGCGGCGGTTGTGGGTGTGCTCGTCGCCGTCGGCGATCCCCCACCGCCACTGAGCGACATGGCGCCTCCGCCGTAGTAGGCCTGGGCTTTGGAGCGGAAGTAGCCACCGTCGTCGTCGGCGCTGAGGGAGAGGCCTGTGTTGCCGTTGATCGGGGCAGGGTTGGTGACGCCGTCCCTGGCTGCGTCGCAGGAGCAGGTGACGCCTCCGGCCCCACCGCCGAAGAGGAGGGCGACGACACCCGCGTTGACGTAGTCGGCGAGGTGAGCGCGAGCGGGGTCATCGAGGAGCCACTCCGGGCGGTTGTCCTGGTAGTGGTTCCAGGTGTTGTTCATGGCGCGCATCTTTGTGTTGCCGTACGGGATCTGCCACATGACGACGCGTTTAGCGGTGAGGGCGACGAAGTCAGAGAGGTAACGGACATTGCGGGCGAAGTCGGCGGGCGCCCACCAGGCGTTGGGGTTGCCGTAGACGTACTGGTAGAAGCCTGCATCGCGGTCGCTGAACTCGGCGAAGGCGAGGTCGAAGTTGGCGCCGAGGGAGGTATAGAAGGCAGCGGAGCGGGCGGCGAGGGCGTCGATCTGGGCGTCACTGGGCTTGGAATAGAGTGGGTCTGTGCCGGTGCCCCAGTAGCTGAGGTGGTAGCCCAGCTTGACGTTGGGGGCGTAGAGGTCGCGCAGCCTGACGACGGCCCTGGCAAATCCGCCCATGGTGTTGGGCAGGGCAGCGAGCTCAGGGAGCCCGGTGCTTGCCACCTGGGCGGAGAAGGTGGCGGCGTTGTCGCCGGTGGAGCGTTGCTGGACGTAGCCCCACATGTCGGGCTCGACGTGGAGGACGACGAGGTTGGAGGGGAAGGCGCCGGCTCTCTGGAAGAAGAGTTTGAGGTCATTGAAGTAGGCGGCCATGGTGGCCTGGTTCTGGAGGTTATTGGCGACGCCTGAGGCTTCGTCCTGGGCGTTACCGGGGGCGGACTGGCGGATCATGTAGTAGGTGAAGACGGGGACGATGGCGTTGGCGACAGAGTCCTGGATGTAGTAGGTAGCGAAGGCGCCGCTGGGGTTCCAGGTAGACCAGCCTGAGCCGGTGTTGGCGCCGCCAGCCAAGTACTGGTAGCGGAAGCCGAAGGGGGCGGTGGCCTTCATCTGGGCTGCGCCGCCGGGGCTGTCGCTCATCCCGAGCTGGAGCGTCGTAGGCCAACCGGCTGGCAGGGCGGGGAGACTCGCCGCCGCGGCGGGACCGGGCCCCGAGCCGCTTAGCAGGATGCCGCACACTGCAATCGCGAGCGCAGCCAATCCAAGACCAGAGGGGACAACCGTCCGAAGCCTCATCACCGAGCCTCCAGGGCACTCGCCCCACCCACCGTGATGCGATCATCGACCGTGGTCCGTATAGAGAACCCTTACTTCTGTTACCGGGAAGTAAACAGATGGGGAGGAATGAGTGCGTGCAGCACCCTGCGGAATCGCTCACCCGTTGCTGTAGCGGGGGCTACGCCTGGCGCGAGGTGATTCGGAACACAGGGTGGTCAGCCGGTTCGGGGAGCGCCGCGAAGTACGACTTCACCACTCTCCCCGCCACGACCCGATAGGCGGCGAGGACCGGAGGCCGCTCAGCGACCGGGACTTCTTCGGCGCTGAAAGGCTCGCTTCGGCCGCGGCGTCGCAATTCGCCCTTGCCCGCGGCCCGAAGGTTGCGCACCCATTCGGCCTCGCCGCGCGTGGAGACGAGGTAGCGGGCGCCGTCGTGTTCGATAGGGATGACGGGTATCGTGCGCACCTGGCCGCTGCGGCGGCCCGCGACCGCGAGCGTGGTCGCTCCTCCGATTCCGGCCCGCATCGCCAGCGGGTTGAAGAAGCGTCGTTGAAAAAGCGGAGGCCGCAAATAGGCCATGTTCAGACCCCCTTCGAGTTTGGACGAGCTGGCCCAGTCCAGTGCGCAATACGGGCATGGCAGGCGACCCTCACCGGCCGTGAGGGTCGCCTGCCGCAACGTCTAACGCTGGACGAGCTGGGTGAGGACCCCGCCGGTCACCGCCGGGTGGATGAAAACCTGGCCCTTGATCGGGTTGCCCGGTCCAGGGTCGCCGACGAGGCGGATGCCCTTGTCTCGCAGTTCGGCCACGGTCTTTTCAAGATCGTCGACTCGCATTGCCACGAGATGGACTCCCTCGCCGAGGTCAGCCAGGCGCTTTGCGATCGGCCCCTGGTCGCCGATGTTCGACACCAACTCAATGTAGGAATCGCCGAACCGGAAGAAGGCCATCTGCATGCCCGCTGCGGGGGCCTCGCTCCGGTCGCTGACTGCCGTCCCGTAGATTGTCTCGTATCGTCCGACCGCCGCGTCCAGGTCTTTCACTGCCACCACAACGTGGTCTACGCCTTTGAACATTGCCAATCCTCACCTGCACAGATTTCGGGCCAAGGCTAGCGGCCCGGCGTGGCCGGGACAATCGCTTCCGCACGTTCGATGAAGAAGTGAATCCCCTTCGAGCCCGAGGACGTACTTTCTGCAGCGGCTTTCCCGAAAGTTCCCGAATCGGTAGAGTCGGCCGCGGTGCAGGTCAGCGGGCCCGCGAGAAAAGGAGAGGCGAATTCATGGTAATAGCGTTCATTCAGGCCGTCCGCAGGGGGACGGCCATGGCGACGATAGTTCTCGGGTTGCTCGGCCTTGGGCTGGTGCTGTTTGCGCCGTCCGAGGGTTCGGCCCAGGCCGCGCCCAGCGCCGAGATAAAACAACTCAAGCTCACGGGAGCGGAGGAAAATCCCGCGGTAACAGTCAACACGGTCGGTTACTTCAGCGGCACGCTCCGGGATGGCTCCCTTGAGTTCGACCTCAGCGGCGATGGCGCGGGACTGACGATGGCCCATCTCCACCAGGGTGCGAAGGGCGTCAACGGCCCCGTTGTTGGGTTCCTCTTCGGCCCCTTCGACGGGGTGCCCGCGTTCCACGTGCTCGGGACCATTACGAAGGCCAACCTGGTCGGCCCGCTGGCAGGTAACTGGGATGCGTTCGCGGCCGCCCTCGCTAAGGGCGAGATTTACGCCAACATCCATTCCAAGGACAACCCCGGCGGAGTCGCCCGGGCGCAGATCCCGCCAACGACCCTGACGCCGGGGGCACCCAGGACGGGCACGGGCGCTGCTGGGAGCGACTGGGCCAGTCCACAGGTCCTCGGAGCGGTGCTCGTGGTGTTCGCGACCTCTACGCTGGTGCTGATGGCCGCACGGCGAAGGCGAGCCCCGGCCGCGTAGATCCGCTAGCGCAATCACATGGAGGGCCGCCGCGATCCGCGGCGGCCCTGCCGCGCCTTCCTCCGACGGCTCCGAATAGCTGATCCGGGCATCGAGCCCCCAATGGCGAGCGCGAGCGGTCAGGCTGGGCCACCGCCCCTACGCCTTGCGCGCGACCCAGATCTCTTCGCAAGGCCAGCGGCGCGCCCATTCGATGGTCACGTACGGATACCGCGTCGAGGCGCCCTCCGGAGGCTTCACTTCGATGAGATTTTCCACCTGGAGCCCGTTGGCGCCGAGCAGCCGAATCCAATCGCCGTAGCCGAGATGGAACTCGACCGCAGGGTCACCGGGCCATTCGAAGCGGTGCATCCCGAAGTAGTCGCGCAAGAGCCTGTCCCCCGCGGGGTCCCACTCGTCCGGCACGCAAAGCATCAAGAGGGTGCCGTTGACGAGGAAGATGAGGTGCCCGCCCGAACGGAGCAGCCTGGCCGCCTCAGGGATCCAGAGATAAGGGTCGCACCAGATGCTCGCGCCGTACTCCGAAATCGCGAGGTCGAAGCTCGCGTCTGGGAACGGCGTCGCTTCTGCGGTGCCATGTACGAGCGGGAACTCAAGGCCGAACTCTCGTTGCAACGAAACGGCTGTTGCCAGTTGCGCCGGGGAGTTGTCGATGCCGATAGGACGAGCGCCCCGGCGTGCCAGCCACGCCGACACGTACCCCGTCCCGCAGCCAAGCTCGATGGCGTCGAGGCCTGCGACGCCTGGCAGCACGTTGAGCTGGCCCTCCGGGACACCCCAGATACCCCAATACGGCGCTGTCGACGCCCACGCTCGCCGGCCCGGTTCGACGTAGTCCGCCGCGGTGACATCCCAGTAGGCCCGGTTTCGCAGGGCATGGTGGGGGCTTCCAGCGCGAGGCTCCATCTTCCGAGTACAGACCCGCCAGCCCTGCCGGTCAACCCGGCCGCTTGCCCGGGACGTTCCTGCGGGTGGGGACGATGGCGGCGGCGACTCCTCCCACCCGGAGTAAGCCGCCCGTAAAGCCGTCGTTTCCACGCCGCCCACGGCCCTCGCTAGACTGGCTCTGATGCGTATCGCTGCGAGCGTGGCCGGCGGCCTGATCGCCCTGTTCTGGGTCACGGCCGCATTCGCCCACGCCGAGCCCGTGCGCGTCAGCCCCGGTGACGGTGCCATTCTGGCCAGCCCTCCGGCCCGGATCGAAATGGTGATGAGCCAGGAGATGGCCCGGCAGGCCGGCGCGAACGCCATCCAGGTCTTCGACGTTGCCGGGACCGAGGTCACCAAAGAGTCCGCGGTCATCGATAACCTCGACCGCCGCAAGCTCAGCGTCGCCCTGCCCACGGGGTTGGCGACTGGCTCCTACACGGTGAACTGGAAGACCGTGAGCGCCGACGACGGTGACCCCGCCCAGGGCTCGATCTCTTTCACGGTCGACCCCACCCGCACTCCTTCGCCCGGCAAGGAAGTCTTGCGCGAAAGCCCGCTCGCGCCTGACGGGCAGAATCCTGCCGCCGTGGGCTCGAAGCTCCAGACGAACAGCGGCGTATCCTGGGTGCTCGTCCTGGCGGTCGTCGCCGGGACGGCCGTGATTGGGGGGGGCGCGGCCTTCCTCGCCGTCCAGAAGCGCTCATGAGACGCGTGCTCTGGTTGATCCCCGGCGCACTGATACTGGGCTGGTTCCTGCTCCAGCCGGGGTCCGCGCTGGGACACGCGGCCCTCGTGCGGTCGGACCCGCCGGAGAACTCCTTCCTTCAGCGGGCCCCAGCCGAGGTTTCGGTTACCTTTAGCGAGCCCGTCGACTCGAGGGCAAGCTCCCTTCAGTTGCTCGACGCCCGAGGGCAGCCGCTCACGACGGGCGCTCTCGCCCTTCTCCAGGACGGACTCACGCTCCGTGTCGCCACGCCGGGACTGAAGCCGGGAATCTTCAACGTCGTTTGGTCCAACGTCTCCAGCATCGACGGACACGCGCTCCGGGGATCATTCCCGTTCACAGTTCTCAACCCCGATGGCAGCCTGCCCGCCGAGGTGAACACCGTCGTCTCACTCGGGACCGACGCCGACCCGCCCCCCCTCGCCGATGGGGTCGCTGTCCGGGCGCTCGGGCTGCTTGGGCTGCTGTTAGTCGCAGGGAGTGCACTCTTCCTCCTTTTGTACCCCGAGTCGTCGTCAGGACTCCGGCTCAACCTCTCCCGTCTGACCATCCTCGGGGGTGGCGTCCTCGTCATAGCCTGCGCGCTAAGCCTCGCCGTCCTGCGAGACGTTTACTCCGGGCTGTCCCTTTCCGAGCTGCTCCTCAACACCCGCGGTGGGGGCTACCTCATCGCCCGTACAGGCGCGGCCCTTTTCGTGCTGGCTATCGCACCGTTCACGGTCCAGGCGTCCCGCCGGACAGCAGCGGCGACGCTCGGCGCGGTCGCAGTTACCGCATGGGCGCTGGCCGCGACAAGTCATGCGGCCGCCGGCACCGGGAGCGCCTGGGGCATCGGACTTGACCTGGTGCACAGGCTGGCCGCGGTCGGGTGGATTGGCGCGGTCGTCGGACTCCTGGTGGCGGTCCGCCTTTCTGGCCGCAGCGACATCTACCGGCGCGTGCTGCCTCGCTTTTCGCTCTTGGCTTCAGTCCTCGTCTTCGTCTTGTTGGCCACGGGTTCGCTCAACGCGTTCATCGAAATCGACCGCTGGGGCCGCTTCGACACGACGCGCTATGGGCTTACCCTGCTGGTGAAGCTCGGGCTTGGGGTGGCCCTCCTGGCCGTTGCGGGCTACAACGCGCGTTGGGGGCGCAGGAGGCTCGTGGCCCAGGGGCCCCGCGAACCCCGGCGGTTCATCTTCACTGCGATGGTCGAAGTTGCGCTCGGGTTGCTCGTCTTTCTGGGGGCGGCAACCCTCACCCAGACGACGGTCGCTAAGTCGGTCATCGAAACGAGGACTTCGCCAACCTTCGACCAGACGACAGCCGCCGCGGGACTCAACATAAACCTCAAAGTAGACCCAAACCGCGTGGGTCTGAACACATACCACATTGGCCTCACCGATGCCTCAAGTGCCGCGGTCGATGCCCAACGGGTGCGGCTCACCTTCCGCTACCGCGATGACCAGAGCGTCGGACCGTCGACGCTTCCCCTGGCCCAGACGGCGCCCGGCACGTTCGCTGGCCAGGGGCCGTTCCTTACCCTCGAGGGCGGCTGGACCATCGCCGTCGAAGTTCGGCGCCAGGATGTCGACGACACAAACGTCTTCTTCGACGTCCGGCCCGCGGGCGCCTTCGTCGACATCTCCCGGCGAGGCGGCGCCTGGGATACTCCGGCGCCCGGCCTGTCAGGAAACCAGTTCGGAGGGTTGATCGCCCTCTTCGTTGGCCTCGGGGCGACTCTCTGGGGGCATCGACTTGCAGGCCTGCGCCGGGAGCTCGGCTGGGCGGCGAACGGGCTGTCGATAACTGGCTTCGGTGTCGGGGCCTTGCTCCTCTTCGGCGTGCACGCCCACCTCAGCTCGCCTACGGGCTCAGTGAAGCTTGTGAACCCCATCTTCCCCGACCAGAACTCCATCTCTACTGGCCGGACGCTCTACCAACAGAACTGCATCGCCTGCCACGGCCAGAACGGCGTCCCTCCGAAGGGGCTCAGCCTCAACCCCTACCCCCTCGATCTAACCGTGCACGTTCCGCTTCATACCGACGGCGAACTCGACACCTTCATAGCAAGGGGTATCCCGGGATCCGCGATGCGAGCCTGGTCTGAAGGCGATGGCAAGCTGTCGACCGACCAGATCTGGCACGTTGTGAACTTTCTCCACACCCTCACGCCGGTCGACCGTTAGATGGCGAGTGGCCGATGCAAGCTCCGTCGAGGGCAGCTGGGTGGCAGACCTTTCCGGTTTGCCGCCCCCCGAATTACAGATAGGCTGTGCGGGTGAGCGAGTCCTCAGCCGCGGCCCCCGAACCTGCCTTCTCCAGTGTAAAGCGGCCCCTTCGCCGCCGTTCGCTTGTCCTGCTGGTCGCTTTGCTCCCAACGCTGACCTTCTTTGGGCACTGGCCGGCAATTCAGTTCACAGTGCCTGGCACGGACCTGCAAATCGGTCTGCCTGGCGAAGGCCATGACGACGGCGCTGGCGAGTCGAGCAGCGGTCACGACCACACCCGCCACTGCCACGCCGACTTGACCTCCTGCTCCGACGTGCCGTTCACCGGCGCCAGCGCGTTTGCTCTCTTGATCGACACGGTCGCGTTTCTTTCCGCGGCTGCCCTCTGGACCCTTACCTCGTGCCGCTGGTGGCTGCCAACGGTGCAGGCGACCGTCCGGCCGGAGCTCGCCCCGCCGCGCGTGCCCTTCGCGCTTTCAGCCTGACCACATCACTACTTCGGTGACGCCTTCGGCTCCGCCGCGCTGCGCACCGGGAGTTCCAGAACGCCCAACACAGCAGAAAGGTACAGATTTTGACCAGGCGCGTTTTCCCACTGGTCGCGGCTATCGCCGCGGCCGCCTTGTTCGTGGCTACGGCCTGCGATGGCGGCGACTCCAACAGCGACACAGCCGCCGTCATCTCGGCGATCAACATCCTCGATAAAGCGGGGCTGCACGATATCGACACTTCGATCAACAGCGACAAGAAAGTGCCGGCTACCGCCCGAATTACGGCGCTCCACGCCCAGACCATCGTGTTGTCGACTACCTGGCCATCGGACACCAAGGCGGCAAGCAAGAAGCTCGCTGACATTTTCGGGCAATTGGCGGCGGCTCTCGATGCCGACAGCCCCGACTTGAAGAAGGCCGGCGACGCAGCTCACGCGGCCCACGAAGGCGAGCATGACTTCTCCAACGACGTCTGGAGTTACCTCCAGAAGAAAGCGAAAGTAGCCGCCGGTACCGCACCGGACGCGGACTGAAGCGACACAAGTCAGGCAAGAGGGGGCCGGGGCAACTCGGTCCCCTCTGTCGTCTCCAGATGTGAACGGTCGCTCGCCCGCCCAGGACGGGCGGGAGCTACTTGAGCGCCGCGACAATCGTCCTGGCGTTCGCCAGGAGCATGCCGTCGACGGTGTCGGCTCCCGAGCCCGGTTCTCCCAGCGAGTCCCCGTACAGGTTGTCTACGATCTTGACGTGAGTATCTTTGGCTATCTGCTTCGCTACCTTCGGGTCGAGCGAGCTCTCGGCGAACACCGCCTTGACCCCCTCCCTGCGGATCGTGTCTTCGAGGTCCGCCACTTGCCTGGCCGAGGCTTCGGAGGAGGTGGTCACTCCGGGGATGACGGCCCCGACGAACCTCAGGCCGTAATAGTCGATGAAGTAGCCGAAGGCATCGTGGTTCGTCACCATCTTGCGGTTCTCGTTCGGCAACGTGTCGATTAGCTTCCTGATCTGTTGGTCGACATCGTCCAACTTCTGCTTGTAAGCCTCGGCGTTCTTCTGGAACGTTGTCGCCGACTCCGGAAACGTGGCCGACAAGGCGCGCGCGATGTTGTCGACCATAATCTTTGCGTTCTGCGGGTTGTGCCAGATGTGGGGGTCGTCCTCAGTCTTGCCGGTCTCGTCATCGCCATGCCGGAGCTGTACGCCATCGCTTACCGTGACCACGTTCGCTGCCCCGCTCTCTTTGACCACCTTGTCGAGGAAGGCATCGAGGCCTACCCCGTTGCGAAGGATGAGTTTGGCGTCGTGGAGGCGTGCCACGTCTTCTGCCGAGGGTTCGTATTCATGGGGGTCCACTCCCGCGCCTATGAGCGTCTTAAGGTTCACGCTGTTGCCCGCAACGGCCTTCGTGAGCGCGCCGACCTGGATCGTTGTGGCGACTACCTGAGGCCGGCTGTCGCTGCTGCTGCCGTCGCATGACATCGCTGGCAGAACAAGCGCGGCCGCTGCCAGCGTCCACACTCGCAAGAGGATCCCCATCGACATCGCACGCCTCCTGAGACTGAGTATCAATCGCGGTGATGATACTCAGTCTCAACTGCGGCTGCAACCGGCCACCCGCTCGTCCGAGAAGGTGCGATGCTAAGCCCATGCTCTTGGCAGTCTTCTTGCACGTGGGCCACTACACCGACCCCCTGGCCTCGCCCGAGAGCATCCTCGCCTGGACTGGGGGCGGCGCCCTCGCCGGATTAGCGGCGGTCACGCTTCGTTCGCTCGTGGTGACGTGGCTTCGCCGGAGGCGCGGGTCCGTCGGAGACGAGAGCACTGACTTCGAGACTAGTTCGAAAGCTTCCCGTCCTCGCGGATCCTGACACCGACGGTGGCGAACCGCGTTGTGCCCGGTCCGGGGAACTTCGCCGGGCCCGTGCCCAACACTTCTTGCAAGAAAGCCAGCGTGAGCCCACGAATGGCGCGCCACCCCGCCTCTGGAGCGACCCCGGGCGGAGCACAGCCATCTGTGTAGAGGGCAACGACTTGCGCCGGTGGTGGAAATCCGGTGTCGGCTGCCATCTTCATCGGCCCGCCGCTGCTCGATGCGAGCGGACAGATGTCCGTGAAACTTGCGTCGCCTGCCCCGTCGATGGCGACGAATCGCCGGGGTGCGCTCATACGCTCGTACGTCGATTCTGTCTCGGCGGCTGTTACCACGTGGTCGGCGTTGCCAGCGAAGATCAGTCCTCGCTTCGCGGGCAGAGCTCCGCTGGGGAGTCCAGTCGGTGCGTAGGCGATGAAGGCGGAAATTTCGGCGTCCTTCGCCGTGGCTATCGCGGCGCCCCCTCCGCCGGAACGCCCGATCGTGGCGACCCGGCTGAAGTCGAGCCGGCCCTTCAAGATCCGATCTGCGCCGTTCTCCAGGTTCAACAAAGCAAGGGTGTCCTCCAGGTCGAGGACATCGATGCCGGGAGCGCCAACGTTGTTGTCGTAGACCGCTGGGAGGTCACGTTCGAGGTGCTCCGGCGCGGCCACGACGAACCCCCAGGAGGCCAGGAAGGTCGTTAGAAAAGATGCTTCGTCGCGGTAACCCGCGAACCCGTGGCTGAAGAGGAGGATTGGAAAGCCCCCGTGTTGGCTGATGGGGATGTCCCGATAGGCGTCCATCTCCACTCGAAGTGCGTCACCGTCCGCGAGCTCTACAAAGACTCTCGATGGGAGCCATCCTCGGAGGTTGTAGGTAGCACGAGGTTGAGTCGTCACGCTGGTGGCGTCCGCCGGGTACCACACTTCGAGTGGTCGAACGAAGGTGCCGCCCGGATGACGCGAGACGGACAGCTGGCCCAACAAGAGCGACATCTCGCCCACTGCGTATGGGCCGCGACTGACGTCGTTGGCTGGAGTCACGGCCGGCGTCGTTTCGGCTGAAGGCGCGGCCGGGGAGTGGGCCGCCTCGGAGCAGGCTCCAACAACGAGCGTTATCAGGGAAAGCACCGGCCAGAGCCAGGGGCGGTACATCCCTGCGATGTTAAGCACCATGACTCGATGAGCAAGTAAAGCGTTTCCCGGCGACCCCGTTTGGCACGTCGCCACGCACATTGAAGATATCGCCGTGGAGTTCAGCGAGGCGACGGGCTCGTTCCGTGTAGTCGCCTTCACGCCGGTGGACAGGGGCTGTTCGTGAGTGCGCCCGCTCGCCGGGTTCCCCCGTATAACTGAGCCTGCCCCAGGCGATGTGCATATCCATCTGGACAGGCACATCGCCGGTTCGCTTGTGGTAGAGTCCGCGCCATCAGAGGTAGGGGGGACTATATGTCGCTCAAGGAAGTCGCGCGGGAATTTGACAGGGAAGAGGGCCATGCTGCGCCCCTCCTGGGTGTGCTTATCGCTGGAGCGGGGACGGTCCTGCTCGGCATTGGCGCCGCAAACGACACCGGCTGGCTGGCCGTTGCCGGAGGTATCGTCGCGGCCGCCGGGATACTTGTGCAGAACGTCCTCCACCATGTGACCATCGACTGGGCGGTCTTCAAGCGGCTCGATACCAAGTAGCGCGAGTTCGAGCTGACCCTGCTATTCTCCGGCCGAGTCAAGCACGGGGAGGCAGGCGATGGGACGTCTCGAAGGTAAGGTGGCCATTGTCACCGGCGGCGGCCGGGGCATCGGGCGAGGAATCTCGCTGGTCCTCGCGGCTGAGGGCGCCAGGGTCATCATCGCTGACCTCGACCTCGAGAGCGCCCGGGCAACGGCGGACGAGATCACAGACTGCGGCAGTTCGGCAGTCGTCGTCGAATTGGACGTCACCGACCCTGCTTCGTGCGCTGCGACAGTCGGATTCGCCCTGGCAACGTTCGGGACGCTCGACATCCTGGTAAACAACGCGGGCGTGCTCGGGCTCCACGGGAACGACCCGATAACCCTCGACGACTGGGACAACGTGTACGAGGTGAACCTGCGCGGAATCTGGGTGATGACCGAGGCGGCTGTCCCTCAACTCGTCGCCAGTGGCGGAGGCAAGATCGTCAACATCGCCTCAATCGCCGGCCGCCAGGGAGGCGGCGTGCATCCTCATTACAGCGCTTCGAAGGCGGGCGCCATCAACCTCACCCAGTCGTTGGCGCTCTCGCTCGGGCCCCAGAACATCAACGTCAATGCAGTCTGTCCGGGGTTGGTCCGCACCGGCATGTGGCAGCAGCTCGAACGCACGATCGGGCCTTCCCGCACCGACCAGTCTCCCCTCGAGCGTTTCATCGCCCGCGACATGCCCCTGCGCCGAGAGCAGACTCCCGAGGACATTGGCAAGGCTGTTGCTTTTCTCGCCTCCGACGATGCCCGCAACATCACCGGCCAATCGCTCAACGTCGATGGCGGCCTTCGGCTCAACTAACGCTCGGCGCTAGACTTTTGGCGAAGCCCGGGCGGCGGCGGCGCGGCTCCGGGCGATGGCACGATCCTGGCGGACCGCCTCTTTCTCATCGTGGCGCACCCACCCGACCGCGATCAAGACGAAGGCCGCCAGGAACAGAAGGTCTCCGGCCACCCACATGATCGCGCCCGCCATCTCCTGGTCGGTGAGTGCGTCCGGCCCCCACGTGCGCACGAGGGTCGCGTAGTGGGGAAAGATGACGCGTGTCGAATCGTAGATTGAGACGGCAAGGAACGAGTTCTGGGGCATCTGCAGGAACACATAGAGCAGGCGCAGCGGATGGTTGAGCCGCCACGGCGAAAGGTCGGCGCCAACCACCGGCCACCAGAAGAGGAAGGCGGCGCCGAGGTACCAACCGTGTTCGAGCCGGTGGAGCCATTCGTTTTCGAGCGCCGCATCGAACAAAGACGAGTAGTGGGTCGTCCACATGGTGGCTGCGAGCACGATCCACGCCAGGACAGGGAACGAAACAGCTTTCAAGACCCGGCTGTGAAGTATCGGCAACAGTACTTCGCGCCGAAGTTGAGGAGAGGACGCCCGCAGGAGCAGGGTGATCGGCGTCCCCAGCAACAGGAGCGGCGTGCCAACCATGACGATCAGCAGGTGCTGCACCATATGCGCGGCAAAGAGGTCGGTGTCGTACCGCGCCAGCGGCGACATGTTCGCCACCACCAGTGCAGCAAGGCCCAGGAAGAAGTAGGTGACGCGCTGGCGCGGATAGAGCGACTTTGGATGGAGCCGATTCACCCGGCTCACGCCTCGCAGGTAGAGAAGGGCGACGGTCGCGACGGGCACGACGAAGAACGGGTCGAACTCCCAACCGGTAAACACTGTCCACGGGCCCGGCGCCGGGCCGGCGACACCGTGGGCCAGGGCTGCCCCAGGCAGCAGTCCCCCGATTAGGGCGACCAGCAGGACCCCAACCCGTCGCCACGTGGCTCTCAACCCGGGCCCTCCTCGACCAGCTTCCTCGCCTCGCGGACTCCCGGTTGACGCCTTACGGGAGCACAGGTGATTGTAGCAACGCCCCGGATATCCGCCGAAACCAACGGCCTCGGGTTCTCCCAGGGTACCGGTAGGCCTTCGAAGACGGTGCCCAGTAGCCCCGTGGCAACCGTCGCCGCGAGGGCTAGAATCCACCGCAACGCCAACCGGCGCCAAACTCTTTGGAGGGCAAGCCGTGGACATCAGTCTCATCTACGAGCTGGAGACCAACGACACCAGCGAAGCTGGCGTTCGGAGGGTCTTCGACGAGTGCCTGGAACAGGTGCAACTGGCTGATTCTCTTGGTTACCGGGCGGTCTGGTTCACAGAGCACCACTTCCTTGAGCGCTTCTCCTACAGCTCCGCTCCTGAGACCTGGCTGGCCTACCTCGCGGCGAAGACACAGAACATTCGCCTCGGCCACGGCATCGTCCTCCTCCCATTCCGCATCAACCACCCCCTGCGCGTCGCCGAGCGCATCGCGACACTCGACCTCATTTCGAACGGGCGAGTGGAGTTCGGTGGCGGACGGGCTATCTCAGAATCCGAGCTCTCCGCGTTCAACGTCGACCCGGATGACACGAGGCCTCAATGGGAAGAGTCGCTTCGGGTGCTGCCAAAGATGTGGACGCAGAAGAGCTTCAGCTGGGACAGTCCGACGCTGCAAATCCCGGAGCGCGCGGTGATCCCGCATCCGGTGCAGAAGCCGCACCCGCCGATGTCGGTCGCCTGCACACAACCGGCGAGTGTCGAGTTTGCGGGCGCGAACGGTCTCGGCGTCCTCGGGTTCGGCATCGGCCAGGGGCAGTCCAACGATTACGTCCAGCTCTACCGCGAGAAGATAAAGACCTGTAAGCCCATCGGCGAGTTCGTCAACAACCGCTTTGCCCTCTTTGTGACCGCGCTGTGCGCGCCGAGCGACCAGGAAGCCATCGACCTGCGCGGCCCCGACATGCGGGCATACAGCAGCCAGGTCCGGGAACTCTTCGCCCCCTGGATCGACGGCAAGGCGCCCCGTTCGTACGAGTGGTTCATGAAGTACTCGGCCGAGAACTTCGAGACCTTCAAGAACACCTCGATGGAAGACATCGTCGCAGCGGGCGGTGCAGCCATCGGCAGCCCCGAGACCTGCACGCGCGTCCTTCAACACCTCTCCGACGCGGGCGTCGATGAGGTGTTGCTGTTCATGCAGAGTTACACGACCCCGCACGATGCAGTCATGCGATCGATCGAGCTGTTCGCCAAAGAAGTGCGGCCGATGCTGAGGGAATCTGCGCCCATCGCCTGAACCTTAGCGGCCCTGGAAGCGAGGCTCGCGCTTCTCGATGAAGGAGCGCGTCCCCTCGATCCTGTCCTGGGAGGGTTCGATGACGCTCAGGGCCGTACCCGAAAGTTCGAGCGCGGATTCGAAATCGAGGTGAGCGGTGCGCTGCGCGAGCATCTTGCCGAGCTTCTGGGCGATCGGCGGGCCGGCCTCGACCGCAAGCGCAAGCTCCATGGTCTTGGCCTCCAGCTCTTCCGGGGGCACGAGGTAGTTGGTCAGTCCCGCCGCGTGCGCTTCCTCGGCCGGCATAAAGCGGCCCGTCATCATCATCTCCATTGCCTTGCGCCAGCCGATCACGCGGGGCAGGCTCCAGAAGCCTCCCAGGTCCGCGAAGAGGCCGCGCTTCACATAAGCCACCTGGAAGCGTGCGGCCGTCGACGCCACCGCGAGGTCGCAGTGGGCAACCATGTCGAACCCGGCGCCGACGCAGACGCCGTTGATCGAGGCGATGACGGGCACTTCGAGGCGCTTCAATGCGATGTAGGCCTCGGACTCGCCCCGGAACCGGAGCCTGCTCCCTTCGAGGTCGAGGGCAGGCCGCTCCGCTTCGGGCTGGCCAGCCCGGTTCAGGCGCGCGGCTGCCCCGGCCGTGAAATCGGCCCCGGCACAGAACCCGCGGCCGGCGCCTGTGATGACAAGGCATCGCACAGTTCGGTCGAGGCGCGCATTTCGGAACACGTCCTCCAGTTCTGCGAAGGTGGCCATGCTGAGGGCGTTGAGCTTCTCGGGTCGGTTCAGGGTGATCCAGAGGATGCCCGCCTGCGTTCCTCGCCGCTCCGTCAACAGATTCTCGTACGTCACGTCGTGGGCCTGCCTTTCCCGACTTCTGGTGCTGGAACTGGTGAGTATAGAAGCCCCGGCTGACCACGTAACGGTCGATTTCGGCAACCCGCCCGGCTGCCAGGCTGGGGGGATGTTAGGATCGCCTCGCCCCGGAAGGTGCGCCGGTGGTCACGCTGAACTGCAGGAGTTTTCAATGCCCTGGATTGAAGTCGGTCAGACGGACATCTACTACGACGAGGAAGGGGCGGGACAGCCGCTCGTCTTCCTTCACGGCAACAGCTCTTGTTGCGAAGCGTGGTTCCAGCAGTTCGAACGGTTTCGCGACCGCTTCCGGGTGATCGCCTACGACAGCGTGAACCACGGCCACTCCTCGAACTCGCCCCGGGGCGAGCCGGAGCCGGACCGCGCCGACGAACTCGAGGGCTTTCTCGCCGCCCTGGGCCTCCAACGCCCGATCCTCGCGGGCAACTCGATGGGCGGGAACACCCTGTTGCGGTGGGCGGTCCGGCCCCCGGCTGAGGCCGTCGCGCTCATTCCTTCCGGAATGGGTGTCCCGCTCGATGCCACCGCGACTCTGCCTGCGCCCGCGCCGTTGGACCCGGAGACGTTGTTCCTGCCGACCGGCGACGCGCTCACGGCCCGTTTCAAATCCGACCAGTCTCGAATGTACGAGCGCTATCTCCGCATTCGTTCGACCGCGACGCGGCTCGAAGCCCTGCGTCATCCGCGCAGCCCGGCCCCCCGCACTGTCGCCGAGCGCGGCAGCCTGGCGTCGTCGGTCAAGGCAATCCGTTCACCCATGCTTATCGTGGTGGGTGGTCTCGACCGCCTCGTGCCCAACTGCGAGCGCCTACACGAGCTCGTGGCCGGCTCCGAGTATCGGGTCGTGCCGGACGCTCCGCACAACGTCTACTACGAGGCCGCCGAGGAGTACAACGCCGCGCTCGAGGGTTTCCTCTCTCGCGTGGCCGCCCCGGTGGGGTAGCCCGGGCTTCCAGGGACAAAGCGAAACCCCCGATTTCTCGGGGGTTCTGCGTTGGCGGCTTCTTTGACTGGAGAGAGGCAGGAAGAGGTGTCTGGAAGCCGTTTCGAGAGAGGATGGCCGCAGCAATGGCGGGGACGATGTCCACGACCGCCCTCTCTGTAAGACTTACTTTAGGGCGCCTCTGTGAAACGCCCTTCCGCTTTCCGTAAACGCTTTGCAAAAAGTCAGGGAGTCCGCACCAGCGCGTCCTGCGCCGCTGGTCGTGTGGCCGGCGGGAAGGTTCCGGGCGAGATGGGGTCAAAGTCATGGGCGAACACCCCGGAAGCGCCCGGGGCCGTCCAGACGTGCAGGTTCCACACTGTGGTCTTCTGGAAGATTCCCCCGATGCACTCCGCCGCGCTGGTCTTCACCGAGACCGCGTTGGGAGTGAAGCAGAGGTTTTCGTGGCGGTGCCAGACGTCCAGGGCGCCGAAGAACGATGGGGGCGTCTCGCTCACGGTTTCGCTGGTGAACATGAAGCCTACCAATCGCCACGCGCCGTCGAGCCGCTTCGTGTAAAGCAACACTTCGGGACGCTCCGGGTCCATGAGTACGCCGTCGGCGTTGTACTTCAGGTTGATGAAGTGAGCGGCGATGTTCGGGAGGTCCTGCGTAATTTGGATGTAGCCGGCTGCCATGGCCGCGCGCACATCCTCGTACCTGGCCGATGCCGTCTTGACCTTCGCCACAAAGTTCGCGGCGGCAACCAGTTGGTCCGAGGTCGCCTTGACTTCCGTGCCATGACTGTGCGGAGCCCCTTCCCCGCTTGCTGTCGATTGAGCCGCCGAGGCAGGGTCGTGGGAGTGACCGTCCGGGGCGGCGCCGGTGCGGGAAAACACTGCCCGTTCGATCGTGTCGAGTCCGGACCCGGCGTCGTGCGTGTGGGCAACGTCACCGGCGGCGCTCGCCGCGTGGAGATGGGCATGGGCTGCGGCCGACTGGTCCTCCGCCAGGGCGGTCAGCCAGATGGCTCCCGCGGCGGCGAGCCCGGCCACCGGCAGCGATGACGTTCGAAGGATGAAGGCTGCGCGATTGTCGCCACCGAAGTTTCGGCGGTTGAGCCAGACCACTCCCACCGCCATCACCGACCAGGCGGTGATCCCGAAGCCCACGATGATGAGCACATGGCTGGGGTTCGACAGCGTGAAGATCCCTTCCCGCCCCGCCAGGGTTGAGTCCTGCGCGTGGAGATAGGCGTCCCAGCCGATCCCGGTGAGGTGGACCACCACCCCGAGCAAGGCCGCTGCCCACAGCAACCGGTACGTCATGCCGGCCTCCCGCCTGTGCGAGCCTTATGCGCCAGGCTGTCCTAACTTCGAATCCTATTCGAGTTCGCCGACGCTGCCAAGACTGCCTTGTTCACGAGAGCGGGAGCGCCCCCGGCGCGTTGTTGGCTCGCGGACCGAGCACCCACCGTCTCAACCCGCTCCAAGAGCCCGGGGAAAGATAACTCCGGGGTTCAGGATGCCGCTCGGGTCGAAGGCCGCCTTGACCGCCGCCATCGTCGCGATGTCTTCCTGGCTGCGCGTGAGAGCCAGCCAGCGGACCTTCGCCACTCCGATCCCATGCTCCGCGCTGATGCTCCCGCCGAGTTCGGCGACCAATCGAAGCACCGCGTCCGTGGCCCGGTCGTCGTCAACCGCCAACCCCAGCACGTTGACGTGCAGGTTGCCGTCGCCGATGTGTCCAAAGAGGATGGGCACCGCCCCTGGGGCGGCTCGGGCTACCGCTTGGCGCACGCGGCTCTCGAACGCTGCCAGCTTGCCGAGGGGCAGGGCCACGTCGAGCTTGTGTGGCACGCCAACCGCGCTGATCGACTCGGTGTGGCGTTCCCGGTAGGCCCAGAGCGCCGAACGCATCGCTCGATCCCGAGCGAAGGCGCTGTCGAGAATGTCGTCGGAATCGCCCAGCGCAGCCGCAAGTGCGTCGGAGGGGTCTTCCTGCGCGGCGCACTCGACCAGCACATAGGCGGGATGGCGCGCACCGAACGGCAGCGGGGCCCCGGTGTGGTGGCAGACGAGGTCGACCCCTTCGGCGAAGAAGACTTCGGCAGCTTCCAACGATGGCAACCGGGCCCGTACGCGGGCCACAATCCGCAACGCGGCGTCTGTGTCTCTAACCGCGAGCAGGGCGGTGGCCCGCTCTCGCAACTGGGGGAGGAGTCGCAATCGTGCTCGCGTGATCACGGCGAGAGTGCCTTCGCTCCCGGCGAGCAACCCCGGCAAGTCGTAACCCGTGTTGTCTTTGGCCAATCCCGGCAAGCGGCGAATGATCGTCCCGTCCGCTTTGACCGCTTCAAGGCCCACCACTTGCGAGCGCATGGGCCCGTAGCGGAGGACCCGAATCCCGCCAGCGTTCGTTGCGATCATCCCCCCGATCGTGGCGCTGTCTCGCGAGGCGAGGTCGACTCCGAAGACGCGGCCCGCGGCGTTCGCGTGCTCCTGGAGGCGTGCCAGGGTCGTCCCGGCGCCCACCGTGACTTCGCTGGCGACTTCATCTACGGGCTCGAGGTCGTCGAGGCGCAACAGGCTCAGCAGCACCTCGCCCCCCCGGGGAACTCCCCCGCCGACCAACCCTGTGTTACCGCCCTGGGGCACGACGGCCGCTCCGCTCCCCTGGCAGGCTGCCAGCACCGACGCCACCTCCGCACTGTCCCGCGGCCGCACAACGAACCTGGCGGTACCGGTGTACCGGCGTGTCCAGTCGGTCTCGAACGACGCCACGAGGTCGCGGTCAAGCAGCATATGTTCCGGGCCGACGATGCGGGCGACTTCTTCTGCGAGCGGGTCCAAGTGTCTCGATTCCCGTTACGGCTCACTTCAGGTGGCCGAACCCATGATACGGGGCCGAGAAGCTTCTCCACCGAGCTTCTCGGGCCTGCGCCTCCGCGTCCGTCCAACTAGTCGATGGGGCGACCGGCGAGCGCGAGCCAGGCTGCTATCACGGCCTCCTTCTGGTTGCTCGTCCACGGCGGGCCGAAGGCTCTCCCCAGGTCGGCGGACACGGCCCGCAACCGCTCGGCCGGAATGCCGATCGCCACGGCGGCGACGTCGTGCAGCTCACGCTGCCGGAAGCGCGTGACTTCGAGTCCGGCGTCTTCTGCGGCCCCGGCCAGGGCTTCGCGGTAGAGTTCGCCCTCCGCCGCGTGGAGCAGAGCGTGCGACCGAAGGATCTTCTCGAGGGATTCGGGCACGGCCCCCATTGCTGAGCCCACCGCGAACGCCACTGGCTCGTGGCCGGCTGCGCGTAGCTCAGCCAACACTGCCGCCAGCTCGGCAGCCGACGAGGCGCTCGCCGACTCCGCCACTCGTTCGATGAGTGCCTTCGCCGCTGCCATCCCGAGACCCTGCGCCGCGTGGTAGGCCTCCCGCGGCAAGCCCGGGTCTATCAGCTGCAGGCGGCGGCGCTCTACCACTTGCACCTTGCCCTCATCGATTCCCAGTGCCACGAGCGCTGCCCACCCTGTGTGGTCCCTGGCCCCGAGCGCAACTCGCATGCCGTTCCGGCGGCTAGCCGAGCCCGGCTCGCCCGAGCTGGCGCTGCAGCGGGAGCTCCCGGTGCCGCTCGCCTGTGGCCTGGTACACAGCGTTTGAAATCGCCGCGGCGATCGGGACGATCCCGGGCTCCCCGGCGCCCGTCGAGGGCGTTTCCGGGTCACCGACGAGCGCAACATCGATCGCAGGCGTGTTGTTGATTCTTGGGACCCTGTAGCGCGTGAAGCCCGCGTTCAAAACCCGCCCGCCCTCGACGTCGATCGCCTCGTAGAGAGCGGTCCCGAGCCCCATCACGATCGAACCTTCCATCTGGTTGATCGCTCCGTCCGGGTTCACTGTCAGCCCGCAGTCCAGAGCCGCGGAGACGCGGGCGACTTTGACCTCGGAGCCTTGCACCTCCAGTTCCACACAGGTAGCGGCGTAGCTCCCTACATCGAGGCCGATCGCTACGCCTGCGCCCCGTCCGGCCGTTCGCTTCGGGCCCGGCCATCCGAATCGATCCGCGGCCGTTTCCAGTACCCTCCGGTAGCGGGCGTTCGACAGGTTTCGCAGCCGCAGCTCGACGGGATCAACTCCGGCCACCGCGGCAATCTCGTCCATATGGACCTCGCGAGCGAAGTGGTTCACCGCACCCCCGAGCGATCGGTAAGAGCCTGCGGGCAGGGGACCTTCGGATGCAGCGACCGTCACGAGCGCGTTCGGCACGTCGTATGGAGTCTCCGAGCCGCGGCGGCCGATCATCGGCCGACTCTTCGCGGCGTGATGCGCCCGGAACGACCAGGCGACCAAAGTGCCGTCGGCGCGAAAGCCGCTCTTGATTTCGATGAGGGCTGCTGGCCGGAAGGTTGCCCAGGTCGTCTCTTCGGTGCGCGTGTAGGCGATGCGCACCGGCCTGCCAGCCAGCTTCGCGAGCCTCGCCGCCTCGATCGCCACTGGATAGATGCTCTTGCCGCCAAAGCCACCGCCCACTTCGGGGGTGATTACGCGCACCAGCGCTTCGTCGATGCCGAAGTGGCGCGCGAGTTCCGCGCGCACACCGAATGGCCTCTGGCTTCCCGCCCACACGGTCAGCCGGTCACCGTCCCAGGCGGCAACGGCTGCTCGGGGTTCCATCGGTGCGTTCGAGATGTAGGGCACAAAGTAGGTCGCCTCCAGGACGTGCGCGGCGGCCCGAAAGCCGTCGTCGAGCGAGCCTGCTTCCTGCGTCGTGATCGATTCGCTCGCGCCGTCGAGCAGGAGTTGGGGTATCTCCCACCGGCCCGGCTGGTTGGGGCGTTCCCTCCAGGAGGCCTGCACAAGCCGCGCGCCAAGCTCAGCCGCCTCGTCGTTTTCTGCAAGAACTGCCGCCAACTCACCATCGCGCACGACGCACACCACGCCCGGGGCGTGCTCGGCGGCTGCCCCGCTGAACTCCTCCAGCTCCGCCCCGTAGGCAGGGGGCCGAATTACTTTGGCGAAGAGCATCCCCGGGACGGAGACGTCCTGGGCGTACACGGCCTCGCCGGTGACTCGCGAAACCGCGTCGACGCGGCGCGAGGTCCGGCCCATCACGGTGAAGTCCGGTTCCGTGTTCAGCGCGACGTCATCGTCGACTTTTCGTTCGATTCGCTTTCCTGCGAGGAGTTCCCCGTAGGAGGCTCCTCGCGTCGGGTCGTCCCGCGAGACGACCCGGCCCTCGCGTGCTTCGAGCAGCCCGAGCGGCAGGTCGAGGCGATCGGCCGCGAGTTCGAGCAGCGCCTGGCGCGCCGTCGCGGCCGCTTTCCGCAACTGCACCCCCACCCGAGCCGTCGACTGGCTCCCGAACGTTCCCATGTCCCAGGGAACGAGTTCGGTGTCGGCGAGCACGACCTCAACCGCATCGAGAGGCAATCGCAATTCGTCAGCCACTTCTACCGCGAGGCCCCAGCGGATCCCCTGCCCGTATTCAACCTTGCCGGCGAACGCAGTCGCCCGGCCGTCCGGCCCTACAACGATCCAGGTCGCTTCCGCGTCCGTTGGCCGGGCGTTCCCGTAGGCTGCCGCCGCGTAGCCGGTGCGCGCCGGGGGAAATCCGATCGCCACCGCGCCGGTGATGACGAGCCCTTCTTTGGAAGCCACCGGCGCCGTCACCCGGAGACCTCCGCCATGGTCGCGGCTGCCCGGGCAACAGCTCGCTGAATCCTCACGTACGTCCCACACCGGCAGACGTTCTCGGCGAGCGCCTCGCGGATCTGGCCATCACTGGGGTGGGCCTCGCGGTTCAGGAGGCCGACGGATGCCATCACGAACCCGGGGATGCAATATCCGCACTGCATGGCGGTTTCATCGACGAAGGCCTGCTGCACAGGATGGAGATGTCCGTCGCGGGCGAGGCCTTCAATGGTCGTCACCGACCCTCCGGCGACTGCGCCGACGGTGGTCATGCAGGAGCGGATGGGCTGGTTGTCGACCAGCACTGTGCAGGCGCCGCAAAGACCTTCCCCGCATCCATACTTCGAACCGGTCAGTCCGAGGTCGAAACGAAGGTAGCTGAGGAGGTTCCGCCCCGCATCGGGCGCCGCTCTCTCCTCGCGGTTGACGTGAATCGTCGGCATCTGAGGCCCTCCTGACCGGGATTCTACTGAGCGGCTCAGCATCGTGCGCGGCTGGCCCGGCGCCGCCGCGGCCAGCAGACGGAGGCGCGCCGAAAGGCTGGAATGGCAGAAGGCGTTCAGGGCAGGGCCGGGCGTCTCGTCAGGCCGTCGGCGGGTCGCTTCCGGTGCAGATGGTCCAGGCCTGCGCCACCAGCAGCCGCGCGAACTGCGCGCCCGGACAGTAGTTGACGACGGATGCGCCCTCGAACTCGCCATAGAACCGGGTGAAGAGCTCGAGATCAGTGTCCAGGCGGAGCATAGCCTGGCGGTACGCCTCCACCTCCCCTGGTAGCGGCACGTACTCGTCGCCGGCCAGGGGAGCGGTCCAGAGGATCGAATCGAGGAGCGCCGCCACTGAGTCGATGCCCGCCTGCACCTCCGCCTGTTCGTCGGAAGACAGGCCCCGGCTGCCGCTCAACGTCGCCAGCAGCGCTTCAGTCGCGATGTGCCAGGCAGCCACCCGTGACGATGAGGGAGCGCTACTCGCCGCGTCATCGTAGGCCTGAGCGACAAGCGCAGGTTCGAACAGTTCGGGAAGCCGGGCGATCGTTTCGTTCAGGCGGGCGGCGAACCCGGACTCGAACTTCGAGACCAGCACTCGTCCCGGATCGTGTCGTGCCACTCGCCGTAGCTCGCCAAGCGCCTGCTCGTCGCGCAGCCAAGCGCCCAGCCTCGCTTCGAACTCGTCGTCAATCACGCGGCTAGTCTACGGCGGGGCGACGGGAAGGCCACCGCCCGGACGGGCGGGTGCGCGGGCGCGTTAGTAGGGGAGCCCGCGCAGTCCAAGCAGTGTGCGAGCGTAGGAGGCACGGCCGAGGTGCCCGTTCCCATGGCCGATCAGGCCGTGGCCGATGGCCTCCAACCGCGGCACTTCGCCCCAGGGGCGGATGAACTGCACTGTCGCAAGGTAATCCAGGCTCATGCCCGCTATGCGCGGCACGACAGCGTCGGCCACGGCCCTCGTGTAGCGGTTGAACTCAGCCGGTTCTGGAAAGCGGAGGCTGTAGGCGTCCTTCGGGTCCTGGCCAGTCCCTTGATCCACTCTTGGCAGGCCCCACTGCTCGTGGAAGCCGTGTTGAAGCCAGACCGGCTGTTCTCGTTCGAACACGAAGTGGACGATGTTGTCGACCGTGCGCACCACGTGCCAGACATCCCACCCGATCGAATTCGTGCGGCCGCCCGCCGTGTCGCAGAGTTGAGCCACGGTCAGTCCATCGACGGCCGACTCGCAGTACTGGAGCAAGCGATGGATGAGCGTGGCGAACTGATCGGGCATCGTCGCAGGATTGCCGAATCCGGGAAGGTTGGGCATGAGCACACCTCTCACAGAGACGCCGGTCGTCTAATTCCGGGATAGCGCGAATCTACGCGCCGGCGACGCTATCTTCGAAGAACCAGTCCGAAAGCCACGCTCCTGCGCTGAGCAATGCAAGAGGCAGAACCCAAAGGCTCTGCCTCTCGTTCGTGAAGCACCATCGCCCGGGTTACCGCGCGCTAGCCTGGTTGGACGGTCCGACGTAGCAGCCGCCACGCCGCCCAACTGGCAGACCGATTCCCTTCGACGGGCAGGGTGGCGTGGCTGGATCGACCGCCTGGCGGTGAAGCGCTCCCAGGCCAAAGCTCAGGGAGTTCGTCGGCGGGCCGTAGTCCACCACCACTTCGCTCCCGGCCACCGTGGCACTAGTGCGGTATCCGCCTGTGCCGAACTCGACCTGGAACGAGAGCGTCCCGCCGTCGTCCCACGCTCCGACCTCAATCATCATGCCGGTGCCCGCCCGGACCCAACCGCCGACTGCCGACGTGAGCTGGGCCGGCCAACCGTAGTCGTCGTCGCAGGCGATCTGGAATGGGTGGCCGCGCGAGCCCTGCCAGACTGAGATGATCGTGTCATAGTTGCTCCCGAAGGTGGTGATGGTGAGGAATCCGTCGGTGGGCGCGACGAACGAATACCACACCGTCTTGTCTGGGCGGCCTCCCTCCTGGCACCACCACGAGGGCTCGAGGGGTGGGTCGTCACCGAGCGTCGCCCGCCGGACGTCGATCACATCCTTGAACTGAGCGCCGGTGACGTTTGTCGCGTTGTTCCAGTCGTCGTTGACAGGAGCGCCACCGGGCTGCGGCTGAGGCTGCGGCTGCGGCGATGGTTGAGGCGACGGCTGAGGCTGGGGCGACGGCTGCGGTTGCGGCGTCGGCTGACCGCCTTGAGTACCGAGGGCCTTCAAAGCCGCATCGATCTGAATGCGCGGCTTCACGATGCCGTTACGGGTGTCACGAACTGGGCGTCCGGTGGCCTGCAGCGCCTGCAGCAACTGCGGTATCGTCGCATCAGGCCGAGCTGAGCGAAGCACGGCGAATGCCCCTGCGACGTGCGGGGAAGCCATCGAGGTGCCCGACAGCCGGCCATACCGGCCATCCAGGACCGAGGAGATGATGTCGGTACCAGGCGCCAGCAGCGAAAGAAACGAGGCGCTGTTGGAAGACTCCCTGATCCCATCGGACTTCGTGGTGTTTCCCACGCTAATTCCGCTGGAGATGCACCCTGGGCTGCCCATCGCATCGGTATAGCTTTCGTTGCCTGAGGACATAACCACGGCGATTCCGACGGACACCAGGCGGTCGATTGCGGCTTTCTCCGGACCGCTGTCGGCGTCACACGCTTCCTGGCTGGTATAGCGGCCGCCGCCGAGGCTCATGTTGAGGGATGCGATCTTGTACTGGTCGCGGAGGCTGTAGACGTACTCCATCCCGCGGATCTGATCGCTGGTCCACGATCTCGCGGTCTTGCCGATATTGCTGAACACCTGGACACCGATGATGTTCGCCCCCGGAGCAACGCCGGGCTCGTCCGGGTAGTCGCCAGCGGCGATGCCGGTCACGTGCGTGCCGTGCTTGCAATCAAGGCAGTTCTTGGGGGAAGCGGATCCAGGTCCCTCTTGCTGGTCCTGGCCGTTCGGACAAACGCTCTTCGAGTCGGAAGCAGCGTCCGTACTCGAGAAGCAGGCTTCCACAACGACTCGGCCTGTGAAGAACGGGTGAGTGGCCTCCACGCCCGTGTCGAGGATGGCAACGGCCCAACCCTTACCGGTATACCCCAGCTGGTGCACCGTCCGCCCGCCAATGAGCGGGACGCTGTCGGTGACCGTGGCTTCGAGCGCGCGATCTTGCATCACGCTCGCAACGTCGGGGGACGCCAGAATCGAGCGTAGGCCCGCCTCGTCGACCGTCGCGAAGATGATCGGGAAGCTTCCCAGGCGCTCGACGTCACTTATCTTGCCCGACAGATTCGCCAGCACCCTCGACTGGACGGCGGCGATGGCGGCCACCTCGTCGTTTCGCGCCGTCGCACGGTCCGAGGGGCGAGGCGCGACCTCGATGATCATCCGAGCCGAACCGGCGGCTGCTACGTTCGCGAGCAGCGAGCTGTTCGCCTGTTGGCGAACCTGCGGCGAAACGGTCACGTGCGAGAGGACAGAGCCCCCACCCCCGCCGCCGCTTGAAGACGAGCCTGAGTCGTTGACGATGAGCGCGGTAGCGGTCGTAATCGCGACGGCCACAACAATCGCCGCGAAAATGCCGAGTCCGAACAGGCCGCGAGGTGAATTCTTCATTTTCAGGGTTTCCTCTCACCAGATTTGGTTCCCCATCATCATCGAGAGCGAAGGCTGGCCCGGCTTGACGAACGGCTGACACTCTACTACAGCAACTCTGACAAGGCCCTGACACTTGAGTCAGGCCGCGGCGGTCGCTAACTTCCCCTCCAGGTCTCACAAGTCGAGCCCGGAACGGATAGTAATGCCAGCTCGCCTAACCGCCCGAGAAGGAGAACTTGCTGGTTCCGTCTTCGAACTCGACCGGCCGACTACGACCATCGGCCGTTCCCAGGACAACGACATTGTCGTTGGCATCGAAGGAGTCTCCAGAAGGCATGCGGAGGTCCGCTTCATAGGCCTCCAGTACTCCCTTGCCGATGTCGGCAGCACAAATGGCACGTACCTCAACGGGGCACGACTCGACCAGCCCCAGCCGCTACATCCCGGCGACATCGTCGCGATTCCCGGCGTGACATTTGTGTTCGATGCCGATCTCGAGACCGCCGCATGGGCGATGGAATCTGCACCGCTGGCGCTCCCTCGCGCTGCGGAGAGCCGGCGCGCGCCGTCCGAGTTGTCCGTGGACCTCGCCTCTGCCGAGGTGCGCGTTCGCGGGCGGCTGGTCAACCTCACCCGCAAGGAGTACCTCGCCCTGCTCCTGCTCCACGAGCGCGCCGATGCCATCGTCACGAAGGAGGAGCTGGCCGCACGCGTCTGGCCCGAATACGGCGGGGACGTCAGCGATTACAACATTCACAAAGTCATCAGCAGGTTGCGCAAGGAGCTCGAGGATGACCCGCAGCATCCGCGCCTGCTGACGACCAAACCCGGCTTTGGCTACCGCCTCCTTCGGCGTTGAGCGGGCGAACTTCCCGACGCCGAACCCTGTTACCGCGTCAGCCTTCAAGTTCCAGGAAGGCGAGTTGCGTCTGGCCAACGATGATGATGTCGCTGTCGTTGAGCAGCGTTGGCGAGGTAATGCGGCGCCGGCGTCCCGCCCGGAGCAGCCGGGTGCCGTTGGTCGAGCCCAGGTCGTAGAGCACGAAGCGCTCGTTCTCGAACTTCACGCGGACGTGCTCCTTGCTCACCTCCGTGTCGTCGACCGAGATGCCGGCCTCGCGGTTCCGTCCGACGATCGTGTCGCTGCCCAAACGGTGCGGCGTTCCGTCACCGGAATACTCCACCAGGAACGCCACGCGGCTGGCAGCTTGCTCGTCTGCCTTGTGGACCAGAGTCTGGTCGCCGTTCGTCATGGGCGAGGAACTCACCGCCGTCATCGACTCCGCCGACCCCACGCGAGTGACGGATGCCGGCGCGAGGGGCGCAGCCGAGCTCCCACGCTGAGTCGGTCGTCCCAGACGGATTCCGCCCCCAACGGCTGCGGATTCTTCCTGCGCAACGTACGCGCCCGCCCCAAGGATGCTAGCCGCGCATCCGCCCACTGCGACGATGGCGAGCACGTTCAACCAGGTACCGTCTTCTACTGGAGCCGCGATCACGGCCGGTATCGCCGCGATGGCGCCAGCAGCGATGAGCACCTGGTAGATGAGCCGGGAATCACTGGTCTGCCGGAGAAGACTCCATGCAGCCACAAGAGCCAACGAAGCAAAGAGCGCCGCAAACAGCACGAGTCGAACTGCCGCATCTACTCCTGAGAAATCCATGATGCTGCCCCCCTTATCCGATCCGCTTGAAGACGAGTTTCGTCTCGCCCAATTCGACGACGTCGTTGTGGCGCAGGATGTGCTGTTGTACGGGGCGGCCATTCAGCCGCGCACCATTTGCGCTGCCCAGGTCGATCAGCGTGAACTCCTTCTCGCCGTCCGACCGGATCTGCGCGTGTTCAGAGGACACTGACGGTTCGTCGAGACGGATGTCGTTGCTCCCCGATCGCCCGATCGTCGTTAGTCCTTTCTTGAGTTGGAAGATAGTCCCGGCTCGGGCCTGGTTGGCGATGATGACGTAGGCGTAGGTCGAGGCCCCTCGCCTTATCTGGACTGTGTCCTGTGACATTGGCTAACTCCTTTGGCTGTCTGTTCTGCTAGAGCGGCCACCATCCGGGGCCGACCGTCCGAAGTGCCGCGAAGGCGCCGCCCGCTAGCACCCCGAGGACCAGGATCGTCAACGCGATCACCCGGCCTGGCCGGTGGCGGAGCCGGTCTGAGGCGCCGAACCGGGTGGTGTCGATGAGACGGTCCGCCTCCCGCAGCCGCCCCACTACGGCGGTGAGGTTGTCCGGGCCTCCCCGTGCGTTCCCAAGCGAAATCATCCGCTCCGCCGATTGCACAGGCCCCAGGGAGGAGCCCGCGTCAGCGATCTCGTCATCACTCAGGAGCCCGTGTATGCCGTCGGAGCAGAGCACGAGCACGTCGTCGCGGCGCAGTTCGATTGGCCCGCCTGAATCGACAGAAACTGCCTCTTCGAAGCCCACGCTCCGCGTAATGACATTCCGCTGGTCGCTCGTGGCCGCCTCTTCGCGGGTCATGCGCCCACTCCGCACCTGTTCTTCGACCAAGGAGTGGTCGCGCGTGATGCGTTGGGCGGCCCCGCCCCGGACGAGGTAGAGCCGGCTGTCGCCGACGTTCCCCCACCACGCCGAGCGCCCGTGGCTGAGAGCCGCCACGACCGTCGTGGCAGCGCCTGCAAACGCGGCGTGACTCGCTGCCGCGCTCCAGATCTCGCGATTGGCCGCTTCGAACGCGCACGCCAGCGCTTTGAGCGGTTCTGTTGCCACCAGCCTCGCGGCAAGATCCTGCACGAGGGTCTCCACGGCTTTCTGGCTCGCCCACTCGCCTGCCTGGTGACCACCGACCCCGTCGGCGACAACCAGCAGTTGCCAGTCTGGAAGCCCCGGGAGCGGCCCGGCGTACGCGAAGTCCTGGTTCACGTTCCGCACCCGCCCCTGGTCGCTTCGAGCCGCGACCGAGAGTTCCAGCCGCGCTTCAGGCGTCGACATAGCTCGCCCCTACCTATCGGAGAGGCAGCCACTGGTCGGCGAGGCGCCGCGCCTCAGTCGCCGAAATCGCGAAGTTGATGCCCGGCGCCCGAGACGGTTGTCCGGGGATGTAAGCCACCTCCGAGTTCACCCCTACGACCGCGCCGCAAGCGTTTACGAGAGGGCCGCCGCTGTTCCCAGGGTTCACATCGGCGTTGTGTTGAAGGTACTGAGCTCCCTGGAACTCCCGCAGAGCCGAGAGGCCTCCGAACGTGAACGTCACCGCCCCGAGGGTGCGCCCGGCCTGCTCGAACGGGATCGGGAACCCGGCAGCGACGACGCGATCGCCGTCCCTGAGATCCTGGGCGCGCCCCCAGGTGATCTGCTTGAGGTTGGGGATGCCCTCAGCCTTGATCAGCGCCAGGTCAATTACGTCGTCGAACTTAACGACTTGCGCCGGCAGCTCGCGCTCCTGCCCCACTAGCACGACCACGAGCTTCTGCTGCGCCTTCTTCGCCTGTTCGTCGTAGATGACGTGTTTGTTGGTCATGACGTAGCCGTCGTTTCGGAGAACGAACCCGGAGCCCGCACTCTTCTGCTTCCCTGCGTCGTCCAGAGCGTAGATCTGGACGGTCGACGGGCGAATCTGGTCGGCGGCCGCGCGGTCGTTGCAGGGGCTCGTGCCCGGCCCGACGAACCCGACGACGAGCACGATCACGGAAAGGATCGCGCCAGCGGCGACGCCCAATATCGGGACCGCGTATCTCCTGGCGCGCTCGGACCCGCCGCCTCCGGCGCCCGCCGCTGCCGCCGCGCGAGCAACCCCTTCGCCGGCTGCGGAGAACGTCACGCGCGTCGTACCGAGCTCGAACTGGTCCCCGTCCTTGAGCTGATAGTCACTCGTGAGACGCCGCCGATCTCTCCGTCTGGCGATCAACCACGTCCCGTTTGCGCTGCCAAGGTCACGCAAAACCCAGCCCCCGCCCTGCGGGGCGATTCGGGCGTGCTGGCGGCTCACCTGGTCATCGTCCGCCAGCACGACCTGGCATTCAGCCGGATTGCGTCCGATGACCGTGTCGCCTTCAAGCGTGAACGTCTCGCCCGCCGAAGGTCCCGTTGCGACGACTATCCTGGGCATGTGTTCCCTCCCCCTGGTCCTGGTATGTCTCTGGCTTCCCTGTGATTCACTTCATCAGCGGTCCTCGTACCTGATCGAACAGCCCGAGTACAGGATCGAAAGGTCCCCAGCGCCTGTGTCGGGGCTGCTGAATGACATCGTGAGCGTCGCGAAACCCTGAAACTCGTTGACGAAGCTGACGGTGATGGTCGGCCAATGCAACGTGACCATCCCCAGGATCAGCCCTTTCTGGTCGATAACCCTCAGCACTTCTCCGTCATTGATGAACCCCTTGTTCGACCCGATCTCCTGCAGCGTGTAGGTGTATGGGACGACGGTCCCGACAGGGTCGCCCGCCCCGCAGGTGTTGCTCGTCACCCTGAAGTTAAAATCCCAGCCACCAGTGGTGACTTGCTTCGGGAAAATGGGAGTTGGCGTGGGCGTTGGTGGCGCCGGGGTGGATGTCGGAGGCCTTGGCGTCGGCGTTTGCGGTACGGGCGTTGCGGTTGGCGTGGCTGGCGCGGCCGTCAACGATGCGACCGGGAACACAGTCGCGGCGTTGGGAGAAGGAGACGCGGTCGGTGACCGCCCCGCGCCAGCGGTGGCGCTCGGGGAAGTCTGGGGTGACGGGTTCGAAGACGATCCGCCCGCAACGCCCCCTCCCCCGGCGGGCGAACTCTGGTTGTCGTCTCCGCCTCTCGCGAGGAGCAGCAGCACGACGGTCAGCGCGACGACGAATCCTGCGAACCCCCCGAGCGCGATAAGCAAGCGCCGGCGGTTGCCTCTCCTTCCATCGCCGCCGTCGGCCATAGGCGGGGCTGCGGGCCGCACGACGGTCCCGGCCGCGCCTGCGTCGGCGAGCAACTCTTGGCCGGCCGAACCACCGCCCACCCGGGTCTCCGGCATCGGCGCAGCGACGGGCTCTCCAGCCTCGCGGGCTTCGACCCGGGTCTCGGCGACCCCGGCCTGGCCGGCGATCACCGTCGCCTCCGCGGGATCCGCGCCCATCGCCGCGCGCGCCGCATCCAACGCCGCTACAAGGTCCTGCGGGTGCTTATAGCGCTTGCCCGGGTCCTTTTCAAGGCAGCAGGCGACGATGTCCAACAGCTGCTGAGGGACTCCGGCGAGCTTCTCCAACGGGGGCGGGGCCTCTTCGTGGAGCCGCATCAGGCCAGTCGGGGTGTCAGCCTTGAACGGAGACTCACCGGCGAGCATCTCGAACAGCACGAGCCCCAGCGAATATATGTCGGATCTCGTGTCGGCCTGTCCCCGGTGTTGCTCCGGGGCCGAGTAAGCCACCGTACCAACGAAGAGCCCGGGCATGGTCACGTTGGAGGTGTAGGTGAGCCGGGAGATTCCGAA
>JBGPOS010000031.1:0-45769 GCA_041488155.1 Tepidiformaceae bacterium
TCCAGGCTCGTCTCGATGCCGCCTACTCCGTCCTGGGCGACCCGCAACTCCGCGCCGACTACGACCAGACGCTGATCGCCACTAAACAGCCGGCTTCCGCGGCCACAGCCGAGCCGACGCTTGGACAGGATGCGGGACACACCGTGAACCACGCCGTCCCTGTCGCCGACACGCCGCTCGAGCTTCCCGCACAGCTAGGAGAATCCGAATTCACAGGAGAACCCGCTGCCCAAGCGCAGGCCGCGTCGGCATCCCGGAAGCAATTGCCAGGTTTCCTGGTGCCGATGGCAGGACTGGCACTGTTCGCTCTGACCGCGATCGCCTCTGCCGGAACCGTGCTGCTCACCCGGCACGGCACCTCGTATCCCCTTGACCTCGCCGATGCGGACTACGATCTCGAATCGATGACCTTGCGCCAAGCCGACTTGCCAGCTGGCATTCATCTGGTCCAGTCCCAAGGCTTTAACAACGACGAGTGGGCCCAGGTCGTCGGTCAGGACGACCCCGCCGCTAAGAAGCGTCAGCTCGATGCCCAGGGTCGTGTCCGCAGCTTCGTTGCCTACTTCACCTGGGATGACCCGTCCGGGCACCTCGGCAAGACGATCTCCGTAACAGCCGAATCCGACCTGTTCATCAATGAACCGGACGCAAAAGCCGGCGCCAGCGGGTTGTGCGCATCGCTCGTGGGCGGGGCTGACCCACCTGTAGAATTCGCAGTCTCAGGCTTGGGCGACCAGTCGTCCGGCTTCTTCGTCACTGAGATTCAACAGAACTTCGGCCGCTCGGTCGACACCGTCGTCTGCTTCCGCACTGGACGCATCGTCCACGGCGTCATTGAGACGGGTCTCGAGGGCACCCAGAAGGTCGCTGTCGCCGTGAGACTCGCTCAACGAATGCTGCAACACGTCGATGAGACCTTCTCTGGCCACCCCGTGCCCAAGGAACTCCCACCGATTCAAGCCCCCTCGACACCGCCGCCGAGTCAATCGCCATCTTCTGGCCCTTCCCCGAAGCCATCGCCGTGAGAACCCCTCAGCCGGCCCGCTTGGATGGTCACTCGCCGAATGACCATCCAAGCGGGGGCAGTCATACCGGTCCAAGTGCTCTGACTGACGAACTTCCAGCTCCCGGAAGTCTCGGTGTCCAGATCTAACGAGAAGAACCTCCCGCTCTTTGACCTTCGAACAAAGTGGCCACGAAGGGGTTCGCTTGGCAGTCCGACACGTCTTTCGCCGCCAGCGCTAGGGTGGCTTGGATGTCTTGGCCTCCCTGGGCGCGGCGGAACACGTCGATCAGCTCTTGCTCCGACCGGACCTGCCCATTGTTCAACCTGCGGACTAGATCCCCGATCGCTTGGAGAATCGCTTGATGGTAATTCTGAATCTCCTTAGGTAGCGTCACTTTGCCCAGATCATCCGAGAACTTGCTTAGGGCCGGAACGGCGACGGCGGCGATCCTTTGCGGATCGTTGAGAATAGATGGGTCGGCCGTCGCCGCATCCAAAGCTTGTTGGAAGTACACGCCGAATGCGATGCACACTGTCTTCACGTACGATTTGGCATCGCTCGGCGACAGGCTCGCTGTCGAGGCATCTAGGGCCGTTGGCACAGCTGTCGGAGTTGCTCGATCGTCATTGCCGCAAGCGGCCGAAGCCAAGGCGACAAGCACGAGCATCAATGGGAGGACGGCCCAGGATCGGCCGAAGTCGCACCAGCGTTCAACCAGGGCCATCGGTTCTCCTCGTCGCTTAAGACCAAGCAGTCCACTTCATCTTGGGCGGTAGCAGGTACAACTGCAGGCAAGCGCCGCCCTCCCGCGGCAGCAGGCCGGACGTCGGTCCTGGGACGAATGCTGACTTCGCTTCTCAACCTCTGGACTGCACTATCGCTCCGGCGACGCAGCTGGCTACGGGACGCCGAGCCGCGCAACCCACTTGCATCCGTCGCAGGTCACGGTCCCGGGCCAATGGCGGACGTTGGGCAGGGCCGTCGCCGCGACGGCTCTGCCCAAGTTCAGGGCGGAGCGTTAGCCCTACTGGGCTGGGGTAGAGCTACCCGGTTTCGTGGGGGCGGTACCCCGAGCGTTCTCGGCCGCTTCGCGTTCCGCCGACTCGCCCTTTTCGTGGGCGGCGTCCTCGTTGCTGCCCATGCCTCCGCGATGTCCCGTCCCGGAGTCTTCGGCTGCTTCGTGCTCTGCGGACTCGTTCTGTTCGTGAGTTGGATCCTCATTGCTGCCGAACTTGCCGCCTGCCGGAGCGGTCGGTGTCGGCGGCGTTTGCGCCGAAGTCGTGCGAGTCGCAATGGTCGTGACTGCGCCGGCCATCGTCAGAAGTGCGAGGACGGTGCCTCCGATGACGAGCCGGCGGCGAACGGTGTCCGTGAGGGACATGATAGATTCTCCTCGTTGCGTGCTCTCCGCTTCGGGAGCCATAGTCAGTGTTCACCGTGTTTCTTTGAGTCAGATGAGAACGAAATGTGAAAACGTGGCTTCTCGGGCTTAGAGTCAAGGAACGGTCAGGTTGGACCTTCGCCGGGCGGGGTGGCGGGGCCACAGGCGCCGTTTCGCCAGGTTCGACGGTATCCGGGCGCTCGGGCCGAAGATAGTCACCGTCACTCCGACCGTGCCGAAGGGCCAAGTCTACCCTCGAGTTTGAGGTCGAGCGACTGCCCGTGGGACGAAATACGGAAGACGAAGACTGTTGGTTAGACCTCGATCGGTGAGCTCGTGCCGGGCTTGTCTCGCTTTCCGCGGGCGGAGCCGGAGTTACCGTTTCGTTGGCCGTCTGCGCCTTGAAAGCGCGCGCACTCTTGCCAGGAACTCCGTGGGCGCGAACGGTTTGACAAGGTAATCGTCAGCACCGGCGTCAAGACCCTCGAGGCGATCGGCGATGTCATCCCCCGGGCCCAGCATCATGATCGGCGTTGTGTCCCCCACGGCCCGCAGGCATCGGGCGATCGCGCAGCCGTCAAGGGACGGCAACGTCGCTTCGAGGACGATGAGGTCGTAGCCGTTGCTGGCCACTCGTGCCAGACCCGCCGCGCCGTCACGCACCCAGTCGACGCTGTGCTTCTGTTCGTACAGCAATCGCTTAATCGACGTAGCCCAGCCCGCTTCGTCTTCGATGAGGAGGATGCGCACGACTCGATCTCAGCACACACAGCGCAGGTAAACATTAGAGAGCGCCTGATCGCCTATCCTCCTGGGTCCGCTCCGCAGAAACCCGGAGTTCGTTGGGGCACCGCGGCGTCATGCGCCGAGCATGCTACTCGTCGCGACAGCGTAGCAAAGGTTTGACCCGTTCCGGCGATGCGAATCAGCCCGGGCGCCGCTCAAAAGGGGCGATGGCTGCGCTGGCGGGACTCACATCGGTCAGGCCCCATGTGCTCGCGTTCTGAACCTGCCCCAGAGCTACTCCTGAATGTCGCGACGCTGAAACGTCCCGAAGGCGAGTACCAGAAAACCTGCTGCCCATGCCAGGATCACGAGCCATGCACGCCAGATGGGTTCGCCGCCCGAACCGGAGAGGAGCGGCCCGGCGCCTTCCCCCGGTATCGTCCCGTTCAAACTCATGATCGAGTCGTTGTTGATGTTCAGAAGGGCGTCGGGGATATGCGAAACCCAGCCAGTCGCATTTGAGAGCAACCCGGTAAAGATGCCCTCCATGAAATACACGGCCAGGGCGGTCCCGACTGCGAGTCCAGCTGACCGCCAGACGGTGGCGCAGAGGATTGACAGCAACACAAACGGCACGATCACGAACACGGTGCGGCTCACGCTTGCAACCGCTTCCCCGAATCTCTCCGGCCCGAACGATCCGTATGACAAGCCGTACAGGCTGGTGAACCAAGCGCTGGCGGCCCCAGCCACCAGGAACCCGAAGACGACCGCAACGACCGTGAATCCAACGCTGATGACCGTCTTTGAGAACAGGAAGTGCCAACGTCGCACGCCCTGGCCCATCGTCGGGCCGACAGTCCGCCAATCGAACTCGTTGCCCATCATGGTACCGGCGAAGACCACGCAAACCACCGTTGCGAAGAGCCGTTCGAGGGCCAGGCCGTAGGGCGTGACATTGAAGAACGAGATCGCAGTCTTCAGCGCCAGCCAGTCCTCCAGCGCGTTCCGCCGCCGGCCGGGTCCTTCGCGAATGCGCAGCCAGAGCAGCAGGTAAAAGATCGAAACAAGCAGTGCCAGGGCGAGGAGGAGGATATAGGTCATGCGGCGGCGGACGACCTTGAAGACTTCCGCCGCTACTGCGTTTCGAAGTCTTTCCAGCTCCGTGTTCAACCCCGAGCTCACGTCGCGCCCTCCGCGGTAAGTTCGAAGAACGCTTCCTCGAGTGACTGGTGGACAGGTCGCAGCACGTCGGCGAAGAGTCCGCGTTCCACAAGGAAACGATTCACGCTTCGCCCCTCGCTGCCGGGGCCGGAAACGTAGAGGGCGCCGTCCTCACGTCGGAGCGATTGGCCCCACGGGGACTCTCGGAGGGCGAGTTCGGCGGCGTCGATCTCTGGGATGCGAACTTCTAACTCTGCCCGCCGGGCGATGATGTCGGCCGTGCGCCCCTCCGCGACGATCCGCCCTGCGCCGAATATGGCCACCCTGTCGCAGACCTGCTCGACTTCATGCAGAAGGTGGCTGCAGAGCACGATCGTCCGGCCCTCAGCGGCTAGCTGCGGAATGAGTTCGCGCACCTCCCGCGTGCCCTGAGGGTCCAGTCCATTCGTCGGCTCGTCCAGAATGATCAATTCAGGTCCGCGGAGAATGGCGAACGCGATCCCGAGGCGTTGCTTCATTCCCAACGAGTACGTCTTGAACCTACGGTGGGCAGCGTCCTCGAGATGCACGCGACGGAGTGCCTGCTCCACGCCGGCCTCGCCCGCCCGAGGCGTATAACGGTCCATGAGCCGCAGGTTGTCGCGCCCAGACAAGTAGGGAACGAATGAAGGCGTCTCAACCACCGAGCCTACGCGGGGCAACAAGTCGGCGCCTCGCTTGCTGAGCGGTTCGCCGAACAGTTGAATCGTACCCCGGTCAGGTCGAACGAGGCCCAAGAGCAGACGGACGGTGGTCGACTTGCCCGAACCATTCGGCCCGAGCACCCCGAAAACCGAGCCCTTCTCGACAACGAGATCGACCCCCGCCACGGCGACGGTAGTGCCGTAATGCTTGACGAGGCCCCTGGCTTCGACTACAGGCGCATCCCGCTCTAGTGCTCCGTTGTTGCTGAGACCCACACCGCTTGCCGCTGGCATGTTTCCCTCTCTGAAGCTCTGGTGGCTTGGGCGCCCGGCGGCACTACGGTCGCGGAGACCGAGCAGGCTCTCGATCGGGGTGAGCATACCGGTGACCAAGGGCGGAAACATTAGAGGGCCTTTATCTGGGGCTCAGAGAGGGTGCGCTGCCGCCGCCGCACAGGCGCCTGCCATGACCGGTTAGCGTGGCTTTCCAGCTTGGGCCTCTGATCAGCGGTGCCGGGCGGTGTTGCCTCCCGGAGCTGGCGTCTTGTGATGCGCACACACCGAGCAGCCTAAGCAACGAGCTGCCCTCCGCCGGTACCGCGGGCCGACGGTCTTGTGTCATCCACAAGGACGCCTAATTCTAGGCAACACGGACGACGATGGTGCCGGCAAGGCGGTCGTGGAGCGTGCGCCGGTGCCCGTCGAAGGCCGCCCAGAGGAACCCCAGCGTTGCCAGGAGGGACGCTCCTGCGATCGCGCTGGCAGCACCGAGGGTCGAGTCGCGAAGGGTGTAGGCAAGCCCGGCTCCAACTAGGATCACGAGCACGTAGAACAGCAGCCCGGTCACCCGTGCCGCGGCACCTAGTACGCCCAGCGGCTGCCCGTCCGAGTCGGATCACCATGATCTGCATGACTGCGGCGCCGATCGTCTGTCCCTTCCAGGCGAGACCGATGAAGAAATAGAGGAAGTACGCCGGGATGATGGAGACGATGCAGACCCAGAAGAAGTTAATCGCCGTCGCCGATGCGTCGACCCTTTCGAAGTCCGAGGAGAAGAGCACGACCAGCGACCCTGCGGAGACGAACAGGGAGGCGATGATGACAAGGACCAAGCCATCGAGCGCGCCGGCGGCTACGCGCCCTTCGAAAGAGGCATAGAGGACCTGGTACGCCTGCGCACGTTCGCGGCCTGTGCCCGATGGCGGGGCGCTGCTCACTGTCATGGGCCCCGCTCTGGATGCTATGCCCGGCCTGGTAAAGCATAAGGACGTGCCAGATGGAGAGGCGGCCGTAAGCCCCAGGTGAGTCGCGAAACTGCAGGCTGGCCGCTAACGGCGTGCTCCGAAGCGAGCTGAAGAGGCGCGCTACCAGCGCCACGAGGCGGGCGGTGGTGAACTCGCTGACTAACCACCGGCCGTGCTAGCCCACGAATGCATCGATCTTTTTCACGATGTTGTTCTCGACGTGGAAATTCCACAGGGTCTCCGGAACGTCCACGAGGATAAAGACTGCGGAGAGTAGGAGCGTCTCCACGGCGGTGACTCCGAGGTGCTCGAGCCACTTTCCGATTCCCACACGAACCGTGAAGTTGGCCGGCTCTCCATCGATGAGGATATTGAAGGCCCGGTCGGCGGCGATGATCGCGCTGAGGAAGCCGCCTTTCTGGCCCTGAATCAGAACGCCGTGGGGACTGGGTGCCGATGATTGCACCTTGAAGCCTTCGGCCTGCAGGTACTGTTCTATCTGACCTTTCAAGACGGTCAGGTCGGTGGTCTTTCCTTGGTAGTGCTGGACCTTCTCGCCAATCATTCCCGGGTTCACAGCTGCGGGTTGTCCTCAACCTTATAGGCTCGACGGGAGAAGCGCAGACACATCACTTCGACCGAACCGAGACGAACGGGAGAAGCGCAGAACCACCGACGCCCTGGATGGCGGTACGGCCGGTGCGACGAACTCGACCGGGAGCCCTCTCGGCGACGGCGCAACCTACGAAAAGTCAATCTCCGTCACGCTCGCTCTGACCCCTGAGGCAGCCGCGAAGGTGGCGCTCATCGACGCTCTCAAGGCCATGGAAGCTACCCGCGGAGAGTACGATGCGCAGCGCCAGTGGTTTGCGGGAGCCGGGCGTGAGCATCCCCAAGGCGAATAGATCACGGCCGGGGAGGGCCCCGCTGGAGGAGTACGCCTTCAGCGGTACGACGGCTGGAGTCAAGTATTGGCCCTTCCGACTACTCCTCCCGCAGCACTGAGGCGATCTGGGACCGGCCGAGCACCAGCGAGGCCACGGCCATCGCCGCTACCCCACCGAGGGCAGCGCCACCGAGGAGCAGCCAGGTTCCCCCTGAGACGAACACCGCGGTAGAGGCCGGGATGATGAAGATGATGGCCAGCAACTTGACGAGCACGTAGGCCATGACCATCCCGACAACGACGCCGACCACCATGCCGATAGCGGTGACCGCGGCGGCTTGGATGGCGAGCATGCGCCGCACTTGGCCGAGAGACGCGCCGAGGGCACGCATGGTGCTGTACTCCTTGCGCCGTTGAGCCATCAGTGTGAAGACGAAGATGAGGATTGCCCCAGCCGCGAACGCATAGCCGTACCAGCGTTCTATCGCTCCAAGGCCGTTCACATTAAGGCTCGTGAGGCTGGAGGAATCGAGCTTGGTCGCGGTGCCGAGGTCCTCGACCCTGGCGACCGCACGGGCAGGAATGGCGCGCCGGATGGCGTCACTGACCTGCGCGAGTCGGCCGGCGTCGAACGAAGTCTTCAGGAGATAGACATCGCTAAGAAGCGTCGGGCGGGCCGGTGCCATCGCCGCCCGGTTGACGATGAAGTCGGAGTCCTGCGAGGAGGTGGGGAAGTAGTTCACAGTGCCGACGACCTGCAGGTTCAACTCCGTGTAGCCTGCGCCGCCACCGGCCACGGGAAGACGAACTATGAGCGAATCTCCCATCAGGATGTTGAACTTCGCCACCTCGTCTCTCGAAACGAGCACCCCGTTCGGTGTGTTGGCCAGGGCATCGAGCGTGGCCGAAGCGCTCGCGTTGGCGAAGAACGAGTCCGGCAGAAACGCGGTTTGTCGGAACGAGGGCACGTCGATGCCGTACACCGTCTGCCGCTGTGCACCGATGAGCGCATTGGTCTCGCGCATGAATCCGCTGACGCTGGTCACTCCCGTTTGTAGCAGGACGGGCTCGATCGCATCGGCGGGCCCGCTTCCCGCACTGGAGAGGGTCACGCGGATGTCCGAACCGACGACGTATTGGCTGTCTCGAGTTCTCTCGCGCTGATAGGTGGTCGTGAAGGCGATCACACTGAGGGCGAACCCGACGATGAGGGCCATCACCGTGGTCGTCGTCGTCGCGACGGCCGGGCGCCGGATAAGGTCGTGGGTAGCGGCCGCCCCGAAACCTCGTAGTCGCAGGACTCGGCCCGAACCGAGCAGGACCCGCGGGAGCAGCCGGCCAAGTAGCCGTTGCACAAGCAGTGTCAGCCCCAACCACAGGAACAGCGGCCCGAGGAAAACGTAGAAGGCGAGCGAAATGCTTTGGCCTTCGGCGTTCGCAGGCTTGAACCCGCCGGTGAGGTAGGTAACGAAGAAGAAGAGTCCCGCCAGGCCGAGCGCCAGGATGTCCACCCAGTAGCGCTGCCAGACCGGCGCCGCGGCCGATCGAATGATCCGCCGCCGTTCAGCTGTGATCTCGTGGCGAAGGCTGAGGACCACAGGGAGAACCAGCGCCAGCGCCGTCAGCAACAGCCCCGCCGCGAGGGCGATTGGCGCGCCCCCGGCGACTTCGGAAACACCGACAGCGCCAACGCCGCCTGCAGCTGACGCAACGCCCCAGCCGAGCAGAAACCCGGCAGCGCTTCCAAGGAGACCGATGAACGTCGCGTTGAAGGCAGCCACCGCCATGACTTGCCGGGGAGCAGCGCCGCGTGCGCGAAGTAATGCGATCTCCCGGCGGCTGTCTTCGTGGAAGACCTGAGTAGCGCCGAAGGCGAGGAACCCGGCCACCGCGACCCCGGGAATGCCAAGGAAGATGAAGATGACGTCCGCGCCGAGGACATCACTCTTGGCCCGGTTGAGCGCCTGTTCGTCGTTGTTGGTGATCTTCACCTGGCCCGTGAAGCGGCGTTCCAGCCCGAAGGCGAAGTTCCGCACATCCTTCTGGGCCGTGGCTGGTGCCGAGGAGAACTGCGTCCGGTCTATCTGGACATACACCTGCGGGTCTAGTGGGGTCTTGCCCTGCACCGTCCCGGGCACCAGTGCCACCGGCGACTGAAGGTACAAGGCGAGAGGCATCACCACGACATCAGGGACGACGGCGAACTCCCCCTCAAAGTTTGGGTCTCCACTGCTGAAGAGGGGCTCGGCTGCCGCCGAATCCAAGATACCGGCGACAGGGAAGCTCGCCTTGCCACTGGCACTGGTGAGGACAACGGCGTCACCCGTTGTCACCCCTAGTTGGCTGGCAGTTGAGGCAGTGATCAGCACGCCTTTGTTGTCGAAAGCTCCATCGATCGTCGTCACAAAAGGGAAGTCGCGGACGAAGGCCTCCGTGGTGGCGTACAGCCTGCCAGCGGCCGTCGACTTGGTACCATCGCCTCGAGCGATGCTCGTGACGTCGGCTGCGACCAGCGGTTCGGCCACTTTGACCCCAGGCTGGCTGCGGTAGTCCGCGGCAACTGTGTCCGGGTTCATGCGGTCGGTCGTGCCGTGAGCCACAAGGTCGACAGGGACCGGGCGAAGTGCCGCCTCGGTGAGGGAGCGTGACGATGCCGCCACATAGAGAACGGTGGAGAGCGTGAGGCCGACGGCGAGAGCCAGCGCAGCGGTGACCGAGAGCGAACGCCTGGGGTCGCGCAGCGCTGCGCGAAGGGCGTAGAAGAGCGTCCCACTCATCTCGATCCTCCTCGGTTCGGGGTCGGCGAGACCCGGCCCGCCGGCCTCAGCCGCTCGGCGAGTTGGAGGTCGTTGCCAACTACGACTCTGCCGTCCTTCATGTGGACGATGCGCTGCATAAGGGCGGCCACTTCATCGTCGTGCGTGACCACGACCAGCGAGGCGCCGCGATCTCCGCAGGCGCGGCTGAGCACCCCCATGACCTGCATTCCGGTATCCCTATCCAGGTTGCCCGTTGGCTCGTCCGCGAGGACGACGGCGGGTGAGTGCGCCAGGCTGCGCGCGACTGCCACCCGCTGGCGTTGGCCGCCAGAGAGCTCCTCGGGGTAGCGGGCGGCGCAGTCTTCCAGCCCGACGGCGCCAAGGAGATTTAAGGCCCGGACCTGGCGCGTTTCGACATCAACGCCGCCCGCCAACAGCGTGAACTGGACGTTCTCCGCCGCTGTGAGCGAGGGGATCAGCCCATAGCCCTGAAACACGAATCCGACCGCTGTGCGGTGCAGTCGCGTCAGGTCCTTATCGCGGTAGACGATCTTCTCTCCTGCGACCCGCACCTGCCCGCTGTCGGGACGATCAATGCCGCCGAGGATGTTCAGCAGCGTCGTCTTGCCGCACCCGCTCGGACCCATGATCGCCACCTGCTCGCCCTTGCGAACGGCGAGATCGATGTTTTGCAGTGCCTGGAACCGCCCGAAGTTGCGGGACACTTCGGTAGCTTCGATGGCGAACTGCTCGCCGCCTTGGTTCAGCTCCTGGGTGGTGGTCACTCCGCCATCTCCAGTTCCCGGATCGCGCCATCCCGCATGTTGACTATGCGGTCCGCGCTGGCCGCGGCAGTGAGGTTGTGCGTGACTGCGAAGATCGTCAGGCCACGCTCGCGGTTCAGCCGGGAGAGCAGGTCAAGGACGACTTGGCCGGTTCTGCTGTCCAATTCTCCGGTCACCTCGTCGGCCAGAAGCACGGGAGGAAGGAGCACAATCGCCGCAGCGATAGCTACACGCTGGCGCTCGCCACCGGAGAGTTGCGCCGGGTAGCGGCTACCCAGGCTTCCCACATCGACACTCTCCAAAGCGGTGGCCGCGAGTTGCCGCGCATTGGAGCGTCCAGCCAGCCGGGCAGGGAGCTGAACGTTCTCGAGCACGGTCAGCCGGGGAAAGAGGTTGTCCGACTGGAAGACCAGGCCGACCGTTTCCCGGCGCAGGGCCGCACGTTCTGCTTCTGTCTGGCCCCCGATCTCCACCCCGGCGACCCTGATGCGTCCGGCCGTGGGCAGCGTCAGGCCGGCCACCAGGTTCAGGAGGGTGGACTTCCCGCAACCCGACGGCCCACAGAGCGCGACGTTCTCACCCGTCGCTACCTTTAGCGAAACACCGCGTAGGGCCACGGTCTCGATCGGGCCTTCTTTGTAAACCTTGAAGACGTCGTGGAGCTCGATCGCCGGGATTCCCTGCTCGAGCGAGGTCACTTCGACACCTGGACGGTCAGCGCGATGTCGCGCACCTGCTCGCGGTCGAAGCGTGCCGCCGGCGAACTCCCCGTGAGGATGGCAATCTGCCCATTGCCGAGGTTGATATAGTACCGGTCCGCCCGCTCGTGGACGGGCTTACCGGTCACGGCGCTCTTGGCGAGGTCCCACTCGTAGCTGGTGACAGCCGAATCCTTGACCTCTGTCGACACCGCCACGCTCACCGGCTTGTAGTTGAGCGCCAAGGCTTTGACCGCAGCCTCATCGGCCTTCGCTGCGGCGAGTACATCGCCGCCGGAAAGTGGTCGGACCTCGACGCTGATGTACTCATCCTGGCCGCTGAACGTCAGTGGGCTCTCGCTCGTTCGGGTCCACGTCGCCGGGTACTTGAAGACGAGTTTGGTCGCCGGGTCGGTTACCGAAACGAGCGCGACTTCACCCCCACCTTCTGCTCCACCGCCCGACCCGCTGCATGCCATGGCAGCCGCGGCGCCTAACAACGCCAGCCCGCCCGCGGCGGTGAGAACACACTTTCGAAGCTTCATGACCTTGCCTCGGTTCCATTCACTGCGAGGAAGCATCGCGGTCCCACCTGAATGCACGATGAGTAGAGATGCGGGCGAATGGGCGCAGCCCGGCGAGGATGCTCAGCGTCGTCGTCTTGTCGGAACCGTTGGGCCCAAGCATCCCGAACACGCTCCCGGACGGAGGAGACAGATTGAGCCCGCGGGGCGCCTCCACCTCGCCATTACGTTTCGAGAGGCCAGGGGTTTCCATCGTCCCGGCTGCTGGCATTGGCTACCCCTCAGGCTCATCAGCTGCGCTTCCACTCTCGCACAGTCATGCCCAAGATTCGTCATGGTTCGGTGAAGGGACGAGCTTGTCGCGTCCGTCCTCGCGACCGTTGCGGACCATCGAGCGGGCAGCGAGCGCCTCGTGGAGACGGCGATGCTGTGCGTTGCGAAACCGAACGGCGCCCAGCGGCGCGCGAGGCCTGGAACGTGACCTCTTCTGCCCTCACGCTCCGCGCAGCGCAGAGTCTGGAGGCGTTGCGTGAATGGCTCGAGAGGTCCGAAACCTGCGTGAAGCGGGCCGGCTGGACTGAGAGAGACGCTTGCGGAACGCCAAGAATACAAACACTCCATCCGGGTGTACACAATCCCTAGGGTGGAGTGAAACGATCACGATCACGGTAGTCTCGGAAGGCTTGGTCCCGGGCCCGGGGGCTGCCTCTCAGTCTCACTCGCGGACGCGGCGCAGACTCCCAAGTCGGGTCTGCCCGGCGTCACGACAAGGTCTCGCATCTGCTTCTGATCAACTGGGAGTCTCTCGGGCGATCGCACGGAGGCTGTTAAGGCCGGGGCGTATGAACGCCAGACAGCAGAGCCCTGCGACGATCCCGGCGGGAATGTACTGGAGCACGTGCCCCGTAACTCCTAAGAATACGCTCGCCAGAGACACGCCCAGCAGCGCGGCGGCCCCGAGGCCTGATGCCGCAGCGCCCAGCACCCAGAACGCTCGCCGGGGCAGCGAGTCTGCGCGTTCCTCGTGGATCCACCGACGCCGAAGGAAGAGATGGGTCCCCACCACGACCAGCCCACCCAGGAGTGCGACGTCGCCATTCCGCCAGATCTCATCGAAGTGATGATTGACGGCGGCCGACTCGCAGCTCTTCGCTTCGGGGAAGTACTCGAAATAGTCGTTGCAACGCGACGGAGTGTAGGTCACGCCCGGCATGTCCCCCGCCACGTACTCTTTTCCGAATGCGAACCCAAGACCGACCGCAGCTTGTGTCGCGATGCCAATCCCGACCAGTCCTACGCCTGTGAGGACTGCAAGGTAGACGTAGGCCCGCAGGTACCAGGCACGCTCAGTCAAAACGCCGTCTCCAGCGGTTCGTAGAAAGACTCCGCGAATAGTAACCGTCGAGGCGACAGTTTAGCTCAAATCGTGAAGAAGGCGCGCTCTTCGTGACCGGGTGCCGCGAGACGGCTCACCTCCGACCTCAGGGCCATCAACGTGTCGTTGGCGAGGACTCGCTCCGCCGCGTGCTCGTCCACGTAGATGGCAATGCGCGCGATTTCTTCGCTGCCATCATGCGGCCGGAGCACCCAGCCAGAGAGGTATCCGTCCTGACCTTCGGTGAGGGTTGTCAGCTTACGCAGCACTTCCTCGAGCCGCTCCTCAGCGCCCTTCAATGGTCTCGCAATCGTTATTCGGACGTATGGCATGGCGATGCTCTAGCTGTGCCCGGAGCATCATAGATCAAGAGCCTTTCCGATGCCCCCGCAGGGTTCGGCAAAGAGCCCGGGCGCAGTCTCCCTCGATAGCTCGGTCGACTGGCTCCACCGCATGTCCGAGCGATGGTGGTGCTGTGCGAGGCTGCGGACCCTCGCACAGCACCCGAAGGAGTCGAGGCCCGGTGGGGCGCGCCGGTTCCTCAGATTATTCATCGACCGCATCCGCGAGCGGCGCAGCGCCGGGTCGACTTCTTCCTAGCGCATTCGAGCGTGCCCTGCGGCGATCGCGAGTCCAGCGGCTACGAGACACGGCACCAGCAGGTAGGGAGTCAGCCACCAAGCGAGCGCCAAGAACGCCGTAGCGATGGCCAGGAACGTCACCGCGAGAACCAGCACAAGAGGATGCTAAACCTGGGCCCACCAGCAAGGTCAGAGCGGTCAGTGACGGGGATTCGCCGCAATCCGCGTCGCGCCCTGCCGCCCGAGTCCTGGCAGGGTGGCTTAACCGTGTCGTGAGCACACGCTCGCCAGCTTGGTCCGCCTTGGCGAAGCCCTAACGAGTCACAGCGCTGTCGCTTTCACTCCAACCCCGTCGAAGGGCCACCGTTTCCGCCAACCAGGCGAGACCCACCGCGAGCGCTCCAATGGCCCAGCCAACCAACACGTCTCCCGGATAATGAACACCCACCAACACCCGGGCGAAGCCAACGAGGAAGGCGAGCATGACCAACGCCGGAGACCAACGGGGCCAGGCGAGCGACGCCACTCCCGCGATGGTTGCTGCGGCCGTAGCGTGGTCGGACGGGAAGCCATTGTCGGCGGCATGGGAAATGAGTTTCCTCGCGTCAGGGTCGGAGACAAACGGTCGAGCCTCACTCACCAGCGATCCCAAGAGGAACAGGAGCCCAAAGGCAAGCACCGCCGCAACGGCTGTAGCCGTCGCTATCTGAGCGGCCCGGCGGAACCGCCGAGCTGCCTCTACCACTCCCAGGGCGAGGGCGAGAGACCCCAGAACATACAGCCCATCTCTGGCGAAGAACCGCGCTGCCTCATCGACCCCACTGGCCTGACCGGCGAGCCCGTTGATGGCGTCGAACAGCGCTTCATTCACCAACGACCAGTGTCGGCGGTCAGACCTGTAGGGTCATTCGCGGCCAGGCCGGCGCTCGTCTCCCACGAATCAGCGGCGTCAGTCTTGTAGATTAGCCCCAGCTTTAACCCAGGGAGTGCAGGGCATGAGCCTCAGCCGGGCGTCTCAGAAGACCATCCATCCTCACCTCATCAGATTGGGCGAAGAGCGGGCGGCGAGCGTCCAGAATCGAGCCGCTGACGGCATCACCTGGTTCGCGGGCTCGATGTGGTTCGTCTATCTCCACATCTGTCTGTTCGCCTATTGGCTCCTCACCGACGGCCTACCCTTTGACGACCCCTTCCCCTATGGCCTGCTGACGATGATCGTCTCGCTGGAAGCGATCTTCTTAAGCACCTTCGTGATGATAAGTCAGAACCGTGCCGACGTTCGGCGCCAGGTCCTCGCTGACCACCAGTGGCAGCTCGTCCAGGACGAGGAGAGGCAAAACGAGGAGCTCCTCACAATCTCACGGCAGCTGCTCGAACTCACCCAGGAAGTCCACTCGCTGACCACGGAACTGCATGGCGCGATGAGGTCGAGCCAGGCAGGCGCATGACGCCGGACCGCTCCTCGGCCAGCGTCATGCGTCAGGGATCTTGACTTCCCTCGCGACGTGAACGCCTAGAGCGCGCCGTTGATCGCCCCGAGCTTGGTGTTGATCCCGGTGCCCATAGCCGTCAGCGCGCCGATGCAAACCACGGCGATAAGGGCAAGGATTAGGCCATACTCCGCGAGCCCCTGGCCCTCATCGTCGTGTGACTTGAGGGCGACGTAACTTCTCAGCGCCCAGTCCTGCAGTCTCTTCATTTCCTCTTCCTATATCTCTTGGTCGCTTCGACAAATGGTGGCCGGGGTGGAGTTCCATCCCGGCCGGGTTCGAAAGGAGAGCGATGACTTCTAGTAACTATTTTCGGAACGCAGATGCTGGAGTGGCGAGAGCCAAGTTCGTGAAGAAAGAGTGGACGGCGTGAGGGTCGACACCATGAGTCAATAGCGTCGGTGACAACAGTCCTTCTGAGGGCCGATAATCGGCCGGGCTCGGTGGGACTGCCCGCCAACCCCCCTTTCCTCCGAGCGAGGAGCGAGAAGGAGACGCAATCGTCCTGGAAGGCAGAACTGCACTGTGGACGATCGTCCTGACCTGCGTTGCAGGTCTCTCCGCGTGCGGCGGCGCTGCTGGCACCGCGCCGACGACGGGACAGCGAACTCCCGCAACGGCCGCTGTTGGTGCGCCAGACTCTTCGCTGACCGCCAATATCAAGGTTGTCAACGTTCCGAACCCTGTGCCCTTCAGCGGTGCCGCGACGGCTCCCACTGCTGCGTGCCACGATCAGGCGAACACGTGGTTCTGGGACCAAACACTCACGGAGACGGCCGGCGTGGCGTTCACTGTCACCTCGGTCAAGACGACCGTAGATGCCGCAGCGCCCAACGATGTAAACCCGAACGTTTCGATCCCGGCCAACGGCTCGTTCACCCGACACGTCGCCATGTGCTTCCCCTCGGCGACTCAGCCACACGCGGTTCAGATCGACTTTCGCGGAACCGACGCCCACGGTCACGCTCTCTCCTTCTCTGCTCCCATCGCGGCACTGCAGCCACGTAACTGAGCTATGGCGTTCGCCTCGTCCTACCGGGGCTTCGGGGGTGGCGCCAGACCTGAAAGGTCATCCGCGCGCGGCGCCCCGATTTGTCCACAGGAGCACAGCAGCTCGGACGCGTACACTCGGCCAAGATGTCCGACCTTGAGCAGCCGAACCGAGCAGATCCGGCGGAGCGTGCAGGTCCGCCCATCCCAAAGACAGCGCTGATCCGCCTTGCTTTCGGGTTGCTCCTCGCAGTCATCGTGCTGGTGGTCGTTTCGAGAGCAGCGGATGACATTCCTGGTGCCGTCGATGTCCTCTCCGACGCCAGTGTGCCGTGGCTCGCTGCCGCGGTTGTGGTCCAGATGCTCTGCTACATCCTTCTGGGCTTTCAGTTGAAGCGCCTGGTGGGCCGGGAGCTGAGGCTCGGCAAGCTGGTATCGATTCGGCTCGCCCTTGTCGCATATGGTCTCGGCACGCTCCTACCCGGTGCCCCCGCGCCAGGCATGATGATCGCTGCCACAGAACTCGGCCGGCGCGGCCTTCCGCCCGGCCGAGCGGCCCTTGCGTTCTTCCTCTCTGCCTGGTTCAACGTCCGTTCGTTCCTCGTGCTCGCCCTGCTCACCGCGATGACCGCGATGTTGCGCGGACGGGTGCCCGACAACTCCCGTGCCCTCGTACTCGTTGGTGCTGGCTTCGTCGCTGCTGCGCTCGCCCTGACCGCAGCGATCGTAAAGCGCCCCGCGCTCGCCGACCGAGTCGGCCGCATCCTTGAGGCACTGAACTGGCACGGCGGTGGGCGAGCGGCCAGGGAGAACACCGTCCGCCTCCACGCCACCGCTGTCGGCGTTGTCGCCTCGCGCCGAGACGGCTTCTTGATCGCCTCGGCGACGCTGGGCTCAAGGTTGGCCGACGCGGTCTGCCTGCGCCTCGCACTGATTGCCGTTGGCATCCACGTGAGCATGGGCATCGTGCTCATCGCCTACGTCGCCTCCATACTCGTCTCCATCGTGCCGCTGCTTCCCGGAGGACTCGGCCTCGTTGAAGCGACGGTGCCGGCACTGCTCCACCGCTACGGTGTTTCAGTGGACGCGGCAGTGGCGGGGACCATCGCTTGGCGGGGTGTGACCCTGTTGCTCCCCGGTCTTGTCGGTCTTGCCAGCTATGCGTCGTTACGGCTGCAGTCTCGGGAGACCCTCCCGATCCCGACCGCTGGCGCCAGCCCCTAGCGCACTCCCGCGTCGCATCGTCCGGGCACGACGGCTTCCATAAGAAGGCAGCCTGAGGTCAAGCCCTTCAGGGCATGCGCCGAGTTGTTGAACTGCCCCGCTTCCATCGCCACTGCCCCGCCTTCTCATCCCATCTTGATCGTGGAGGCCCGGGGCTTCGACGATGCCGCTCGCTTGCTGATGCCGCTCGCTGAGGGACACGGGGAACGCTTGGGCATAGGCCTCTCGATTAGCGTTCCGGACTTTACACTCCAGCTTTGCCTCGCGCGGCGTAGACTGTGAGATCTCCCCAATCTGCCCACAAGGAGTATTCGTGAAGAGACTTCTGCCAGTGATCAGCCTGCTCGTCCTCATGGCCGCAACGGCCGCCGCCTGCGGTGGCGACGACAACTCGTCGGCCGCATCGACCTCTCAGCCGCAGGCGACTGGTGGCACCGCTCAGCCCAGCGGCGAGGCGTCTCCGGCTGCGACCAGGCCGGCTGGAACCGCTCAGATCACCGGCTCCGGCGCAGATGCACTCAGGCAGCTCTCCAAGGAACTGAGTGGCAAGACTTACCAGGTCACCTACGACTTCAACTTCACGCAAAAGGGCACTCCCACCAAGGGCTCCGTGACTTTGGCGCAGAAGCCGCCCAAGTCCTCCACCAACTTCCAGCTCGAGGGTGCCGGGAACTTCCTCACCATCAATGACGGAACCTACGACTTCACCTGTTCGCAGGACCCATCTGGCAAAGGCCAGTGCGTGAAAACGAAGGGCGGCGCATCGGCGAACCCCCTCCTGAACGCGTTTTCCCTTGATGCCGTCCTCAAGAATCTGACCGGTGATCTGAACGTGAGCGACGCAGGCAACCGGAGCATCGCGGGCGCCGACAGCCGCTGTTTCACCGTCAAACAGGCGAACAGTTCGGATTCGACGGCGTGCTTCAGCAAGAAGGACGGGATTGTCACGCTCATTGACAGCAAGGCGGCGGATGGCGGGACGACGCTCATCCAGGCGACCAAGGTATCGAGCAGCGTCGACGACAGCCTGTTTGCGCCGCCGTCCGGGTACACGACGATCGACAACACCAAGGGACAGTAAACCGGGTACATCCGAGGCCGCAGACAGGGACGTTCCCAAGCCGGATCGCTGCGGTCACTATGACCACGTAGTGTCAGCGGCCTGACGCTAGCATCGACTGAAGCTGCTCGGTGTGGGCTCGGTCGTGGGTCGGGAATCTGCCGAAAATGTCCCCCACGTTGTATTCGATGCCGCGGGGGTGAATTGCCGGAATGGCGAGCTCTTCATCAGATAGCAGACGGAGCGACTGCACGACTACTGCGTGCGAGCGGTGCAACCTGGACCTCAGCAACGTCAACGGCTCCGCAGCCGTGCTGTGGCGTTCTGACCGCCATCGCTGATCGTCGAAGTAGGAGAAGGGTCTCCCGGGCTGAGCGCAGGTCGCCAGGGCTTCGCTGACGTAGAAGTAGTCCACGGCCACCAGGTGGGCGAGCAATTCGAACGGCGTCCATGTCGCTCCGGCGAGCACCGCCTGAAGCACGTCGGCGTCGACGCCGGCGACGAGACGCAGCAGCGGAGTTCGCGCGTCCCGGATGTCGTTCACCAGAACCGCTGCGTCGCCCATGCACCGCATCATAGAGCGCGATCGGGCCGGCACGATGAGTTGCGGTCTCAAACGGTCATCGCAACAGCCTTGGCGAACTCCTCGGAGGGTGAGTGCCAGGAGAGGGTTTGTCGAGGGCGGTCGTTGAGTTCGGCTGCGACGGCGTTGAGCTCCGCCTGGGTGACCGGGGCGAGGTCGCTGCCCTTAGGGAAGTACTGGCGGAGCAGGCCGTTGGTGTTCTCGTTTGTGCCGCGCCGCCCAGGGGCTGCGTGGATCGCAGATATAGATCTGTAAGCCGGTGTCGATCGTGAACCGGGCGTGCTGCGCCATCTCTTTCCCCTGGCCCCAGGTCAGGGACCGCATCAGCTGGTCGGGAAGCGTGGCGATACCCGCGGCGAGTGCCTCGAGCACTGGCTCGGAACTCCGGCCGTGGGGCAGCGCGACGAGGACGGCGAAGCGGCTGGTCCGTTCGACAAGGGTGGCAATCGCGCTGTTACCTCTCCCGAGCAGGAGGTCACCTTCCCAGTGTCCGGGCACCGCACGGTCACTGGCTTCGGCGGGACGGTCGCTGATATTGACCGCGTTGCGCAACTGTCCCTGGCCGTTGGGTGGTTGCGCTCCCCGCGGTCGGCGGACCATGCGGCGCGAGCGGAGGTAACGGGTTAACTCCTTGCGCAGGACACCCCGAGGTTGCACGAACAGCGACATGTAGATCGTTTCATGAGACACGCGTAACTCTCGATCGCCCGGATACACCTGCGTGAGCCAGCCGGCAATCTGCTGCGGAGACCAGCGCAAGGCGAGCTTCGCTTCGACGAGCTGGCGCAATCGCGGGTTGGTCGTGAGCTTCGCCGCTTTGGGACGGCGAGCGCGCTCCCGCGCGGCCTGCTCGGCCTGGCACCCACGGTAACGGCGACGACCACCATCGTTTGCGATCTCGCGCGAGACGGTGGATGGGGCGCGACCGATGCGCCTGGCGATCGTCCGGCACGAGTCGCCGGCCACGATCCCTCGCGAGATCTCTTCACGCTCTGCCAGCGACAACCGCAGCGCCGACCGTTGCAGGACCGCCGGGGCACGCCCACCGGTCGACGCGATGAGGATGCGGAGCGTTCCCAGCCCGCGCCCGAGTGTCCGACTAATGGAACGCAGCGATTCACCTGTACGGTAGCGCCGCCAGACCTCTGTCTTCTCCGGCACCGTTAATGCTGATCGGACCATTCCCACCACCCCTATCGTTCACGAGTAGTTTCGTCTCGTTCGAAACGGTGGTGCGTTCGCCGCTTGAGTCCGCCGTGAATCGTGTCGGTGGACGTACGCCGTAGGCTGCCACTGCGAGTTCAGCCGCCTCCTGCCGGCAGCTGGTCGGCGATCCCACGTGGCGCGCAGCTGCTGCGTGATGAGCGGCCTTGGGCTGCCCAAGGAGTCGCCCGTTCAGGCTCACGAACTTCGCTGGCATTGGAACGATCCGCCACCGTTGGAATCACCTTGGCGATGGTTGCCGCTAGCCCTTCTTCAGCCGCTCGGGAGTGAAGTAGGCCTTCAGCAGGCCGTCGGCGGTGCCGGTGAACGTGCTCTTGGGGTAGATGTTCTTCAGCCAGGGCTGGGCGTACGCCCAGCCACCGAAAGCGTGAATGGGGACGATCAGTAACGATTCGGACATCTTGTACTGGATCGCCTTAACGTAGTTCTCGCGTTCTGCCGAATCGAGGATAGTCCGCTGCTTCTCGAACAGAGTGTCGAGCTCGGCCTGCTCAGCGATCGGCGCCCCACCCCAGATGCGTAACGCCCCTTTGCTCCAGTAGTTGCGGATGAACACGTCGTCCGGGTCGCGCGGAGTTTGGTGCGGGCCAATGCCGATGCTATCCGGGCCCATCTGTCCGCGGAACGTGGTGTTGATGTACGAAGAGTACGGCTCGTAGACGAGCTCGCTTTCGAACCCCGCCTCGCGGATCGTATCGGCCGCTATCTCGAACGCCTGCTTGAAGACCGGCCCGTACACGTCGATGTTGCCGATGAGACGGAACTTCAACGTGTCGGAGCCTGTGGCGGCCTTTAGAAGGTCCCGCGCGTCCTTGACGTTGCGGTTCCAATAGCGGCCGCTGGCGCCGTACTCGCTGTTCCGGTCGCGAGGGGAGACGTAATACGGCGCGAGCCCGGGCGGCACGAACGAGCACCAGTTTCCTGTGCCGGTGGGGTCCTGGAGCTTGAGGGCGCCTTCGCGGTCGAACGCCATGGAGAGCGCCTGGCGCACGCGCAGATCGTTGAACGGCTTGTTGTCGAAGTTAAAGTGAAACGCCGCCTGCGTGTTCCCCGCGAAGAAGAAGTCCGTCCCGTGCGGGTCCAGCAGCGGATGAGAGTCCTTGTAAAGCGCCGGGGAAAGACCGCTAGAGTCGTAGCCCCCGCCCTGCAAAGCCGCCACGATCTGTTGCGCGCTGTTGATCAGGCCCGCCTCCACTCGGTCGAAGTTCGGCAAGGGAGCGTCATGGAACGCGGGGTGCTTGTGCCAGGTGATGGCAACCCCAGGCTCGATCTTGTCGAAGACGTACGGCCCGGTCCCGACCGGGTCCGTCCTTGCCGCGCCGCTGTCGATGGTCTCGACCGGCACCAGCCACATGTCCCGGTCAGACGCCGCGCGCGTGGCCAGGAACGGGGCGTATGGCGCCTTCACCGTGATCTTGACCGTTCTTTCGTCCGGCGCGGTGATCTTGTCGACGACATCCGTCCATGTCTTCGGTTGGGGCGGCTGCACTCCGACGCTCGACTTTTCCCCCACAAACGCGCCGTAGGCCTTCACAAAATCCGTCGCGGTGGCGACTCGTCCGCTCAGCGGCGGCTTGTCGTGCCAGCGGACGTTCGGCTTCAACGTGAAGAGGTACGTGAGGTTGTCGGGCTGCTCCCACTTCGCTGCGATGTCGCCCTCGAGTTTCGTCAGGTCAGCCGGGTCGATCTTCGGCCCGCCCGTTGACCGGAGTAGTCGACTGTAGTGAAAGGCCGATGCCACGTGTGGCGTGGGGAAGCCGCTCTCGAACGGATAGAGCGTCGGCACGACAACGGTCGCGAGTCCGAAGAACGGGAAGCGAATCGTGCCGCCCTGTGTAATCGGCTCCGATGTGGGAGTGGTCGCGGCGGTCGCTGGCGTCCTTGCGTTCCCATCGTCATCGCCGCAACCGACGAGGGCGAGTCCGGCGGCGCCAGCCGTCGCAGCGGCCCCGACCTGGATGAACCGCCTTCGTGAGGTTCGCCCGCGTCGCTGCCAGTAGTTGCGCTCCATAGGTTCGATCCCCTTTGATGCCGCGCCGGGCGTTCTTCCTCACGGGGACTATACGCGAGGAAACAAGTCTCCCATGTGAGTTCCGTCATCCCCGATGGGGCGTGGCGGCGGGCGTGATAGGCGGTGGACAAGAGGAACCGGCCGAGTGCGCGCGGACCTGTCGCGGAACCGCCACGATCGTCACATAGCGTCGGACAAGGGCCTCGCCCGGTCGGCCACGAAGTTCGTCCACGCGACGACCTCTCGTGCTTCAAGGCACTACAGTTTCTTGGCCCACAGCCTTGGGGCCGGTTCGGAAGGCGAAGGCGAGACCGATAAAAGTGCCGGCGGTGACGAGGAACGCGAGGACGGGTGGCCAGGCGCTGAGGCTGGTGTCGGACATTAGGGATCGGGCGACGTCGGCAGCGATGAGACGTTCCGACTCTGGAGCTTCCGAGTCAGCGTTGAGGACCGCCTCGTGGACGCGGCCGGGCGCGATCTCGCGCTGGACGTACCAGCCTGCCACACCAAGCAGACCCACCCGCAAGAGGACACTGCCTGCCACGGCGAAGGCGCGCGCACGCGAGGGCAGGTAGAGCAGTCCGAGGAGGGCGGTCGCCAGTGCGGTGGCCCCGACCGTGACAGGGATACCCCACGAGTGGGCCGCAGACGCGACTTCCCGGGCGGGGTCTAGTCCCGAGAGCATCTCCTCCTTTGTTGTGTTCTGGTCGCTGGCCGCCTGGCCAACGAGGTCGAGGACGTCCCCAGAGCCGAGTGCCTGGCGGAGGTCAAGGAGGCTCTCTTCGGTCCGCTGCCGGAGGAGGAGGACGAGCGCGGCGCCCAGAGCGCCGACCGTATCAGCGCCGGTCAGGGCTTGCGCCACGGCGGCCCTTTCATCCTCGGAGACGGGCCCATCGCCCAGAATGGTGCCCGCCGCGGCCGCCCGTTCCTTTTCTGAGAGTTCGAAAGCCGGCACGTTGGCCGGGATGTCGCCCCGCTTCAGCCCATCAACTACCTCGACGAGACGAGTAGCGTAAGCCGGGTAGCTCTCTACCCGGTGGCGCTCGACGCTCTGAAGGCGCGTCGCCGCGTACTCGACTGCAACTGGCCGAATGTTGTCGAGCACGGGCCTGAGTTCGACGCGCATCGTCAACTCATCCGCATCCCTCTGAAGGTAGGCGAGGAGGGTCCGCACGTTCTGTTCTAACTGATGCTGAAGGTACTCGGGCGGTAACACCTGGCGGAGCAGTCTCTCCGCGTCCTGGGTCGGGACGTCGCGCGTCCCTCCTAAGAGGTCAGTCACCTTCTCCTGCGATTTGGGGTCTCGTAAGAGCTCGGTATAGACGCGGTCGTAGACTCGATTCTCCTCGAGCGCGCCGAGGTAGAAGCCGGGGGCGAGCAGACTGCCACGGGCGACAGACGCAGCTGTCCACGCAAAGAAGCTCGCGACCAGCAGGAGCACGAGCGGTGGCGTCGCCAGGATGCGCAGACCAACGAGGAGCGCGCGAGCCATGGCTTCCTCCTGGGCGGTATCACATCGTAATCGTTTGCCGATCCCTCGCGAGATCTCTTCGCGCTCTGCCAGCGACAGCGCAGCGCCGATCGTTGCAGGACCGCCAGGGCACCGCCCAGCGGTCGACGCGATGAGGGTGCGGAGCGTCCCCAGCCCGCGCCCGAGTGTCCGACTAATGGAACGCGGCGATTCAGCTGTGCGGTAGCGCCGCCAGCTCTCTGTCTTCTCCGGCACCGTCATCGCAAATCGGACCGTTACCACCAGCCCTATCGTTCACGAGTAGTTTCGTCTCGTTCGAAAAGGTGGTGCGTTCACCGCTTGAGTCCGCCGTCAATGGTGTCGCTTCCGCGTCCTAGCCGAGCCACCATAACGGCGAGCCGACCATACAGAAGTTCCCACGAGCGGCGAGTGCCGGTAACGTCCAAGCACGTTATGACGTTCTGCTGATCAGACCGGCTCAGGCGGAGTAAGTCCGTGGCAGATAACTACACGGTTCTCGGTCGCGAACCATCGTTGTTGGCGGGCCTGGTGGCGGCCTTTCTGGGCGCAACGAGGCCGGGCGCGACGGTCCGCGTTGTCGTTGGATGTGAGACTGACCTTGACCTCCGCCTGGTTCATGAGGAATCGGGCAGGTGGATCGGGATCAGCGCCCGACCCCTCGAACCTCTCCAGGCGGCGGAGGCCATCCTCGCGGGCGCTTCCGGGCTTCTTTCGCCGGACTCCGGCGTGATTGAGTTCGAAATGGCTTTGGTCTGCGTCGAGCGCGGATTGTTTGCCTGTCTAACACCTGCGCAGCTTCAGGGACTCGCCCTCCTTGCTACGGTGGACCGCGGTCGAAACGAGCACGCTTTTCCCGCTGCAGTGTGAACTCGCCTCGACATCCCGTCGCACCGGCTCGCTCCAATTCGCCACCGTGACCACATTGTGAAGGCTGCCGCGCAGCCCCGGGTGAGGGCTATCCTCAGTTCGTGGGACGCCTAAATCGCCTGCTGCTGGTCCCGACTCTGACCGCGGTCGCATGCGTAGCCATGTTGACGGCGTGCTCGTCCAGCGCGCCCGCCACAACCCCCTCCAGTTCGAGGTCGAGTCAGACCCCAACTCCCGACGGCGCGTCGACGAGCGCTTCGCCTTCACCCGGCTCGCCGATCAAGCACATCTTCGTCGTGATCCTGGAGAACGAATCTGGATCCGCAGCAGCACGCGATCCCTACCTCGGCCAACTGGCCGCGCGTGGCGCCACTCTCACCCGCTACTTCGGTGTTGCCCACCCATCGCAGCCGAACTACATCGCGATGCTGGCCGGAGCCACGCTCGTCGGCGACGACGGGAGTCATAACTTGTCCCAATCAAACCTTGTGGACTTGCTGGAGTCGGCGAACCACTCCTGGAAGGCGTACCAGGAGCAATATCCGGGCGGATGTTTCTCCGGAGGTAACGCCGGCGACTCAAAGAGCGGCACCTACGCTCGCAAGCACAACCCGTTCATTTCCTTCGACGACGTTCGCAAGGTTCCCGGCCGATGCGGAAAGATTGTCAACGCTTCGCAGCTCGATGCGGACGTCGACCAGGGCCAGCTGCCGGAGTTCAGCTTCTACACGCCCAATCAGAACAACGATGGTCATGACACGTCACTCGGCTTCGCTTCCTCGTGGCTGCGGGGCTTCCTCGAACCCAAGCTCGCCGACCCCAAATTCATGGATGGCACGCTCGTGGTGGTGACGTTCGACGAAGGGAGCGGCGATCCGATGAGCGACCCGTTGTACGCGGTGCTTCTGGGCCCGATGGTCGCAAGGGGTTCCGTCGACGGCAACCGCTACAGCCACTACAGCCTGCTTCACACCGTCGAAAATGCCTTCGGGATCGGATCCCTTGGCCGTGAGGACGCGAAGAGTCAGGCATTCGGAGCCTGCAACTTCGACGGCGGCTGCGGACCGTAGACCGACCTTCGTGGCGTCCCGACCAGCGGCTGACGTGGCAAGATAGCGAGCAGATGGAGGAGAGCCGAATGTTCTGCGTGTTTTGCGAACGGCGCCGCGCAGACCTTGTGCTCCGTCGCCGCGGTGTGGCACCGGTGCTCGGCGTCTGCAGCGGTTGCCGGACCGGCCTTGACCGCCTGGTCGAACAGTTCGGGCCAAACACACGCCCGTGGGTGCTCGTTCCGATGGAGTCGCACACCGGTGAACCCTTCGCGTCACCGAGTGAGGAACAACAAGCAGCGGCGGCGGCTGCAGACGAAATCGTCCGCCACGGCGGCCAGCAGCGCAGTTGACGTCGCCCAGTTCGCGACCTGGTCTGCGACTCCGCCATGAGTGAATCGCGCCGCCAACCGTCCCGTCACGACTGGGTCCGTAGCAGTGGGAGGCGAGCGGTCTGGGGCGGCCCCTGATGGCCCAACGTGGGCCTTCTGAGCAGGCTGAGCGAGCCAGCTCTGGCAGTCGTAGAGGCGACGGGCAGCTTATTGAGCGAACGTCCAGCGCGTTGGCGAGCCCGTGAAGTCGCCTTCGCGCAGAGCGAACGCCCAGGAGGGGGAGAGCCGGAAGCAGCCATTGGCGGCGGAGTCGAAGAAGGCCACGCCGTAGTTCGTCTGATACTTGCCGTCGACCCATTCTGCGAACTGGGCGATCTTCTGGTGTTCGGCCACGACTTTGACCACTCCCTCGACCACCACAGGCTCCAAGGGATTATCCGTGGTCATGACGGCCTTCGGGTTGCGCGCTAGGTTTCGCGCCTTGCGAGAGTCCTTCGCTGAACTGAACCATAACGCGTCCTCCGCCCATACACCCCAGACTGGCATGACGTGGGGACGACCGTCAGGCCAGACCGTTGCCAGCCAGTAATCATGCGACAGGGTCAACCGGTCGACGGCCCAGGCCCACGGCAACAGGCCAGATCCCTCTGTGGCCGGGAGGATGCCATACGCGGGCATGTGCGGCCTTTCGGCTCTCGGTTCCTGCACCAGAGCATCCCTTGGTCCCGAATGGGCCGAGTGTAGCAGCTTCGAAACGGCCAGCGACCGCAGGCTGATTCCCGTCGCGTTGCCCCCGGCGGCACTTCTCGGCCGGCACGATCGTCGCATCGTGGAGCGGCTGCGCGGCCTCGTCAGGCGTGTCGCGCGGGGAAGTTCTTGTCGTTTAGAAGCCGTGCGCCGAAGTGAGTGCTCCTCCGGACCAGGCGAGTCGGTTCGTCGCCCTGGAACGACTCACTTCGTCAGGGTGACGTGGGTCTGCTGGGCGACCGAGGTGAAGGCGGCGCTCAGCTGTGCCGCAGTCGGAGCGTCGAAGTAGGTACAGGTAGCCTGGTTTGTCTGGCAGGGTCCGACGCCGCTTGTGCCGCCGTCGGCGATCAGGCGGAGCCAGTTCGCATCAACGCCCGCTCCCAGTCCGATCACAAAGATGGTTATTCCGTCGGCAACAGCGCGTTGCGCTTCCTTTTCAGCGGAGCCGTTGGCGGTGGGGTTGCCTTCGATGCCCCCGCCGGGGCTGGGACAGCTCGTGCTGCTGTAGTTCGAGGCGCTGTAAGGCGAACCGCAGTATTCCTTCGCCCGTCCGTCGGTGATCAAGACGAGTACGCGGGCGGCGTTGGCGCGCTTGCCGCCCCCATCAAGTACCTGGCGTCCGACCGCGATTCCGTGGGCAGTGTTGGTGCCACCAGCGGGCGCGGGCATCGAGCCGATGGCGCCCTGGACGGCCGCGAAGTCGCTGGACAAGGCCGACTTGAGCGTCGCGCCGGGGCTCGAGAAATAGGTGACGCCAAACTTGTCGTATGAGCTGTTGAAGAGCGTCGTGAAGTACTTGGCGTCAGTGACCAGCGAGTCGTAGGGCTGATAGGGGCCAGACGCTGCCGGCGCCGCCGCTGTGCAACCGCCGCCATTGCGGTCCATCCAGATCTGGCTGGCCGTGGCGTGCGCGGCCTTGGTGCTGGCCACGCCAACGTAGGCCGGGTCCGTCTGACTGCCGCGCTTGTCGTTGACGCCGCGGACCACGGTGAGGGTCTTAGCGCCGGCGTTCACGGCGGTTATCTGCATGAGCTCTCCGTTAGCGGCGGGCCCAATCATGATCAGCCCGGGCCGGGCCGTGAAGGTGAACCCCTGGTAGGAGGTCTTGGGTGCCGCCTGCCAGTACGGGGTCGATCCGCTCTGGCCGCCGATGCCGTAGCCAACGACGCCACCCGTGAAGTAGTTCGAGATCGGCGCCACGAACGGCGCTGTGTTCGAGACGTGGAGAGTTGTGTCCGCGACCGCAATGGCCTGAGTCAGGGTAGGCACTGCTCCCGCGCCCGGGCTCATGTTCGGCCGCTGGTCGACACGGGGATAGGTGTCGTCGCACATCGACTGCGAGATGTCCATCACGAGCGAGATGTCCAGGACGGTGCTAGCGGCCTCGCCATCGGCTGAGACATGCCAGTGGTCAATGCCGATCAGCTTCAAGAACCAGGTGTCCACATCCGCCTGGCCGTGGACGGCAACGCCCCGGTTCGTGTTTCCGGGGAAGCTCACGGTGAGGCTGACGTTCTTGCCCTGGCCTTGGATGGGGCCACTGTTGTCCGCCCAGTACTGGTTCGCGTTGGCGGTCGCCTGGCTGGTGCTCGGCATGCCGGCGGCAGCGGCAAGTGCGGCTGAGTCGACGGAATTCTGGATCTGGGTGCGCGCCCAGACGAGCCGCCCAACGTCGACGGTCATCCCGACAATGCCGACGAGTCCCGTGAGGCCGAGAGCGAAGAGGACCAGCGCCTGGCCGTTTTCGCCCCCACGGAAAGGAGCAGGGAGTTTTCGCAGACTCGGACGACGCATTCTGCCTCCGGCAGCCCAGGAGGGCTGACAACCGACTCGACTTCTTAGTCCTCACTACGTGCCGGATGACCACCACTTAATAGCGGCGACCGGAGCGCAACCGAACCACCACCGAGTTGTAACCACACCCGCCGAGGAGCTGCATACACGGCGAGTCGACGACGAACGGAGGCGGAAGCCAAAAGAGGAGGGCGACTCCGGATCGCCCCTCCTCAGTGTTGGGCAAAAGTGCGAGGCCTGTTCTCGAAAGGTGGAGGCTCAAATCCTTCGTCCGAGCGCCCCTCCCCCTTGCCCAACGAACGTCCGTCAAACGACGGCGCTTGTGACCAGCCTAGCAGCGAGTTCCCGCGACCAGCGTGACAAACCCGTTGCCAATCAGTCGCAAGGCGGGGTCACATCGGCGCGGGAGACGAGCGATCACCTGGAACTCTCCCAGGAATAGGATCGCTTCCCCGAGGAACCACTTCCCGCCCTTGCGGCGGCGCTGGCCGCCTGCCCATCAACTTGCGACGGCGCGGCCCCCATCAGGCCGAGCTCCGATGCCCACGATGAACCCCACCGCCGAAACGATCACTACCAAGGCCGCTGCGCGACAGGCTTCTCATCTGCGCCTCGACGCTCTGACGGCCGTCCGGGGGGAGTCAACCGGCGGCAGGTGAAGGACGACTTCGAATCGGCGTTCGCCCTCGCTTATTCCGGAAGGCCAAGCGTAGGCGCGGAGCGCCGTGGGATGGTCGGCCAGGTCAAACACATGGACCTCGCAATCCCACGCGGTCTCCCCGTTGAACTTCTCTTGAACCAGAACTGATTCGACCCACCTTGAGGAGCAGCCATGTAGCTGGGCGATCGCCGCTGCGAGGTCGTCTATGGTTGCTCGCGTTTCCGAGGACTCCATAGGCTCATCAACGCAGTCAGTAGTTGTAACCGCCGGCGCCGGCCGCTGGCGTGGCCGAAGTGTCCACACTGGCTGCTGACCAGACGCCACCGTAGGCACTCACCCCCTGGCCTTTGGCATCGCCCGGCGCCTTGTCCGCCGAGAAGCGGTAGAGCGGACGGCCACCGTAGGTGACCTGTTTCGTCCCGTCGTCTCGGGTGAGGAGCCCCAATTCGTCGGAAAGGCCGTCTGGCTTAGCCAGGGTGGTGCTGGTCGTGGTGAGTGGTGGCCAGGCGGTCGCACAACTTCCGCTGCAGGTGCTCTTACCGCTGCCCCGGGTGTCTTGGGCGAAGGTGTATAAGGTGAGGCCGGAAGCGTCGGTCACTACTTTCCCGATGCTCCCGATCGTGGCCACTTTGACGGCCGTTGTTCCCGTCCCAACGGTCTTAGCTGCAGCGGCAGTCACAGAGGGCTTTGATGGCGAGCCGTATGCGTTGTCATCGCCGCCTCCGCAAGCGCTCAAGACGAGCGCGAGACCTCCAACCGCAACTAGTGACGTCAGCGTCACACAGAGGCGCGCGGTCAGTCTGTGCATCTTGTTAACTCCCTTGACCTACTCTCGCTCGCTCGATTTGTTTCGACTTGGCTTCAAGTTACCTGCGTTGAACTCCTCCTATCTGCGCGGCCGGAGTGGGCTCCAAGCGGTCGGTGCCGAAGCCAAGACCCTCGGCGGTCAGTACGTGTACGGAGCCTTATAGCCGCCGGGCGTCGAGGTCGGGTAGACGTAGGTCTGGGTCGGAGTCGCGGGTGGCGTTCGCGTGGGCGTGGGCGTGGGCGTGGGCGTCGAGCTGGTGGCAGCCGTGCGCGCCTCATCATTCGCAAGGAACGGGACGAATGACCTCTGCGGTAACCCCGCCGCCGTCGGCGACCCTGATGCTCCCGCGACTACTACCTTTCCGACCATGGCGTCATTGGCCTGGACGTGAGCTTCGGTGGCCAGCGCCTCGCTGGCATGGATGATGCAGTAGAAGTAGAAAGTGCCGGACGAGGTAAACGCGTTGGTCGTGCCGGTGGGATGTCCGGCGTCGATGGGCAGGTCGGGTGATGAGTCGCGGAGGCGGACCACATGGATCCCGGCGGACCAGTTGAAGCTCACGTTGTCGCCGATGTTGACGTTCACGATGTTAGGAGAGAAGCGGTTCGTGGGGCTTCCAGTCGTGACCGAAGCACCGGCTGCGCCGGCATCTTGGGAGATGAAGCCGGCGGCCGTGACCGTGAGCGCGAAGGCCAAGACCCCCACGATCCACACTGACTTGAGAGCGAGGCTCCGGCTGGTCACAAGTTGCCTCCGCGTCGTTTACTCGAGATTCCCTACGTAGCGAGCATGCTCCGTGGATTGGACTGTGCGACGCTCACTCACGAAGGGGCGCGGCCGATCCTGTTGTACTCACGACGCGAACCCATCCGAGAGTGAAGGTGGTTACGTATTGAGGAGCGTTGGGGACGCAGCTCGTCATTGGTCCGATCATTTCTCCCCCGCGCCCAATCCACTTCGACTCCGCCACGAGGGAGCTGTCAATGGGCGAGAGTGAGGCTGATGCCGAGGACCTGCGGCTCATCCAGGCGGTCTCTGAAAGGAACGCGGAAGCCCTTAAGGTGCTCTACCAACGATATGGGGGCCTCCTTTATGCCCTTGCGTTTCGCATCGTTGGCGAGAGCCAAACCACAGAGGAGGTCGTGCAGGACGTGTTCTTGCGGTGCTGGGACCGTTCCGCGACGTTCGATCAGAGGCGCGGAAGCGTCAGCAGCTGGCTGATGAGCATCGCCCGAAACCGAGCAATCGACTCTCTGAGGGGAGCGCAACACAGGGCTCGCCGCCGTGAGCAGCAGCTGCCCGCGACCCTTCTGGAACGCCCTGGACCTGGTTCTATCGATCCCGGAGAAGTGGTCTCTTTACGCCTCACGTTAGGAGCCGCATTAGAGTCACTCCCGTCGCGGCAGCGCGAGGCGATAGCACTGGCGACGTATGGCGGACTGACCCAGGCGGAGATCGCAAAGGTGCTGGGCGTGCCGCTGGGCACGATCAAGTCGCGCATTCGCGACGGCATGCTGCGATTACGCCTGGTGCTGGACTCGGAGAACCGGTCGGGAAGGGGCGCAAGGTGCGACTGATGGCTGAAGATCATGTCTCCGACGACCTGGCAGCGCACGCCCTCGGGAGCTTGGACGACGAGGACAAGGTACGGGTAGAGGCGCACCTCAGTGTTTGCGACGCTTGCCGAATAGAAGCGATGGACTACCTCCGCGTCGGCGCACTCCTCAAGGACGACATCGAGCCAGTCGAAGCCTCGCCTGACATCTGGAAGGCGATCGAAGAGGGCATTCGACAACATCAACAGCGTCGGACTCACCGCCGAACAACTTTGCCGTGGCTTCCCCAAGTGTCGTGGCGGTTCGCCGCCTGGGCTGCAACGGCTGCCGTCGTCTTCGGGCTGCTGGCCTGGAACCTCGACCTGCAGCTTGGTGGTGACGACAACGACGTGGGTAATCTGGCGGGGCAGAGCGACGGTACGATCGTGCCTCTCAAGGCTGGTAACCTGGTTGGACCGCAGCCCAATGGTCGGCTTTACGTGAGCGAGGACGGGCGACAAGGTGGACTGGCCGTCGTTGGAATGCCGCAAGATGACACAGGTAGGGTTTATGAGATTTGGTTCATCCGGAGAGACCAGAGCCGGGCAAGCGGCGGCCTCTTCCAGGTGGACAACCGAGGTCAAGCACTAGTGCGAGTGGACATTCCGGGGGCTCTGGCTCAGTTCGAGGGCGTGGGAATCACTCAAGAGCGCGGGGGAGGGAGCGCTCAGCCGAGTGGGCCTGATCTAATTTCTGGACCACTGTACGAGCAACAGAAGGTTCCGTAGCCAGGGAGAATCGCTCGTGGCAGCGGTCACGACGAGTACAATCCTGGGACGGGGCGCCTGCTCTTCGAAAAAAAATAAAACAGCTCTGACGATGAGGGCGAACGATAGCGCTTGAGCGCGTCCCACGCGACGTGGAGGCGGGTTTGGCTGCTCCGATCCTGCGAGACCACCTCATGACGACGCCCATGGCGAGGCCCTATCTCGACGTCACGCCAGACTCGCCGCTAGACGATTCCGTCGCCGAAGCGCCACGCCATCCGGTCTTCCGTCTGAACGGTCCTTAGGGGTGAGGGATGAGTCCGGGAGGGCCGCGGCCAACAAATCGGGCGCACCGGGTGCTGCCCCAGGCGTTCGTCGGCCTGAGGAGGCGAAGATACCAAGGCGGGCCCCCGAAGGAGCCTGCTGTGGCGGTACATGTTGGCAGTTGCGGCGAGTTAGTCGGTGGTCCCGAACTCGTCGTCGACCTCGCGGGCGTGGCCCTCAGGACAAGCCTCGGGCTGCGTGGTCGCTTCGGCGAAGAAGCCCTTCTGGCAGGCCGAGCAGTACCACCTCGTCTGCCCTTCAGGGACACCCTTCTGGTTCGGGACCCGCTTGATCTGGCGAAGCGTCGGTGACGACGTAGACTTCGGCGCGGCCGCGGCTTTGGCCGGCAAGGTTGCCACGGTTTTCTCCGCCTCGCCGACTAACGACCAGAAGCGCCAGCCGTTGCACGAAATTCCACCCATGACCGCACCGCCGGCGGCAGACAGGCTGGTGTAGATGGTGCCGCCGTCGAGCTCGTAGCCCTTGCCGGTCTCGCCGCCCCCGAGGACGAGGACGGTGTGTTGCTGACCCTTGTAGCGAGCGACGAGTTTCGTGCCCGCGGGCAGGTCCCGGTTCGTGATTGCCATTTCAACTTCCTCCTGTCGAAGTCGATGGACATCACTCGCTCTGAACCGGGCACCTAGTCAAGTCGGGCTTTGAGGAACCGATGAGCACAGGAGATCAGGGGACTTGCTTTCGTCGCAAGAGAGAGCATCCATGTGTCCACCGGCGAGCGGCGAGGAGGCGAACATGGCGCAGGTCGACGAGAGCATCACGACCTATCTCCAAGCGATGGCCATCGAGGGCAAGACCAGGGCGACCATCGCGAGCTACGCCAACTCCCTCGCCGACTTTCGCGGTGTCGGCCGACGCCTTGGCTTCCCGGAGGAGGTCGAGGGGTACACGCCGACGCACGTCTACTCCTTCCTGGCCGCGCTCCGGGCACGGGGTGCCTCGCCGGCTTACCAGCATCGCCGCCACCGGGAGGTGAAAGCCTGCTTCTCTTGGATGAGACGGATGAACTTGGTCGAGGAGAACGTCTTCGCGAAGGTACCGCTGGTGAAGCGGCCGGAGGTGATCAAGCCTCCGTTCAGCCCGGCCGAAGTCCAGGCCATGCTGGACAGCCAGGACCGCAGGAGCCACTTCGGAGCCCGCAACTACGCGTTGCTCCTCTTCCTCTTAGATACGGGGGTGCGGGCCTCTGAGTGCGTCGGCTTCAACCTCTCGGACATCGAGGTGGAGACCCGGCGGGCGAAGGTCCGCCACGGCAAGGGCGAAAAACAGCGCTGGGTGGGGTTCGGGGAGCGGACCGCGGAGGCGCTGAGCGACTACATCGCTGGCTTTCGAGGAAAGGAGTCCGGGGGCCTCTTTCGGACGACAGGTGGGCAGGCGATGGCTTCGGGCCACACCCTGAGCGTCATCCTTCAGCGCCTGGGTGAGAAGGCTGGCCTTGGGCACGTCCACCCGCATCGCTTCCGCCACACCTTCGCCACCTGGGCGATCGAGTCAGGAGCGCGGGAGATCGACGTGCAGATGTTGTTGGGCCATTCGGACCTGACGATGACCCACCGCTACGCCCGCACCTACACCTCCGAGCAGGCGGTGCGGGCGCACGCCGGGCTCAGCCCGGTCAACCGGCTTGCTAGCTGACCCTCGGCTGAGCGACCGCCGGGTAGTCCGCCGCCGTCGAAGGCGACCAAGTAATCGATAGCCCGGAAAGACAGAGATAGACCCGAAACGGTCGCAGGACTTCCGCAGGCGACGTAATCTAACGAAGCTGCTCGCTTTCCAGTAGTTGGCGGGCAGTTCCCTCTTCGCGGGACCCATGCAAATGGGTCCCGCCGATTAGTACGTCCTGCGCGCTGCCGCGGATGCCAGTAACCCAGGCGATCAGACACGCTTCCCGCCGGCCATCCGCAGGGACGCATGACCCCTCGAACGGATCTCGCAGGCTCTGGCCGCTCATCTTCAACGGCTGAAGAGGGCGCAGGGGTGAGCAACGTCGGCACGCCCAGGTTGCGGCCACACCGTCGCGACCTGGGCGATCGAGTCAGGGGCGCCGAAGATTGACGTACAGCTATTGTTGGGGCGCTCCAGCGTGGTGATGACGCAACGCTACGCGCGGACGTTCACGAGCGAGCAGGCGCTGCGAACGCATCCCGGGCTCAGTCCAGTGAACCGGCTCGTAGGCTGAGGGCGGTCACGCTCCCGACAAATCCTATAATTCAAGAGTGGCCGATGAATTCCCCGAACCGATCGCGGACGGCACCGTAGCCCAAGTTCTGGTGCGATACACGGGTCCGAAGGAGGGCGCTGTCCTTTGGCGGGGACCGAAGAGTAAGTCCGAATACTCTTTCAGCAAGGGGTCCCCCGACGACCTGCGCTGGGTACTGGTCGACGATTTGGATCTCTTCCTGAGCCGCCCGAACCAGTTTGAGATCCTCGAACAGACCCGCATCGATCCTGAAGAGCTCGCGCGGCGTGCGCAGGAGCGAGCGGTCTCCGAGCTGCGTGCCCAGGTCACGGAGATGGCCCGGGTGATAGAGAGGGCGGTCCTCATTTCCTCACCGGCGCCGCGAAGCGTTGCCAAAGGGCGGACAGGACGTCCGCGGCGAGGCGAGCAAGACCAGCTCGTCTACCATCTCCATCGTCATTGTCCGGATGGCTGGACCCTCTCCGAACTCGCGGCCAAGTTCCTCGACGAGTCCTATACGGCGCCCGCGACGACCATGGGCAAACGACTTCTCGCTTTCGAGCGACGGTATCCCGACCTTGCTGCCCGCGACGGCTGTCGCTATTGCCAAGAAGCTTCTTGCCCGCCCCGGCCGGGAAAATAATCCCGCGGTAGTTTTTTCGCCGACAGCACGGGCAGGCGCTCGCACGGTGTAGTCATGCATGGCGTCTCCTCCCCTCGGCCCCGCGATCGCTCGGGCCGGAGCTACCTTCGTGCTCTCCCGGCCTATCCAGGAGGCAAGCGAAGACTCGCCCCAGTCATCTTCGGTCTGATTGCTCAGTGCTATGAACCGCGGGCGTGGTCGGACCTCACACTTCTCGATGTGTTCTTCGGCGGTGGGAGCGTCGGACTCTCAGCAAAGGCGCTGGGGTTCGGGATAGTCGAGGCGAACGATCTCGCCGAGCGCTCGGCGGTCGTCGGGAGAGCATTGCTGGCGAACGGTACCCATCTTCTTCAGCCCCTATCTGTCCTCAGCCTCTTCGATGCACCGCCGGCAGCAGAGGAGTCGCAGCCGAAGATCCTCTGGCGTCTGCCAGCTGCGTCGCGCGCGTTCTTCGAGAAAGCGTGGAGGCACCTTCGCTACGGAGACCACTCGCCCATCGAGCGCGACTTGCTGACGACGCTGATCCTGAAGCCGCTCGTCGCTTCATTCCCGATGGGTCTGCCCACGGCTTCCGACGCGCAGCATGCCGTTTCGGGGGACTTCGATCGAGAAACGCCGCGGCTCGTCCATTATCTCCAACGCGGCCGGGCCCTCGTTCGGCCTCGGCATCTTCTGCAAGCTGCCGCGGACATCAACAAGGCGCTCTTGCCCGGGAATGCGAGGATGCACCAGGACGACGCCTTCGCCTTTCTGGCCCGGGTAGAGGGAGACGTGGTCTACGTCGACCCTCCGTACGGCGGAACTCAGAGTTATGAACGGGCGTTCTCGCTCATTGACGAGTATCTCGGCGCCCAACCACCACCCCAGAGCGCCTTCTCCAGTCGGCGACCTCCGCTAGACGAGCTCCTCGATGCTTGCCGGCGCATTCCTGTTCTCGTCTTTTCTTTGAACAACGTCCTCTTGGACGAAGAGGCTCTTCGGGCGCTCATTGGACGGCATCGGCGAGTCGACCGATTCCTGAGCATCCCGTACCGGCATTACGGGGCGGTGGCTACTGAAGGAAAGAATCGCAGCAATCGGGAGTTCCTGGTTCTCGCAACTCTGCAAACGCGCGAGGCCCGAAGTGGCTAACGACACGCCGCGGCTGGTGCTCATCCCGTTGGACCAGATAGAGCCGCACCCCTTGAACGCGAATCAAATGTCGCCGGAGTTTCTCGGGAAGCTCGCCGCCAACATTGGGAAGTCCCGCAAGTACCCGCCCCTTGTCGTGCGGCCGCTTGCAACGAGGAGGCACCAGACGCTAGATGGGGAGCAACGCTGCAAGGCGTTGCGATCCCTCGGCGAAACCCACGCGTGGTGTTACGTCTGGCCCTGCAGCGACGAGGAAGCCCTCGTCCTACTTGCCACTTTGAACCGGCTCGAAGGGATGGACGTCCCCGGTAAGCGGGCAGCTCTAATCGCCGAACTCCAACAACACGAGTCGCTGGCAGAGCTGGCTCGTCTCTTGCCAGAGGACGAAGGCCAGCTTGAGCAAACGCTCGCACTGCTCGACCTCGATGTCGATGCGCTGGTCGAGCGCCTGACCGAGGAGGCCGAACGTGCGACTGCGTCAGCGCCTGTGCTGTTCAGCTTCGCTGTCGCGCCAGGGGAGGCCCCGTTGGTCGAGGAGGCGCTTGGGGCGGCGATGGCGAAGCTGGAGGGGACCAACCGCCGCGGTCGCGCCTTCGTTGAAATCGTACGCACGTATGTGCTGACCGCGCCGGAGGTGTCCCCGTGAGCGGTCCCAGCCGGCAGCGGGCTGCATTCTCTGAGTACCTCAAGCTCGGCCCGTCGCGCAGTCTGGTGAAGCTTCAGGCGGTGCTGCGGGCCGATCCGGGCAGCTACGGTTTCCCGCGCGCGCCTTCGATCCGGACGCTCGAATCCTGGTCCACCCAGTACGGCTGGCTCGACGAGATCGCGTCCTTGGAACGCCAGTCGGCCCAGGAGGAACGGCGTGAGCACATCCAAGAGATCAAGGACTACCGCTCGCGCCTGCGTAAAGAAGGGCTCCTTCTGCAGCGGAAGGGCATCGACTGGCTTGCCCGAAAAGATGCTGACGAGGTGCGAACGCACGAAGCGATCCGGGCGATCGCCGAGGGGTTCCGGCTTGAGGCGTTGGGACTGGGTGATGTCACGGAAGGGGTTGAGGTGAAAGAGGACTATGGAGATTTCGCTCGCAGACTTACTGATGATGAGCTCGACCGACTTGTCGCCGCGCTACGAGCAGCTGCTGTCCCAGCTGCGGATTGAGCAGTCGCGCAGGAACCCGAACGACCCGCTCCTCTGGTCCCGTGCTCATCGCCGATTTGGGGACAGCCCGATGGAGATACCGCCGGCGCTGTGCGACATCTACCAGGACACCCATCCCTTCGTCGTTGTCCAGAAGCCTGCTCAGGTGGGAATCACAGAACTCAACTTGAATCTCGCTCTGTGGTGCGCCTCGACCAACCAGGGCGGACGCGGCAATGTCCTCTATCTGATGCCAACCCAGGAGAACGCCGACCGGCTGTCGCAGCGCCGCTTCCTCCAGGCCTTCGCCCAGAGCCCAGAGTTGGCGAAGCTCCTGCCGAGTGGCGACGGCAGTATGCGCCCGGCCCAGCGCATCCAGATGCGGTCGGTCGGACCCGGCGTGATCTACCTGGCCGGGTCCGAAGAGACGTCGCAGTACGCGGGGATCGATGCCGACCTGGTGATCCTGGACGAGTACGACCAGATGAACGAGGACGTCCTGGCGAACGCCCTCCCTCGGTTGCGGTCGAGCAAGCTCAACCGTCTGCGTGTCACGTCGACCCCGACGATCCCGGAGTTGGGGATCAACGGCCTGATCGGGCGTTCGGACGAGCGCCACTACGAACTCCCCTGCGAAAGCTGTGGGCGCTGGCTGGAACCGCAGTTCCCCCAAAACGTTGACTTCGATTGTGAGCGCGTCGTCTGCGACTGTTCGGGCCCATTGGACCCGTTGGGCCCGGGGAGATGGGTGGCCCGTCGGCCCGAGATCAAGGACGTGCGCGGGTATCAGCTGAACCGGCTCGTCCTCCCTTGCCCGCCCCTCCGTGACATGCGCTTAGCAGCGGCAGGGACTCTCGGCACGAAGCAGGAGCAGTTCTGGCGCCAGGAACTCGGCATCCCGTTTATCACCGCGAATGCGCGGTTGAGTGCCGCCGACCTCGACAGTTGTCGCCGCGGCGGACCGCCGCCGATCGCTTTGGTTGACCGACGTTGGGTTCAGCGCAAACCGAGCGCCATTGTTATGGGAGTGGACGTCGGGCAGAACCACTTCTGGGTCGTGATCCGGCTCTTCTACGATGGGCGCTCGTACCTGCTGTTCGCAGAAAAGGTCCATGGGGAGTGGGAGGCAATCGATAGTCTCTGCGATCGCTTCAAGGTCGAGTTCTGCGTCGTCGATGCGGAGCCCGAGGTGCGGGGCGCGAAACAATTTCAAGACCGCCGCGAGTCCAACCCGTACGTCCTCCGCTGCGACTACCGGAACGCCGGGACTGAGCACAAGTGGGACTGGAACGAAGGTAAGATCCATGCCGTGCGCACGCTTTCGCTCGACGAGATGTTCGACAGCTTCCGTCAACAGCGGTCGCTACTTCCAATGGAAAGCTGCGAGCTCGGAGGTGGCGCCTACTACGAACACATGCAGGCTCTCGTGCGGACTACCGAGCTGGATCGCTTTGGCCAACAGGTGCCTGCCTATCGGCACACCCGCGCTGACGATTTCGCGCACGCGGAGAATTACATAATGCTGGTCGCCACCCACCTGGGACAGTGGAATGGGTGGTGGACCTAAGAGTCCCTTGCAGGGCGAGCCAGCCCTCAAGCCCCCGGCTCGAAGTCCCCTTCAACGGTTGCGTTGATTTCCCTGGCTAGCTGCGAACGCCAAGTTCTGCGGTGCCAAAACTACCGCAGTTTTACCGCAGATCCACCGCAATTCTGAAGCTGGAGAGGTCCCGGTTCGGCGGCTATCGGCTGGAGATCCGGCGGCCGAGCTGGTGACTTTTAATCCATTGGTCGAGAGTTCGAATCTCTCCGGGCCTACCACAGATTCAACGCTTGCCATAATCGCCGTTGCGACTGAGCACTGGATTCTTTCGCGAGCACTGGACTCGTCCGAGTTGCCTTGCGGGCAGGGTCTACGCCGTGCCTGCGTAGATTCGGAGAGGCAGCCTCAAAGGCCGGCGCTGAGCAGGGGATTCTCAATCTCTTGGTCAAGTGAAGCCACTCGCGCCGGGGCCCTCGCCTTCGCGTACTACCTTCCCTGGGCCTTGAGCCATTGGGAATCGGCTGGGAAGAGGCGACACGGATACAGCTGCGAACTGACGGAATCCCCTGCTTCGCTGAAAGTAGGGCGGCAACAGCGAGTCGCTATGATGCGCGGATGCCGAGCGAACGCGTTCAACGACAAATTGACGCCCTGCTGGATGAGGCCGAGGCGGCGATCTCGCGTCGGGAGCGGAAGGGACAGGGGCACGGTTGCCAACCATCGGGCTCCGGTGACCGTCGAGCGCCCTGGGATCCGGGTGTAGCCGCCCGGCCAACAGCGCTACCCTCGGGTCACCGGACTGAGGGGCTGTGGGTTTAGCAGCACGCGGGGCTCGCGCTCCACGGGCGGTTGCAGCACGGGTCTGCGGTCATCTGTGCTCAGAAGAGGTGCGTATTTGCCCAGGAGCCTGTCGTACCTGTCCGAGTAGAACGCCGGGAGCATGTCGGACTCCCCCTCGTGGAAGGCGCGGAACTGGCGATCCGTTGCCAGCAGGTCGCGAATCCTGCGGAACTCGCCGAGCGTCGTCCGCCAGTCGATCTGGTGCAGGGCGGTGCCGACACGGAAGGTGGGCCCCGATGCTGCCCGCACTCGCTTCGCCAGCCTGCGGGGCGAGCTCCAGAACGAGAACAGGTCAATGAGCTGCGAGTAGTACTCCAGCGGGTTGTAGTGCTTGAGTACCAACACGAGGTACGGCGCCAGATAGAACCCGAACGGCATATTCTCGAGGATGCGGCCCTCCGCCCGGTACTGGCTGAACAGCGGCGTGCCGCCGAATGGCACCGGGATATTCATGGCGGGCCAAACGAAGGGCGCTCGCCGCATGAACTCTTTCGTCAGCTCAATTGGCGCCGACCCCTGGTCTCCATCAAGGCCGAAGATGAGGTTCGCCTGGATGCCCGGAACGTACCCCCGGATCAACTCAAAGTGTTGAACCACCTCGTCCAGCTTGCGACGGCCGCCGGCCCTGACCGAGACTCCCGATTTCTGCGAGTAGTTGGTCCACGATTCGACGCCGGGCGCGACGTACCAACAGTTCGTGTCGCGCAGGCGGGCCAACCGTGATTCACGGAGCAGCGACAGCGAGCACTCCATTAGGTAGGGGTTGCGCGACCCGGGCGGACGCTGTTCAAGCACGTCCATCACCTGGTCGAACTTCACGGCGAAGTTCGGGTCGTGGAACCCGATCTTGGCGCGGGGGAAGCGCTTCGAGATGAACCGTAAGTCCGCTTCCAGCCGATCGAGCGGGAGAAGCGAGTGGGGGCGGTTCCAGTCGATGCAGAAGTCGCAGGAGTAGGGGCACCCCACACTTGCGAGCAGGGGGATAGCCGTCGCGGGATAGGTGTGTCCCCGCCACAGTACCGTAGCCTCCAGCTCCGGCATTCGCTCTTCGACGGAGGGAAGCTCGAGTAGCCGGCGGCCGCTCGTCACTATCTGGCCGCGCGGCCGATCGCGCAGGATCTCCTCGATTAGCGCCCGATCGCACTGGAGGACCACCACATCGAAGAAGCGCAGGCAGTCCTGGGGGAATGCCGCGGCGTGCGGACCACCAATGACGGTGACCGTCCCCTCCTTCCGGTACAGCTTCGCGAGCGCGTAAGCCAACGGGCTGGCGCGCGTGTAGCTGGAAAGGAACACCACATCCAGATCGTCGGGAAGAAGCGACTTCGGGTCGGCTTGTCCGTAGTACGTCGCATAGAACGTATCGTGGCCTAGCTGGCGGCACCAGACGCTCACTGCCTGGGGCGTAATGCTGACGTACTGCCGGGTGAGTGCAGCGGTGTACAGGCGCATCGTGACTGATGGCGCCGCGCGGGCCTCCAGTATCTCCAAAACGCCGATCCGCACTTCCACGTCCGATCTGACTTATCGCAGGGACCTACCATGGGCAGCCTACCGGCAGCATCAGTCCCCATAAGGTTATCATGTCCAACAGCGCTATGGCGGGTGGCTGCAAATCTTGCGGTCCAGTTATCCGCTCTTTCTAGATTCGGAAGGTCTTATTCTCGGGGGCCCGTAGCTCAGTTGGCTAGTACTTAGTAGAGAAAGTAAGCACGGGCATGCAGGATAATGGCCGCATGGGAGCAGCAGCCACAGTCGTCACCCTTACCGAAGACGAGCGGGACGAGCTGGAGCGCTGGGCGCGCTCACCCACGACCGAGCAGCGGCGGCGTTCCGGGCGCGGGTGGTGCTCGCGGCGGCGGCCGGCGAAGGCTCGACAAGCATCGCGCGACGCGAGGGTGTACGCCTGACGACGGCCAGCACGTGGCGTGTCCGCTTTGCCGAGAAGGGGATCGCCGGGTTGGTCGACGAGCAGCGCTCGGGGAGGCCACAGCGCTACGGCGCGGAGGTCGAGCGGAGGGTCCTGGTCACGCTTGATGAACCACCACCCGAGGGCTACGCCAGTTGGAATGGGCGCCTCCTCGCGCAGGCACTGGGAGACGTGCCCGCAGATCAGGTCTGGAGGATCTTGCGGCGCAACGGGGTCCAGTTGGAGCGGCGTCGGAGCTGGTGCATCAGCACGGACCCTGAGTTTGGGCCAAAGTCAGCGGACATCGTCGGCCTCTATCTGGCACCGCCGGAGAACGCAGTCATCCTCTGCGTGGACGAGAAGCCGCACATCCAGGCGTTGGAGCGCGCCCAGAGCTATTTCAGACTGCCGAATGGCAAGGCCGTGCGCGGCGCCAGTCATGAGTACAAACGCCATGGCACGACGACCCTCTTCGCTGCCTTCGACCTCACCGGCAAAGTCCAGGGGATGCATACCCAGCGCCGCCGGCGAGAGGAGTTCGTCGCCTTCATGAACCGCGTCGTCGCTGCCTACCCAGGACACGAACTGCATGTGGTGCTCGATAACCTCAGCACCCATAAGCCGAAGCACGACGCCTGGCTGAGCCGCCATCCGAACGTCCACTTCCACTTCACCCCCACGCATGCCAGTTGGCTGAACCAGGTCGAGGTCTGGTTCAGCATCCTCAGCGGAGCCGTAACATTTTCGGTCTGAAGGCGCCAAGCATCAGCGGTGGGACGGGGTCCGGACGCGGCTCGCAATAGGCGTCTCGTATTCGGTAGTACTCGCCTTCGAACGTCGCACTCTGCGTAGACCAGAGTGCCTTGATGATCTGAATCGTTTCCTCGAGCTGCCGGACTCTGTCCAGGGCTGGAGCGAAGTCGTAGCCGTATGCCCGATACTCCTCCTCGTTGCACCCGGCTCCCAGAACCGAGGATGAACCGCCCGCCGCTCAACAACTGCAGCGCGGCGCCCATTTTGGCGAGGAGCGCCCGGTTCCGGAACGACTGGCAGAGGACCGCGTTGCCGAAGCGGAACCCGGGGTGCCGCGCCGCGAGATAAGTCAGCGTGGTGAACCCTTCAAGCTGCTGGTCGTCCCCAGACTGAAGGTGGTCAACGACCCAGACAGAATCGAAGTGCCCGGCAACCAGTTCGAGCGCGTGATGAGCGTCCCTTACCAGAGATGCCGGACCGTATGCGTCGGGAAACTCCGCGGGGATTACGAGGCCAAACTGGATCTGTCGCATATCGCGGCCGATTCTAGCAGGGTGCCCTCTGCGAAGCCGTGGGGCATATGGTGCTTGGTCGAGTCGACCGCTGCCTGGAAATCTTCACCGCCCAGGCCGCCCAGACTGGGGTCGCCCACTTGGCCGGTCTGGGCGGACTTCCTAGACTTTGCGACGTTGTTCTCCTCGTTCAAAGCGTCAATGTCCTTCGCGAAAGGAAAAGCTCAGCGGCTTCAGATTCGCGCCGCTCGGTTTCGAAAGGCCTCACGGGTTCTGCGGAGACTGTCTCATACGGTCCGTCGTACGACCTTCCCGTCGCGGTCGGGATACTCGCCGCGAGCGGACAGATCGTTGGTTCGTTCGACGATGCCGTGTTCATGGGCGAACTGTCGCTGGATGGAGAGGTGCGGAGCGTCCACGGGGTGTTGCCGATGGTCGACCTCGCCCGAAAGAACGGAAAGCAGAGGGCCTTCGTACCAGCCGCCAACGCGGCCGAGGCCTCGCTCGTCTCCGGTGTCGAGGTGTTCCCTGTGACAACGCTCGCCAGCCTCGCCTCCCACCTTCTCGGCGCGGTGCCGATCGAGCCACACGCAGGCGCGCCCGCGGAGACGCAGGCCGAGCTGTTGACCCGCCCCGCCGCGCGCGCTGACAATCCCCGCCAATGCTCGCCCGCGTCTACAGCTGTGCACTGATCGGCCTTGACGGCCAGCTCGTCGAGGTTGAGGTCGACATCACCCGGGCGGAAATGCCCAACACGATGATCGTGGGCCTGCCGGATGCCGCGGTGCAGGAGGCGAAGGAACGCGTGCGCGCGGCGGTGCGGAACAGCGGACTTACGTGGCCGTTCAACAATCGCATCGTCGTAAACCTCGCTCCCGCGGACCTGCGTAAGGAGGGCCCGTCGTACGACCTTCCCGTGGCGGTCGGGATACTCGCCGCGAGCGGACAGATCGTTGGTTCATTCGACGATGCCGTGTTCATGGGCGAACTGTCGCTGGATGGCGAGGTGCGGAGCGTCCACGGGGTGCTGCCGATGGTCGCCCTCGCCCGGAAGAACGGGAAGCTGCGAGCGTTTGTGCCGGCCGCCAACTCAGCCGAAGCATCGCTCGTATCAGGCGTTGAGGTTTATCCGGTGACAACGCTCGCCAGCCTCGCCTCCCACCTGCTCGGCGCGGTGCCGATCGAGCCCCATGCCGGCGCGCCCGCGGAGACGCCGGCCGAGCTGTTTCGCGGGACAGACTTCGCCGACATCGTGGGCCAGGAGCATGTGAAGCGCGCGCTGGAGGTGGCGGCGGCGGGGGGCCACAACGTGATCATGCGCGGGCCTCCCGGCAGCGGGAAGACGCTGCTGGCTCGGGCCATGCCCTCGATCCTGCCGCCGATGACACCGGAAGAAGCGCTGGAGGTGACGCGGATTTATAGCGTGGCGGCCCTTCTTCCGTCCGGAGCCGGCCTGATCACGACGCGTCCGTTCCGCGCGCCACACCACACGATTTCCCACGCCGGACTTGTTGGCGGCGGCACCATGCCACGCCCCGGCGAAATCACGCTCTGCCACCGTGGCGTGCTTTTCCTGGATGAGTTGCCGGAATTCGGACCTCAGGTCCTGGATGTACTCCGCCAGCCGCTGGAGGACCGCCTCGTCACCATCAGCCGGGCCCGGATGTCGGTGACATTCCCCGCCAACTTCTCGCTGGTGGCGGCCATGAATCCCTGTCCGTGCGGCTTCTACGGGGACCCCACACGCGAATGCACGTGCCCCGCGGCAGTGGTTTCCAGGTATCAGCGCCGCATCAGCGGGCCGTTGCTGGACCGTATCGACCTCTTTGTGGACGTACCGAGGGTCGCCTACGAGAAGCTCGCTTCCACCGCGAAGGCCGAGCCATCGGCGGCAGTCGCCGCGCGGGTGCATGCGGCGCGGCGCGTGCAGCATGCGCGCTTCGCCAGCGACGGTGCGGGTGGTACGACGCTCAACGCCGAGATGAACCCCTCGCAGGTGCGCGACTTCGCCCAGCTCCAGCTCGAAGACGGAGCCTTGAACCTGCTCAAGATTGCAGTCGAGCGGTTGAACCTCTCAGCCCGTGCCTTCCACCGCGTGCTGAAGCTCGCGCGGACGATCGCGGACCTTGCGGGGAGCGACATCATCGGCCAGGCGCACCTCGCGGAGAGCATCCAGTACCGCGAGCGCGCCGACTAGCTGGTGCGGCAAGCCACCGCCCGCGCTACCATGGCTGGCAAGCCCCCGTAGCTCAGCGGATAGAGTGTCGGCCTCCGGAGCCGAAGGCACAGGTTCGAGTCCTGTCGGGGGTACCACGTCGCCCGCGGCTTTGCCGCTACCA
>JBGPOS010000032.1:0-43588 GCA_041488155.1 Tepidiformaceae bacterium
CGGTCCTGCTGCCCCGGCCGTTCCGGGTGGTTGTAGATGTCGTAGCCGAACTTCGTCGCGACGACGATTTCGTCGCGCTTGTCGCCCAGGGCTTCACGCAGGCTCGGCTCCGCGTCCCCACTCGCGTAGGTATCGGCCGTGTCGAAAAACGTGATCCCGAGGTCGAACGCGCGCCGCAACAGGTCGATGCCGAGGGCGCGGTCTTTGACGCCCCACCAGGTCGTCCCCACCGTCCACACGCCGAAGCCAACGGCCGAAACCGTGAGATCGGTGCCTGCGATGCGGCGGTATTCCATGGCGGCGGCCAGGCTCCAACTCAGATCGGGTACCGACCATTGTGTCACGCCTCTCCAGAGCGCGCGCCTGTACGATCGGCCTATACTTTCGTCTCCATGGCCGTCACCGTGCCTGCCGGGATCAACTACGAGGGCATCGCGCGCTTCTTCAGCGAACGCGTGCCTGGTGCGTCGACCTCAATCGAAGTCGAGCTGATCAGCGGAGGCAAGTCGAACCTGACCTACCTGGTCCACTCGGGCGGACGCCGCTGGGTGCTCCGCCGCCCTCCCCTCGGCCACGTCCTCCCCACCGCCCACGACATGGCGCGCGAATTCAAGGTGCTCTCCGGCCTGGCCGCGACGGACGTCCCCGCACCACGCCCCGTCGCCCTCTGTGAAGACCCCGAAGTCAACGGATTCCCGTTCTACGTGATGGAATACTGCGAGGGCGTCATCATCGGCGAGGAGTGGATCCCTGGCTACGCCGAATCGCTCGACGAACGCCGCCGGCTGAGCATCGCCCTGGTCGACACCCTCGTGAAGCTCCACGCTGTCGACTACAACGCGGTCGGTCTCGGCGACTTCGGCCGGCCCGAAGGCTACATCGAACGCCAGGTGCGCCGTTGGTCCGAGCAGTGGGAGCGCTCCAAGACCCGCGAGATGCCCGAGATCACCGAGATCATCCGCCGCCTCAGGGCTTCGATCCCAGAATCGCCGGCACCGACGATCGTGCACGGTGACTACCGGCTGGGAAACATGATCCTCGCGCGCGACGACCCCGGCCGGATCGTCGCGATCCTCGACTGGGAGATGGCTACCCTCGGCGACCCCCTCTCCGACCTGGGCTACACGCTTGGCTACTGGGGCGAAATCGGTGACGCCCCTGAGAAGCTGGCCGCCCGCCCAACGGCCCACATCACCGCCCAGCCGGGGTTCCTGACGCGGGCCGAACTCGTCGCCGAATACGCGAAGCGTTCCGGCCGCAACGTCGAAGCGATCGACTTCTACCAGGTGCTCGCCTACTACAAGCTTGCCTGCATCACGGAGGGCATCCACGCTCGCTACCTCGCCGGCGAGACCGTCGGTGAAGGCTTCGAAGGCTACGGCGAACGGACGGAGCGGCTCGTCGTCCTCGCCCTCGAACTTGCGGATTCATCTCCCGACCGGCGGCTGCGGAGCGCCGCGTAGCGCCCGCTACCGGTTCGTGAACCGCCCCGCGCGCTTCTCCAGGAACGACCGCATCCCTTCCTGGGCGTCGGCGGTCTGGCTCGCCCCGGCCATGAGTTCGACCGCATAGGCGTAAGCCTTCGCCTGGTCGAGGTCGACCTGGGCGTAGAACCCCTGCTTCCCAAGGCCCTTCGACAGCGCACTGCCCCGCGTCGCTCGTCGCAGCAGGTCCAGTGTCGCCGATTCCAACTCCGCGAGCGGGACGACGCAGTTCACGAGCCCCCACTCGGCAGCCGTCGCCGGGTCGATAACGTCGCCGGTGAGGGCCATCTCGAGAGCCCGCTTCCGCCCGATGTTGCGGCCCACGGCCACAGCGGGCGTGTGGCAGAACCAGCCGCCTTTGCCCCCCGGCATCGCGAACCCGGCCGTGTCGGCCGCGACCGCCAGGTCCGCCGTTGCTACGAGCTGGCAGCCGGCGGCCATCGCCAGTCCATGCACTCGGGCGATCACTACCTGGGGGATGGCCTGCATGGTTGTCATCAACTCCGTGCAGGTCCCCAGCAGCCGCCGCATGTCAGCCAGTCCCGCCCCCGCCATGTCCGCGAAGTCGTGGCCAGCCGAAAAGACCGGGCCGTTCGCGGCCAGGATGACCCCCAGGGCGTCGCTCTCCCCGGCCTGCTTGAAGGCCTGCAGCAGCTCGTGCATGTGCGCGAGCGACAGGGCGTTGCGCCGCTCCGGGCGGTTCATGGTGATCGTTACGTAACTGCCGTCCCGCTCCACCAGGATATGCTCATAGCCCACGGGCAAGCCCTCCGCCGATTTGGTCAGCTCTGATGGTACTCCTCGGCCCTGCGGGCGGCGGGAGCGCGGGCGCCGACGAACGTGCGCGGCAGCCGCACCGTGAACGTCGCGCCCGCGCCCGGGGCGCTCTCGACCGAGACGGTGCCGCCGTGGGCCCGCACCAGGTGCTTCACGATCGCCAGCCCAAGCCCGACCCCGGCTTCGGCGCGTGACGAGTCGCCCTTGTAGAACCGCTCGAACACCCGCGGCAGCGCGTGCGCCGAGATGCCGGGGCCGTTGTCTCGCACTGAGAGCGCCACGAGCTCACCTTCGTCCTGGATGGCTGCGCTCACCGTCGAGCCCGGCGGGCTGAACTTGATCGCGTTGTCCAGCAGGTTGCTCACGACCCGCAAGATCGAGGCCCGGTCGGCTTCCACGCGCACCCCGGAGGACTCCGGCAGTTCGAGCCGGACGTGGCCGGCCTCAGCCCGCACCCGCAGCAACGATCCCGCCTCGGCGAGCACCGCCGCGAGGTCGAGGGGCTCGGGGCGCAGCTCGATCGCCCCCGACTCGATCCGCGAGAGGTCGAGCAGCTCGTTGACCAGCGTGGTCTGGCGGTCGACCTGTTGATGGATCCGGCGGAGGAACTCGATCGTGTCCTCGCGGCCTTCCACCGCGCCCGATTCGAGGCTCTCAACGAGGGCCTTGACCGCGGCCAGCGGCGTCCTCAGCTCGTGCGAGACGTTGCTCAGGAAGTCCCTCCGCACCTGATCCACGCGCTGCACTTCGGTCAGGTCGTTGAGGATGAGGAGGACGGCCCAGTCGCCGCCGGCGGGGATAGGCACCGCCACCGCCCGCAGCGGCGTCCGATTTGGGCCGAAGGTAATGAACGTCGCCGCGGACCCCCGGGTCGAAATCGCGCGCCGCACGAGGGCATCGAGCTCGTAGTCGCGAGCGTTTTCGATGAGTGGGCGGGCGATCGCCTGGTCCGGGGTCGCATCCAGGATCCGCAACGCCGCGCGGTTGAGGAAGCGGATCGAGGTGTCGCTGGAAAGAGCGATCATCGCATCGGTAGAGGCATCGAAGACCGCTTCCAGGCGGGCGTGCTCGGCATCGGTCGATTGGAAGAGAGCCTGCACCCGGGCGGCCATGTGGTTGAAGTTGCGGGTCAGGTCGCCGGTCGCCCATGAAGTGACGGCTACTCGCTCGCCCAGCTCTCCGCCGGCGAGACGGTCCGATGCGGAACTCACCGAAGCGACGGTGCGGGTGGCGTTCGCGAACGCGACGAACCCGACGGCCGCCCCACCGAGACCCACGACAAGGAAGAGTGCGATCCGGGCGCCGGACGAGACATCCGTCGCCGCAACGCCCACCACCATCGCCGCCGCCGCCACGCCGGCCGCCAGGACCGCAGCCCGCAACGCCAGGCCGCCGATCATGAGGGTCTAGCCTTCGAAGAGGTAGCCGCTCCCGCGGACCGTCCGCAGCCGCTCGGGGGCGGCCGGGTCGTCCTCGATCTTTTGCCGCAGCCAGCGGACGTGGACATCGACGGTCCTGGGCCCGCCATCAAAGTCGTATCCCCAAACGTCGTTGAGAATCTGCTCGCGAGAGAAGACCCTCCCGGGGTGCTGGGCAAAGAATAACAGGAGCTCAAACTCTTTCGGCTTGAATCGCAAAACCGCTCCTCTTCGCCGCGCCTCGCGGCGCTCGCGGTCGAGCACCAGGTCTCTCGAAGCGACGACGGCCGGTTCAGCCACAGGCGAGGCAACGGGCGCCGCACGCCGAAGCAGCGCCCGCACCCGGGCAAGCAGCTCGCGCATGCCGAAGGGCTTGGCCATGTAATCGTCGGCCCCGATGTCCAGCCCTACGACGCGGTCGGATTCTCCTCCGAGAGCGGTGAGCATGATGATCGGAATCGCCATGTCTCGCCGCAGGAGCCGGCACACCTGGATCCCGTCGATCCCCGGCAGCATCACGTCGAGGACGATCAGATCCGGTAGCTGTTCGCGCGCGATCTTGAGGGCGTCGTCGCCGCGCGCCGCCGTGAGCACTGCGTAACCTTCGCGGCGAAGGTTGTGCGCCAGGGTGAAGAGCAGCGTCTCGTCGTCTTCAACCACCAGGACCTTGGCGGGCGAGCGCGTGCTGGCCATCTTCCCCCAGCGTTGCCCCACCCTGTTAACGGCGGGTGAACATCGCTCTTGGTACGATGCTGCCGGCCGCTCTGTCCTGCAACCCGAGGCGGCGACAGATAACGGAGCGCAATCGATGACGACCCCGGAACCGGCCAGCCCCCGTCAGCGAGCGGCCGGCCTTGGCTTCCTCGCCCTCGCAGCGGTCGTCGCGGCCGGGGTCGCCTTGTACCTCTTCCTCTCCGGCGACGGATCCGGGTCAGACCCCCTCAGCGGAACCGCGATCAGCCAGCTCCCCGGCGCTCCGACGCCGTTTCCCAACACCGGCGTGCTCCAGCCCCAGCGCCCGAAAGAGGGCGAGCCCGCACCCGACTTCGCACTCGTCGACGTGCGCGACAGTGGCCTCGTACGCAAGCTCTCCGACTTCCGCGGGAAAGCGGTGGTGCTGAACTGGTACGCCAGTTGGTGCGTGCCCTGCAAGACCGAGATCCCCGAGTTCCAGAAGGCCTCAGAGGCACTCGCGACCGAGGTCGTCTTCCTTGGCATCGACTACCTTGAATCCCGGGACAAGGCGCTGGGGATCCTTGACAGCCTTGCCGCCACCTACCCCGCCGTCCTCGACAACAACGGCGCCGTCGCGGAGCACTACCGTGTCGGCCAGGGCGGCGGGGGCCTGCCCACCACGTTCTTCGTCGATAAAGACGGCATCCTGCGCGGGATGAAGACGGGACAGGTCTCGAAGGATCAGCTCGTCGACTACCTTGCGAAGGCCGGCGTTACCTACAAGCCTTAGTCACTACCAGGCGTCGGGCGGGACCGGAGTGTTCGCCAGCCGCTCGCTCCCGCCCCAGCGCGTGCGGCGGAAGTGCTCCCCATATTCGAATCCGTAGCGCTTCCCTATCGCCGCGGCCGTGCGCCTCACCCGCGCGTCGATGAACTCCCGGTAGTTGTGCGGGTCGAGCGAGGTGACCTCGGGCACGTCGTAAGGCGCCGTGCCGATGCCGAGCTGCGCGTCCTGCAGGGTCAGCACCATCTGGCTGTCGAAACACAAGAGCGCTTCCACCTTCTTCCGGATGGGCTCCCCGCTGATGTCGACCGGGCGGTTGACGTCGGCCGGCGACTTGGCGAAATAGCAGACCTCCGGCACGACCCATGGTTCCAGGCCGGCGGCGAGCTGCTCGGGGTAGTAGAGGGGGAAGTGGGCGAAGCTCGAAGCCTCCATCGCCGCCCACGACACCGCCCGGTGATCCTGGTGGCCTTCGTACGGGGCCCAGGGGTCGAAGGTGAACACGATGTTCGGCTTCAGACGGCGGATGCGTTCCATGAACTGCCCCCGAAGCACGTTCAGGGGCGTGTCCGATAGCTCCCCGTCCGGGTAGTCGAGGCAATCGACGCTCTTCAGGCCGAGGACCTCGGCGGCCGCCTTCGCCTCCTTTAGGCGCAGCCCGAACATCTGCTGGTAGGACAGCTCGAACGTCCCCTTCGTGTTGTCGGTGGCCATCACCAGGTGCACGTCGTAGCCGAGGGCGCAGAGCTTGGCGATGCTCCCACCGGCGAAGAACTCCATGTCGTCGCCGTGAGCCGTGAGGACGAGGACGACGGGCATCACTGCACCTCCTTCAAGGCGCGGAGGGCCGATTCGACCAGCAACGGCTCGGCCTCCGGGGCGAACGGCGTCACCCCCGCTTCGTAGCCGCCCTGATCGTAGGCCTCCGGGCGGCAGAAGTAGCCCGGGTAGTCGTTGGCATAGGTCACGACGAGGAGGTTCGCCAGCCCTGACCGCTCGCGGATCTCTTCCTGGGTCTCGATGAAGACCTCACCCGGGAGAGCGACGAGGAAGAGGTCTCGCCCGAGACACATCGCCTGCACTTCCTCCTGGCGCTGCGGCCCGCGGCCGGCAATCCGCAGCAGCGCCCCACGCTCGTTGCGGGCGCGTGTCAGGCGCGCGGAAACCTCCCGCCGCGCTGCGGTACCAACGGCGGCCGCCCGTTCTGCCTCGAGTGAGGCGATGCGAGTCTCCATTTCGGGATCAGAGGGACCCGTGCGATAGGGCATGTCTGCGAAGACGCTAGCCGCCTTCAACGGCGCTTCCTCGACCAGCAGTCCGGCCGTCACGGGCTTCGCTGTCAGCTCGTCCCAACGGATGTTGTGGGCCTGGTGGTTGACTCCAAGCGGCCGCAGCTCCTGCGAAAGCGCCGCCGCCTTCGCGCCCACCACCGAGCCAAGGCGGTGGACATCGTCGAACTCCTGCCGGATCCAGGCCGGGTTGATGTTTCCGCAGGCGCCATTGAAGTAAAGCGCGGTCGCCCCGCCTCCGATGACCTGTTCGATCGTGCGGCAGGCCTCGCCCGGGTAGTCGGCGCTGATGTCGAGGTTGTCGCGCTCCATCGTCGTCGGGTGGCAGCTGTAACGGGCGAGGGTCGCAACGTTCACGCCCGACAGAGTATCCGCTGCCAGCACGTCGAGGCGGTGGTCGATCGGCCAGTCCGGATGCCTGCGGTTCTGGGCTACGCTGGAGAGCTCCGTCGCGCCGTATTTGAGCCGCGCCTCCACCGCGTACCGGTGGGCGACCCGGACCGCGCCCGCGATCTTCTTCGCGGTCGTTTCCACGAGCACGTCCTCGCCCCGGCCGCGCACGCCCGCCGGGCCGGCGTGGGTGTGGGTAGCCGCGACTAGCACGTTGCGGGGTGGGATCCCGGGCCGCTCTGCGATCAGCTCGCGGGCCCGCGCGGCGAGGAAGTTCCCGATGCCGATCAGATCACAGACCACCAACGCGAGCCGGTTGACGCCGTCGTCGAGGAACAGGCAACGAGCGTAGAGCGGGTCGTGAACCCCCAGCGAAACATCCGTCCGCCCCCCGTAGCCGTCGAGGGCGACGCCCACCGGCGGGGTGATGTCGATCGCCGCAGCCCCAGCCTTCAGCATGGCGCCCCTTGCTTGAACGTGAGTCCGCCCATGCCTGTCGCCTCCAACGCGAGCGTGCGGTAAGTCTAGGCGTCCCCACGCGACATTCAATCCAGCTCGCGCGGCCAACTGCCAACCCCATTGTGCTAGCCTCGCACCACTCACTCGCCCGAGGTGGCCCCATGTCCGATCAGCCCGATGTCTCCGCAGCCCTCAACACCCACCCCTACGGCATCTTTCTCGTCGGTTCGCGCCACGGCTCGGACCTCAACCTCATGACCGCGAACTGGGGCATTCAATGCTCCTTCGAGCCGCGTCTTTTCACGGTTTTCATCGAACAGGACTCGCACACACGCAAGCTCATCGACGCCGGGCGCGTCTTCACGGTCTCGCTCCTCCCGGAAGACTCGGAGGAGGTTGTCAGCCTCTACACGAAGCCCGCCGAGAAGGTCGGAGACAAGCTCGGCGACCACGCCTACTTCGAAGCCACGGCCACTCGCGCTCCGGTCTACGCCGGCGCGGTCGCCTGGTGGGAGTGCCGAGTGACCGAGAGCCGCGAAGTCGGGGACCACCTGCAATACATCGGCGAAGTCGTCGGCGGCGCGGTCCTCAAGCCCGAGCCGGCGTTCACCCTGCAGCAACTCGGATGGGAGTACGGCGGCTAGCTTGCGGAAGGCTCCCCCTGTCGCCAACCACGCTGCTACAATCCGCGAACTCGCGCCGCAAGAGGTCGGTCAGTCATGCTCTCGCCCTACCGCGTCCTCGACCTGACGGATGAAGGAGCACTCATCTGCGGGCAGATCCTCGGGGACCTGGGCGCCGACGTCATCGTCGTTGAGCCGCCCGGCGGGGCGGCGGCGCGACGCGCCGGGCCGCGCTGGCACGACGACCCCGGCCCCGACCGCAGCCTCAACTGGTGGTCGTTCAACCGCAATAAGCGCGGTATCACCCTCGACCTCGAGTCGGCAGGAGGCCAGGCCCGGCTGCGAGAGCTCGTCCGCACCTCCGACTTTCTCGTCGAATCTTTCGCCCCGGGCTACCTCGATGGGCTCGGCCTGGGCTACGTCGCTCTTTCGGCGATCAACCCCCGCCTGGTGATGGTCTCCATCACCCCGTTTGGGCAGACGGGCCCGAAGGCGCATTGGGCCGCCAGCGACCTCACCGTCTACGCCTCGTCGGGGGCACTCAACATGAGCGGCGACGACGACCGGCCGCCGGTCGCTATCCCTGTCCCGCAGGCCTTCCTTCACGCTGGCGCGGAAGCCGCCGCCGGGGCGCTCATCGCCCACTTCGGCCGGGAACGCGACGGCCTTGGCCAGCACGTCGATGTCTCTGCACAGACCGCCGCCATGATGGCCACCCAGGGGACCGTGCTCTCCGAAGCCTGGGGCTCGCCGCCCACCAACCGCATGGCCGGGGGCGTCAACTTCGGCGGCATCCCGCTCAAGTTCGTGAACCCCGCGAAGGACGGCTACGTCTCGGTCACGATCCTCTTCGGCAGCTCCATCGGCCCCTTCACCCGCCGCCTGATGGAAGTGATGTGCGACGAGGGTTTCGTCGACGAGGCGACGCGAGATAAGGACTGGCTCAACTACACGACGATGATCGTCTCGGGCCAGGAGCCCCTCAGCGAGCTCGTCCGCTGCCTGGAGGCGATCGGCCGCTTCACGGCCTCCCACACCAAGGCAGAGCTCTTTCGGATGGGCCTCGAAAAGAGCCTGCTCATCGTCCCGATCGCTACCACCGAAGACATCGTCCTCTCCCCGCAGCTCGCTTCGCGCGACTACTTCACGCAGGTCGAACACCCTGAGATCGGCGAGAGCGTCACCTACCCCGGCCCGTTCGCGAAGTTCAGCGGCAACCCGATCGCCTACCGCCGCCGCCCACCGTTGCTCGGCGAACACAACGCTGAGGTCGAAAGCGACCGCCGGGCCGCGCGTCCGGGCCCCTCGGCCACCTCGTCCCCACGTGACCTGCCCCTGGCCGGCCTCAAGATCGCCGACTTCATGTGGGTCGCGGCCGGGCCCTGGGGCACTCGCTACCTCGCCGACTACGGCGCGACCGTCGTCCGCGTCGAGAACGCCGCGCGCATCGACGCGATCCGCACCGTGGGGCCCTACCGCGATGGCAAGCCCGGGACCGAGACCTCGGCCGGGTACTCGACCATCAACGCCGGCAAGCTCGGCCTCTCGCTGAACCTCGCCCACCCGAAGGGACAGGAAGTCGCCTTCCGCCTTGCTATCTGGGCCGATGTCGTCACCGACAGCTTCTCTCCCGGTGCGATGAAGCGCCTCGGCCTCGACTACGACTCGCTGCGGGCGGCGAAGCCCGACATCATTTCGATCAGCTCCTGCCTGAACGGCCAGACCGGCCCTCACGCGAAGCTCGCCGGCTTCGGCACGATGGGCCTTCACATCGCCGGTTTCGGGGAGATCGTGGGCTGGCCTGATCGCCCACCCGCCGGCGCGGCCGGTGCCTACACCGATTACGTCGCACCCAAATTCACGGCCGCCGCGATCCTCGCCGCCCTCGACCACCGCCGCCGCACCAGCGAAGGCCAGCGCATCGACTTCTCGCAGGCCGAAGCGGCGATGCACTTCATCGGCCCCGCCATCCTCGATTACACCGTCAACGGCCGGGTGCAGGGCCGCCGTGGCAACGCCTCCCCCGAACACGCCCCCCACGGCGTCTTCCCCGTCGCCGGAAAGGATCGCTGGGTGGCGATCGCCGTCACGAACGAAGCCCAGTGGCAGTCCCTCTGCGCCGCCACTCATCGGACTGATTGGTTGACCCAGCCTCGCTTCGCCACCCTCGAGGCGCGCCTCGCAAACCGGGAGGCGATCGAAGGTGAACTGGCGTTCTGGACCGCCTCGCGCACCGTCGACGAGGCAGAGCAGATCCTCCAGGCAGCCGGTGTCCCGATCCATCGCGTGAGCACCAGCGTCGACGCTCTCGCCGACCTTCAGCTCGTCGCCCGAGGCCACTTCCTCACAGTCCCCCACCCGGAGTTCGGGTCCGTCGTCATCGAGGACTCGCGCATGCGGTTCTCGGCCACGCCCGCCCAGGTCACCAGGCCAGGTCCGGTCTTCGGCCAGGACAGCGACACCGTCCTCCGCGACCTCCTCGGCCTCAGCGACGACGAAATCGTCGAACTCGTCGCCGAAGGTGTCCTGGACTAAGTCATTCCAGGGGCGCCAGGTGGTCCCTCTCCCCAGTCCGGTCCCCTATTCGATCAGCCGCTTCAGGATCTCCAGCAGCCGGGGCGTCCGCTGCAGCGCTTCGCGCATGGCATCGATGCCTTCCGGGTTGAGCATCAGCGGGCTGCGCTGGAACTGACCGCTGTGGCTGAACGAACAGAACCGGATGCTCCAGGATCCCGCCACCTCGCCGTCGCGGTACTCCATGAGCTGAATGGTGGGTTCGGCCCATTCGCTGGTGAAGGTCGCCTCTTCGGTGATCTCGCCCCCTCCCCAGTGCATGGTGAACGGCCTCGGGACCTTTCGGGCTGAAGGCATGTTCGGTTCCTCCTTGCGACTGGGCCGATTCTCTTCGACACGAACCCGCCCGTCCACGCCCCGAAACAGAACCGAAAGAGAGATCAGCTAGACTCAGCCGATGCGCGCCGTCCTCGCGGTTCTTCGGCAGCCGAACTTCCGCTGGTTCTTCGCCGGGCGCTGCGTTTCGTTTCTCGGCAACGGGATGGCGCCGGTCGCGCTCGCCTTCGCCGTCCTCGAGCTGACTGGCTCAGCCACCGCGCTTGGCCTCGTCCTCGCGGCCCGGACCGCGCCCCAACTCATCTTCCTCGTCGTCGGCGGCGTCTGGGCCGACCGGCTCCCCCGCCACTTCGTACTCGTCGGGTCGAGCCTCCTGGCAGGCGTGTCCCAGGCGGCGGCCGCGGCCCTGCTCATCGGCGGTAACGCCGAAGTCTGGCAGCTCGTCATCCTCGAAGCGGTGAACGGCACCGCGGCCTCGTTCTACTACCCGTCCGACACCTCGGTGATACCCCTGCTCGTCTCCAAAGACAACATCCAGGAAGCCAACTCGGTCCTCCGTCTCGGCGGGAACGCGACGACGATCGGCGGGGCGGCGCTCGCCGGCCTCCTCGTCGCCGCCTTCAATCCCGGTTGGACGGTCGCGATCGATGCCGCGACGTTCTTCGCCGCTGCCATCTTCATGGCCGCGATGCGCGGGATCGACGCCGCTTCAGCCGCCGCCCAGAGCTTCTTCCGGGATCTCGTCGAGGGGTGGCAGGAGTTCACCGCCCATCGCTGGCTCTGGACGATCGTCCTCCAGTTCTCGGTGATGCTGGCCGCCTACCTCGGAGGATTCATCGTCCTCGGTCCGGTCGTCGCCGAGCGCGAGATGGACGGCGCCCGCTCCTGGGCGCTCATCGTTGGGGCACAGTCGGTCGGGCTCCTCCTGGGCGGCCTGCTGATGGTCCGCTGGCGCGCGTCGCGGCCGATCCTTGTGGCTACGCTCGCCGTCTTCCTCCACGCGGCTCCGCTCGCCTGCCTCGCTCTGACCCTCTCCGCCTGGATCGTTGCGTCCGCCGCCCTGGCGGAGGGGATAGCAGCCGAGGTGTTCAGCGTCTACTGGTACACCGCCCTCCACGAGCACGTCGCGCCCGGCGCGCTCTCCCGCGTCAGCGCCTACGACGCCCTCGGCTCGATCAGCCTTTCGCCCATCGGCATGGCGGTTGCCGGCCCTCTCGCCGACTCCCTCGGCGTGGCCCCGACGCTCTGGCTGGCAGCGGGTCTGATCGTCGGCGTGACCGCGGCGACGCTCCTCGTGCCCGAAGTGCGTAACCTCCGTTCAGGCGGCAAAGCCGCCAACCTCGGCATCCTGCCCGCTTCGGCAGAGAGCGCCTGAGCTGGCTGTAACCTGTCCGCTGTCCCCTGTACCCTTCGCCCATGCGCTCCCACGTCGCCCGCCGCACCTCGGTGTTCACCGAGTCTGTGATCCGCGAGATGACCCGGCTTTCGATGCTCCACGGGGCGATGAATCTCGCCCAGGGCTACCCCGATTTCCCGGCGCCCGAGTTCATCAAGCAGGCCGCCATCGAGGCGATCAACGCCGACATCAACCAGTACGCCATCACCTGGGGTTCGGCGCGCCTGCGCCAGGCCATCGCCGCGAAGACGAAGCGCTTCTACGGCCTCGATCTGGATCCTGACCGCGAGATCACCGTCACCTGCGGGGCCACCGAGGCGATGATGGCCACCCTCCTGGCCGTCGTCGAACCGGGGGACGAGGTCATCGTCTTCGAGCCCTTCTACGAAAACTACGTCCCCGACGCCGCCATGAGCGGGGCCCAACTCGTGTTCGTCACCCTGCACGGGCCCGCTTTCACGTTCGACCCCGCGCAGCTTCGCGCCGCCTTTGGCCCACGCACCCGGGCGATCATCGTCAACACCCCCAACAACCCGAGCGGCAAAGTCTTCAGCCGCCCCGAGCTCGAACAGATCGCCGCCCTTTGCCGCGAGTTCGACTGCCTCTGCATCACGGACGAGATCTACGAACACATCCTCTACGACGGCCGCCAGCACGTGCCGATGGCCACCCTGCCGGGCATGTACGACCGCACGATCACCATCAGCGGCCTGTCGAAGACGTTCAGCGTCACCGGCTGGCGGCTTGGCTACGTCCTCGCCCGGCCGGAACTCAGCGACGCGATCCGTAAGGTCCACGACTTCCTCACGGTCGGCGCGCCGGCGCCCCTCCAGGAGGCCGGCGCGATGGCCATCGAACGCTCCGACCACTACTACCCGGAGTTGCGGACGATGTACGAGAGCAAGCGGGCTCAGTTGCTCGCGGCGTTGCGCGAGGCCGGGTTCCAGTGCCATACCCCCGAAGGCGCCTATTACGTGATGGCCGACTTTTCGGACCTGAAGTTCTCCGGTGATGACACCGCCTTTGCCCACCACCTGATCGAGCACGTCGGGGTCGCGGCGGTGCCCGGCTCCAGCTTCTACCGCGGCGAAGGCGAGGGCGTGACCTTCGTCCGCTTCACCTTCTCCAAGTCCGACGAGACCCTGGCGGAGGCGGCGAGCCGCCTCGCCTCGATGTAGCCAACAACCCTCCGCGTTAACGAACGCTTCACCAGCGATGTGACCCAAGCCGCGACGCAGGCTAGCCTTTTGACGTGAGCCGACAACATCACTTCCTCGCCCTCTCCGGAGCGGCCGCCCTCCTCGCCACATCGGCCTTCGCCGCCCGCGGCGGCGACGACACCACGCCCACCGCAACCGCTGCAGCGAAGGCCACGCCCGCCGCGCCCACTGCGGCGAAGGCCACCACGGCCGCCACGAAAGGTGCGACGAAGTTGGACAACGCCACCACCACCGCGAGCGGCCTGCAATACGTCGATACGGTCGTGGGGTCCGGCGCTTCGCCGAGGGCCGACCAACAGGTCACCGTGAATTACACGGGCAAGCTCGCCTCCAACGGCCAGGTGTTCGACAGCACGACCGGGAAGCAACCGGCGACCTTCCCCATGAACGGGGTGATCAAGGGCTTCGCCGAGGGGATCTCCACCATGAAGGTGGGCGGCAAGCGCACGGTCTACATCCCATCGGCGCTTGGCTACGGCGCGAGCGGCACTCCCGGCGGGCCCATCCCGCCCAATGCCGACCTCATCTTCGACATCGAGTTGATCGCGATTAAGTAGGGGCTTCTTCGAGCACCGTCACCGTGCCCTTGCTGCCGTTCACCAGCACAAGGTCGCCCGTGCGGATCGTCCGCGTGGCGCCCCGCACGTTCGCCACAGCCGGAAGCCCGTATTCGCGGGCAACCGTGCTCCCATGGCTGAGAGCGCTACCCATGTCCACGACCAGGCCCGAGGCGAGCGCGAACAGCGGCGTCCAGCCAGCGTCCGTGACGGGAGCGATCAACACCTCCCCCGGCTGGATTGGGCCGTCGGTCGAAGGGTCGAGGATCACGCGAGCCCGGCCCGTCGCGATGCCCGGACTGACCGGCGTGCCCGTGAGGACGTCGCCCGCGTGATGGGCAAGATCTGGTTCGATCGGCGAGGGGTGCCCGTGGAAACGCTCGGGGAGCAGGACATGGCGGTTGCGCTCGAACTCTCTCCGCCGCCGCGCGACCTTCGCCCGGTAGTCGACGCCGCTCTCACGGAGCAGCGCCTCCGTCAGTTCCTCGGTCGTGATGAAGAAGAGGTCCTCCGGCTCTGCGATCGCACTCTGGGTAACCAGGCGGCCCTCTAGCTCAGGGATGTAGTAGTCGATCAGCCGCATCGCCCGCACGACGACCGACTTCGTCCGCTCGCGGGTCGCTACCCAGCGCTGCGCCTCGCGCAGGGACCAGCCAAAGACAGCCCGTTTGACCGGGTTCATGCGGCCGGCGAGCTCCGCCGTGAGCCGGAGCCGCTCTCGCTCCTGGCGGTCAAGGGTCGCGCCCGGCGAGTGGTCCGCGGGCAGGTCGAGGTAGGCGCGCACGGCCGAGACCACTGGCGCCCGGTCGGCGCGCCAGTTCTTCACCGCCGTCTCCATCTCGTTGAGACCACGGTGGCCGTGTCGCTGCAGGAAGGCTGCGAAGGCCCGGCGCCAGGCCACCGGAAGGTCTGGCGAGAGTGGATCGAACTCACCCTGGCGGATAGACGCGTCGAGACCTTCGGCGATCGCCACGCGCGAAAGGGTCCAGATGTCGATGCCTATCTGCGCGCTCTCTACTCCGTGCATGCCGCTGAAGAGGGCCGGGAGAGCCCCCTCGGTTTCGTCCTTCAAGATTGGCTGCACGAGCCGCGACACCCCGTCGAAGCTCGCCCCCGCGGCTCCACTGACGCGGAGGTGGGTCGCCATCACCCCGGTTGCGAAGTCCGCAATTTGGCTCCGGCGTTTCTCGATTTCGGCCGACGTCATGCGGGCCGGTTGTTCGGCGCGGACCCGCTGTTCCATCGCCATCGTGTCGCTTTCTATCCGGCGGGCATCCTTCCGCAGCGTGACCAGCATCTTGAGGAGCGGGGGAAGGCTGCGCACCCGCCACCGCCACAGTTCGAGGCTGTTCCCCTTCCGAGACTTCGCCCGGTATTCGCCACCGAGGTACCGATGCTCCACCGCGTCGCCGCTCGATCCGAACGAACGTTCCGCGATGAGCCGCGTGGTCCCGACGTTGAGATAAGCGCGGTTGTAGAACAGGCCAACGAAGGCCGGCCACTCGTCCTTACGAAGCAACTTGAGTTGCTGATAGCCGACGGCGTAGGCGTTGTGCGCGTTCGCCGAAAAGCTGCTCATCGTCATCGGCGTCAGAAGCCCGGGCAGCACCTCCTGCACGTTGGCGCTGGTCCAGAGGTCGTCGGGACCCGTGACGGAGTCGAACTCGTTGACCCACCCCTGGGCCGCGTCGAGGGTCGTGATCGGCCGCGATTGGAGCAGCCAGAGGGTCTCCCCGTCGTACGCGAACTCGACGTCCTGGGGCGCGCCGAACGCCGCTTCCGCATGGAGCGCGGCGCGGGCGACCAATGTCGCCAGCTCGACGGTCAGTGCCGGGTCGCCGGGATGGTGCTCTTCGACCACACGCAGGTCGTCTCGGGCGAGGACGATGCGGTCCCCTTCGGCCTCGCCGCTCACCAGCGCCTCGCCCGTACCTTTGACGGCTTCCACGACGACGCGATCCCGGTCGCCGCGCGCCGGATCGACGCTGAAGGCGACCCCGGCTATGACAGAACGCACCATCGTCTGCACGACGACCGCCATGCGCGCTTCATCGCTGTCACCGCCGGCCCGCTCGCGATAGGCGGAAGCGTGCTCGGCGTGGAGCGAAGCCAGGCAGTGCTCCACGGCATCCAGGAAGGCCTCCCGGCCGCAAACATCGAGGATGGTGGCGTGCTGACCGGCAAACGAAGCGGCCTCGCCGTCTTCGTCCACGGCCGACGAGCGCACGGCAACCGCCTCGCCCCCGGACAGCCGGTCGAACGCGGCGAGAATCTCGGTCTCGACCTCGATCGGCCAGCGTCGCTCGGGACGTTCGAACAGCAGCGAAGCCTCGGTCGTAATCACGAATGCGGGCGGGACGCGAAATCCCGCCGCTAGCAGGGCAGCGAGGCTGGCAGCTTTTCCTCCCACGAGGGGGCGTTGATCGGGCCCTATCTCTTCGAGCCAGAGGATTCGAGGCATCATCTGAGTGTAGAAGCTGGCCGCTCTTGATGCAGAGGCGGGCGAATGGGTTGACATGAACAGAACATACGTTCTACTATCGCAGTGTCAACCGCATCTTGGAGGTGCCCAATGCGCTTGCTCTGCCTCTTCTTCCCCCGCCTGGGCATTCAGCTCGCTCTGCGAGATCGCCCCCAGTTGCGCGGCCGCGAGCTCCTGCTACTCGATGGCCCGGGTGACGAAGCCCTCGTCACCACCGTCTCTCCCGAAGCCACGGCGGCCGGGGTCATCCCCGGAATGTCCGCCGGGCAAGCCCGGGCGCGCTGTCCACGGGCTGTGTTCCTGCCCGACAACGCGGGCGAATGCCTGGACGAGCTCGAACGTGCATCCTCGATTGTCCGGCTCCACGCGACACCTCTTGTCGCGATCGCCGGCCGCGACCACCTCTTCGCCGATCTGGGCGGCACCGCCCCCGACGAAACGGCGCTCGCCAGGAGCCTGGCAAGGCTCGTGGCCGCCTGGACGAATTCAGAGGTCCGGGCAGGAGTGGCGAGCACTCGGCACGAAGCGCGCGAGTCCGCCCGCGCGGCTCGCCGCGGGCCGCTCATCTGCCCGGCCGCGGAAACCCCCGAATCAGCGATGCCGTGCCTTCCACCCACCGAAATTGTCGTTTCGGCCCGGCTCGACCCGTCCGGCGGAGAGCTCGCAGGCAGAGCTGCCCTCGTCCGCCTCCTCGGCCGGCTCCAGACGGTGCTCGACGCCCGCGGAGAGAGCTTCCGACACCTGCGTCTCGACATCGAGCGTCCTTCGTCGCCACTACGCGCCGCGGCCCGGTCACGCCAGCCGCTCCACTCCCTCCTCGACGCACTCGCCCTGTTCGCGCCGCAACTCGGCGAAGCTGCCTTCGAAAGGGCCTCGTTTGTGCGCCTGACGCTCTCCCGGCTCGGCCCCGACACACGCGTCCGACCCTGCGCCGCCGGCCGCCGGATTCACTCCCTGCCCCCGGCGGCAGCGCTGTCCCTGCGGGCGGCCGGATAGCGCGTCGCCTTCGGCGTCCACGCAACGGCTGGTACACTGGTCACCCGCGGCGGGAAGCCGACGCGTTGAACCAACCCGTCCGAGGCTCGAATTGACCAGCGCACCGGCTCGCAAGGACCTGCCTCCTGCCTACGAGCCGGCCAGCGTAGAGAGCCGCATCTACGAGATCTGGGAGCGGGGCGGCTACTTCCGCCCCCGCGTCGACCCCAACCAGACTCCCTACACGATCATCATGCCGCCCCCAAACGTGACCGGGGAGCTCCACCTCGGCCACGGCCTCGAGGACGCCATCACAGACGCCCTCGTCCGCTGGCACCGCATGCAGGGCGAGCCCACACTCTGGGTGCCCGGCGAAGACCACGCCGGCATCGCCACCCAGAACGTCATCGAACGCGAGCTGGCCAAAGAAGGCCTCAGCCGCCACGACCTCGGCCGGGACGCCTTCCTCGAACGCACCTGGATGTGGGTCCGAAAGTACCGCAGCCGCATCGCCGACCAGCACCGCAAGCTCGGCGCGAGCGCCGACTGGAGCCGCGACGTCTTCACCATGGATGGGACGATCGTCAAAGCAGTGCGGACGACGTTCGTCAACCTCTACAAGGACGGCCTCATCTACCGCGGCCTGCGGATGATCAACTGGTGTCCACGCTGCGAGACCGCCCTCAGCGACCTCGAAGTCGACTACGAGGAAGAGGCGGCGAAGCTCTACTTCATCCGCTACCCGGTCGTCGGGGAAGGCGGCATGCCGCTCCCCGACTACGTCGTCGTGGCGACGACCAGGCCCGAGACCATGGTGGCCGACACGGGCGTGGCCGTGAACCCGTCCGACGACCGCTACGAAGAGCGTGTCGGCCGGATGCTCCTGCTGCCCCTCATCGGGCGCGAGATCCCGGTCGTGGCCGACGATGCAGTGAAGCCGGAGTTCGGCACCGGCGCTGTCAAAGTGACCCCGGGCCACGATCCGAACGACTGGGACATCGGCCAGCGCCATAACCTGCCCGTGATCGTCGCCCTGGATCGCAAGGCCGCGATGAACGACGAGGCCGGCCCTTACGCCGGCATGTCCAGCGAAGAGGCGCGCGCCCGGATCCTCCGCGACCTCGAAGAAGGCGGATTCCTCGACCACGTCGAGGACCACACCCACAGCGTCGGCAAGTGCAGTCGCTGCAACACAGTGGTCGAGCCAATCCCGAGCGAGCAATGGTGGGTCGCGGTGACGAAAGAGTACGCGCCCGGCCGGTCGCTGGCGGGCGACGCGGCGGAGGCCGTCCGGGATGGCCGCATCCGCATCGTTCCCCAGCGCTTCGAAAAGGTCTATCTCGCCTGGCTGGACAACATCCGGGACTGGTGCATCAGCCGCCAGCTCTGGTGGGGCCACCAGATACCCGTCTGGTACTGCCCCAACGGGCACACCACCGTCCAGGTGGAGGACCCTCCCGCCTGCCCGGACTGCGGCGCGGTTGTCCGCCAGGACGAAGACGTGCTCGACACCTGGTTCTCGTCCGGACTGGCGCCGCACGCCGACCTCGGCTGGCCCAACGACACCGCCGACCTGAGCTACTTCTACCCCACATCCGACATGCAGATGGGCTACGACATCATGTTCTTCTGGTGCGCCCGGATGGTGATGTTCGGCCTCTACAACATGCGTGACCGTGGGCCAGCCGGTGCGGTGCCGTTCCGCACGGTGCTGTTCCATGGCCTGATCCGCGATGTCCAGGGCGAGAAGATGACGAAGACACGCGGCAACGTCCTCGACCCCCTCGTGGTGGCTGCGAAGTACGGCGCCGACGCCTTCCGCTTCGCCGTGCTCTCGGGGGCGAGCATGGGCGCCGACCAGAAATACACCGAGGAACGCCTCGCGGCCGCCCGCAACTTCGCTAACAAGCTCTGGAACACCGCCCGCTTCGTCCTCCTCAAGGTTGGCGACCGCCGTGTGCGCAGGCCCCATCCTGCCGACCGTGAGACCTACGCCCTCGAAGACCGCTGGATCCTTTCCCGGCTGGAGCAACTAGAAGTCGATATCGACTCGCTCTTCCGGGCCTACCAGTTGGGTGAGGCTGCTCGCCAGATCGAGGACTTCCTCTGGAACGAGTTCTGCGACTGGTACATCGAGATGACGAAGGTGCGGCTCACGGCTGGCGACGAACGGCCGCTCGCCGTCCTTGCTCACGTCCTCGACCGCGGACTGCGGCTCCTCCATCCGTTCATGCCCTTCGTCACAGAAGAGCTCTGGCAGGCGCTCCGCGACCACATCGACGACGACATGGCTCCGGCGCTCATCGTCGCCTGGTTCCCGAAGAGCGGTGCGAACTGGAAGGACGCCGCGGCCGAAGCCTCGATGGAACACGTGATCGAGGTGAACCGCGCCATTCGCAACATCCGCGCCGAGAAGAAGCTGGACGCCGGCGCACGCCCACGGGTCTACCTGCGGGCCAACGGCCACGCCCCGGCACTCCTTGAAACCCTTCCCGCCACCGCCTTCACCTCGCGAGTCGAGCCGGAGGTCGTCGCGCCGGCGGCGACGCTGCCGCAAGGCGAATATGGCTTCGCCCGCGTGGGCGAAACCGAGGTGGTCGTGAGCCTGCCCGCGGTGGACGCGGGCGTCGAGCGGGCACGCCTCGAAAAGGACCTGGCCGATGCGAACGCCCACGCCGAGCGCCTCGAAAAACAGCTCTCCAACCCGCAGTTCCGGGCGAAGGCCCCGGCGAACGTCGTAGCTGGCATGGAGTCGACACTCGCCGAGACGCGGGCGCGCGTGACGGGCCTGAAGGAACGGCTGGCGCAGCTCTAGCGGCGCCCGCTAGTTGCGGTAGCGGCTCTCGTCGAGGGTTACGTACATGAAGTCGCGCTCCTGCGAGCGAAGGAAGCGCATGGGCGAGTCGGGCATGTTCTCCATGAAGCGCTCAGCTTTGAGCGAACCGTCCGGCTGGGGAAAGAAGTCGCTGAGCAGGACGTAGGGGCTGTTGATGTCGAGCTGCATCGCCGTGTAGGCGCCCGCGGCCCAGAGCGCCTTCGCGAGCGTTTCCGCGCTGAGGGAGTTCCCCGCCGCGACGATAAGATGGCCGTCCTTGGTCAGGCCCACGGCCGACCGCCAGGTGATGAACTCGGCGGAGTTCACCTGGACGTAGCCCCAGGTGTCGTTTCCTTCGGAAACTCGCCGGCTCACCTCGCCGTTCTGGACGAGGAGGACCGCGTTCTGGCGGACGGCGACCATGGCGTCGTCCCACTGCAGGTCTTTGCCCCACTCGCCCATCTTGATCGTCCCGTCTTTCAGGACGGCGATCGACGCAAGGCCGCTGCGGAGGGGGACGTACTCCTTGCCGTCGGCGTACATGCCGAAATTGCCGTGGGCGCCCTTGAAGCCACCGTTCCACGCTGCCAGCAGGGTCGGCTGCTTCTCGACAGGGATGGTTCCGGTGCCCTTGACCCCGCGGAAGCCGCCAGGGTCGACGGTCCCGGCGCTCATGTTCAGGCGCACCCGTCGCGAATCGACCAGGAGAACGCCGACGAGCGCGTACGGCCGCGTCTTATCGGGGCGAATGAAGGTCTTCGCCATGAGGATGTCGTTGGCAGTGGTGCGCGGCAGCCCTGCGGTCGACCAAACCCCTTCGCCGGCCTCGAGGCTGTCCCGCAACGCGACCGTCCTGGGGAGCTGAAGCGGCGCAGGCCCGAGCGTATCGGCCGTGAGCACCGACCCGGCGGAGCGTGAATCGCTGCCCGCGAAGACGACCACCCTCCGCGGTTCCGCCCGGGGTACAAACTCCACTCGGGCTACGCCGGTCTGAAACGGGTTCGTCGAGCCGCCAAAGACTTTGTACTTGAGCTGGTCAATGCGGTCCTGGACCTGGAAGTAGTAGCTCTCGACTCTCGCGGTGTTTTCGTCGCCGATGACGTTGCGGCTGAAGTCCGCGACTTTGGGTGAAATGGCGTCCTTCTGCGTATAGAGGAATCCGAGCGCAAGGAACAGGGCGAGCACTGCGCCAAGGGCGATCCGCTTCTTTGTGAGTCGAAACATGCCGGAGCCCCGTGGCCGGGACGCGCTCATCGGCGAGTCTGACTGCTCCGCCGGCGCTTCGAGTTCGACCCGCGCTTCGGCATCGGCCGCCGGAGTACCGTCTCCCGCATCCCCCACCGCCCGCCTCATGGTGAGCCTACGCAACATGGGCCGATCTTAATAAGCGCGGCGAACCGCGCAACGAGTCGAAGATCCAGATCACTTCTACCAGCGTACCAGAAGTCCTGCTGGTCCTGTGATCCCGCTCATCACGCTTGCGAGCTTCACCGCGCTCGGGCGCTGCATCGGACTCTTGCGGCTTCTACACTGGAGCGATGCGCATCCTCGCGATCGACATGGGCACCGGAACCCAGGACATCCTGCTCTTTGACTCGGGCCGGCCCGTGGAAAACAACATCAAGATGGTGCTGCCCTCCGCGACGGAGGTCGCTGCCCGGCGCATCCGCAAAGCCCAGGCCAGCCGGGAGACGATCGTCCTCACGGGAGTTGTGGCGGGCGGCGGGCCCTGCGCCTGGGCGCTGGAGGAGTTCGTGCGAGCCGGCGGCAAGGCGTTCGCCACGGCCGAAGCGGCACAAACCTTCGACGATGACCTGGAACGCGTGAAGGAGATGGGGATAGAGCTCGTCTCAGACGACGAAGCCGGCCGCATCAACGGCCTGAGCATCGTCCTTCGCGACCTCGACCTCGAAGCGATCCGCACCGCCCTGGCCGCCTTCGAAGAACCCGTCGCTTTCGACGGCTTCGCACTCGGCTGCCTTGACCACGGCGCCGCTCCGCCCGGCGTCTCCGACCGCCTCTTCCGCTTCGAACACCTGCGCCGGACCGTGCAACGCCGGAACGACCTGCTTGCCTTCGCCAGCTCGCCGGCTGAACTGCCGGCCTACCTGACACGGGCTCGGGCCATGGCCGGCGAGGCCGAGAACGAAGCGCCTGTCGCCTTCATGGACACCGGCCCGGCCGCAGCCCTCGGGGCCTTGCACGACGAACGCGTCGCGGGCTGCACCGAACAGCTGGTGCTCAATCTCGGGAACATGCACCTCCTCGGGTTCCACCTCAGGGGCCGCCGGATCGCGAGCCTCTTCGAACACCACACCGGCGAAGTCAGCGCGGACCAGATCGCGACCTTCTGCGGGCGGCTCACGGACGGGTCGCTGACCCACGATGAGGTCTTCGGAAGCAAGGGCCACGGCACCTACCACCACGACCGGGGGATCGTCGCCCCACGCCTGCCGGGCATGGTGGCGGCGACGGGTCCGCAGCGGCAGAAGATCCGGGGCACCTCGCTTCGTCCCTACTTCGCCTCCCCGTTCGGCGACATGATGATCGGCGGCTGCTTCGGGCTGTTGCGGGCGTTCGCCGATGTCTATCCGGCGGCGGGCGAGGCGATCGAGTCGCGGCTCGGCCCACTCCCCTAGCGACCGGCCGTATTCGACGCCCCGGCGCCGCGCAAGCCGACGACCACGCCGAGCACGATGAGCGGCCCGCCGAGGATGACCGCTCCCGAAGGCCGTTCGGCCAGCACGGGGATGGCTAACAACGTCGCCGCCACGGGCTCGACCATGTTCACGAGACTGACCGTCACCACCCGGAAGTGCGCCAGCGCCCAGTTGAAAGCGGTGTGCCCGATGAGTTGCGGCACCAGGGCGAGGAGGACCATGAACGTCCAGGTGTCGCCGCCGAAGCCCGAAACCGTGGGCCGCAGGACGAGCACCAGGAGCCAGAGCACGGCCGCCGCGCAGCCGTAGACCGTGGACGAGTACATGGCCGCGCTCAGGTCGCGGCGCAGGTGGCGGCCGACAGTACGGTAGGCCGCGGCGAGCAATCCACCGAGCAGAGCCAGCGCATCGCCGCCGAGCTCACCGGGGCTGCTGGCCAGGTCCCGGCCCCCGATGATAAAGAGTCCGATGGTGGCCACGCCGATGCCGGCATACTCGTTCCGGGACGGCCGCTCTCGCAGGAACAGGTAGCCGAGGATGCCGCCAAGAAGCGGCTGCATCGCCACGATGACGACGGAGCTGCCCACCGAAGTACGAGCGAGCGAGGCGAACCAGCTCCAGAAATGTCCCGCCAGGAACACGCCGCTCAGAGCGAGCCAGGGCCATTGGGCGCGACGCGGCAGCCGATCCCGTCCGGCCCCCACGGAGAGGAGTGCCGCCGTGGAGATAATGGCGGTGGCGAAGCCCATGCGGTAGGCCGCGATCGTCAGCGGAGGCGCTTCGTCCGCGAGCCTGACGAAGATCGCGGCCCAGGAAACGGCGGCCACCCCCGCCGCCAGCACGACCACGTTGACGGTGGCGGGGGATCGCCCTGGCCATCGAAGGCCTGCCGGCTGGGCACGGAGCTTCATGGTGGTGCAGTGTGCCCGAGCGCCCGCTTGTCCGCCTATCTCCGGGCATAGAATGACGCCTGATGGAGCTCCCCGAAATCACCGCGGCCATCAACCAGCTTGACTCCGGCCCGGCGCTACGCGTGGCGCGGTTCGACATCGGGGCGGCGCTCTCCGGCCGTGTGGCCGTCCTTCCATCCGCGTTCAACCCGCCAACAGTAGCCCACCTTCACCTGCTCGAAACCGCCCTCGTGGTCGACGGCATTACGAGCGCGGCGGCGATGTTGACCACCCGCAACGTAGCCAAGGAAGTGTTCGGGGCGAGTCTTCCGGAGCGCGTTGGCATGCTCCTCGCGTTGGCCCGCTCCCACTCGGCCCTGGCGGTGCTGGCAGTGAGCGCGGCGCGGCTGGCTGACCAGGGCGAGGCGCTGAGGTCGACGTTCCCCGGCGTGGAGTTCGACTTCGTCGTCGGCTACGACACATTGATCCGGGTCTTCGACGAGCGCTACTACAGCGAAATGGCGGTCGAGCTTCGTGTCTTCTTCGGGCGGCACCGGCTGATCGCCACGAACCGCGGCGCAGCAGGGGTCGAGGAGGTGGCGCGATACCTCGAGCAGCCGGAAATCCGCCCGTACGCGCACAGGGTCGTCGTCCGCGAACTCGACGACCACCCGGCCTCGCTCTCGTCAAGCGCCGCCCGCGAGCAGATTTTGCGGCTGAACGGGTCGGACGCGTTGCCTCAGGAAGTGGAGCGCTACATCCAGGAGCACGGGCTCTACCGGCCGGGCTGATCTCAACTGATAAGCGAGATGTCCGGCCCGCCTTCCGTAGCGACGACGCCGCTCTGCACGAGTGCCGCTATCTCCCCGGCGGTGAGTCCCAGGAGCTCCGACAGGACATCGTTCGTGTCGCCGCCGAAGTCCGGCGGGGGGCCCTTGATCCCGGTCTCGGAGCCTGACAGGCGGACCGGCGTGTTGGCTATCGAAATCGTCCCGGCCCGATGGTGGGTTACCTCCCGGACCATACCGCGATGCTGGACCTGGGGGTCGGCGACGACCTCGGCGATCCCGTTGAGCGGACCACAGGGAATCCCGGCCGCGCCGAAATCGTCGAGCCAGGCCCGCGACGGCCGACGCCGGAAAGCTTCAGTCAGGATGGGTTCGAGCTCGGCGTGCCTTGCGGTGCGCCGCGGACTTGTGTCGAAGCGAGCGTCGTCCATCAGCTCGGGGAGCCCGAGGATCCCGCAGAAAAGCTGCCACTGGTTCTCTTCGCCGAAGCCGAGGGCCACGACGACGTAGCCATCCGCGGTAGGGAAGGCCTGGAACGGCGTGGTAGAAGGGTGGCGCGTCCCGAGCGGCTCAGGCGCCTTCCCCGTGACGAAATACCGCATGATCGCGTTCTCGAGGACGCTCACCTGGCAGTCGAGCATGCTGATGTCGATGGCCTGGCCTCGTCCCGTTCGCTCGCGATCGTGGAGCGCGGTGAGGACACCGATCGCCGTGTAGAGGCCCGCGACGATGTCGCCGTAGGACGTGCCAGGGCGAACCGGCCGGCCGCCGGGCTCTCCGGTGATGGACATGATCCCGCCCATTCCCTGGACGATGATGTCGAGTGCCGGCCGGTCGCGATACGGGCCGGTCTGACCGAACCCCGACGTGCTGGCGAAGATCAGCCTTGGGTTCTTGGCCGCGAGCGTTTCGTAGCCGATCCCGAGCCGCGCCATCGTGCCCGGGGTGAAGTTCTCCATGACCACGTCGACGCGGTCGGCGAGGCGGCGGAACAACTCGCGTCCCTCTTCGCTCTGGAGGTTGATGCCGACCGAACGCTTGCCCCGGTTGACGCTGAAAAAGTAGCCGCTCCAGCCGTTCTGGTAGGGTCCAGTCGTGCGGGCGATGTCGCCCCAGGGTGGCCGTTCGACCTTGATGACATCCGCGCCCAGGTCGCAGAGCACCATCGAGGCGAACGGGCCCGAGAGGACCCAGGTCAAGTCCAGGATCGTGATGTCGTCTAGTGGTCGCGCCATGGGCTTTCGCCCGCGAATTGTTGCACAGCCTCCAGCGAGCCGGTAACGCCGGTTGAGGCGCCTGCGCATTCGGGGGTAGCATGGCCGCGAACACAGCCGCCGTGCGGGCGAGGGAGCAGAGCATGACGACCACGGGGGCCGTCCCACCGGTCGAGGCGGCGTCTCTCTATGCGAAGCTGGAAGAGCGGGTCCTCGACCGCGACCAGGTCGGCGCCAGCTCCGTGTTCTACGACCTCGTGCGCGCGGGGCGGCCTCTTCCGGAGATGATCCGCGAGACCGTCCGCATCCACGCCCCCTACACCCACGTGCCCTACCACCAGCGGATCGACAACGGTGTCGTGCGGTTCGTCAACAACGACCATTGCCTCCTGAGCGCCCGCGTCAGCCTGCGATTGAAAGCGCTGGTGGGTGAGGCCTTCCAGTTTCTGCCCATGGCGCAGACGATCTGGTACGTCCCTACCGGTCTCGACCCGTGGAATCAGCTCCTCGGCAAGATGCCAGGTCACTACTCGCGGAGAGGCTCCTCTCCCGACTCCGCCCCCATCGCTCCTCCGCCGCAGGTCCACTGGCAGGACCAGGAGCCGCTCTACCTCGAAGGCACCCTGGAAGAACGCCTCAACGAGTGGCTCACGCTGGTCCAGCGGGGCGAGGTGGAACGCGCTTACCGGGTGTTCCTCGGCCTGCTCGAAGAAGAGGATCGCGACCGCGTGCTTGCCCAGCTCGTGTTCGCAGGGCTGATAGACGTACAGGACCGCATGCTGTTCAACCGCTCGTATACCACCGGCCACAAGTCCTACCGCGCGCGGGCCACGGTCGAGCTCGCCGAGGCCGTCGGCTGGGAGAACGCCCACTCGATCGTCTACGCCGGCGTCCCCGATATCGCCGTGGGGCCGCGCTGGTATTCCAACTACGAGATGGCCGGCGAAGTCGCGTGGCTGCGGCTGTCGGAGGAGACTGAACGGCAGCGATCGTCCATCTCGCCCTCCCCCGAACGGCCCCCGGAGCGTCGCTTCCTCGCCAACGAGGCTCCCCTCGCTCCGGCCGAAGCCGACATGCTCTTCTACGCGCTCACGCGTGCGCCCGAGCCCGCCTACATCGAGGCGATCACTGCGCTTCTGCTTGCCGGAAAGAGCGCGCGCAAGATCGTCGAGGTGTGCCAGGTCGCCGCGGCGCAACTGGTACTCGAGACCGGCGACCCGCGGAACTTCTCGATGTCCCAGCACTGCTACGAATACACCAACACCCTCGGCTGGTTCTACGACCGCTTTGACCACCCCCACCGGCTGAAGCTGCTCTATGTGGCCGGTTCGTTCATCAGCCAGTGCGCCCACTGGCTGCGAAGTACCCCCGGGAACGCCGAGGCGAACACCGCGCCCCCGCGCGAAGCTTCGGGCCTGTCGCAGCACCACCTCGTGGAGCGGCTCGACGACGCCATGGTCCGTCGAAATCCGACCGAGAGCGTCGCCTGGGTGCGCGCCTATCTCGACGCGGGTTACGACCGCGGCCCGCTCGTGCGGACGCTCGCCCTCGGCGCGGCCAAGCAGGGTAACGACACCCACAACCAGGAACTGGGCCTCTGCTTCCTCGAAGACCACGCGCAGACGACGGCCAGGAAGCGCGACCTCCTGCTCATGGCCTGCGCCCACCACACTGCTGGCCACATGAAGTACGGCGATTCGCTCGAGCCCTACCGCCGCTTCGCGGAGGCGTTCGACATCTCGAGTCAACAGCAGACTCGGGGCGATGCAGACCCCAGCGAAGCGCTCATCGACGACTGAGCCCTTCCGGCTCGGCCAGGTCTCCCTTCCCCTGACCTCTCACAGGTTCGTGCGCTAGAATTCCCGGACACCTTTTCGACACCCGGAGGGGACTGTGGAAGTACCGCTGCTCATCAACGATTTCCTGCGCCGTGCCGCGAAGTTGTACCCCAACAAGACGGCCATCGTCGATGGGGACCATCGCTTCACCTACGCGCAGTTCCAGGAACGTGTAAACCAGCTCGGACACGCGCTCTTGAGCCTGGGAATCAAACAGGGCGACCGGGTCTGCATCCTCAGCCCGAACTCGCACTTTTTCCTCGAAAGCTACTACGGGGTAACCCAGATCGGGGCGATCCTGGTCCCCCTGAACTACCGGCTTGTGGCCTCGGACCACGAGTACATCATCAACCACGCCGGCGTGAAGGCGGTGCTGGTCGACTACGAGTACACGAAAGTGGTCGATGAGATCCGCTCGAACCTCAAGGCCGTGGAGCACTGGATTGTCGCCCAGGATGATGGCGACCCACCCGCCGGCTGGACCGATTGGGAACGGCTCATCGCCGCCCAACCCGCAACAGCCACCCCGCCGGTCGAGCAGGACGAAAACGACACGACATCGATCAACTACACCTCAGGGACAACGGCGCGACCCAAGGGCGTGATGCTGACGCACCGCAACTGCTACATCAACGCCTACAACTTCATCGCCCACCTGCGCATCCGCCACGAAGACGTCGAACTCTGGACGTTGCCGATGTTCCACGCCAACGGTTGGGGCGGGCCGTTCGCGCTGACCGCCATGGGCGCTACCCACGTCGTGCTGCGAGCTGTCGTCGCGAGCGAGATCTACCGCCTCATCGAGGAGGAGGGGGTCACCTTCGGCTGCATGGCGCCGGCCGTGCTCAGCGTCATCCTCAACTACAACGACAAGGCGAAGCACAGGATCAAGACGCGCCCACGCTTCACGATCGCCGGAGCGCCTCCGCCAGCGGCCTTTATCGAACGCCTCGAAACGGAGCTCGGGTGGGAGTTCATCCAGATCTACGGGCTGACCGAGACGGCCCCGATCCTGACCGTTTCGACGCCCGACTTCCAAAACCAGGACGGCAAGAACTTCCCGCGGCGAGCGCGCGCCGGGGTCGAGGCCATCGGAGTCGACATCCAGGTACTCGACGACAACGGGAAGCCAGTGCCCATGGACGGCGTTTCTATCGGAGAGGTGTGCGCCCGTTCGAACGTCGTGCTCAAGGGCTACTGGTTGCAGCCCGAAGAGACGGACAAGGCGATCTTCGACGGCTACTTCCACAGCGGCGACCTCGCCATCTGGGACGAATTCGGCAGCATCCACATCGTCGATCGTAAGAAGGATGTGATCATTTCGGGCGGTGAGAACATCAGCTCGCCAGAGATCGAGGACGCGCTCTACAAGCACCCGGCGGTGCTCGAATGCGCGGTCATCGGGGTGCCGAGCGAACGTTGGGGGGAGACCCCCAAGGCACTCATCGTTCTCCGAGAGGGGACCCAACCGACCGAGCAGGAGATCATCGAGTTCAGCCGCCAGCACCTCGCCCACTTCAAGTGCCCGACCTCGATCGACTTCGTCGAAACGCTGCCGCGAACGGCGACCGGGAAGCTGCAGAAGTTCGTGATCCGCGAGCAGTACTGGAAGGGCGCCGAGCGGCGAGTGAACTAGGGGACAGCCTGCTAGGAGCAGTCACACCCCGCGCGGTTGCCGCCCTCGACCCGATATCATTATGATATCCTGCAGAAGGACTCCTCACTCCTATGAGCGACCTACTGATTCGCAACCTCCCTCCAGAAGTCGCCGCCTTCCTCAAGGCGGAGGCGGCGCGCCATGGGCGATCGGTCCAGGCGGAAGTGGTCGAGATGCTGGAGCAGGCCGAAGAACGTCAGAAGAAACACGAACGCTTCTGGCAGACCGCCGATGCCCTCCGCGAAGAACTTCGAGGCCGGACGTTCTCCGACAGCGCCGACCTCATTCGGGAAGACCGCGACTCTGACCACGGCCGCGGCGGGTGACCCAATACGTCGTGGACTGCTCCGTAGCAATCAAGTGGCTCGTGCCCGAGATCCATTGGGAGGCGGCTCAGGTGCTGCGGTCGCCCGACAATCGACTTCTTGCGCCAGACCACTTCCGCGTGGAGGTGGCGAACGTCCTGTGGAAGAAAGCGCGGAGCGGCGAACTGACCCCGGCCGAAGCCACGGCTCGCGCCGTCGCGGTGGCCGAGATGGCCGTCGAGACCGTGGCGCTAGCGTCCCTCATCGAACCGGCCTTCGCCATATCGCTTCGAAACGATCGTTCGGTCTACGACGCGCTCTACGTCGCTCTCGCCCTGCGCGAGGGATGCCAGTTTGTGACAGCGGATCGCCGGCTGTACAACTCCCTTTCGCCTGCGTATCCCGGAGCCATGACCTGGATAGAAGACCTTTTGTCGGGCTGAGACGCGTGCTGCTCGAGAGGCGCGCGCGTTCGAGCCTGTCACGGTCCCTGCTGCGGCGAGCATCCACCCGGACTACCATGTGGCGCGAGGTTAGAGATGAGTGATTCGGCGTTGGAAGTTGCTGAGCGGTTGTTCACGGCCCTCGAGGCCGGCGATGTCGAGGCCGTGCGCGCGCTCTACGCACCGGAAGCGCGCGTCTGGCACAACTTCGACGGGGTTGAGCAGACGGTCGAGGAGAACCTTCGCACACTCGCCTGGTTCGCACGCAATGTGCCCGGCAGGCGCTACGAAGAGGTGCGCCGACAGGCGACTGCGACCGGGTTCGTGCAGCAGCACGTCCTTCGCGGGACGGCACCCGGCGGCAAGCTCGAAATGCCAGCGTGCATCGTCGCCACCGTCGTCGACGGCAAGATCACGCGGATCGATGAGTACCTCGACACGGCGCAGTCGGCCGTGCTGCGGCGTTGAGGGAGCGGGACGCAGCCCAGTCGTAGCTTTCGATTAGACTGGCCGCTATGCAAGGGCTCAGGGCAGCAGCGGGGCGGCAGTTCTCGTCGCTGGGCGAATACAACTTCCGCGTCTTCTTCTTCGGACAGGTCGTTTCCCTAATCGGGGTGTGGATGCAGGCGGTGGGCCTGGCCTGGCTAACCCTCGAACTGACCAGTTCCGAAGTCGCGGTGGGGCTCGTAACCACCCTCCAGTTCCTGCCAATGATGCTTTTCGCGCTCGTTGGCGGCGTTGTGGCCGACAACCTGCCCAAGCGCACCACCCTCATCGTCGTCCAAACGACCGCGATGGTGCAGGCCGGGGCCCTTGGCGTGCTGGCGGCGAGCGGGCGAGCAGAGCTCTGGCACGTCTACGTGCTCGCCTTCGTCGCCGGGCTCCTCAGCGCGATAGAGCGGCCCACCCGCCAGAGCTTCTTCGTGGAGATGGCCGGGCGCGACAACCTTGCCAACGCGGTCGGGCTGCATTCGAGCATCCTCAACGGCTCGCGGACGCTTGGGCCCGCGCTGGCAGGGGTGACCATCGCCTGGCTGGGGGTCTCGGCGACCTTCTTCTTCAACGCCGTGAGCTACCTGGCCGTGCTGATCGGGTACGCGCTGATCCGGCCCTCGGAACTGCACGGCACCAGTGGCGCCGCCCAGCGCGAGGGCGGCGGCGTCTTCGCTCAGATCGGTGAGGGGCTGCGCTACGCGGCGCGCACCCCAGCGCCGGCCTTCATCTTCATCCTCATCGGCTTCATCGGGACCTTCGGCTACAACTTCAACGTCGTGATCCCGCTGCTGGCGCGGTTCGTCCTCAACACGGGACCCGCCCAGTTCGGGCTGCTCACCTCAGCGCTCGGCCTTGGATCGCTGGTTTCTGCGCTCGCGCTCGCAGGCGCGGGGCCGAGGTCCCACGGGTTCCTGTTGGTAGCGGCAGCGGTCTTTTCGTTGTTCTTCACGCTTCTCGCTGTTTCGCAGTGGTACTGGCTCACGGGCGTCGCCCTGATGCTGGTCGGGATGGCGGGAGTCGCATTGATGACCGGGGCGAACACGACGCTCCAGCTCGAAGCTCCCGAACACATGCGCGGCCGGGTGATCAGCATCTATATCCTGCTCATGGCCGGGTCGACGCCGATCGGGGGGTTTCTCACCGGTCTGATGAGCAACGCCTGGGGCGTGCGCGCCGCGCTCGGGGTCGAAGCAGCTGCCTGCGGGCTCGGCGTGCTGATCGCCCTGCGCTATCGCTGGACGCGCCGGGAGGCGTTCGCGATTCGACCGCTCGCCGTGGAGGCGGAGGCGCCGGGCCCGGCGGGCGGAAGGTAGGGGTACATCCAGCGGCCAGAGACGGCTCCCCTCTCCCCGCCAGGGAGAGGGGCTGGGGGTGAGGGAACGGGGCTTCGGTCGGGAACGAAAGATCCTGATTCGCTGCCCCTTCGCTCGTGCGCGCCCTCATCCCCTGCCCCTTCTCCCGTGCGCGGGAGAAGGGGGTCGCAGCTCGGGTGGCGGCTGAAGACGGTTCCTTCGCGCGGACGGTTCACGCCCCGCGGCTAGCGGTGGAGGGCGGCAGTCTTCAGTTCGACCGTCACGAACGGCGCCTGCGTCGGGGCTGCGGCGCCCGCTGCGTCCTCGATCGTCAGTCCCATCGCCGCATAGCCTTCGATCTTCCCACTGGCCGGGAGCCAGACGCCTGCCCCGGATGAGGCGAAGACAACGCTCGGCTCGAAGCTCTTCAGGTCCCGCGTGAACCAGGCCTGGTACGCCTTGCCCGGCGGGAGGGCCGGCATCCCTTCGAGCCAGGCGAAGCCTTCGGAAGCGCCGGGCGCCCGCACGAAGCTGACCCTGGTCTCGCCGGCCTGGCCGTGGTCCATCGCCAGCGTGCCGCGGGCGGCCGCCTCGACGAGACGGCCGCTGCGAGCGGCATCGCGGCGCAGGGTGGCGTCACTGCCGCCGCTGCCCCCGGCGACGAAGCCCCCGATGCCGGCAGCCGCGAAGAGGATCGCAGCGACCGCGGCGGCGGCTATTCTCCTCGGCCAGCGGAGCACGACGCCGCGAGGCTCCAGCCGGCGAGGCTCGTGGCTGATCCGTTCGAAGAGGCCCTCCTTGAGCGCCGGAGAGGGAGCCACGTCCTCGGCGGCGAACGGGAGCAGGGCAGCCACGCGCCGCATCTCTTCGAACTCGGCACTGCACGAGGGGCACCCGCCAAGGTGAGCACGGACAGCCGCCGTGTCCGCGTCGGCGAGCACTCCGAGGGCCAACTCGGGGAGGAACTCCAGCGGATGGTCGTGGGGCTCAGTCAACGGAGATCAGCCCCTGTTCCTGGAGTACTCCGCCCAGCTTGAGGAGGGCCAGGCGGAGGCGGCTGCGGACGGTGGGCGGCGGCACCGCGAGGAGTTTCCCGACTTCCTGGCTGGTGAGCCCGTGGAAGTAGACGAGCTCGACCGCGCTGCGTTGCTCGCTCGGAAGAGACTGCATGGCCGCACGCACCTGCGCCCCGATGATAGCGCGTTCGGCTTCGACGTCTGTCCGGTCGGCTGCGGGGTGCTCGAGTGCTCCTTCGAGCGACCAGAGTTCCGGGGCGCGCCGCCGCCGCCGCCGAAGCTCATCGAGGCAGAGATTGCGGGTGATCGAAAGGACCCAGTTGGGCACACCTGCCCGCGCCGGATCGTAGAGTTGGGCGCTGCGCCAGATCCTGACAAACGTCTCTTGTACCGCCTCTTCCGCGTCGGACTCCGCGGCGAGAATCCGCAGCGCGAAGGCAAAGCATTGACGGTGGAAGCGGTCGTAGAGCGCGCCAAGCGCCGCTTCGCGCCCGGCGGCGATCGCCGCGAGCAGGTCGCTGTCGTCGGCGAGGCTGTAGTCGCTCACTGTGCCTGTTGTACGCCTGCGCGGGACAGGATGATCACATCCGAAGCTGACTGTCAGCGCGGGACAGGCTTGCCATCCATGTAGACGGCTGAGATGGACCGCGTGTTGGCGATGTCTTCGAGGGGGTCACGATCGAGGAGGACGAGGTCCGCGCGACGGCCCGGAGCGATGACCCCGAGGTCTTCGCGGTGAAGCCAACGGGCGGGGCGACCGGTGGCGTTGAGCAAGACCTCGCGCGCCGGGATCGCCTTCGCAAGCAGCGAGAGTTCGATGTGATAGCCGTAGCCGGGCGGGACGCCAACGGCGCCGCAATCGGTGCCGGGAAGGACGAGCACGCCGCCGCGGTGCATCTGCTCGACGAGCCGGATCATGTTGCCAGCTGACCGCGAGAGGTCGACCGGAACGGGGCCAGGGGCGCCCGCAGCGCGAGCGGCCATCCGCTGCCGCTGGGCAGGCGTGAACGCGGCGTCTTCCTCTTCCGTGATGCCGAGATCGGTGCGGCCGCCCAGGACGAGGGTGGGGTCCATGATCGTCCCCGCCGCGGCCATGGCAGCGATGAGCCGCTTCGCCGGGTCGCCGAGCGGGTCGATCGCCTCCCAGCCCTGGCGGACCTTCAACCAGTAGCCGGGGAAGCCCATCGTCTCGCCCGGGCCGAGTGCGTGCTGGTGCGGGACAAGATCCCGATAAACGCTGAGCTGGAGGTGCTCGAGGCAGCCGATGCCCGCGGCGATCGCCTCGCTGGCAGTGGTGGCGGTGAGGTGGCCGGTGACAGGGACGCGGCCGGCGATGGTGCGGATGGCGTGACGCACGAGGTTGGGCGGCAAACCTGCATAGAGCTTTATCCCGTCGACACCGGCGGCGAAGTCGCGAGCGAGCGTCGCCTCGACGTCGGATTCCGTGCGGTGGATCTCCATGCCCGTGCCGGTGCCGAGAGGCGCGGCGCCCCAGCTCGGCGGGTCGCCTTCGACGAATGCGCCCACGGTGAGCATCCGCGCGCCCGGCACTTCGCCGCGCCGCTGGCGGTCACGAAGGGCGATGACAGATTCGAAAACGCCACCCAGATCCTTGACGGTCGTGACGCCCATCCGGGCGTAGGTCGAGAGGCCTTCCTCCCCGAACAGCGTGACGTGGGCGTGACAGTCGATCATGCCAGGCATCGCGAAGCGGCCGTTGGCCTCGACGACTTCGGCGCCGGCAGCGGAGAGGCCAGGGCCGACGGCCTTGAATCGGTCGTCCTCGATGAGGATGTCCGCGGCTTCGGGCCCGTTGCCGGCGCCGTCGAACAGCCGGGTGTTGCGGATCAGTGTGCGCGGCATGGGCGAAGCTCCTCTCGGCGGACGTCTGGCGACGCTGCCGGGGCAGCAGAGATAATGTGCGGCATGATACCCGCCGCCGAAGACTTCGAGCGCCGCCTGCACCGGGAGCCGGGCTTTGAGGCCGCACGGGTTGTGGACCTGCGGCCGGTCGAGGGCGGGGCCTCAAACATCACCTGCAAGGTCAGGCTGCAAGGAGCGTCTGTAGCCGCAGTGGCCCTCCGGTTGCAACGAGAGCGAGGGATCTTCGAGCCCTACGACGTGCTGCGCGAGGGAAGGGTTCTTCGGCATCTTGCTGCGTCGCCAGTGCCTGTGCCCGCGGTGCTGATGGAGGAGGCAGACGCGTCTGTGCTCGGCGGGCCGTTCATCGTGCTGGAGTGGGTGGACGCGCCGCACATGGGCGAGGCCGGGCCCGAGGCGAGCTTCGGCGCCTACACCGCCGCCGTCGCAGCGATCCACGCCCTCGACTGGCGGAGCCTTGGCCTGGACTTCCTCGGCGTCCCGCCCTCCCCCCGAGCCGGGATCGAGACCGAGATAGAGGCAGTTGCGGCGCGGATGCCTGCCTTCGAATGCGAACGGGAGCCCTTGCTGGCCCGTGCGCTGGCCGCGCTGCGGAAGGCGGTCCCGGGCGACGGGCGGCTCGCGCTCTGCCAGGGGGACATCAACGTCTTCAACTACCTTTTCCGCGCGCAGAAGGTGGTCGCAGTCGTGGACTGGGAGCAGGCGCGGATCAGCGACCCGCGGTCGGACATCGGCCAGCTGGTGGCCCTTTCGCACTTGAAAGGTGCGCCGTTCGGACCCGCAAACGAGGTGCCCTTCGTCCGGGCCTACGAAGCTACGACCGGCGCAGCGCTCCCGGGGATGGAGTTCTTCCGGGCGCGCTGGCTGTTTGAACTCGGGGTCATCTACTACGGCTGGAAAGCGTTCAACGATTCGGACCCCTGGTACTCCTGGCGCGACCTTTTTCGTCTGCTCGAACAAGCGCTCGCTGAGCTGGACTGATGGACTGGCGTTCAGCGCTGCTCGCCTATCTCCGTGAGCGGCTGCCTTCGGCCGAGCGGTTGGAGTTCACTCGGGTGGCCAGCATGCCGGCCGGGGCGAGCAACGAAACGGTCTCGCTCGACCTCCTCGTAGCCTGCGACGGCAAGGAGTGGACCCTTCCGCTGGTGCTACGGCCCGAACGGCAGGACGGGATCCTCGCGCCGTACGACGTGGAACGGCAGTTCCGGACCATGCGCTGCCTCGCCCGCACGGCCGTGCCCGTGCCCGCGGTCTGCTGGTACGAACCGAGAAGCGACGTGCTGGGCGCCCCGTTCTTCTTCATGGAGCGTGTAGTTGGCGACACGCTGCCGCTGTTCTGGTACGGGGCCCGGTCGCCACGCTTGCACGCAGCGGCGGAGGCGCTGGCACACGTCCACTCGGTCGACTGGCGCCGGGCGGGACTGTCGTTCTTACTCCCGGGAGGATCGGCCGAACAGCCTCTCTCGCCGTTCGCCTGCGAGATCGAGGCCTGGAAGCGGAGGGCCGAACGGCTGGGGGTGGACAGCGATCCTCTGCTCGTGGCGCTGGGACGCTACCTGGCCGCCAACGAGCCTGCGGACGCGCGCCACGCTTTGCTCCACGGCGATCCGAATCTGGGAAACTACCTGGTGCGCGGCGACGAAGTCGTCGCGGTGCTCGACTGGGAGCTCGCGGCAATTGGTGACCCGAGGTCGGACCTCGGGTTCTACGCAGCGCTGCTGGCGGTCTTTGGCGGCATGACCGGGAGTGGAGGCCGCAGCCTCCTTTCGGACGCCTACGCAGAGGTCACGGGGACGCCCCTGGTGAACCTGGCGTACTACGAGGCCTTTGGTCTGTACCGGATGGCGGTCGTCATGGCCGGGTGGGGTGGGCGGATGGGCGGGTTCGGGTTCTACGGCACCGGGACTATCGCCCTCCGGCTTTCGGAGCTACTCGGCCCGCGCTGGGCAGCGTGAAGACGAAGGTCGTGCCCCTGCCCTCTTCGCTCGTGGCCCAGATCTCCCCTCCGTGTGCGCGGATCACTTCGCGGGTGATGGCCAAACCGAGGCCATAGCCCTCGCCGTTGCGCGACGAGCCTGCGCGGTAGAAGCGTTCGAAGAGGTGGGGGACATCGGCTGCCGGGATCCCGGTTCCGGAGTCGCTGACCGTGACCTGGACCAACCCGCCCCGAGCCTCGCGAGAAGCGAGCCGAACCGCGCCGCCGGGAGGCGTGTGGCGGAACGCGTTATCGAGGAGATTCGTGAGGACCTGCTCCAGGCGGTCGTAGTCGCCGAGGATGCGCCCCGAACCGCCGGAGTGGATCTCTAGCCGCACCCGCCCTTCCTCGCTGCGGAGGGCGAACACTTCCGCGACGTGTTCGAACAGCTCGCCGAGGTCGATCGCCTCCTGGCGCATGGAAATCTGGCCGCTTTCGATGCGGGAAAGGTCGAGGAGTTCTTCGACAAGACGGAGGACGCGGGCCGATTCGTCGCTGATGACCTTCGCTGAGCGCTCGATCCCGGGACGGTCGTCGATCGTGCCATCGAGCATCGCCTGGCTGAAGCCGCGAATCGACGTCAGGGGCGTCTTGAGTTCGTGGGAGATGTTGGCGAGGAAGTCGCGCAGCGTCTGCTGGGAGAGTTGGACCTCTTCGGTCATGCGGTTGAAGTTCGCAGCCAGGTCGCGCACTTCGCGAGGGCCCGTGGCGGGCACGCGCTGGCGGTAGTTGCCCCGCGCCACGCTCCGGGCGGCGCGGGCGATGTTGCGCAGCGGCGCGGCCACGCTCTGGGACAGGAGAAAGCCAAGGACGAGCGCCGCGGCCACGCCGATCAGTCCGGAAAAGAGCAGGCGGGGAAACAGATCGCCGATGACCTCGCCGAGGCTGGCGGCCGGGCGGGCCACCACGATTGCGGCCGCTTCGGAGCCGGGGAAAGCGTCGAGGACGTTCTTGCTGAGCGGCATCGCCACGCAGAGGAGCTTCCCCCCGGTCTGGAGGTCGACCTCGCAGTGGCCAGGGTTGCGCACGGCAGTAGCGCCCGGGTCAGGCAGCTGAAGTTTCTTGACCGCGGCGCCTTCGAACGACGAGGAGCTCGCCCAGAGTCCGGGCAGCACGTGGCCGTCGCGATCGACGACGGCCAATGAGGTCGCGCTCGAAACGCCGCCGGTTTCACGGTTGGTGAGGAACGAGCGAAGAAGAAGCAGGAGGTCGGACGGCGTCTGGGTGCGGCGATCGGCCACGGCGTTTCTGATCTCGGTGTTGGCCTGCGAATCGATCAGCCGCCCAAGGTCTTCCAAGTTCCCGTAGGAGATGTTGTCCCGGTAGCCGCCCAGGAGCAGAAAGAGGCTGAGCGCGGCGAGGCCGAGGGTCACGCCGATGATCACGAGGTAGGTGAGGAAGAGGCGGACCTGCAGGCTTCCCATCGGCGGCCCGACCTCCAGCGCCAGGAATCAGGACGGGGATTCGATGAGTTTGTAGCCTACGCCCCGGAGCGTCTCGATCTGCACCCTCGCACCGGTCAATTTCGACCGCAGGTGCTGGACATGAACATCGACGGTGCGGGTTTCTCCCGCGTAGTCGTAACCCCAGACCGTTTCAAGGAGCTGGTCGCGGGTGAACGCTATCCCCGGGTTCTCGACGAATGCCACGAGGAGATCGAACTCTTTGGTGCGCAGCGAGATGGCCGTCTCGTCGATCTTCGCCTCGCGGCGCGCCTTGTCGACCGACAGGTTCGCGACGGCGAGCGCCTTCTGCGGCCGCCGGCCGCCTTCGAAGCGGCGAAGAATCGCCTTAACGCGAGCGACCATCTCGCGGGGGTTGAACGGCTTGGTCATGTAGTCGTCGGCGCCGATTTCGAGACCGACGATCTTGTCCACATCGTCGCTGCGAGCAGTCAGCATGAGGATCGGGACATCGTGTTCGCGGCGCAGCTCGCGGCAGACTTCGAAGCCATCCATTCCCGGCATCATTACATCCAGGATGACCAGGGCGGGAGGGGACTGCTGGAAGCGGGCTATCGCCTCCCGGCCGTTCGTCGCCGAATCGACCGCGAACCCCTCTTTTTCGAGGTACAGCGCGGCGAGGTCACGAATGTTCTGTTCGTCGTCGACTACGAGGATTCTTTGAGCCATAGGGGGCGCGGCACCATTGGCCTGAGTCTGGCCACTCGTCCAGTATGCGCCGAGGGCTCCAGGCCTGCTACCCGGTCGGCGGGATAGGGTGGCACTCCTGAAGCCCTCGACAGCCAGAGGGGTTCGGCGGGTGGGGCCGTTTCCACCCGCTTCACGATCAAGGTTCGTTCGGCCACGTAAGGAGGGGATGTGAGCCTCGCAAACATCGTGTAAAAACCGCGATCGAAGCTGTGATGCCAGCCGCTGTGCAATTCACACCCGGTTAATCGCGGATCCTTACACTGCCACGATGGCCTCGGAGAGATGTTGAAGCCGTTGCCTCAGATTGCGCCCTACCTGGCCGAAGCGCTCGGGACCTTTGCCCTGGTGTTCGCCGGACCGGGCTCGATCGCCGTCGACGCGGCCAGCGGGGGCCAGGTCACCGACGTCGGCATCGGCCTCGCCTTCGGGCTCATCGTCATGAGCATGATCTTCTGCCTTGGCCACGTCTCGGGTTGCCACATCAACCCGGCGGTAACCGTGGCCTTCCGTGCCGCGGGCCGCATCTCGACTCCGCGGGCCGCAGGGTACGTGGCGGCGCAGTTGGCCGGAGCAACGCTGGCCGCCCTGGCAGTACGAGCAATCGTCGGCGACGCCGGCGACGTCGGAGCGAGCACGCCGCACATCGGCGGGGCGAGCGCGGCCTTCTGGTCCGAGCTCGTCCTCACGTTCTTCCTGGCGCTCGTCATCTTCAGCGTGGCAACCGACGAACGGGCCGAAGGGCAGCTGGCGGCCCTGGCCGTGGGTGGCTACGTCGCCTTCGCGGCGACCGCCTGGGGGCCGGTGGCGAACGCCTCGATGAACCCCGCCCGCAGCTTCGGCCCCGCTGTCGCGTCAGGCGTTTGGGAGGCGCACTGGGTGTACTGGGTAGGCCCGATCGCCGGCGCGCTCATCGCCGCCGCCGCCTACGAGGTGCTCAGGCGCCAGAAGCCGGCGTAGGCCCGCGGCGGAGGCCGGACCCGCCGGCCTCTCGTTAATCCGCTGTTAACGGTTGTTCCATAGCTTCAGACTGATTGCCTCGAGCGCGATAACTCCGCGGAGTCGAAGGGGGAGAGGTTGGCCATTACGCTCGCTCGCAGCGCGCGGACGCGGGCTCTCAGAAACCGGCTGAGGCCAGGCGACTGGGTGTTCAACGTCCTCGTGACGGCCGCAGCGATCGTGGTCATCCTCACGATCGCCGGTCTCTTCTACGAGCTCATCCAGAGGGCGTGGCCAGCTATAACGAAGTTCGGGTTCGGATTCATCTGGAACACGACCTGGGATCCGCCGAAGCAGGTCTTCGGAGCCGGAGCCTTCGTGGTCGGGACGCTTGTAACGGCGGCGGTTGCGCTCGTCGCGGCGACCGCCATCGGAGTGCTGGTAGCCCTCTTCCTGGTCGAAGTGGCCCCGCCACCGGTGAGCCGCCCGGTCTCCTACTTCGTCGAACTCCTCGCGGCGATTCCGAGCGTCGTCTACGGCCTCTGGGGCGTTTTCGTGCTCGGCCCGTTCATCCGCGACTCCCTCGGGCCGGTGATGGTGGACTACCTCGGCTGGATCCCGTTCTTCGATGGGACGCCGCTGATCACAGGGTTGTTTTCCGCCATGGTGATCCTTTCGATCATGATCTTGCCCACCGTGATGGCCGTTTCACGAGATGTCATCGGGGCGGTGCCAAGGAGCCAGCGCGAGGGCGTCCTGGCCCTCGGCGCCACCCGCTGGGAGATGATCCGGATGTCGGTGCTGCCCTACGCCCGCTCCGGGATCCTGGGCGCGGCAATCCTTGGCCTGGCTCGCGCCGTCGGCGAGACCCTTGCCGTCACCCTCGTGATCGGCAACCGGGTGGCTATCCCTCACACCATCTTCGACCCCGCCTACACCATGGCCAGCGTCATCGCGAACCAGTTCACGGAGGTCGAGAACGACATGCACCGCGCTGCCTTGATGGAGGTAGCGCTGCTCCTGCTGGGCATCACCTTCCTGATCAACGTGGCGGCGCGGCTCCTCGTCTGGCGCGTGACGAAGGGGCAGCGGGCGGTGGTCTTCGAATGACTGGGATGGCCGGCCGCGACCTGAGCCTCTACCGCCGGCGGCGTGCGACCGATAGGGCGATGACCGCCGTCATGGCCGGGGCGGCGTTGGTGGCGGTCGTGCCGCTCTTCCTGATCCTGTTCTTCCTGCTGCGAGAGGGATTGCCGGCGCTCAACCTCGACCTGATCCGGGAAGCCCCGAACCGCCCCGGGAGGCCAGGAGGAGGCGTCCACAACGCGATCGTCGGGAGCGGGATCATGGTCGGCCTGGCGTTGGCGATCGGCGTGCCGATCGCGGTCGGCTGCGGCGTGTTCCTCTCCGAATACGGCCAGAACCGGTTGGGAATGGTGATCCGCTTCCTTGTCGAGGTACTGGCAGGCATCCCGTCCATCACGGTGGGGCTGTTCATCTACGGGCTCATAGTGCTTCCCCAAAAGGAGTTCACCGCTTTCGCCGGGGCCGTAGCGCTGGCGATCATCCTTCTGCCGATCGTGGCGCGCATCACCGAAGAGATGGTGTTGCTGGTGCCCCGTTCGTTGCGCGAAGCCTCGCTCGCGCTTGGCGCTCCCCACTGGGTGATGGTGGTGAAGGTGGTGCTGCCGACGGCCGTCCCCGGGATCATCACCGGAATTGTCCTGGCGATGTCGCGAATCGCAGGGGAAGCGGCGCCCCTGCTGTTCACTGCGCTCGGTAACCAGTTCGATTCAACGAACCTCTTCCACGCCATGGACGCGCTGCCACTGCGGATATTCGTCTACGCCGTCGGCCCCTACGACTACTGGCACCAACAGGCCTGGGCGATGAGCCTCATCCTGGTCGGCATCATCCTCACCGTCAGCCTGGTCGTGCGCGCGCTCTTCGGGACGCGCGTTACGATTCGTCAGTAGGAGCACGCGCGTATGACAGAAGTACAAACGACAGAGGAGTCTGCCCCAGGGGAGCGCCCGCCCGCGACCTTCCGGGTCGGGCAGTTCGCGGGGCCAGAAGGACCGGCCCGCGAAAGCGAGCGCGTGGCAATCCGCGTGGAGGATGTCTCCGCCTGGTACGGCTCCAAGCTGGCCATCGCCGACATGAGCATGGAGATCTACGCCAATTCGGTGACCGCCCTGATCGGCCCTTCCGGCTGCGGCAAATCGACCTATATCCGCTGCATGAACCGGATGCACGAAGTAGCACCCGGCGCGCGCGTGAAGGGCCGAGTGCTGCTCGACGGATCCGATATCTACGAGCCGGGCGTGGACCCCGTGCGGGTGCGCCAGCGCGTGGGCATGGTGTTCCAGAAGCCGAACCCGTTCCCGACGATGTCGATCGCCGAAAACGTGGCCGCCGGGCTTCGCTTCATGGGAGTCCGGTCGCGGGCCGAGATCAGCGACCGCGTCGAGAGCGCCCTCCAGATGGCAGCCCTCTGGGAAGAAGTGAAGGACGACCTGAAGAAGCCGGGGATCGCACTCTCAGGCGGGCAGCAGCAACGGCTCTGCATCGCCCGGGCGATTGCTGTCGAACCCGAAGTGATCTTGATGGACGAACCGTGCTCGGCCCTCGACCCGCTCGCCACCCTGAAGATCGAAGACCTCATGCGCGGGCTTGCCGAGCAATACACAATTGTTATTGTTACCCATAACATGCAGCAGGCGGCGCGCGTCTCCGACTACACGGCCTTTCTCCTTACAGGGGACGACGGGGCAGGCCGCGTCATCGAATACCGGTCGACCCAGGACATGTTCACGCACCCGGAGGACAAGCGCACCGAGGACTACATCACCGGCCGTTTCGGCTAGGAAGGCGCCCGGGAATGACTCGCGACCTGTTCACCAAAGAGATAAGCCAGCTCCAGGACGAGGTGCTGGTGCTCGGTTCCATGGCTGAAAAGGCGATCCTCGATTCGCTCGAGGCACTGCGCGACGGCGACGCGCGATGGTCCCAGAAGCTCATCGAAGACGACGCCAAGATCAACGCGAAGCGCTTCGAGATCGAGGACCGCTGCATCTTCGTCATCGCCACCCAGCAGCCGATGGCGACGGATCTCCGGGCGCTCGTGAGCATGTTGTTCATCGTCACGGACCTGGAGCGGATCGCTGACCACGCCGAAGGTATAGCGCGGATCAATCTGCTCCTGGGCGACGAACCGACGCCACGCCGGCTGTCGTTCATCCCGGCGATGGCGGACCGTGCCGTGAGCATGCTGCGCGATAGCCTGAAAGCCTACATCGACCACGACGTCGAGGGCGCCCGCCAGGTCTGCAACGCCGATGATGAGGTGGACCGCCTGCAGGATGCCGTTTACGACGACTGCACGCGGGCAATGATCGCCGACCCCTCCACCATCCAGCGAAACACCTACATGCTCTGGACGGCGCACAACCTTGAGCGCATCGCGGACCGCTGCACAAACATCGGGGAGCGGGTGATCTACCTGGTGACGGGGAAGATGCAGGAGATCAACATCTCGAAGTACTAGGGCGCAATGTCCCCTTCGTGGCGCCTCTGCTAGGATCGACGTTCCTCGCGGTGGGCGTAGCGTAGCGGTTAACGCGTCAGGTTGTGGCCCTGAAGATCGAGGGTTCGATCCCCTCCGCCCACCCCACTTTCCCGTTCGAGTTGATAAAAGGAACACCGCTTCGGCGGGTGAACGAGTTCAGATACCTGCGAGACAGTCGGGTATCTGTATACGCAATTGCCGAGAGGGTCGAGGGTCAGGGGTGTGGGAATGGAGAGAGAGGCCTCCTTTAGCATGGCGGTGTCTAACTTCCGGCCATGGAGAC
>JBGPOS010000033.1:0-41752 GCA_041488155.1 Tepidiformaceae bacterium
GCACCTATCCGCGTCTGAGGTGCCAGCTTGAACTCGCTGACGAAAAGGCGGCTCGTGCGGGATCGCCGGCGCAATCTGAAGCCGGGCGGCGGCATGCCATGGTGGCTGACCATCGGCCTTGTACTGGCGGCCCTTGGCTCGCTCGCGGTCGCCGGTGGGGTGGGCGCTCTCTACGCCGTCTACAACTCCTACGCCCAGGACTACGTCCCGATCGAGCAGAAGCTGCGCCAGACCAATATCGGCCTCACGGAGATCTTCGACCGCGGCGGACCCCGCGACGGGGTTCTGCTCGGGTCCCTCACCAACGCTGATGCACAACTCCTCGATCCCGTGCCACTCTCCAACATCTCCACGTGGGTCAAGGAAGCCACCGTCTCCACAGAAGACGACAGCTTCTACACCAACCCGGGCGTGAACTTCAAAGGCCTTCTCCGCGCCGCTTTCGAAAACTACGTGCAGGGCGAGGTCGGCAGCGGCAGCGGAGGCTCTTCGATCACCCAGCAGCTCATCAAGAACGTCTACATCTGCCCCAACATCGGCGACCAGCGCACTCGCTGCTCCAGCGCCGAGCGCACGATCGACCGCAAGCTGCGGGAGATCGCTTATGCCCTCGAACTCGAAAAGGACTACTCCAAGGATGAGATCCTCGGCTGGTACCTGAACCAGATCTCCTACGCCGACCGCTACATCGGCATCCAGGCCGCAGCCCAGGGTTACTTCCGCAAGAACGCGATCGATCTTGACCTCGCCGAGTCCGCACTCCTCGCCGGGGTGCCCGCCGCGCCGACGACGTACCACCCGCGTCTCAACTGCCTGCTCGATACTGACAACAACTGCGTCCTCGATGGCATCGGCCGCACGCTCGTCGCCGGCGAGGCAAAGAAGCGCCAGGAAGCCGTCCTCGACCTCATGGTCGAGCACAAGCGAGCGACCAGGGCCGAGGCCGACGCGGCAAAGGCCGTGGACCTCAGGGTCTACGCCGCGACGAACCCCATCAAGGCCGCAGCCTTCATCGACAACCAGGTAGAACCCAGGCTGGTTCGAATGTGCGAAGCAGGCCGGCTCGCCAAACCCAAGGAGGCCACCGATTGCCTCACCGCGGTCCACAGCGCCGGTTACAAAGTCACGACCACCCTCGACTGGAACCTGACCGACCAGGCGACCAAAAAGATCCAGGAGTGGATCACGGACGGCCTTTCGAAAGGCTGTCAGTGCAACAACGCGGCGATAATCACGATTGACCCCACCAACGGACAGGTCGTCGTCTATGCACCCAACCGCGATCCCTCCAACACATCCGATCGCCGCGTGGCCGGCGACATCGACCAGCTGACGGAGATCAACCAGCCGGGCTCGTCGTTCAAGCCGGTGGTCTATCTCACCTGGTTCGATCGCTTGAACAAGAGCCCGATGAGCATCATCTGGGACACGAGCCCCCTGACTGTCCAGGGCACCGAGATCACGAACCCCCGCAACGACGGGAAGACCACTGAAGGGCTGATCACCGCCCGCGCCGCTCTCGGCGGTTCCCAGAACGTCGGCGCATTCCGGGCTGCTGCCGAAGCCGGGACCGACAACGTCATCGAAATGGCCAAGAAGGTCGGCATCACCACCCTCCAGCAGTTCTTCGACCCGACCTTTAGCAACCACAAGGCGATTACCTACGGCGCCTCGATCGCCACGGGTGGCGCCAACCTCCGCGCCATCGACATGGCCTACATGAACAGCGTCATCGCCAACATGGGCGTCATGGTCGGCGTCCCTACTCTCGCCCGGACGATAGAACCCGCAAACCTCAAGAGCACCGCTGTCGACACCGGTGTCGATTACGACGAAGCCAAGCGACAGGCCCTCGACTTCGCCCGCGGCAACATTCGCCTGCCCGGAACGCGAGAACTCGATCCCGTTGTCATCCTCCAGGTGCAGGACAGCGACGGCAACGTCGTCTTCCAGCAGGGAGACCCCGAACGACGGCAGGTGGTGAACGCGGGCTCCGTCTGGCTGCTCCAGTCGATCATTACCGACTGCACCTCGCGCTTCATCATCTGGGGCTGCGGCGGCAGTAACAACGACCTCGGGCTTGACTTCTTCGTCGATGGCGTGAAGGTCCCGGGCGGGGTCAAGACGGGGACGCAGCAAGGACCGCTCAGTGCCGTCGACACTCTTGAGACCTGGATGAACGGGTTCTCCCGCTACGCCGCCACTTCAGTGTGGGTGGGAAATGCCACGAACGAACTCGTCCGCGATGGCCCGCGCGCCAACTACGCCGCCGCCAACACCACCGTGCGTCTCTTCAAGAACTGGATGGGTGACTACCACCACTACCTCAAGACGCAAGGAGTCTTCTCCTCCCCGGCGAACTTCGATTCTCTCCGGCCCAGGAACGTCGCCCAGCGGGAGATTGCCTCGCCCACCACGGAGCGCGGCATGGCCGGCGGCTGTGATCAGATGGTGACCGCCTGGGTTCGTACCGACGTCACCTACGACAGCCAGTGCGAGGAAAAGGAGATTGACACCCGCAACGGGCTCCTCGCCAGCGACCTGACTCCCTCCCAGTTCAGGGCGATGCGCAAGTTCGTCAAGCTCCCCGCACTCGAACCGAAGGTCGCAATTGAGCTGGCAAAGGAGAAGGGTATTCCCATCGCACCCACCGAAAAGAGCGGCGGCCAGGTCGCCCTCGAAATTACGAACCTGACCAACGGCAAGACGATCACCTCAAACACCCAGGTCGTCGGCAGTGTGCAGGACGCAGGACTCAAGGTCTGGAAGCTCGAAGTGGGCGCCGGGAGCAACCCCACTGAATGGCACACCATCGGCACCGGGACCATCAAGGTGAGTAACGCCGTCCTCGGCGAAATCGACCTGAAGGATCTCCAGACCGGGGTCTACACCATCCGCCTCACCGCCGAGGATTCGTCTGTGAAGGGGCTGCTGGTCTCCGTGATCATCAACGTGCGGAAGGATGGACCGACTCCGACCCCGAGCGGCTCTCCCAATCCGTTCGGCACGCCCACGCCCTCGCCCACGCCTCGACGTTAGGTCAGCGGAAGCGGAAGCCCGTCTTCAGTCCAGCGCCAGCCGCCCACTCGCCAGCCCCCATCTTCCTCCCGCCGGGGGGTTGCACGCGCAAGACGCGCAGCACGCCGCCGTTCAAACGAATGTCGAAGCCCTCGCCGTCCGTCCGGAGCACGCGGCCCGGCATGCCCGCCTCCCGGGTGGTCGCCAGGCGACAGTCAAAGAAGCGCAGCTTCGCGCCCTCGAATATCGTCCAGGCGCCCGGTTGTGGATTGCATCCGCGCACCAATGCGTGAATGCGCGAAGCCGGTTCGTGCCAGCGGATCTCAGCGTGCGCTTCCCCGCACGGGGGCTCGTACGTGGCGAGACTGTGGTCTTGGGCAACGCGCGGCGCCTTGCCCGCCTTCACTAGCGCCACCCCCTCGGAAATCGCCTCGACCCCCATCGGGAAGAGGCGCTCGAAGTACAGCGAACCAACCGTGTCTTCGGGGCCGATCGGGCACGACTTCTGGAGCAGGATCGGGCCGGTATCAATGCCCTTGTCCGGCCAGAAGATGGTCAGGCCGGTCTCGCGGTCACCGTTGATGATGGCCCAGTTCATCGCCGCCGACCCCCGATGGAGCGGCAGCAGGCTCGGGTGGTACTGGATCGTGCCCTCCCGCGGTGCGGTGAACGCCTCGCTTGGAAGTATGTCGGTGACGAAGGCCATGACCCCGAGGTCGGCATTGAGGGCCTGCCACCGGTCGATCCCCTCAGCCTCCTTCAGCGAGGCGATATCGACTGTCGGGATCCCACCATCGGCAGCCAGCGCCCAGAGTGGATCCGGCCGTCCGCCCTCGATGGGTTGCGGCGCCCCGACCCCGGCGATTTCGACTCCATCACCCTGCAGGCGCTTCAGCACTGCCTCCCCGAAGGCGGCCTGGCCCATGATCGCGACGCGCATAGTCTTTCCCCCAGGCGGCTGATCGTTCGACGCCGGACGATCCTGCGAAGCGTACACCAGCCCGCATTCGCGTTGGTCTCGCCCGTTTCCTGTTCGGACACTCCCGCATACCGTAGACTCGAAGGCAACATGGGACATCTGGCTAGCGGAGTGTCTTGGGGCGACGATGCGCACGTCGCCCCTGCCCGCCGGCGCTTCGGCCTCCGGTAGCCGGCCGGGCCATTCCGGTAGCGCCTTCACTCCAGGAGTTCTCAGTGTTTTCCATAGAACCGGCGCGTATCGCAGACGCCGAATCCATCCACCGACTCGTTACCTTCTGGGCCGATCGTGGCGACATGCTCCATCGGCCAATTGGCGAGATCTTCGAAGCCATCCGCGACTTCAAGGTCGCCCGTCTGCCCGATGGCAGTATCGTCGGTTGTGGCTCGCTCCACATCATGGGCTCAGACCTCGCCGAGATTCGTTCGTTGGCCGTGGTCGAAGATGCGCAAATGAAGGGCATCGGCGCCTCGATTGTTGGCGCGTGCCTCTCCGACGCCGCCACCTTCGGCCTCGAACGCGTCTTCGCGCTCACCTATCGCCCGGGTTTCTTCGAAAGACAGGGCTTCCGCGTCGCCAACGTGATGGAGTTTCCCCAGAAGGTCTGGAACGAGTGCGTCCGCTGCCCCTTCTTTACGAACTGCAAGGAAGTCGCTGTCGTGAAAGACCTGGCGCGATCCCCTCGACCGGACTAACCGGCCGAGGCCGGCCTCTTGCGGCGGCCCCAGAAGAAGGCCGCGCTCGCCACTATCCCGACGACCCAGAGCCCGACCAGGAGCAGCGTTACGCGGGTGTCCTTCGCCAGGCCATCGCCGGCGGCCACCGAGAGCACTGTCGGCACGATCATCCCAAGGAAGCTGAAGACGAAGAACGTCCAGAACCGCATCGCTGTCATCCCAGCCAGGAAGCTGAGCCAGTCGAAGTTCGTTGCGGGCAGCATCCGCGCCCAGAAGATGACGCGGCCACCCATGTCCTCCACCGCACTGTCGAGCCGCTGAGCGGCCTTCGCGCCAATCAGCCGCGGCAAGTGCCGCCGCCCGAGCCAGCGCGCCACGTAGAACGCCAACACCGACCCGATCATCATCCCGGCGAGCGAGTACACCGAACCCAGCAGCCATCCCCAGGCGAGCCCGGCCGCGAGAAAGACAGGCGTGTTGGGGATCGGCGCGAAGAGTACCGCCAGTGCCATGACGGCGATGAACACAACCGGCCCGAGCGCTCCACGCTCGGCCACCCAGTCCTTGAAAGGCCCGGCGTCGAACTCGAACGAGAGGCCGTAGACCGCGGCAAGGGCCACGTAGGCAGTGACAAGGGTCAGGAACCCCGCCGCGATCACGAAGACTACCTCTTTACGCAGCAGCCAGGGAACGTCTTCGCCTTCGAACACGAATGACTCAAGGGTTGGTCGCGCGAACCTTCGCTGCGGGGAGCCTTCAGGATCCGGCACGCGCGTCCGCCACCCGCAAGTGTTCGAGCAAGAGGCGGTTGACCTCCGTCAGCGCATCCCGCCCTGTGCCGTTGCCTGCGGCGAACCGATGCTGCAGCTCGACTCCAACCGCCATGCCCGCACCCAACCTCGTAGTGTCGCTTCCAGTTGATTGACAGGCTATCAGAGCACGCGAAGGCGCAGAAACACGTAGACCAGGGGCATCACGAAAAGAACTGAGTCCAGCCGGTCCAGCAATCCCCCGTGGCCCGGCAGCAAGCCCGATGCGTCCTTGACGCCCATCCGGCGTTTCATCCAGCTCTCGAACAGGTCGCCGGCCTCCGCCGCGAGCGGCAACGCCAGGGCCAGAGGAAGGATCGTCGTGGCCGCGACACCGGTATCCAGGAGGCCGTTGAGACCGAGGCAGGCTGCGACGCCCGCGCTGTAGCCGCCGGCCGCCCCTTCCCACGTCTTGCCGGGGCTAACTCCTGGCGCCATCTTGTGCCGCCCGATGAGCGACCCTGTGGCGTAGGCGCCGGTGTCGACCGCGAACGTCGAGAGGACGCCAAGGTAGACCCACTCCCGCCCGAAATCCGCGTCACGAGTGAGCACGAGCGTTGCCGGCAGTAGGCCGCAGTACAGCAGGCACCAGCTCAACACGCGGAACGGCTTCCGCGGGCCCAGGGCGTTCGTGCGCGAGTACCCCATCGCCGCGAACACACCCGCAAAGCCGATGGCCAGCAGGGCGAAGCGTTCGTCGGCGTGTGCGCCCGCTACAGCCACTGCCGCTGCGGAATACGCTGGCGCCTGCTGCAGGATCGCCGGGATCGGCATCGTCGGCATCAGCCAGCCATGCATGAACTCGGTGGCGGCGAGGAATGCTAATGCAGCCGCAACAAGAGCGAAGGGCCAACCCCCGAGGTAAATGGTAGCTGCCACGAGTGGAAGCCCCACCGCGGCGGTGAGGAGGCGTACGATCAGGTTCCGTCCGCGGCCGCGACGCGCCTCCCGTCCACCGAGGCTCTCCGCACTGGAATTTCGTTCCGGGCCGACTTTCACTGGCCGCGGAGCGCTTCGATGTCCTCGGGCAGGAGACCGCCGAACTTTCGTTTTCGCCGGCCGTATTCAGCCAGCGCCAGGTCGATGTCTTCGCGTCCGAAGTCGGGCCAGTACGTGTCTGTGAAGTAGAGCTCGGCGTAGGCCGACTGCCAGAGCAAGAAATTGGAGATCCGCTGCTCACCCGCGGTTCGGATCACCAGGTCCGGATCGGGCATCCCGGCCGTGTAAAGGCGCTCCGAGATCGCCTCCTCTGTGACGTCGTCCGGCTCCACTCCCTCGCTCACGATCTCCCGCACCGCCATCACGATATCGTCGCGTCCGCCATAGCTGAAGCAAATGCTCAGCGTCAGCCGGGTGTTGTCGCGGGTTCGCTGGACAGCGTCGCGCACCTGTCGCTGGAGCCACGGGGGCAGCGCCTCGAGGTGGCCCAGGTGCCGCAACCGGATGTTGTTCCGTTCGAAGTTCTCCAGTTCACGTTTTATGAAACGCCCCAGCAACCGGATCAAAGCCTGCACTTCGGGCTGAGGGCGGTTCCAGTTCTCGGTGCTGAACGCATACAAGGTGAGGTTCTGGACGCCGTGGTCGCTAAACCTTTCGATGATGCGCCGAATGTTCTCGGTACCTGCCCGGTGGCCAGCGACCCTCGGCAGGCCGCGTTCGGTCGCCCACCGGCCGTTGCCATCCATGATGATTGCCACGTGCCTCGGTACTCGCCCGCCCGAAATCGGCGATATCAGGTCGCCAAGGTGCTCCGCAGCAAGACTCGCGGGCCTTCTCCGATCGAGGTGGGAAGTTTCAGACCTCAAGGAGTTCGGCCTCCTTCTTCCTGCCTTCGGCATCGATCGTGGCGATGTGCTGGTCGGTAATCTTCTGAAGCTCCTCCTCGTTCCGCTTCAGGTCGTCCTGCGACACCTCGCCCTCTCGTTCGCCCTTCCTCAGCTCGTCGTGGGCGTGCCGGCGCACGTTGCGCACTGCAACCCGTGCTTCCTCGGTCTTGTGATGCACGAGCCTCACCATGTCCTTGCGCCGTTGCTCGGTCAGAGGAGGGATGGGAAGCCGGATCAGTTGGCCGTCGATGGCCGGGTTGAGGCCGAGATCCGACGACTGGATAGCCTTCTCGATCGCACGCACCGCACTTCTGTCCCAGACCTGGATGGTGAGCATCCTGGGTTCCGGAGCGTTTATCGAACCGAGTTGTTTGAGCGGCATATTCGCTCCGTAGTACTCCACCACCAGGGTCTCGATCAGGCTTGGATGCGCGCGCCCGGTGCGCACTCCGTTCAACTCGCGCTTCAGCGCTTGCACCGCGCCGTCCATCCGTTCATCGGCGCCGAGCAGCAACTCATCGGGGTCGGCCACGGTGGATTCCCTCCGATCTACGAGGTCTGGGCTGCCTCAACTTCAGGATGAGAGGAGACCAGGGTACCGACGTGCTCTCCCCGCAACGCGTGGTAGATCCCGTCCGGCCTCCCGACATCGAACACGATGATGGGGAGGTCGTTCTCCATGCACAGGCTCAGCGCGGTGCTGTCCATGACCTGGAGCCGGCGTTGAATGGCGTCGATGTACGTCAGGTGGTCGAATCGCGTCGCCCCGGGATGCGTCGCGGGGTCCGCGTCGTAGACGCCGTCCACCCCGTTCTTTGCCATGAGAAGGACCTCACAGTCCACTTCGATCGCACGCAGCGCCGCCGCCGTGTCGGTCGTCATGTAGGGGTTGCCCGTCCCGGCCGCGAAGATTACGACCCGGCCCTTCTCCAAGTGTCGGATCGCCCGGCGCCGAATGTAGGGCTCGGCAACCTGTGCGATCGAAAGCGCCGTCTGCGTGCGCACCACCGTACCGACCTTTTCGAGCGCGTCCTGAAGAGCCAGGGCGTTCATCACCGTCGCCAGCATGCCGGCGTAATCCGCCGTCGCCCGGTCCATGCCAGTCTCGGCGAAGGCTGCGCCCCGCCAGAAATTGCCCCCTCCCACGACCACCGCCACTTCGATCCCGTCCTCAACGGCTCGCGTCACCTGGCGCGCAAGGTAGTCGAGCGTCGGGGCATCGATGCCCGCCTGCCGGCTACCCATCAGGGCCTCGCCGCTGAGTTTCACGAGCGCGCGCCGGTAGCGGCCTGCCACGGACAACCCCCTGGGCGGCTTAGCGCCCCAGCTCGAATCGCGTGAAGCGGCTCACGCGAATGTTCTCTCCCGTCTTGGCCGAGGTGTCTCGGATGAGGTCGCCGATCGTCAGCGAAGCGTCGCGGATGAACGGCTGGCTCACCAGGCACACCTCCTCGTCGGAACCTTCGTGCCCGGGCGAACGGTCTTCCGGGGCTATCACGGCCGGGTTCATCGCTGCGATCTGCATGGCGATGTTCCTGGCCAGCTGTCGAAAGTCGCTCGTGTTCGCCACAAAGTCGGTCTCGCAGTTCAGCTCTACGAGGACGCCGATCCGGCCTCCGGCATGAATGTAGCTGTCGACCACTCCGTTCCGGGTTTCGCGGTCAGCCCGCTTGGCGGCTGCTGCGACGCCCTTCTCTCGCAAGATGGCCGTCGCCCGGGCCACGTCGCCGTCCGCCTCCTCGAGCGCGCGCTTGGCGTCCATGACGCCCGCCCCCGTGGCATCGCGCAGAGCCTTCACCATCGCAGTCGTGATCGCCATGCGTTTCCCTACCCCTGCGCCGCTACGTCAGGGGTCTCGACTGCAGCCTCGACCGCGGCCTGGGCCGCACTCGAAATCACCGTGACCGAAGTCTCGGCGGCCGCCTCCGCGGTCTCGTCCGGCAGGGCGGAATAGGAGCCCGATTCCACGCCGAGTTCGGCCTCCGCGGCCATCCGCGCCAGGTCGTCGCCGTGGACGCCCGGGCCGACACCGGACTCGCGTGCTGCGCGCCCTTCGATCGCCGCGTCGGCCATCTTGCTCAGGATCAACTTGATCGCACGGATAGCGTCGTCGTTGCTCGGGATCGGATAGGAGATCGGGTCGGGGTCGCAGTTCGTGTCTACCAGCGACACGATCGGTATCTCGAGGCGCTTGCACTCCGCTACGGCGATCGCTTCCTTCACTGTGTCGATGATGAACACCGCCGCCGGCAGCCGGTCCATCAGCTTGATCCCGCCGAAGTAACGGTTCAACCGTTCGATCTCGTTGGAGATGTCGAGCTGCTCCTTCTTGGTCAGCCTGGAGAACTCCCCTCGAGCCACGGACGTCTCAAGCGTCGTCAGATGGCGTATGCGGCTCTGGATGGTCCGAAAGTTCGTGAGCGTACCCCCGAGCCAGCGGTTGTTGACGAACGGGAGGCCGGCCCGGCCCGCTTCGAGCTCTACCGTCTCGCGGGCCTGCTTCTTGGTGCCGATGATGAGCACGTCGCCCCTCCCGGCGACGACATCGCGCACGAAGGCGATCGCGTCGTCGAGCCGGGTCACCGTCTGTTGGAGGTCGATAATGTGGATCCCGTTCCGCTCGGTGAAGATGAAGTGACGCATCTTCGGGTTCCAACGGCGTGTCTGGTGGCCGAAGTGGACGCCGGCCTCCAGCAACTGCTTCATGCTGACAGGGGTTACCAGGGTGCCCTCCAAGAGTGCAGCGCCATAGATTTGGTCTTGAACAGACCCGACGCCGCCGGTGCGTACACACGCCAAGTCAGCATACCCCGGCCCGGGGAATGGCGGAAATGCGACCCTCGCCGGGGACTCCTGAGCGGCAAGGGCTCTTGACGGTCTTCCGGCCGACGCGCTACTTTTTCCCCTAAGGAAGGAGGTGATGCGCATGGACGATCACAGTCGTAGTTACGGCCGGACCTTAGCGCTGGAGGTGGCCTCCTCCTAAGACTCCGGTCTTAGCTACGAACAGGGGCCGGGCGATCAACTGCCCGGCCCCTTTTTGCTATCCTCGGCCCAACGAGCGAAATGACAGAAAATCCCGCATTCTCCCCCCGGGTCTTCCAGGGCGCGTTGCAAACCGAATGCATCGGGCGCTTCATCGTCTACCGCCCCGTCACCGAGACCACCATGACGCTCGCCCGTCGCGAAGCCGAGGAGGGCGCGCCTCACGGCACGCTCGTGCTGGCCGAAGAGCAGACCGCCGGCCGCGGCCGGCGCGGCCGCAGCTTCTACAGCCCGGCTGGCGAGAACCTCTACTTCACCCTGATCCTGCGGCTCGACCTCGACTCCCACAGCCGCCTGCCCGTGGCCATCCCCGTCGCCGTCTGTGCAGCCTGCCGCGAGGAAGGCGTCGACGCACGCATCAAATGGCCCAACGACATCTGGATCGGCGAACGCAAGCTCTGCGGAATGCTCATCGATGCGGAACTCACGCCCCAGGGTGGGGTCGCTTTCCCTGGTGTTGGAATAAACGTCAACGGTGACCCGACGGTCAATCCCGAACTCCGGGGCGTGGCCACCAGTCTTCGCCTGGAGTTGGGCAGGACGACCGCGCGCGAGCTGCTCCTGGCGCGCATCTGTAACGGAGTCGAAGAGGCCCTGGTGCTTGAGACTGGAGCGCTCCTCGCGCGCTACCGGGAACTCAGCATGATCTTGGGCCGGCGAGTCACGGTCATCCCGGCCGCCGGTGCGCCGTTTCACGCTCTCGCGCACAGCATCGCAGCGAATGGCTCCCTGATGGTCCGCCGCGACGACGGCTCGGACGAGACCGTAGCGGCCGCCGACGTCTCACTCCGGTCGCTCGCTCTGCCCAGCGCCTGACAGCTTCGCGCTCCTCAGCGCCTAGTCGCGGTCCTTCATGAACATCTCTATCAGGTCGACGGGGATCGGAAAGACGATCGTGCTGTTGTTCTCGGAGGCTATCTCCGTCAGCGTCTGAAGGTATCGGAGCTGAAGCGTGATCGGTTCCTGCGCCATCACCATCGCCGCTTCCTTCAGGCGTTCGCTCGCCTGGTACTCGCCGTCAGCCGCGATGACCTTCGCCCGCCGTTCGCGTTCGGCTTCTGCCTGGCGGGACATGGCGCGCTGCATGGAGCTCGGGAGTTCCACGTCTTTGACCTCAACGGCGCTGACCTTGATCCCCCAGGGTTCGGTCTGCTCGTCGATGATGTGCTGCAGCCGCTGGTTTAACTGTTCGCGTTGGCCCAGCAGTTCGTCCAGGTCCGATTGTCCGAGTACCGCCCGCAGGGTGGTTTGAGCGATCTGCGACGTCGCCCGGACGAAGTCGACGATGCGCACGACAGCCGAAGTCGGTTCGACAACGCGGAAGAAGATGACCGCGTTGACCTTCACCGTGACGTTGTCTCGCGTTATCACCTCTTGGGCCGGCACCTCGAGGGTCACAGTTCGCAGGTCGACCTTGACCATTCGGTCCACGATCGGGAGCAGGATGAAGAGGCCGGGGCCTTTCGCTCCCATCAGTCGGCCAAGGCGGAAGATGACCCCGCGTTCATACTCGCTCACGACCCTGATTGAAAACGGCAGGAGCGGGATCAGCAGGAATCCGCTCAGGCCGAGCAGGAAGACGCGGATGATCCGCGACCCGAGGCCGGTCGGAGTCTCCTGGGGAGGCATGTCCCCAAAACGTGGCGTCGGGGAGTCCTGAGTCATTTCTCGTTCTCCTTGCGGACTCGGAGCCGCAGTCCGTGGGCGGCTACGATACGCACTCGCTCGCCGGGTTGCGCGGTGCCGCCCTCCATCTCCGCCTTCCAGCGCTCACCCATGATGAAGACGAAGCCCTCAGGTGCCAGCGGAGTTCGCGCCACCGCCAGACGCCCGATCAGCGCTTCCGTACCGGTGGCTACGGCGATCTTTCGTACGCGGGCCACCGCGGCCGCCATCGATACGAACATGGCCACTATCAACACTCCAAGAAGCACGATCAGCCAGATCGGCGGTCGCACGTCGGCCGGCGTATCCCGAAACGCGATGATCGCGCCAAGAATCAGCGCTACCACGCCCCCTGCCCCCAGCATCCCGCCCGAAGGCACGAACAGCTCCAGCGCGAAGAAGATGAGGGCCACAGCGATGAGGACCAATCCGGCCGTCTCCACGGGGAGCACGCCGAAGCCCACGAAACCAAGGATGATCGCCACCACGCCGGCGACGCCCGGGAAGATGAGCCCGGGGTTCGCCAGCTCGAAGATCAGCCCGAAGAACCCAAGAGTTATCAACAGCGACGCAAGCGTGGGGTTGGCAAGGAAGTCAAGAAACCGCTCCCACGCCGTCATGTCCGTGTGCACGATCGGCGCCTCTGTCAGGCCGCGCAGCTCAACGAACGTTCCCGGGCGGAGCTCCACGCTCGTTCCGTCCACACGCTTGAGCAACTCGCCGAAGTCGTTGGCGACGAAGTCTACGACCTTCAGCTCCACCGCCTGCGTCTGGTTCACTGCCGCCGCATCGCGGACAGCTTTTTCGGCCCAGTCGGCGTTGCGTCCCCGCAGTTCAGCGATCCCGCGGATAAACGCGACGGCATCGTTTTCGATCTTCTTGCCCAGGGTGCCCTCGATGTCGCTCCCGTCCGAGTTGATCGCCGAGGCCGCGCCGATAGATGTGTTGGGGGCCATCGCGGCGATGTTCGCGGCCATCGTGATGAACGTTCCGGCGCTGGCCGCTCGCCCACCCGTCGGCGAAACGTAGACGGCCACCGGCACAGTAGCCCGCTCGATGCGCTGGACTATCTGTCGCATGGATTCGCTCAGTCCACCCGGCGTGTCTAGCTCGATCACCACGAGCTTTCCGCCGTTGTCTTCAGCCCGCGAGATTCCGCGGTCGATGTAGCGTTCCATGATCGGGCCGACGGAGCCGTCCGCCTTCAGCACATGGACCGCATTCGGGGTCGTCTCGCTCGCGCAGGCACTGGCCAGCCCCGCCACCAGGAGCCCGAACCAGGCCGCTCGCCGAAGCGCCCCCATCTGCACACTCCGCTACGAGTATAGGGGCTGCTCCACCCCTCGTTCGCCGACGGTCGTGTCAGCGCGGGCTCGAAGCCGATGCCGGTCCCAAGGGTGCGCGCGTGTTTCGACAAATGGAATGAACTATCGTTCCGTCATGACCTTTGATGAGATGTACCAGCTCGCCCTGAGCCGAAAGCGCGAAATGCCGGCTGGCTCTTCCACAACGGCACTGTTCGCTGAGGGTCCTCACGCGATCGGGAAGAAGCTCGTCGAGGAAGCCGCTGAGAGCTGGATGGCGGCGCGCTTCGAGAGCCGCGAGGCGCTCGCAGCGGAGCTGGCGCAGGTCTTGTATTACGTCGCCTGCCTCATGGCGGAGAAAGGCCTCGCCCCCGAAGATGTATACCGAACCCTATGATTAAAGTCGCTCTCCCAAACAAGGGAATGCTCTTCGAGCCCACCGTCGAGTTGCTCAGTTCCTGCGGCTACCGGGTTGGCAAGACTACTGCGTCTCTCTCGGTGGTCGACGCTGAGAACAACATCGAGTTCTACTTCCTCCGGCCGGGAGACATTCCCCTCTACATTGGCAACGGCATTCTCGATGCGGGAATCACCGGAAAGGACTTTGTCGCGGAGAAAGGCCTCGCCCCAGCGCTCCTTCTGGAACTCAATTACGGGGGCTCGCGACTGTGCGCTGCCGTCCCCGAGGATTCGCCCGTCAAGGATCTCGAGGAGATCCCTCGCCTGCGCATCGCCACTTCCTTCCCGGCGATCGTCCAGCGATTCTTCGCCAAGCAGCCGCTCCAGATCGTCGAGTTGGAGGGTGCAGTCGAGATCGCCGTCCACCTCGGAATCGCGGAAGCCGTCGTCGATGTCGTCGATACCGGGAACACGCTCAAGCAGGCAGGGCTCCGAGTGGTTGGCACACCGCTCTTTCAGTCGAACGCCGCTCTCTATGCCCACTCCGGCCGCGAGGGGCAGGAAGAAGTCCTCACCCTCAAGAGCCGGATAGAAGGCAGGATCGTGGCCTACGAGTACATGATGGTCGAGTACGACGTGCCCGAGACAATCCTGGCCGCCGCGAGCAAGATTACGCCCGGGATCGAGTCACCGACCGTGGCGCCGCTTCAGGCCAAAGGCTGGTATTCGGTGAAGGCGATGATCAAGAAGCGAGAGGCCAATCGCATCATGGATGAACTCTCGCGCATCGGCTGTAAGGGTATCCTCCTCACCACTATCGAGAGCGCCCGCATCTGACCGCCCCGGGAGGGCCCCATGACTGCGCCGACCCAGCCACGTGCTGGCCGCCACGGCTCTGAGCTGGGGTCGCCACGGGCGACCTCAACCTGATGCCGCCGATCACCCTTCACATGGTTCTCGCGCGACAGATCGCCCTCGATCTGGACGACGAATCCCTCCGCGCTTCACAAGGCCCGTTCCTGCTGGGTGCCACCACCCCCGACATTCGCGTGCTCACACGACAGGACCGCCGGAGCACCCACTTCTTTGACCTCAACGGCGTCGGCCACCAGGACTCGGTGGCGGCGTTCTTCACCGATCACGCCCGATTCCTTCAGCCCGATCGACTGAACATCGCTACGCGAGCCTTCATCGCCGGCTATCTCAGCCACCTCGTCATGGACGAGCAGTACATCATCGGGGTCTACCGCCGGTTCTTCGCTCGCCACGACGAGCTGGGCGGCGCCATCCGCGCCAACGTCATGGATCGCCTGCTGCAGTTCGACCTCGATCGCGCCTACGGCAACGACCCGGCCCTCAAGCACCAGCTCTGCGAGGCCCTGGCCTGTACTGTGGAGGGCATCGAGGCTGGCTTCGTCGACACTGAGACCCTCGAGCGCTGGCGCCTCGTCACCCTCGATGTCGCTGGCCGGACCATGGACTGGGAGCGCATGCGCGGGATGATCGCCAATCATCTCCGTCGCGGCGGACTCGAAGAAGGCGAAACCCTTGCCTCCTTCCTCGATTCGCTACCCGAACTCCTCGATGAGACAATTGCCCACATCACGAGCGCTGAAGTAGACGCCTTCGTCCAGCGTTCGACCGCCGCGGCCCGCGCGGCCGTAGAGAGGTACCTGGGATGCGGATAATCCGCAACGCCGAAGAAGGCCGCCGTCTTCTGCTGAGTCGCAAGCCGCTCGAAACCAGCGAGCTGCCGATGGACATGCGCGAGACGACCTTTCGTGCCTTCGGCCAGGAACTCGCCCCGGAAGAAGTCGTGCGGCGCATCATCCGCGACGTGCGAGAAGACGGCGACAATGCCGTGAAGTTCTACAACTCCCGTTTCGACGGCGCCCATGCCGATGAGCTTCGCGTCACCGACAGTGAGATTCGGGCCGCCTACGACGACGTCGACGGTGAGATTGTCGAAGCGCTGAAGTTTGCCGCCGGACGCGTCCGCCGCTACCACGAACAGCAAGTCCGCGGCTCCTTCTTCGACTTCAACCAGGGCGGCCTCGGCCAGATGACCCGCGCCATCCAGCGCATAGGCCTCTACATCCCCGGCACCCGAGCACCGCTCCCCAGCACCGTCTTGATGTGTGCAATTCCGGCCCGCGTTGCTGGCGTCGAAGAACTGTACATGACCAGCCCGATCCTCCCCGATGGCACGGTGCCCCCGGTGAAGCTGGTCGCCGCGGATGTCGCCGGGGTCGATGGCGTATTCAGAGCCGGCGGCGCTCAGGGCATCGCGGCCTTCGCCTACGGCACCGAGACCATCCCCCGCGTCGACAAGATCTGCGGTCCCGGCGGGCTCTTCGTCACTATTGCAAAGAAGCAAGTCTTCGGCGATGTCGGCATCGACTCGATCTACGGGCCCACCGAGACTGTCATCATCGCCGATGAAAGCGCCAACCCGGAGCTGGTAGCCGCAGACCTTCTCGCACAGGCCGAGCATGATGCCCTCGCCAGCCCCATCCTCCTTACCCCCTCCCACTACCTCGCCGAAGAAGTCGGCCGCTGTATCGAGCGTCAGCTTAAAGACATGGAACGCGCGAAAATCGCACGCGCCTCGCTCGACAACCGCGGAGGCTGCATCCTCGTCAACGACATCGATCACGCCATCGACCTCGCCAACGCCTACGCGCCTGAGCACCTCTGTCTGCTGGTCGAAGACCCGATGGCCTACGCGCCGAAGGTCCGCAACGCCGGTGGCCTCTTCCTGGGCGAAGCATCCCCTGAGGCGATTGGTGACTACACGGCCGGCCCCAGCCACACAATGCCCACCGGTGGTAGCGCCCGCTGGAGCTCCCCACTCAGCGTCAACGACTTCGTCAAGATCACCAGCGTAGTGAACTTGCCCGGCGACGCTATCGAAGAGCTCGCCCGAGCCGCCAGCGTTCTCGCTCGCGCCGAGGGTCTCACGGGCCACGCCCGCGCTGTCGAGCGCAGGATCCAGGGGAGATGAGCGCTTCGATGGACCCTCTGCGCTTTGTCCGGCCGGACTTCGACGAGCTCGAGGCCTACAAACCGGTGAAGCCCCTGGACGTGCTCGCGCGCGAAATCGGTCTGCCAGCCGCCCAACTCGTCAAGCTCGACGCCAACGAAAACCTCTACGGGCCCATCCCCGAAGTCGTCGAAGCCATCACCCGCGCCGACCTCCACATCTACCCCGACCCGGGTCAGACGGCCCTGCGAGCCGCCATCGCCGAGTACCTCGGCGTCAAGGCAGAGCAGATAGTCGCCGGTTCCGGCGCCGATGACCTGATCGACATCCTCCTCCGGCTCGTCGTCCCTCGATCGATAGTCGTCGCCACGCCGACCTTCGGGATGTACGGCTTCCTTGCGAAGATCGGGGGCGCAGCTGTAGTCGAAATCCCCCGTGGCGCATCGTTTCGCCCGGACATCCCTGGGATCGGTCGAGCTGTCTCCGAGGGAGCTTCGATGGTCTTCCTCGCCTCTCCCAACAACCCCACCGGCAACACCCTCGACGACTCCGACGTGCGAGCGCTCTGCGCCCTCGATGCCCTCATCGTCCTGGACGAGGCCTACGCTGAATTCAGCGCGACGAGCGCCGTCCCACTCCTCGCACAACACCCGAACCTCGTCATCCTGCGGACATTCAGCAAGTGGGCCGGGCTGGCCGGGCTGCGCGTTGGTTACTCCTTGAGTCACCCCTCGCTCGCCCTGCGCATGATGGCCATCAAGCAGCCCTACAACGTCAACGTCGCCGGCGACGTTGCCGCCCAGGCCGCCATCGAACACCGCGCCACGATCTTCGAAACGGTGAAGTGTCTCGTCGCGGAACGAGAGCGCATGAGCACCCTCGTCGCATCGCTCGGATGGCTGAAGCCGTCGCCTTCGCAGTCGAACTTCGTCCTCTTCGAGGTTGTCGATCGTTGCGCCCGCGACGTGGCGGCCTCGCTGCGCCGCCGCGGCGTGCTGGTGCGCTTCTACGACCGGCCGGACCTCGCCAATTACATCCGCATCAGCGCCGGCCGGCCCGAGGACACCGACCGTCTGCTCGAAGCTCTGCGTGAGGTCGAGGCCGAATGACCACGCGAACTGCAAGCGTCGCCCGCAAGACAGCGGAGACGGAGATCATCATCAACCTGAACCTCGACGGTTCGGGCAAGTTCGCCATCGACACCGGTATCGGTTTCTTCGACCACATGCTCAGCCACATCGCCAAGCACGGAGTCTTCGACCTCGACCTCCACGCGAAGGGCGACCTGCACGTTGACCAGCACCACACCATCGAAGACTGCGGTGTAGCTCTCGGGGACGCGTTCGCTGAGGCGCTCGGCGATAAGGCAGGGATCGTGCGGGCTGGATCCGCTTACATGCCTCTCGACGAAGCCCTCGCTTTCGCCGCGGTCGACCTCAGCGGCCGGCCCTTCGCCGTCATCGACCTGCAACTGTTCGGCCGCGAGGTCGGTGGCATAGCGCCGGACCTCTTCGATCACTTCTTCACCTCGTTCGCCACCGCGCTCCGAATGAGCCTTCACCTGAAGACCCTCGCTGGCGTCAACGACCACCATAAGCTCGAAGCCTGTTTCAAGGCGCTGGCCCGAGCCCTCGATGCCGCGACCCGCATCGACCCCCGCCGCCTGGGAGACATCCCCAGCACCAAGGGCACCCTGTGACCCCGCTCGAAGCCGGGCTCGTACGCTATCTCGAATCCCACCTCCAACGCGCCAGCAGCGTGGCAATCACGAATCTGTCGCGTATCCCCGGCGGCGCCTCCCGTGAGACCTGGATGTTCGATGCTTCATGGGAGGAGCACGGCAAGGCCCTCACCGCGCCGTTCGTCCTCCGCAAGGACCCTCCCGCAAGCCTCGTCGAATCTGAACGAGCAGTGGAATACGCCTTCTACAGTGCCTTTGAGCGCTCCTCCGTGCCCGTCCCCCACATGCGTTGGCTCGAAGAGGATCCGTCCCATCTCGGATCGCCCTTCTTCATCATGGACCGCATCAACGGCAGCGAGACCAACACGCGCCGCATCCTCGAACCCGACCTCGACCCGAGCCGGGACTTCATAGCCCGCCGCATGTACGAAATCCTCGCGGCGATCTCGACCTTCGACTGGGAGGGCTCGGCGATCTCCAGAGTGATGAAGCCCCCTCCTCTCGAAGAGTGCTGGAAGCACGAGCTCGACTACTGGGAGGGGATGATCGATGCCAACGAGCTGAGTCCCCAGCCCATCGCCCGCGCTGCCATCCGCTGGTTGCGGGCCAACCCGCCCCCGCCTCCCAAACGGGTGAGCGTCGTGCACGGGGACTATCGCGTTGGCAACTTCCTCTACAACAGCGAGGGCATCCACGGCGTGTTGGATTGGGAAATGGCCCACCTCGGTGACCCGATAGAAGACCTCGCCTGGTCGTTCATGGAACTCTGGGAAGCCGGCCAGCCGCGCCGCAAAGGCGGGATAATCGACGAGGACGCCGCCGTGCGCATCTTCGAAGGGGCGAGCGGCCTCAAGGTCGACCGGGACGCCTTGCACTGGTGGGACGTGTTTAGCGGCGTGAAGGCGCAGGGGATCTGGCTGACCGGCGCGCGCTCCCTGAACGATGGCCGCACCGGCGAACTCATTCTCATCTACACCTCCTACGCCCTCATCAACCTCCAGGACGAGATCCTGCTTCGCTCGCTCGGGAAGGGCGCATGAAACCAGACCCACCGAAGATCCTCCTTGTCGTCGCGGGCGCCCTTTTCGGACAACTCCTTCCGGAAGTGCGCACTCCCTTCGGACAGCAGACGGTCACCCTGGCGGGGGGTGTGCTCGGGATGATCGCCCAGGAGTATGACCGCGCCGCGGCTCGCCTGGTCGAGGAGAACGAAGTCCTCGTCGCGCTGCTCGGGACCGCCCGGCCGGTCGTGACCGCCGCCGACCTCCGGGAGCGCATCGAGAGTGCGACTGCGCACGTCCCGGCCCGCGACCTCCACGTTTCTGCCCTCCAGGCCGCGAACGACGGCCTCCGGTCGGTTCTGATCGACGTCCAAGCCGAGGTCGAGTCCCTTGCGGGAACCGCGGCTCGGGCCGTCAATGGCCTCATCTGGGAAGAGCTGCGCGAATCGACCCGGCGGCGCCACCTTGAGACCGGTCGCGGATGAAGGATCGCCTTCGCGATGCCCTCGCGGGCTACGAGCCCGTCGAAATCGAGTACGACCCCGAGGTGCCGCCAGCTGCGGTCCTCGTGCTTATCTACGAACACCTCGGCCAGCACCACGTGGTCTTCCAGCGCCGCACCGACCAGGTCCGCGATCACAAAGGCCAGGTCAGCTTCCCCGGTGGAGCCGCCGACCCGGAAGACCCTGACCTCGTGACCACCGCTCTCCGCGAAACGCACGAAGAGATCGGCGTGCACCCCTCGGACATCGAGATTCTCGGGCGCCTCGACGACATGGTGACGGTGAGCAACTTTCGCGTCACTCCGTTCGTAGGTTGGCTCGCTCGCTATCCCTACGAGTGGCGCTTCAGCGAAGAAGAGGTCGCCTACCTCTTGGAAGTGCCACTCGACCACCTCAGGGACCCTTCGACCCTTGTCCCCGACCGCCGCACCGTCAACGGCCGCGAGTTCGTCCTCGCGTCTTACCAGTGGGGGCCGGACCTCATCTGGGGCGCCACCGCTCGCATGCTTACGAACTTCCTCGACATCGTCGCCACCCTCGACCGCTGACTCGTCGTCCAGCGGCCGCGACGTGAGCTACGCTAGGCAGGTGGATGTCTGCGTGTTGACCCGGGATCTCATGTTCTTTTCGGCGGTCGAGGGCGTTGCCGGTGCGATGGGCCACCCGGCTCGCCAGGTCGAGTCATTGGATCAGGTCGGGAAGCCAGACCTCCTCATTGCTGATTTCGTCTCCTTCCCGTCCGACGTTGCCACCTTGGCCGCCGCGTTCGACCCCCTTCGCACAGCGATCTTCACCCCGCACGAGCGCGTTGAAGTCTTTACAGGCGCTCGCGCCCACGGCGTCTCCCACGTCCATCGCCGTGGGGCGCTCGCCGCAGAACTTCCTCGCATCCTCGCAGAGTACGCAACCTGACACGGCGCCTGTCTCGGCGCGACCGGGTTGGATACCATGGCTGCCGGGAGCCCCTGTCCCGGAGTATGACATGACCAGCACCCGCCGGATCTCCGACCTGCTCGCTGAACTCCCCGGTGCAAAGCTAGCCAGGGGCTCGGCGGCGTCCACGGTCTCGAGCATCGAGCACGATTCGCGCCGCGTCGAGCCCGGCGCGCTGTTCGTCGCCGTCGCCGGCTTCAACGTCGATGGCCACACGTTCCTCCCCGCAGTCGTGCAGGCTGGCGCAACCGTTCTGCTCGTCCAGGACGACCATGTCGACGCTTGGCGAGACCTCTCGCCAGCTCCGGCCACAGTTGTCGTGCCCGATACACGCGCCGCGATGGCGGCGGCCGCAGCCTGGTTCTACGGCCACCCCGGCCGCGAACTTGTAGTGGTGGGTATCACCGGCACCGACGGCAAAACCACAACCTCGCACCTGACTACAACTGTCTTGGAAGCCGCGGGGCTCAGCGTCGGGCGCCTGGGAACGGTCGATACTTACCTGCCCGGCGAAACGGGCGCCGTCGCAGGCCGTATGACCACACCAGAGGCGCCCGAGGTCCAACGGCTTCTGCGCCGCATGGTCGACGCCGGCTGCGACTACGCAATTGTTGAATCAACCAGCCACGGTCTCGCCCTTCATCGTCTCGACCACGTCGAATACGACATCGCTGCGTTTACGAACGTGAGCGGCGACCACCTCGATTTCCATAAGACGTTCGAAGCCTACCGCGAAGCCAAGGGCCTCCTCTTCGAAGCGCTCGACGCGTCAGTCGATAAGGGCATCCCCAAAGTCGCGATTGCCAACGACGACGACCCCTCCGCGAACTACATGCTCGGCCGCAGCCACGCTCAACCGCTCCGCTACGGCATGGAGTCCCGAGATGCCCGGGTGCTCGCCCGAAACGTGATCCTCCGCCCGGATGGAAGCGACTTCCGCCTGGTCACGCCCGTCGGCATGGCTGAAGTCTCGATCCGGATGCCTGCGCTGTTCAACGTGGCCAACGCCCTCGCCGCGGCTTCGATCGGGCTGGCGGCCGGGGTCGATGTCCGGGCGATAGCCGTAGGGCTGGGCGCCTGCCCGGGAGTACCCGGCCGCATGGAGCGGATTGTCTCTGGACAGCCCTTCGATGTCATCGTGGATTACGCCCACACCGGCGACGCCGTCCGCAAAGTGCTCGAAGTGCTCCGCGAGGTGACGAACGGTAGTCTCATCATCGTCGTCGGAGCGGCCGGCGAGCGCGACCCCGGCCGGCGTTTCGGAGTAGGCCGGGCCGCTGCCGCGGGCGCCGATTTCGCGATCTTCACCAGCGAGGACCCTCGCACCGAAGACCCCGCCGCCATAGTCCGGGAAATTGGCCGCCACGCTGAAGGGGCCGGACGAGTCCGCGGCAAAGACTTCCTCGAAGTCGAGGATCGCCGCGAAGCGATAGCCGAAGCGCTGCGCAGGGCACGAGCCGGCGATCTCGTCGTCATCTGCGGCAAGGGACACGAAAAGTCCATCGTCTACGGCCACGAGGCACACCCTTGGGATGACCGCGATGTCACTCGGGAGGAGCTGGCGCGCCTCGGGTTCTCCCAGGGGTAAGGGGCCTTCCCGGCCGGTTTGGCCGCTACGACGCCCGTTCGTATACTGCGGGCAAGGCCACCCTCGCGTGGCCGCTCGCGCGATCACGAGGTTTGTAAACGTGCCCAAGCAGAAACGACGGGAGCAGCACCACCTGCGCCAGGCGCCGGCGCGCCGTCGCTCCTACACGTTGGGCGGCACAGCTCAGGGCGAGAAGTACAGTCCTCCGTTTCCGATGAACCTCTTCCAGAACGTCAAGCTCTTCTTCGTCATCGGAGCGGCCATTATGATCGGCGGCGTCGTTTTCGCGGCCGTGCTCCAGGGCCGGAACCCCTCTCACGCCCAGCCCGTTTCGACTCCGGTCCCCACCGCTACCTCTAGCGCGACCCCCGATGAGAGCGCCACTCCTGGAGGTACGCCAACCCCCGGTACCAAGAAGTTCAGCGCCGCCGAACAGGCCATCGATGCCGGGGCGAAGCAGTACACCGCCACGATCAAGACCGACAAGGGCGAGATCGTCATCAAGCTCCTGGCCGACCAGGCCCCGAGGACGGTTAACAGCTTCGTCTTTCTCGCCCAGAAGGGTTTCTTCGACGGCCTCACCTTCCACCGCGTAGTCAAAGACTTCGTCGTCCAGTCTGGCGACCCCACGGCCACCGGCTCTGGCGGCCCCGGCTACCAGACGGAGGAAGACAAGAACGATCTCAAGAACATCCGCGGCATGATCTCGATGGCGAAGGCCGGCGCCGTGACGAATTTCGGTAGCCAGTTCTTTGTCAACCTCAAGGACAACCCCGCGCTGGACACCGACAACCCAACGCAAAAGCGCTTCTATCCCTTTGCCCAGGTCGTCACCGGCATGGATGTCGTCGACAAGATCGCCCAGGGCGACGTCATCCGCTCCGTCACGATCAGCGAGCAGCCAAAGGGCTAGCCCCAGGGGCACCCTTGCTCAATCGCCGAAGCATGGCCGACGCAATCCGGGCGGCGTCTCCAAGCGTTGTGTGTTCCTTGCGGTCTCCCACGTAGACGCTTTGCACGTACCGGCCGTTGGCTACTGCCACCGCGTACAGCACGACTCGGACCTGCTCGTCCTCTGCCTCTATCCGAAACGCGCGAGCCCCTTCCGGTAATCCAGCGAGCTGATCGGTCGCGTCCGCAACTCGCCGGTCGCTCTCGGGCAGCCAGGTTATCGCCCGTGTTGCGAGCTCACCGGGTTCCGCGCGCATCGTGTTCACGAACTGCCTCGCCTGGTCCTGCGTTTCGAACTGCATCGCCTGACACACGACCTCAATTGGCGGGTCAAACGGCGGATCGCCCACAACCTGCCGCCAGCTGCTGAAGTGCCCGGTCTGCAGGCCCGCCGCCCTGAGCTCTTTCCGCCTGGCCGAGGCGTCAGGAGCGAGGTCGGCCAGATCCCCGACCGAAAAGTCACCCGACGTTTGCGCCTGGTAGTCCTCGGGGAGGTCCTCGTAGCGGCAGACCATCTGGTCGAGCGGGTTATCCGGCGCCGCCGCTTCGCCCCCGCTGCACGACACCGCAATGCTCCCGAAGATCACGGCGGCCACAACGCAGCGGCTATTCACCCCTCGGCTCAGCTTCGGGTCCAATCAGTCCGTGCCGGGATGAATACCTCTCCACTGCCACGATCAGCGCCAGGAACGGGAAGAACGCGACCGTCGCGCCCAGTCCCCACCACCACTCGGGGATGATGAAGAGCAGGATAGCGCAGGCTGCCGTAAACCCCATCCCGAGGATAGAGAGAATTCGGCCGGCGAGGACGTATGGCGTTACAGGCGAATTCATAGGTTCGTCGCTCCGAATCTTGCCGCGCGCCTGCCCGGGAGTCCAGAGTTCGCTTGACCGCCTCCGCCGCCCTCGAAAGAATGCAGTTCAGGTGTCTGGCAAGCACTGCGGACGACATCGTGGAACCCGGCGCGTCGGGGTTTGGGGGCCAATTGGCATCGTCGATCTCGCCCGAGGTCCGGGCTTTCCTTGAAGTGATGAAGGTCCCGGGAGTCCTCGCGACCATGGGCCGCCACGGTGGCCCCGTCGCCTCCGCCGTCTGGTACGGCTTCCTCGACGACGACGTCATCATCTCCACCCCTGCCGAACGTCCGAAGGCAAGGAACGCTCGCGCCGATGCCCGCGTTTCGTTCGTCGTCGACACAAAGGAGATGCCCTACCGCGGCGTCGCCATTGAAGGAGAGGCAGAAGTGCTCGACGACCCCGGAAGCCAGCTCATGCTGTCCATCGCCCGCCGCTACCTCGGCGATCCCCTCCCCCAGCGGATGCACGATCGTGCGGAAGCAGGGGCTCGGGCCATCATCCGCATCCGGCCGTCGCGGGTCCGGCCCTGGAATCTTGGGCCACCGGGCTAGCCATGGCGGTACGCGCCCTCCTCTTCGACCTCGGCGACACCCTGTTCCGGCTTCACGCCCTCCCCCTGGACCTCCCGGGGCGACTGGCGGGACTCCTCGTCCGCCAGCGAGGCATCGACCCCGAACAGGCGGAAGCCGCCTCCGTGACAGCCGTCAGGTCGCTGCGCGCAGAGAGCATCGCCGCCTTCGTCGCTGGTGAGACCCGGGAGTGGCCACTCGACGAACCTATCGCCCGCCACCTTGACCGAGCCGGCCTGGCGATCGACGCAGCAACTGCGCGGGCCCTCGCCGATGTCTTCGGCGAGGCCGACGTCGCCCGCTTCGAGTCACCCGGCGACCTCGCCGGCCGCGTGGAAACCCTCGCTCGAGCCGGCCTGCGATTGGCCGTCGTGTCCAACACCACCACCCGCCCGGAGCTCATTGAGGCCTACCTCGACGCCGTGGGTATCAGAAACTACTTCGAAACGGCCGTGTTCTCGGTCGCGTTCGGCCTGCGTAAGCCTCATCCGGATGTCTATCGGGAAGCCCTCATCCGCCTCGACGTTGCCGCCTCGGAAGCGCTCTTCATCGGTGATCGCGTCCGCGAAGACGTCCTCGGGCCTCAGGCGGTCGGTGTGCGCGCCGTGCTCACCCACGAATTCCGCCAGGAAGACCCGGTACACAGCCACCCCGTCGCGGTGATTACTGAGCTCGCCGCCCTCCAGCACGTCCTTCGCGACCTTTGACGGGCGCGGCTCAGCAGACCCAGTGCCTGAGGATGTCGTTGTGCCCGCTGCAGGCCAGTGCGTGCGAACTCAGCTGCGCCAAGACCATCGTCGAAGCGAGCACTGCCGCGAAGAGTGCCGCGTAGGCGAGCCCGAGTCCGTTCAACCACTTTCCCACTACGAACCCGCCGATCGTGGCGGCCGCCAGCAGGCCGAGGTGAATTCCGACGTACACCGTGTCCCGGTGCGTAGCGGACGACTTTGTATCGATGCGCGAAACGTCGATGCTCAGCTGCATCAGTCCGGCGTAGAGGCCCACGAACAGCAGCAGACACCCGATCGCCACGAGGATCTGCAACACCGTAGACCTTGACCGTCGCCCAGTTCGCCGCATCGCGTGGCGAATCTAGCTACGCACCCGTGGCGCCGCAAGCCCGGCCCAAACCGCCCCTCTTGGGAAGGTCAGGCGGTCGCGTTCTCCAGCAGCTCGATGACTTCGTCGACCGTGGCGACTCGCCATCCGGCCCAGGTCTCGCCCTTCTGCCATTCGAGGTAGCGCTCGCGGGCCGCCGCACGCGCCGCGGCAATCTCCTCTTCGCTCGGTTCGTGTCCGAGCTGCTTCGCGATTCCCTCTGGAGACGTATCCCCGATCGCCGTCCGGGTCAGATGGATCTGCTCGTTTGCAAGCTTGGGGCGCTCGATGAAATGGCCCAGCTCTCGATGCCTCTTGTCGTAGAACACGAACACGGGGATCGACTCGAACTGACCGTTGTGCAGGTACTCCGCAATCATGTCCTTGTTCTGATCGCGTTCAAACATCCGAAACTCGACGCCTGCCGCCTCTGCGATCTTCGCCCCAACACCCAGCCCGCGATACACGTCCGGGCACCAGTCTTCGCCGATCGCGACGACGTGATCCAGGCCGTTGGCCTTCGCTGCCAGCGCTTTGAGCGCCTTTGCCTGGGCCTCAGAAATGGTCAGGTCGTCGTAGTTCCGCTCGAAGAGTTCCCGGTTGCGGACCCCGCTATCGAGATACTCGCGGAAAGTCTTGCCTTTCCTGAAACGCTCGTAGGTGATGACGGATTCCGTCGCCTGGGTCATGCCGTGTCTGCCCCCGTGATTTCCTGTATCGAACCAGCGTACAGGCGGGATCGGGGCCTTACAACTGGATCTTGCCGGCGCCCCTGCGCTGTTCTCGCTCCTTCGCGCGCTCCCAGAGCGCATCGAGCCCCGCCAGGTCAAGGTCCTTTAGGTCAACCTGCGCCTCGGCCGCCAGAGACTCCACCGCGGCGAACCTCCGCCGAAATTTCTCGTTCGCCTGGCGCAGCGCCTGCTCGGCGTCCACGCCGAGCCGCTGCCCAATGTTGGCGAGCACGAAAAGGATGTCGCCGAACTCATCCTCGCGCTCGTCGGAGCTCCCCGCCCTGGCGAACTCGGCCACCTCTTCTATGAGCTTCTCCAGCGGGCCTTCGATATCCGGCCAGTCGAAGCCGACTCGCCGCGCCCTCCCCTGGATCGATTGCGAAGCGGCGAGCGCCGGGAGCGTCTTCGGCACTCCCTCCAGGACGGAGGTCGCCGGGCGCTCCGCCTTTTTCAAGGCCTCCCAGTTCGTGTAGACCTCCTCCGCCGATGCAACGGTCGCCTCGCCGAACACGTGGGGATGCCGACGAATCAACTTGCGGGCGATGCTTTCGGTGACATCCGCGAACGTGAATTCGTCCAACCGTTCCGCCACCGCGGCGTGCATCAAGACCTGGAGCAGGACGTCCCCGAGCTCTTCGGCAAGACCTTCGAGGTTACCGGCATCGATGGCCTCCAGCGCCTCGTAGCTCTCTTCAAGGAGATGCGGCCGCAGCGATTCGTGCGTCTGCTCACGGTCCCACGGGCAGCCGCCGGGGCCGTGCAGTCGCTGGATCACCGCGTAAAGGCCATCGAAGCGACGGACGTCCGCTACCGCCTCCAGTGCTGGCAGATAGAGGCAGTCGGTGTACCCGAATGGTCGATGGTCCAGCTCTGAAAGGGGTACCACCTGCTTCGACTCGGCCTGCGTGCCAAGCGCGCCCAGGATTGTCACCTCAAAGTCGGCGGGGTAGATATCAAGGAGACGCAGCTTGAGCGCCGTCGTCGCATCCCGGTCGAAGACCTGGCCGACGATCGCCGGGCGTTGCGCATCGATGCGCAGGTCAAACGCATCGCAGATCTGGACACCCGCCTGGTCCACGCCCAGCGCCACAGCGGCCGCGTCTACAAAGCTGACCGCCGGGTGTATGCGGACAATCACACCTTCAGCTGCCCCACGCTCGATGAGCATGCTGACCGTTCGTTCCGCGACGAGAGGGTGGCCCGGCACGGCATAAACCACCGCCGAGCTGCGGGAGGCTTCGAACAGCCGGTCCACCACCGACGCGTAGACTTCGTCGAACGAGGCCCCCGTAGCGTAGATGTCGTCGCAGTCGCTCCAGCGGCCCGCCGGGTCGAGCTCGGCAACCGTTGGGTGGTGGCGCGTGCGCAGCACCACCTGCTGGGCTGACGCCAGGAGTTCCCGCGTGCCTATCGTCAGCAACGACCCGCTCCCCGGCCCCAATCCCACGACTTCGATGCGGCCCCGCGCCGTCTCGGACCCGCTCACCTCGACGCGACCAGGCCCGGCTCGGTCCGTAGTCTGCTCATGGAGCCGAGCATACCAGCGGGCTCACTCCAGCGGCACGATTCCCCGCGCCCGTAGGGCCGCTACATAGGTTTCGACGTAGTGGATCGCGGACGCCCGCCAGGAGAAGTCGCGGCTCATGCCATTCTGTTGAAGCCGGAGCCACAGCGCCGGGTCACGGAAGGCCCGAACGGCCCGCTCGAACGCCCCCGCGAACGCCACGGCGCCGAACTCGTCGAACAGAAAGCCCGTCGCTGACTCAGGGTGCTCCTCAAGGTCGAAGATGGTGTCGGCCAACCCGCCAGTTCGGCGCCCCAACGGCACTGAGCCGTAGCGCATCGCAATGAGCTGCCCCAGGCCGCAGGGCTCGTAGCGCGAAGGCATGAGGAACATGTCTGAGCCCGCGTAGATGCGCCGAGCCAGGGGCTCGTCGAAGCGCGCCGCGTGACGCACAGAACGAGGGTGAGCTCCTTCGAGGAGGGCCATTTCTCCGATGAGCTCCGACTCCCCTTCTCCCAGCACTACGAGTTGGGCGTCCGCCGCGAGCAGCTCGGGCAGCGCCTTCAGCACGATGTCGATGCCCTTCTGCTCAGTGAGGCGCGCCACCATCGCCAGCAGCGGTCCTTCGCTCTCGGGCAGGTCCAGCTCGCGGCGAAGGGCGAGCCGGTTCGCGGGCCTGTCTTCGATCGAAGCAAGGTCGTAGCGCACGGCCAGGTGTTGGTCGGTTCGAGGGTTGAAGACCTCGTAGTTGAGGCCGTTCAAGATGCCCCGGAACTGTTCCTTGCGAAGGCCAAGCAGCGCCTCCAGTCCTTCACCGAAGTCCTTCGTCAGGATCTCAAGCGCATACGTCGGGCTCACCGTCGTCACCATGTCGCTGTAGTAGATCCCCTGCGCGAGATAGTCGTTGAGTTCATCGGGCCCCCGGTAGCGGAGGTTGTGGATGGTGAAGACCGAAGCTACGCCCCGGAGGACCGGGTTCGCCCAGGCAAGATTGCGCAGGGCGAAGGCGAGCGGCGCCGTGTGCCAGTCGTTGAGGTGGAGGATGTCGGGCGTCCAACGCTCCTCTTTGAGCATCTGAATGATGCTCCGGCAGAAGAACTGGTAGCGCAGGAGGTCGTCCGGCTCCCCGTAGATCCGCTCTCGGCCGAAGTAGTGATCGTCGTGCACAAGTTCGATGGGCACGCCTCCCTCGCCTGTCACTGTTGCGATCTCCACCCTTCGAGCGCCACCGGGAGACTGCACCGAAAGGCGTCTTCGCGCGTCTGCGGCCTCGAACGCCGCCATCGCCGATCGGTGGCAGGGCACCACGACGCGAACGTCGTGCCCGATCTCCTTGAGCCGGGCGGGGAGAGCCGAAGCGACGTCCCCCAGGCCTCCCACCTTGGCGAACGGGTCGGCTTCAGCCGCCGCGAAAAGTATCTTCACGACGATTCAGGACCGAAGAGCTCGCGCTCCAACAGCCACCGGGTTTCGCCGGCGGCCGCCAGCCTCCACGACGCCTGGTGCTTTACGCTATCGGACGCCGTGCCCAGCCCGATCGCCTTCGCCGCCAGGAGGAGGACTTCGTTGAGCAGCACAAAGCCGCGATGCACCATCGTGACGTCCCACATCGGCCGGCGGCTCGCCCACCAGAATTGGCAACTGTGCAGCGCCGGCTGGAACGCCTCCTCGGCCAGGTTCGCGAACTTCCGCGCTTCGTCGCTGTGGACGTATCGGTGGGCAACCGCCAGCAGGGCCACGCAGTGGTCCACGTACTGCCACTGCAGCTCGTGGACGCGGTTCCCCCGTGTCTGCCACAGGGGATACGGATTCTTGGCCGCGATGTCGTCCAGAGTCGTGCTCCAGGACGAAGGCAGCGGTTCGATCACCGGCCCATCCCGGAAGAGGCCGAGGGTTTCGCTCGGGGTCACCATCGTCACCGGCGTTGTGTTCGTGGCCGGCAGGCGCTTCCGGGGTTGGACCAAATCGTAGGCCGTGGCCAGGAACTCTCGCTCCCAGCCTCGGACGTGGTGCCCGTACGTTTCTGCATCCATCGCCGTCACCACATACGAGTCGCTGCCCCCACCGACGCGCTCCAGGTCTTCGATGAACTCCTGGGGGTTTGTTTCCCGAAATGAGATTCGGTTGCTGCGCACGTTGTCGCGAAAGAGCGCACGAAGCTGCCCGCTGCCCGCGGGGATGCGGTAAACAAGGTCGGTGGGCCACGCTTCCGGACAGGCAACGCCGCTCAGAATGATCCACTCGTGCCCTGACCGCGCCACTGGTTCAGCCAGCGAGCCGTCGTAGCACATCTCCGGCGGAAAGAAGCCCCGCGGCTTCCAGGCGTCCCGCAGGAAGTGGTGGTTCGTCCTCGCGTTGTCGGCGATCGAGCGGACGCGTTCAGCTTCGGGGATGAGGGGCAGTATCGGATGGAACTTGCCGCTCCCGACGAACTCGACCTGGCCACGCTCGCCGAGTTCGCGCAGGCCGTCGACGACGTCGCCCAGCCCGTGCTCCTCGAGCATCTCGGTCAGAACGCCGTTGATGTTCACCGCCAGGCGAGCGGCTGGATGCTCCCGCAGCACGCCAAGCAACGGCCGATACGACTCCTCGGCCACCCGCCGGAGTACTCCATGCGTCTGCGTGGGAGGCTGATAGAAGTGGAGAAGCTGCGCCCAGTACGTCATAGAGTTAGCGGCCAGCTATCGGTGCCCCAGCAGCGTAGAGAGCGGGGTCGATGGTCGGGAACGGGTTGTCGAGCGCCTCGATCTCATCGACCAGGCTGTCGAGCGTCGGGCTTCGAGTCTCGATTGCTGCTGCCAGGCGATCGAAGCGCGCCAGGTGGCCCTGGAACCGCTCGACGGCGTAGTCATGCGCCTGCCCGGTCGTCATCAGAAACTGCCAATCGGACGACTGCAAGAGGAGGAGCTCCCGCGCGAGTTGCCTCGTCGCCCGCGTCGAATCCTTGAGCATCGTGCCCGCCCGGAGCTGTCGGCCATGGATTTCAGGCCAGGTCCACTCAGTGGCCGGGTTGAGCCAGGTGCGATGGTCGCCGCCCAGGCCCCACGACCCCTCCGGCAGGGTGATGGTCTCGCCTGGCCGATGGTTTGCGACATAATCCGCGGCACTGGCGAGCTCCACCTCCCGGTCGGCTGCTAGGCTGCGGATCGTGTCTTCGAGCCAGTCGATCCCTTCCAGCCACCAGTGCCCGAAAAGTTCCGTGTCGTAGGCCATGAGCACGATTCCGGGCTCGCCAGAGCCCTCTCGATGGGCGGCCATCTCCGACCGTATGACTCCGTGGAAGTGGGCCGCGTGGTCCCGTGCCACTGCGCGTGCGCCGTCCGGATCGTATTCAGCCTTGTCTCCCAGATCGATCCCTTCCCCGGTCACGCGCCAGTAGTGCAATCCGCTCGTGCCATCCTTCTTGTGAAACTCACGATAGGCGCCGTCACCCGGGTAACCGTCGCGCGCTGACCAGACCTGGCGTCCGGTTCGCTCGTTACGAGCCATGACGGCGACCCTCGATGCCCCGGCGCCGTACGCCCGAAACGTCGTCCCTGGCCCCGCCGGGAGTTCGACGGCTCCGGACGCCAGTCCACCAACGTCTCCGTAGGGCCCAACCGCATCGCCCGCTGCTTTACCCCTCGCCCGGCCACCCGTAACGAGGTGGGTTTCAACGAAGAAGACCTGGATGCCGGCCTCTTCGAGGTACCGCTCGAGTCCGGGCTCATAAGCGCACTCCGGTAGCCAGAAGGAGCGCGGCGGGCGGCCGAAGTGGCGCTCGTGCGTCTCCACACCGGTCTTCACCTGGAACCGGACGGCGGCCTCGTTGTCTAACAGCGGCAGGTAGCCGTGCGTGGCGGCAGAGGTCGCGATTTCGATGTGGCCAGAGGCCTCAAGTGCGGCCAGGGCCGCCAGGGGCGCGCCCTTGAGCTCGTCTTCGTAGAGCCGCTGGGTCGCTTCATAGCGCCGCCTGTGGAAGATCGCGGTTTGCGCCCGAAGGCCGCCGCCCGCTCGAAAGCGCTCCTCGTCTTCGCGCGCCCGCCTGATCCTTCCGCCCATGTACTCGCGAAAGTGCTCCTGCATCAATGGATCAGCAATCTGTTCGGCAAGGATTGGCGTGACATTGATGGTTACTCCAAGGGGGCCCGCCACCTCCCTCGCCAGCTGCCGCAAAGCCCGAACGAGTGGCAGGTAGCACTCCAGCATTGCTTCATGCAGCCACTCTTCACCGTGGGGCCAGCGGCCGGCCAGCCGGCAATAAGGAAGGTGCGTGTGCAGCACGAAGGCTGCGTTACCTGCTATCACGTGGCCTCCCTACGCCCACAGTACAAGTCCCGCGCCGAAGACGTTGTGCAGGTCTGCGTGGCCTGGTAGCACGCGGATCGCGTAGCCCACCCGTCCGGCTACCAGCGGCGTGAACGTCCCTTCAAACCGGCACACCCCGTTTTCGCCCTTCGCGGTGTGTGCCATCGGGGCCGCCTCCTCGGCCGACACCTCGCCGTCAGGCCTCGCCGGGCCATGGACGATGTCCACCCGCAGGTCCTCGGCGCTTAGCGCTCCCGGGTGAATCTGCACGGCGACCCGCACCGGGGTCATGGCTCCTGCGTGGTCTCGCTGGTCGTCCTCGACGGCGAAGACCTTCACGCTCTCCCAGCCGGCGCGCACCCGAGCCAGCCACGCCGCCAGTGATCGTGCCGGGGCTCCGCCATCCTCGCGCAGACGTCCCCAGCTTCGGGCTGCTGGCTCGTACGCACGCGCCGCGTACTCGCTCACCATTCGGCTGCTGTTGAACACCGGAGCAAAGGCCGCGATAGACGACTTCATCCTGGCTATCCATCCGCCGGGCAAGCCTTCAGCATCCCGATCGTAAAAGCAGGGGACGACCTCGTTTTCCAGCAAGTCATAGAGCGAATCTGCGTCGAAGGCGTCCTGGACCTCAGGGTCGTCGTCGGCTCGATTGCGGCCTATCGCCCACCCGGCGCCGGGACGGTAGGCCTCGGCCCACCAGCCGTCCAGTACGCTCAGGTGCAATGCCCCGTTGGCCACCGCCTTCATGCCGCTCGTGCCGCTCGCTTCAAGCGGTCGCAACGGGGTGTTCAGCCAGACGTCGCAGCCTTGGACCAGCAGCCTCGCGAGCCCCAGGTCATACCTCTCCAGTACGACCAACCGCCCCCGGAATTCCGGCCGGCGGCTATGCTCGACAACTTCCCTGATGAGCTGCTTCCCCGGCTCGTCCCGCGGGTGCGCCTTCCCTGCGAAGAAGAATCGGACTGGGCGCTCGGAGTCGTTCACGATGCGTGCCAGCCGGTCGAGGTCCCGGAAGAGCAGGGTCGCCCGTTTGTAGCCGGCGAAACGTCGTGCGAACCCCACCGTAAGCATCCTGGCGTCATCAGCCTCTCCGGGCGTGGCCCGCTCGGCGATAACGCCCCGGCTCATCGCCGTTTCCCGCTGCTGCTCCCTCGCGCGCAGCACCAATAGCTCCCGCTGCTGTTCGTGGGTGGCCCAGAGCTCGTCCTGCGGGATCTCCTCGACTTTGGACCACGCCTCAGAGCGCGCAGGGTCGTCGCGCCAGCCAGGGCCGACGTACCGGTCGTAGAGCTCGCCGATGCCGGGCGCTACCCACGTCGGTAGGTGCACACCGTTAGTGACCGAATCGATCGGGATCTGCTCCTGCGGCAGGTTGGGCCAGGCGGCCTCCCAAAGACGTCGCGAGACGCTGCGATGGACATGTGAAACCGCGTTTCGGTAGCCACTCAGCCGGAGTCCAAGCAGCGCCATCGAAAACGGCTCGTGGTCGTCGTTCGGATCGATCCGGCCCAGGCCAAGGAAGGTCCGGTCGTCCAGTCCGAGCGCGGCGCAATAGTGCCCGAGGTATTTTCGCACCAGTTCCGGCGGAAAGAGGTCGATCCCGGCAGCCACCGCGGTGTGCGTCGTAAAGACCGTGCCAGCCGTTACGGGCAGAAGCGCCTCTTCGAAAGAAAGGTGGCTGTCCTCCATCAACGTGCGGATGCGGTCCAGCGCGAGCAGCGCAGAGTGGCCTTCGTTCATGTGACAGACCGCGGGTTCGAGGCCCATCGCGTGAAGGGCGCGGATTCCCCCAATCCCAAGCACCATCTCCTGCTGGATCCGCGTTTCTATGTCGCCGTCGTACAACCGCCGCGATATCCCGCGGTCGGCGGGTGCGTTCTCTTCCAGGTCTGTGTCGAGCAGGATCAGCGGCACTCGGCCCACATCGAGGCGCCAGGCGGCAATGCCCACGTCGCGACTGTCCAGCGGGACGCTCACTGTCACTGCTCCACCCGATTCGTCGCGCACCCGCTCCAGCGGCTGACACGCAATGTCTATCTCCTGGTACCCCTCGCTCTGCCATCCATCGGGCGCGAGAGTCTGCTGGAAGTAGCCCTGGCGGTAGAGCAGCCCCACGCCAACAAGCGGGAGCGCGAGGTCACTGGCCGATTTCAAGAGATCGCCCGCCAGGACACCCAGACCGCCCGAATAGACCGGCAGGCTCTCAGTCAGCCCGAACTCGAGGGAGAAGTACCCCACCAAGGACTGCCGCGAGGCTGCAAGGCCGAGCTGCGGCCGCTTCTCCAGGTAGTCATCGAGACTGCCCGCCACTCGCTGCAGGTGAAGGCGAAAGCCCTGGTCGCCCTCGAGACGGGCCAACTGTTCAGGCGAAAGCAGCTGGAGCAGCCTGACCGGGTTGTGACCGCTCTCAGCCCAGAGGTTCTGGTCAACACGACGGAATAGGGCCGAGGAATCGGGATCCCACGTCCATCGCAGGTTCGCCGCGATTCGGCGGAGAGGTTCGAGACCGGGAGGCAGCAGGGGTTCGACGAAGAGGATCCGCGAGGCGCGCAGTCTCATCGACCCATTGTAGATCGGGCCGCCGGTCCGGGGCCGCCCGCTTATGGAGGGCTGGAATTCTTGTCCCCATCCAGCGCCCGTGCCATCATGAACCATCGGGCACGCGAGCTTTTCTCACGTTCGAAACCCTCATTCCCGCGGGCAGTTGCGGATCCGCGCCGTCCTCTTTGACATCGGTGAGACGCTCTGGCACTCCCGTGAAGCGCCGCCCCCCGAAGAGTTCAGGCGAATGGCCGCAGTCCGGGCCGCCGAATTCCTTCGTACCATCGGCTTGGACCATCCCGACCCTGCACTCGTCGCGCGTTCGGCCTGGATAGCGATGGAAGAGGCGATGGCCGCGGCGCGCACCCGGGATCTCGTCGAGCCAGACTACGGAGCCGTATCGCAGGCCGCGTTGCACACCCTCGGTCTCGATTTGAGCCGAGTCGAGGCGGGCGCGCTTCTCGAAGCGACGTACATCTCCGGCGTTGAAGGCGGCAAAGCGCTGTTTCCGGGGGCGGCCCGTGTTCTCGCCGAGCTTCGGGTCCGCGGGTTCCTTCTGGGCACCGTTACCAACCGGGCTTTCGGCGGCGAACGGTTCCGGGCGGACCTGCGCGCCGCCGGTCTTGATGTCGAGTGGGACGCCGAGTCGGTCTCGGTGGAAGTCGGTTACATCAAGCCCCATCCGGCAATTTTCCAGCACGCCCTTGACCAGCTGAATATCGCCTCCGAGGCCACCCTCATGGTGGGCGACTCGCTCGCCGACGACGTAGCGGGGGCACAGGCGCTCGGTATGGCGACGGCCTGGCGGCGATCACTTCCCGACGCCGAAGGCATCGTGCCCGACTTCATGTTCGACGACCTCACCGAGCTCCTCGCCATCGAGGAGCTCGCCGGGAGGACCTGATGCCGCGTGGGCAGCGCACGTGGGGCGGTCGATTCGAAGGCGACATGGACGCCCTCACCCGCGATTACACCGCGGGCTCCGACCGGCAACTCTTCGCACACGATATCGCCGGCTCCGTTGCCCACGCCCGCATGCTCGGCCGCCAGGGGATCATCCCCGCCGGCGATGCCGATGCTATCGTCACGGGACTGGCCGAAGTCCTGGCCGACTTCCAGGGGGATCGGGTCGTTTGGCGGCCTGAACTGGAGGACATCCACACCCACATCGAGACCCTTCTTCGCGAGAAGATTGGCGAAGCCGCGGGTCGCCTGCACACCGCACGCTCTCGAAACGATCAGGTCGCTCTCCTCAACCGTATGCTCGTTCGCCAGGAGTGCGATGATCTGACGGAAGCCTGCGAGGCCTTTGTCTCGACGCTTTGCGACCTCGCCCAACGTCACGCTTCCTCTCCCATGCCTGGCTACACGCACGTCCAGCGCGCCCAGCCGGTCACCCTTGGCCACCACCTCCTCGCCTACGGCGAGATGCTCCTCCGCGACCGCGACCGCTTCCGAGACTGCCGGCGGCGCGTCAACGTCATGCCTCTCGGCTCCGGCGCGCTCTCGGGTTCGCCCTACCCGCTCGACCGCGAAATGGTCGCCCGCGAGCTCGGGTTCGAATCCATCTCTCGGAACAGCATCGACGCGACCGCAGACCGCGACTTTGTCGCCGAGTTCCTCGCGGCCTGCGCTATCACGCAGATGCACCTCTCGCGCCTCGCCGAGGAGATCGTCCTCTGGGCCAGCGCCGAGTTTGGCTTCGTGACCCTCCCCGACGGGTTTGCCACCGGATCGAGCATGATGCCGCAGAAGAAGAACGCCGACGTGGCCGAGCTGGCCCGGGGCCGCACCGGTCGCGTCTATGGCGAACTCTTCAACGTCCTCACCAACCTCAAGGGCCAGCCTCTCGCCTACAACCGCGACCTCCAGGAAGACAAGCCTGCGGTGCTGCAGGCCGTGGCCGTGGTCGCGCCTACCCTGCGCATCTTCGCCGCGATGCTGCCCGCCCTCGGATTCAACCTCGATCGAATGCGGCGGGCGGCTGGCGAAAGCTTCTCGCTCGCCACCGATGTTGCCGACTACCTCGTCAAGAAGGGGATGCCGTTTCGGGATGCCCATACGGTCGTCGGTGGGCTCGTCCGCGAGTGCGAGAAGCGGCGGTGTGGGCTGAACCAACTCCCTATGGAGGTCTACACCAGGGCCAGCGGACTGTTTTCCGCCGATGTCCTGTTGATCAACGTTGACTCCGCGCTCGCCGCCCGAGACGTACCGGGCGGGACCGCGCCCGTCCAGGTCCGGATCGCACTGCGCCAGCTGCGAAAGGCCCTCCGCAAGGCCTGAGGCGCCCTGCAGGGCGATCTAGTCGGTGATGAGCTTGACGAGTTCCTTCGTGGCCTCGGCGGCTGCAACCACTCGCTCTCTCTCCTCGGCGGTCAGCGGCAGCTCGAAGGTCCGCTGCACTCCCCCTTCGCCCAGCTGACAGACGGTCCCCGAAAAGACGCCGCGGATCCCGTATTCCCCCTGGTGGAAGACCGAGCACGGCATCAGCCGGCGTTGGTCGAGGAGGACCGATTCCACCATCGCGATGGTTGCCGCCGAAGGGGCGTAGTACGCACTCCCGGTCTTGTAGAGTTCGCCGATCTCCGCCCCGCCACGCATCGTCCTGGCAACGAGCTCCTGGACCTTAGCTGCGGGCAGCAGGTCGGTCAGCGGCACCCCGCCGACCCGAGTCTGCGAAACGACGGGCACCATCGTTGTGTCCGTGTGACCGCCAATTACGTAACCATGAACATCCCGCGGCGAGACCCTCAAAGCGTCCGCGACGAAGTATCGATAGCGCGCGCTGTCAAGCATCCCACCCTGGCCGATGATCCGTTCGCGCGGGAAGGCGCTCGCCTTCATGGCCACCTGGCACATCGCGTCCATAGGGTTCGAGAAGATGATGATCACCGCGTTCGGGGAAGCCTTCGCCGCGTCTTTGACCTTTGCCCGCACGATTTCGGCGTTCCCATTGAGTAGCTCTTCGCGGCTCATGCCGGGCTTCCGCGGTGCGCCGGCGGTGACCACCACCACGTCCGAGCCCGCCGTGTCGGCCCACCCGTCGGTGGCGCTGATGCGGCTGCTGAACCCCTCCCAGGCCGATGCCTGCGATTCGTCGAGCGCCTTGCCGAAGTGCATCGTGCCGGCAAACTGAGGGTCGTCCTGCAAGACGACATCGCAGATGTCACGCTCGATCAACCGCTGGGCCATCGCCCCGCCGGTCATGCCGGCGCCGACAATCGTCACCTTCTTGCGAGCCATTCGTCTCCTCGTACGCAGCGGTGAAGTAGTATGGCCGAAGCCTAACACGCCCGCCTTGCCCCGATCGCTTAGCGCTTCGATGCGCTCATGGAACGCGTCGATGGGCGGAAAGTTACGGCCGGAGCGGCGGAAGGTTCAGTTCGAGGGCATGCGAAGGTCACTCACCGCCTTGAACGGGGCGCTGGCCGCATTAGCCGTTCTCCTCGCCGCCTGCAGCGGAGACGACGACGCCCCTCCGTCAACGCCGGCGGCCGGGGCACCACCGGCCGCGGCCGCCTCGCAGCTCGCCGCCACGCCGAGGAGCGAGGCGACGGCCTCAGCCACCGCTCCCTCTCGCCTTACAGCGCGAGAGTTCGACCTCCCCCGCGCGGTTGCCGTCCCCCACAGTATCGCCATCGACGCCAGCGGCAGGATCTGGTTCACGGAGCTGAACGCGAACCGCTTCGGCATGTTCGACCCCGAAGCCCGGCGCTTCCGCGAGTTCGTCGTCCCAACCGCCAACGCCCACCCCCACGGGATCGGCGTCGATCGTGATGGCCTGGTCTGGATCACCGAGATCGAAGGAGGCAAGATAGCCCGTTTCGATCCGCAGACAGAACAGTTCACCGAATTCCCGATCGACACGCCGAACTCCGGGCCCCACACCATCGCCTTCGACAGTCGCGGCAACGTCTGGTTTACAGAGTCCGGCGGCGACAAGGTCGGCGTCCTCGACCGCGTTTCCGGGAAGATCACCGAGTATCAGGTGCCGACCCGACGCTCGACGCCGTACGGACTCACCATCGACAAGGAGGGCGTCGTCTGGTTCGCCGAGCTCACCGGGCACAAGATCGGCCGGGTGGATCCGAAGACGGGCGAAGTGAAGGAGTTCTCCCCGCCGACGCCCGGCCAGGGCGCGCGCCGCATCGCTGTCGACCCCGCCGGTGTGCTCTGGTTCACCGAATTCAACGCCAGCAAGATCGGCCGCTACGACCCTGTCGCAAACGCCTTCAAGGAGTACACCATCCCCACGGCAGGCTCTCAGCCGTACGCCATTTGGTCCGATGCCTCCGGCGTCTGGTTCAGTGAATTCGATGGGAACAAGGTCGCCCGCCTCGACCCCACCACCGGTGCCTTCTAGGAGTACGCCATCCCCTCGGCCAGGGCCGGTTGCCGCACGATGCTCATCGACGCCGGCGCCAACGTCTGGTGCCCCGAATCGGGCACTTCAAAGCTCCTCCGCCTGGGGCAGTAAGACCGCTAATGACCACACCCTCGAGCGAGACCATCAAGAAGCTTGCCGGAAAGGTCGCCCTTGTGACCGGCGCATCGAGAGGAGTCGGGGCGAAGACGGCCATCCTCCTCGCGCAGGCAAAGGCCCGCGTCGCGATCAACTACCGCGACAAATTCCGTCGCGCAGAGGAAGTCGCCGCTGAGGTTCGGCGCCGGGGCTCGAAGGCGCTCACCGTGAGGGCCGACATCACCAACCCGGCGGAGACAGCCGAGATGTTCGCCGCCGTTCGCGCTTTCTTCGGCCGGCTCGATGTACTGATCCTCAACGCCAGCGGCGGCCTCGAACGCAACATGCCATTCGGCTATGCCATGGAGCTGAACCGCACGGCCCAGGTCAGGGCGCTCGATGGCGCGCTCCCCCTCATGGCGCCGGACAGCCGCGTCGTCTTCGTCACGAGCCACCTCGCGCACTTCCATGGACAGCGCCCGGTCCCTGGAGTCTACGAGCCCGTCGCCGCCAGTAAGAAGGCCGGCGAGGATGCTCTCCGCGCCCACATCCCAGGGCTGAGCGAACGCGGCGTGAGCCTCGTCGTAGTAAGCGGCGACTTGATAGATGGAACGACCACCCCCAGGCTCATGAATCGCAAGCTCCCCGGCCTGGTTGAACTTCGCCGTCAGCAGGCCGGATGGCTCCCCAGCATCGACCAGTTCGCCGAGGCCATCGTCCTCGCCGCCGCAGACCCAGACCTCAAGTCCGGTGACACCGTCTACGTCGGAAGCACGGAGTAGCTCCGCACCCCTGCCCAGGCGCCGCCTAATTCGGCCCCGCCCTACACTGGAATCCGTGGACCGCTCCCACATCCGCAACTTCTGCATCATCGCGCACATCGACCACGGTAAGTCGACGCTGGCCGACCGCTTGCTCGAACGCACGGGCACAGTCAGCCAGCGCGAAATGGCCGAGCAGGTGCTCGATTCGATGGACCTCGAACGCGAGAAGGGCATCACCATCAAGGCTGCCGCCGCGCGCCTGAGCTACCGGTCGAAGGATGGCTTCGAATACGAATACAACCTCATCGACACTCCGGGACACGTCGATTTCACCTACGAAGTCTCCCGCAGCCTGGCCGCCTGCGAGGGCGCCATTCTGGTCGTCGACGCCTCCCAGGGCATCGAGGCCCAGACCCTCGCCAATGTCTACCTGGCGATGAACCAGGACCTCAAGCTCATCCCCGTCCTGAACAAGATCGACCTTCCCCACGCCGAACCGGAGCGCGTCGCGGCTGAGCTGGAACGTGTCATCGGCTTCGACCGCAGCGAGATTCTCCTGGCCAGCGCCAAGGAAGGCCTCGGCATTGACGAGATCCTCGAAGCCATCGCCGCTCGCGTCCCACCCCCTGGAGGCAGCGACGACGCACCGCTCCAGGCACTCATCTTCGACTCCAAGTACGACGCCTATAAGGGCGTCGTCGCCCACGTTCGGGTTTTCAACGGCCGCCTCGAAGGCCGTCAGCTCCTTCGCCTGATGCAGACCGAAACGGTCTTCGAGCCGCTCGAGTACGGCATCTTCGCCCCCCAAATGCGCCCGCTCCCGGCCCTCTCCAGCGGCGAAGTGGGCTACGTCGCCACCGGCCTGAAAGACGTGGCTGAGTGCCGCGTCGGCGACACGATCACCCTCCAATCCGCTCCCGCCGCCGGGCCTCTGCCGGGCTACCGGCAGGCTAAGCCCATGGTCTTCGCCGGTATCTACCCCACCGACTCCGACCAGTACCAGGAGCTGCGCGAGGCGCTCTCCAGGCTCAGCCTCAACGACGCCTCGCTCGTGTACCAACCGGAATCCTCGGTTGCGCTGGGCTTTGGCTTTCGCTGTGGCTTCCTCGGCCTGCTCCACCTCGAAATCGTGGGCGAGCGACTCGAGCGCGAGTATGGCCTCACGCTCCTCACCACCGCGCCGAGCGTTGAGTACGAAGTCGTCACCACTGGCGGCCGCGAAGTCCTGGTCGACAACCCCGCCGACCTGCCAGACCCATCTCGCATTGAGGAGATCCGCGAACCCTGGGCGAAGATCGATGTCATCACACCGAGCCGCTTCATCGGTCAGGTCATGGAGCTCGTCACCACCCGCCGCGGCCAGTTCCTCCGTATGGAATACCTCGAGCCTGAAAGTGAAGTCGCCCCCGGTGAAGCTCGCGTCATGCTCGAGTACGACATCCCCATGGCCGAGATCCTCGTCGACTTTTATGACACCCTGAAAGGCTCGACGAGCGGCTACGCCAGCCTCGACTACCACCTCATGGGCTACCGCGCCGCCAATCTCGTCAAGGTAGACGTGCTTGTGAATGGC
>JBGPOS010000034.1:0-40765 GCA_041488155.1 Tepidiformaceae bacterium
AGGAGCGGGCGCGAGGGATCACGATTGCGATAGCGCACGTCGAGTACCAGACGGAGAAGCGGCACTACGCGCACGTGGACTGTCCTGGACACGCGGACTACATCAAGAACATGATCACGGGGGCGGCGCAGATGGACGGGGCGATATTGGTGGTAGCGGCGCCGGACGGGCCGATGCCCCAGACGCGGGAGCACGTGTTGTTGGCGCGGCAGGTGGAAGTGCCGGCGATGGTGGTGTTCTTGAACAAGGTCGACATGATGGAGGACGAGGAGCTGTTGGAGCTGGTCGAGCTGGAGCTGCGGGAGCTGTTGACGGCCCAGGAGTTTCCGGGGGACGAGATCCCGATCATCCGGGGGAGTGCGCTGAAGGCGTTGGAGTCGACGTCGACGGACCCGAACGCGCCGGAGTACAAGTGCATTTGGGAGTTGATGGACGCGGTGGACAGCTACATCCCGTTGCCGCAGCGGCTGCTGGACAGGCCGTTTTTGATGCGGATCGAGGATGTCTTCGGGATCAAGGGACGGGGGACGGTGGTGACGGGGCGGATCGACCGTGGGGTGGTGAAGACAGGGGAGGAGGTGGAGATCATCGGGATCATCGAGACGCGCAAGACGACGGTGACGGGTGTGGAGATGTTCAAGAAGCTGCTGGACGAAGGGCAGGCGGGGGACAACGTGGGCTGTCTGTTGCGGGGGATAGAGCGGGACGACGTGCAGCGGGGGCAGGTGCTGGCGAAGCCGGGGTCCATCAAGCCGCACACGCAGTTCGACGCGCAGGTGTACGTATTGAGCAAGGAAGAGGGTGGGCGGCACACGCCGTTCTTCAACGGGTACCGGCCGCAGTTCTACGTGGGGACGACGGACGTGACGGGGTCTATCCATCTGCCGGAGGGGGTGGAGATGGTGATGCCTGGGGACAACATCGTAATGAAGGTGGAGCTCATCCAGCCGGTGGCTATCGAGGATGGGCTCCGCTTTGCAATCCGGGAAGGCGGCCGCACCGTTGGTGCGGGCGTCGTCATCAAGATCACCGCATAGGCGGAGAAGCAAAAGGACCGCAGTATGGCTCGACAGCAGATCCGCATCAAGTTGAAGGCGTATGACCACCGCCTGCTGGATCAGTCTGCCCGTCAAATAGTGGAGGCGGCTGAGCGGACGGGCGCGGCGGTGGCCGGACCTGTGCCTTTGCCTACGTCGATCGAAAAGTACTGCGTGATGAAGAGCCCGCACATCTACAAGGACGCGCGGGAGCACTTCGAGATTCGGACCCACAAGCGGCTCATCGACATCCTGGAGCCGACATCGAAGACAGTCGATACGCTGATGCGGCTTCAGCTGCCCAGCGGCGTCGACATCGAGATCAAGCTGTAACGCGATGGCTATTGAAGGATTGCTCGGCCGCAAACTTGGCGCGCTCCAGGTGTTCGATGACAAGGGGCGTCTGCGTGGCGCGACGGCGGTCGAGATCGGCCCATGCTTTGTGACGCAGGTGCGGACAGAGGAAAAGGAAGGATACCGGGCGGTGCAGATTGGCTACCAGGAGGACCGCAAGCTGAACAAGCCGGAGGCGGGCCACCTGAAGCCAGCCGGCAACTTGAAGTTGCGGCACCTCGCGGAGTTCCGGGTGGGCGCGGCGGACGCCTACAGTCCGGGCGACCGGCTGGGTGCGGAGCTGTTCGGGGCGGGCGAACTGGTGGACGTGACGGCGACATCGAAGGGGCGGGGCTTCCAGGGTGGCGTTCGACGCCACAACTTCGCCGGCGGCCCCAAGACGCACGGCCAGAGCGACCGTCACCGGGCGCCTGGTTCCATCGGGTCAGGGACTACGCCAGGGCGCGTCTACAAAGGGACGCGCATGGCGGGGCACATGGGCGCGGTGAGGACGACGGTGCGGAATCTGGAAGTGATCAGCAAGAACGAAGAGAAGGGCGTGATCTTCATCGGCGGATCGGTGCCGGGGCCGACGGGGGGAGTGGTGCGGGTGCGCTCGGCGAGGAAGGTATCGCAGTGAAACTGAAGGTGCTCGACACCAGCGGGAAAGAGCTGCGGCAGATCGACGCGGGGGACGACGTCTTCGGGATCGACCCGAACCGGTCGGTGTTGCACCAGGCCTACGTGGCGCAGATGGGGAACCGGCGAGCGGGGAACGCCAACACGAAGAACCGGGGCGATGTCCGAGGTTCGACGGTGAAGATCCGCAAGCAAAAGGGACTTGGACGCTCGCGACAGGGGGCGATCCGGGCGTCGCACCAGGTAGGCGGCGGAGTTGCGCACGGGCCTCATCCGCACAGCTTTGCGAAGGACCTGCCGCGCCAGATGCGGCGGCTGGCGCTCCGTTCGGCGTTGAGCGATCACGCGGCGAGCGGTTCGCTCATCGTGGTCGAGGGACTGACGCCCGCTGAGCCGCAGACGAAGGCGATGCAGGCCTCCTTGGACGCCCTGGGAATCACACGGACGGCGTTGATCGTGAGCGGCGAGCACGAGCCGAACCTGGTGCTTGCGTCGCGCAACATCGCGAACGTGAAGGCGGTCCCTGCCCAGAACCTGAACGTGGTGGACCTGGTGAACGCTCACCACGTGGTATTCACGGAAGCTGGGGTCCGAAGGGTGGAATCGCTCTGGGGCGGGGCGAACCTGAAGCTGGCCCGGGGTCGAGGGCGGGAGGCGGTCTGATGCCACGCGAGATTCATCCCTACGGGGTGTTGCTGCGGCCAATCATCACAGAGAAGACGACGGTGTTGACGGGCCTGGACAAGTACGTCTTCGAGGTCGACCTGCGGGCGAACAAGAACCAGATCAAGGAAGCGGTCCAGCTGGCTTTCAACGTGCGCGTTACCGACGTGAACACGATGAAGATGAAGGGTAAGCCGAAGCGGTTTGGCCGGAAGGTGACCAATCGGCCGGACTGGAAGAAGGCCATCGTGACGCTTGTGGCGGGCGACAAGATCGAACTGTTCGAGGGGATATAGCGGTGGCGATAAAGCAGTTCAAGCCCACGTCTCCCGGCCGGCGGAACGCTAGCGGCCATTCGTTTGCTGAGATTACGAAGTCGCGCCCGGAGAAGTCGCTGACGGAATCGCTGCGGAAGAACAGCGCCGGCCGGAACTCGCAGGGCCGGATCACGGTGCGCCACCGAGGTGGTGGGTCCCGCCGACTGTATCGGATCATCGACTGGCGGCGGGACAAGGGCGGCGTGCCGGCGAAGGTCGTGGCGATAGAGTACGACCCGTACCGGACGGCGCGGATCGCGTTGCTGCAGTACGCCGATGGGGAGAAGCGCTACATCCTGGCGCCGAACGGGCTGACGGTGGGGGCGGCTCTGCTCAGCGGGCCGGAGGCGGAGGTGCGGGTGGGGAACACGCTGCCGCTGGCGAACATGCCCACGGGCACGCAGATCCACAATGTGGAGCTGAACCCCGGCAAGGGCGGGCAGATGGTGCGGAGCGCGGGGACTTCGGCGCAGCTGATGGCGAAGGAAGGCGAATACGCGCTCATCCGATTGCCGAGCGGGGAGATGCGGCGGGTGCGGATCGAATGCGTGGCGACGGTCGGGCAGGTTGGGAACATCGAGCATTCGCTGGTGAAGCTGGGGAAGGCTGGGCGGACGCGCCATCGTGGGCGGCGACCACAGGTGCGAGGTTCGGTGATGAACCCGCGGGACCATCCGCACGGTGGTGGCGAAGGGCGCGCACCGATCGGCATGCCGGGACCGAAGACGCCGTGGGGCAAGCCGACGCTGGGGTATCGGACGCGCAACAACAAACGAACGAACAAGTTCATCGCCCGGCGGCGAGACAAGTAGGAGTCAGGCGATGTCAAGATCAACGAAGAAAGGCCCGTACATTCTCCCTTCGCTGGAGGCGAAGGTGATGGCGCAGCGCAACGCCCAGACGCGTTCGGTGATAAAGACGTGGTCGCGGGCATCGACGATTTTGCCGGAGATGATCGGGATGACGATCGCTGTGCACGACGGGCGGAGGCATGTGCCGGTGTTCGTGACGGAGAACATGGTGGGCCACAAGCTGGGCGAGTTCGCGTTGACGCGGACGTTCCGTGGGCACGTTTCGAAGAGCGACCGCCAGAGCAAGGTGAAGCGCTAACGATGGAAGTGCGGGCGACGGCCAAGGAACTCGGGGTTTCGACGCGAAAGGCGAGGCTCATCCTTGAGCGGCTGCCGGGCCTTTCGGTGGACCAGGCGCTGGCGCTGCTGCGCTATGTGCAGTCGCCGCACGCGCGGTCGGTGTCGAAAATCGTGCTTTCAGCGGCTTCGAACGCGGAGAACAACTTCGAGCTGGACGTGGACGACCTGGTGATCAAGCGGGCGTACGCGAACGAAGGGCGGACACAGCGCCGGTTCCGGCCGCGGTCGCGGGGCCGGGTAAGCCCGATCCTGCGAAGGTCAAGTCACATCACGATCATTCTAGACGAGCGGGGGAGCTAGGTTTTGGGACAGAAAATACATCCGCATGGATTCCGGCTTGGAATCATCTACGACTGGGAATCGAAGTGGTTCGCGGAGAGGGACTACACAACGCGGCTCCACCAGGACCTCGAGCTGCGGCGCTTTGTGCTCTCGGAGCTGCCGGATGCGAGCATCAGCCACGTTGAGATAGACCGAAACGCGAACCTGGTGACGGTGACGATCCACACGGCGAAGCCAGGGATCGTGATTGGGCGAGGCGGGGCGAAGGTGGAGGAGCTGCGCAATAGTCTCGAGCGATTCAGCGGGGGTCGCGTCCGGGTGAACATCCAGGAGATCCGGACGCCCGAGCTGGATGCCTACCTGGTGGCGCGATCGGTGGCTGACCAGTTGGAGCGCCGGGTGGCGTTCCGGCGGGCGGTGAAGCAGGCGGTGCAACGGACGATGCAGCGTGGGGCGCTGGGAGTGCGCGTCGCCGTTGCCGGGCGGCTCGGCGGCGCTGAGATGTCGCGGCGGGAGTCGGACACGGCGGGACGGGTACCGCGGCACACTCTGCGAGCGGATATCGACTACGGGATCGCTGAAGCACATACGACCTTCGGGCGGCTAGGCGTGAAGGTGTGGATCTACAAAGGGAACATCATCGCGGAACGAGCGGTGGAGCGCCGGGCCGAGGAGGAGGCTCCGGAGGCGGCACTTGTGCGGCCCGCGGCGGAGACCGACCTATCGCTGGAGGCATTGGGGCCGGCGCACACCGCTATCACGATGGAGCAGCAGGAAGCTGTGCAGCGTGAAGGCCAGGAAGGGCCGGCGTAGCAGTGCTGCAACCACGACGAGTCAAACATCGCAAGCAGCACCGCGGCAGGCGTTCGGGGGAGGCCTCGACGGGCAACTTTGTGGCGTTCGGAGAGTTCGGCCTGCAGGCGCAAGGGGCTGCCTGGATCGACTCGCGACACATAGAGAGCGCGCGCCGGGCGATGACGCACGAGATGAAGCGCGGCGGGCAGGTGTGGATCCGGATCTTCCCGGACAAACCTGTGACGGCGAAGCCTGCGGAGACCCGCATGGGTTCGGGGAAAGGTGCGCCCGACAAGTGGGTTGCGGTGGTGAAGCCGAACCGGGTGATGTTTGAGGTAGGCGGTGTGCCCGAGCTGGTGGCCCGTGAGGCGCTCCGGCTTGCGGCGCACAAACTTCCGATCGCGACGAGAGTCGTGAAGCGCGAAGAGACGGTGGTGTAGCGATGGCTAAAGCGGCAGCAGAGGACATGCGCCATTGGGATGACCAGCGGCTGAACAATGAGATCAACGAGGCCTATCGGGCGATGTTCACGCTGCGGTTCCAGCATGCGAGCCGGCAGCTGGAGAACTATCGGGAGCTTCGAAACGCACGGCGGGCAATAGCGCGGCTGCGAACCGTGAAGCGCGAGCGGGAGCTCGCGGCGCTGGAAGGCGAGGAGTAGGCATGGGGCAGCAACGCATTATCCAGGGGACGGTAGTCAGCGACAAGATGGACAAAACGGTGGTGATCACCGTGGAGCGCCGCAAGATGCACCGTCTCTACCACAAAGTGGTTTCGCATACGCAGCGTTACAAGGCGCACGACGAAGAGAACGCCTGCAAGCTGGGCGACGTGGTGCGGATCGCCGAATCGCGCCCGCTTTCGCGGGACAAGCGCTGGCGTGTGGTGGAGATACTGTCACGCGGCGACGTAGCGGAGGTTTCCCCGGAGAGTATCGGCCGGGAGACGGAAGAGGCGGTCCAGGTCGCACCGAAGTCGGAGGCGCAGGCGTGATTCAGCAGGAGACCAGGCTGAAGGTGGCCGACAATTCGGGAGCTCGATCGCTGCTTTGCATCCGCGTGCTCGGCGGGAGCCGGCGGCGGTATGCACGGCCGGGGGACATCATCGTGGCGAGCGTGAAAGTGGCGCAGCCGAACTCGAACGTGAAGAAGGGCGAAGTCGTGAAGGCGGTAGTGGTGCGCGTGGCGAAGGAGTATGGGCGGCCGGACGGCTCCTACATCCGGTTCGACGAGAACGCCGCGGTGCTGCTCGCGCCGGACGGCGAGAACCCGCGGGGCACCCGGATCTTCGGACCTGTGGCGCGTGAACTGCGCGATCGCAACTTCATGAAGATCGTCTCGCTCGCGCCGGAGGTGCTGTAGTGCCAGCGAAGATCAAGCGAGGCGACCGGGTCGTGGTGATCGCAGGCAAAGACCGTGGAAAACGGGGCACCGTGCGCCGGGTAGTGACGAAGACGGACCGGGTGGTGGTGGAGGGAGTGAACATGATCAAGCGGCACATGCGGGCGCGGAGCGCTGCGCAGCAGTCGTCGATCGTTGAGAAGGAAGCAGCGATCCACGTTAGCAACGTGATGTTGATCGACCCGAACACCGACCAGCCGACGCGAGTGACGTTCCGCAAACGGGAGGACGGCACACACGTGCGGGTGGGTAAGCGAAGTGGGGAGGACATCGAGTAATGCCGCCGCGGATGAAGGACAAGTACGAGGGTGAGGTACTGCAGTCGCTGCGGGACCACTACCGGTACGGGAACGTGATGCAGGTGCCGAAGGTCGAGAAGATCGTGGTGAACATCGGCATGGGCGAAGCATTGACGGACGCGAACTCGCTGGACCGTGCGGCGGACGACGTGGCGGCGATCACGGGTCAGAAGCCGATCATCAACCGGGCGAAGCGTTCGATTGCGAACTTCAGGTTGCGGGAGGGGAACCCGATCGGGGTTTCGGCGACGCTGCGAGGGTCGCGGATGTACGAGTTCCTGGACCGGCTGATCAGTGCGGCGCTGCCGCGCATCAGGGACTTCCAGGGGTTGAACCCGAACGCCTTTGATGGCCGGGGGAACTACAGCCTGGGGATCAGGGAGCAGCTGATATTCCCGGAGATCGACTACGACAAGGTGGACAAGGTGCGAGGGATGCAGGTGACGATCGTGACGAGCGCGCGCACCGACGACGAAGGGCGGCGGCTGCTGGAGCTGATGGGCATGCCGTTCCGAAAGAATTAGGAGGAAGCAGTGGCGAAGAAGGCACTGATCGAAAAGTCGAAGCGACCGCCCAAGTACCCGGCGCGCCAGCACAACCGATGCAGGGTGTGTGGGCGGCCGAAGGGGTATCTGCGGCGCTTTGCGCTGTGTCGGATCTGCTTCCGCGAACACGCGCACCGGGGACTTTTGCCGGGAGTAACAAAATCCAGCTGGTAAGTGCGAACGCAAACGCCAGAGGGGAAGTGCTATGAGTGTCAATGACCCAATTGCCGATATGTTGACCCGGATTCGGAACGCGGCATCGTCGCGTCACGATGCGGTGGTCATCCCTGCTTCGAAGATGAAGGTGGCGATCGCGCGGGTGCTGAAGGACGAGGGCTTTATCCGCGACTTCAGCGTGGTGGCCGAAGATGGGCAGGTCCAGTCGAACCTGAAGGTGGAACTTAGTTACGGGGGGCGCAAGCAGCCCGTGCTGACGGGGCTTCAGCGAGTGAGCAAGCCGGGGCTTCGGGTTTACGTGCAGAAGCGCGAGATCCCACGGGTCTACGGTGGACTTGGGATCGCGATTCTATCGACGCCGAAAGGCGTCATGTCGGGGCAGGAAGCCCGCCGCCAGGAGCTGGGCGGCGAGCTGCTCTGCTACATCTGGTAGGGGTGAAGCGATGTCGCGGATAGGACGCATGCCGATCCCGGTGCCGGGCAACGTCGAGGTTTCGATCGGCGACGGGAACAACGTTGTGGTGAAGGGGCCGAAGGGCGAGCTCGCGCGCCAATTCCCGGCAAGCATGGCGCTGAACCGCGAGGACGGAAGCATTGTTGTGACGCGGCCGAACGATGAGGGAAAACAGCGGGCGCTGCACGGCCTTTCGCGAACGCTGTTGAATAATATGGTGACGGGCGTGACGACGGGCTTCACGAAGACGCTGGAAGTGCAGGGCGTCGGCTACCGGGCGCAGTTACAGGGTTCGAACCTGCAACTGGCCTTGGGATTTTCGCACCCGGTTATCGTGGCGCCGCCGGAGGGGATTTCGTTTACGGTGGAAGGCCCGCGGGTGCTGGTCCAGGGCATCGACAAGGAGCGGGTGGGGCAGGTTGCGGCGAACATCCGCAAGCTCCGGCCGCCCGAGCCGTACAAAGGCAAGGGCATCCGTTATACGGGCGAACGGGTGCGCAGGAAGGCCGGCAAGGCCGGGAAGGTGGGCAAGTAAATGGGCCAGACGACGAGCACGCTTGCCCGCCAGCGCCGGCATATACGAGTGCGCCGGCGGGTGTCGGGTTCCGCGGCGCGGCCGAGGTTAAACGTCTTTCGGAGCGCCACGCACATCTACGCCCAGGTGATCGACGACGTGGCTGGCCACACGATCGCGGCCGCGAGCGATGTGGACACGGACATCGCGACGGCGACGAAGGGACAGAAGAAGCTCGCGCGAGCGACCGCCGTTGGCAAGGCGGTGGCTGAGCGGGCGAAGGCAAAGGGCGTCGACGCGGTTGTGTTCGACCGGGGCGGGTACAGATATCACGGACGCGTGCGTGCGCTTGCGGACGCGGCGCGCGAAGCTGGATTGGGGTTCTAAGGATGAGTCAGTACGACCGGAATCCGCAGGAGGAGATGACCGAGAAGGTCATCTACATCAACCGGGTGGCCAAAGTGGTGAAGGGCGGCCGGCGGTTCAGCTTCAGTGCGCTGATTGTGGTGGGCGACGGCGAGGGAAGTGTGGGGATTGGGTTGGGCAAGGCGAACGAAGTTCCGGAGGCGATCCGCAAGGGTGCGACGTTGGCGCGGCGGAACATGATCCGGGTGCCGATGAAGGGGGGCACCATCGCGCATCCGCTGCTGGCTCGCTTCAGCGCGGCACGGGTGATGTTGAAGCCGGCGAGCCACGGGACGGGCGTGATCGCGGGTGGAGCGGTGCGCGCGATCATGGAAGCGGCTGGGGTGACTGACGTGCTGGCGAAGTCGCTGGGGAGCCGGAACCCGATCAACGTGGCGCGGGCGACGATCGAGGGGCTGAGCGCCCTGCGGGACCCGGAGGGCGCGCGGGCGAGGCGGCTCTCGATTTCCCAGGGTGAGGGTTAGACGATGGCAACGTTGCAGGTGACGTGGCGCAAGAGCGCCATTGGCTATCGTCAGGACCAGAAGGACACGATCCGCAAGCTGGGGCTGCGCCGCCTGAATCAGACGGTGAAGATAGATGACAACGCGGCGGCTCGGGGGATGATCAACAAGGTCAGCCACCTGGTTGACGTTCGCGAAGGAGACGAGGGATGAACCTCGGGGCTGACAGCTTGCGGCCAGACGGGGGAGCGACCCACGCCAGGAAGCGAGTGGGCCGCGGCAATGGGAGCGGGCACGGCACGTACTCCGGTCGGGGGCTGAAGGGACAGAAGTCACGGAGTGGGAAGAACGTGCGCCTTGCGTTCGAAGGTGGGCAGATGCCGCTGTCGCGTAAGATCCACGTGCTGCGGGGGTTCAGCAACAGCCGGTTCAAGGTGGAGTATCAGCCGGTGAACCTGGGGGCGCTGGAGCGCTTTGAGGACGGGACGAACATTGATCCCGAAGTGCTGCGCGCCGCCGGAATCCTCAAGCAACTGCGCGACCCGGTGAAGGTGTTGGGCGTTGGCGCTCTTACGAAGAAACTGAGTGTGACGGCACACGCCTTCAGCGCGGCTGCCCGCGCGGGGATCGAGCAGGCCGGGGGCGTCGCGACCGTGATCGGTCCCGGCGATGGGAAGGAAGAGGCCTAGATGGCGACGCAGTCAGCTTCGCGGCCGCGCCTGTTGCAGGCGATGGTGGACGCCTTCCGGCAGGAGGACGTACGGCGGAAGCTACTGTTCACGCTGGCGATGCTGGTGGTGTTTCGATTCGTGGCGCACGTGCCGGTGCCGAATGTGGACCGAGCTGCGCTGGAGCAGGCGTTTCAGGGGAACGCGATCCTGGACTTCCTGAGCATATTTTCGGGCGGGGCGCTGCAGAACCTGAGCGTCGCTGCGCTCGGGGTTTACCCGTATATCACGGCCTCGATCATCATGCAGATCCTGACGCCGCTGGTGCCGGCTTTGCGTTCGTTGCAGGACGAAGGGGAGCAGGGGCGGCGGCGGGTGCAGTTGTATACGCACTGGCTGGCGGTGCCGATGGCGTTCGTGCAGGGGTACGGCCAGATCCTGTTCATCAACCGGACGAGCCCGGTGATCAAGGACTTCGGGTTCCAGAACGACCCGATGAGCACGCTGGCGACGCTCATGACGCTGGCCGCGGGGACGATGTTCCTGGTGTGGCTGGGGGAGCTGATAACGGAGAACGGCATCGGCAACGGGGTTTCGGTGATCATCTTCGGTGGGATCGTTGCGCGCCTGCCGAGCCTCATACCGAACATTTCGACCGAGTCCATTGTTGGGGTGCTGGCGATCACAGGTTTCGCGCTGGCCCTGATCTTTCTGGTGGTTTACTTCCAGGAGGCGACGCGGAGGGTGCCTGTCCAATACGCGCGCTCGGCCTTCCGGGGAGGGCGGATGTACCGGCAACAGGGGCAGAGCCATATCCCGTTGCGGGTGAACATGGCGGGGATGATCCCGCTGATCTTCGCGTTTTCGATAATGATCCTGCCGGCGCAGATCGGGTCGTTCTTCTACACGTCTGACGGGTTCATCGGGAGTATCGGGCGATTCTTCACTGACCAGTTCCAGGGTGGGCGTGGTGGCGGTGGGACGGGCTGGTACTGGGTGATCCTGTTCTTGCTGGTGATCGCGTTCACGTTCTTCTACACGATGGTGCAGTACCAGCAGCAGCAGATGGCGAAGACTCTGCAGCGGCAGGGGGCGTTCATCCCGGGGATCCGGCCGGGTCCGCCGACGGAGGCCTACTTGATGCGCGTGGTGACGCGGATCACGTGGGCGGGGGCGTTCTTCCTCGGATTTGTGGCGATCCTGCCGTTCTTCATCGGTTTGGTGACGGACGTGCGGGCGTTGACGATTTCGAGCACGGGTTTCCTGATCGTGGTGGCGGTGGTGCTGGACACGATGAAGCAGCTGGAGGCGCAGCTGTTGATGCGGAACTACGAGGGGTTCATCCGCTAGTGTTCATCGTGCTGTTGGGGCCACCGGGGGCGGGCAAGGGCACGCAGGCTCAGCGCCTGGCGGCAGCAACGAAGCTCCTGCACGTCTCCACGGGCGACCTGTTCCGGGAGAACGTGAAGCAGGGGACGGAGCTGGGGCAGCTGGCGAACAAGTACATGTCGAAGGGCGAACTGGTGCCCGACGAGGTGACGATCCGGATGCTGCTGGAGCGAATCGGACGCCCCGACGCGGCCGAAGGGGCAATGTTCGACGGGTTTCCGCGCAACGTCGTGCAGGCGCGGGCGTTGGACGAGGGGCTCAAGGCGCGGGGGGCGAAGATCAGCGGGGCGCTCCTCATTTCAGTGCCGGACGAGGAGCTGGTGGCGCGGCTGACTGGCCGCTGGATCTGCCGGCAGTGCGGGAATCTGTACCACGAACGAAACGACCCGCCCAAGAAGGTGGGGGTCTGCGACAAGTGTGGTGGCGAGCTGTATCAACGTGAGGATGACCGGCCGGAGGTAGTGCGGACGCGGCTGGAGAAGCAGAAGCCACCGGATTCGCTGCTGGAGCACTACCGGGTGGCGGGGGTGCTGCGGGAGATAGACGGCCAGCAAGGGCTGGCTGCCGTGACGGAAGACCTGCTGAAGGCGTTGCGCGAATGGCAGTGAAGCTGAAGTCGGAAGACGAGCTGCGGGTGATGCGGGAAGCAGGCCAAATCGTCGGGGAGACGCTCGAGAAGATCCGGGGGATGGTGCGCCCTGGCCTCAACATCCTCGACGTGGAGCGATTTGTACGAAGTGAGTTCAAGCGGAGGGGGGCGCAGGAGACGTTCCTGCACTACTCTCCCGCTCCGAAGTATCCGCCTTATCCATCGAACATCTGCATCAGCGTCAACGATGAGCTGGTGCATGGGATCCCACGCGATAGGGTGCTGCAGGAAGGCGACCTGGTTACGTTCGACCTGGGGGCGACATACCGGGGGTACGTGGGCGACGCTGCCATTTCGGTCGCGGTGGGAGAGGTGAGCGGCGAAGCAAAGCGACTGCTGGCGGTGACGGAAGGTGCGCTGTGGGCGGGGATCCGGGCGGCGAAGACAGGGAAGTACCTCAACGACATCTGCGGGGCGATCGAGGACAGCATCGAGCCAACCGGGTTTTCGATCGTGCGGAACTACTGCGGGCACGGAGTGGGGCGGGCGATGCACGAGGAACCGCAGGTGCCAAATTACCGGATGCGGTTCAAGGGGACGCCGCTGCGGACGGGGCTTGTCGTGGCGTTGGAGCCGATGGTGAACGCGGGTGGTCCGGAGACGGTGGAGTGCGAGGACGGCTGGACTGTAAGGACGAAAGACGGTAGCTTATGCTGTCATTTCGAGCATACGATAGCCATTCGCGAAGGGCGTGAGCCTGAAGTGCTGACGCTCCCGTAGGTATCTGTGCTGCAGAAGGGTGTATGGCAAAACGGGATGCGATTGAAGTCGAGGGGGTCGTCACAGAGCCGCTGCCGAACGCGATGTTCAAGGTGGAGCTGGCGGACGGGCACGAAGTATTGGCGCACGTTGGCGGGAAGATCCGAATGAACTTCATCAAAATCCTGCCGGGCGACCGGGTCCTGGTTGAGCTTTCGCCGTACGACCTTGGTCGCGGGCGGATTACGTACCGGTTCAAATAGTTTCGACGAGCGATTAGCAGGCCAGGAGAGCCATGAAGGTCCGAGCATCCGTAAAGCCACGCTGCGACAAGTGCAAGATTATCCGTCGGCACGGCCGCGTGATGGTGATTTGCGAAAACCCGAAGCACAAGCAGCGGCAGGGGTAGAGAAGTATGGCGCGTCTTTCCGGGGTCGACCTTCCGAACGACAAGCGGATCGAAATCGCGTTGACGTACATTTACGGGATCGGCCTGACGCGTTCGCGAGAGATCCTTGGGGCGACGGGGATCAGCCCGGACACGAAGTCGCGCGACCTGACGGACGACGAGACGATCAAGATCCGTGACCACATCGAGAAGCACTTCATCGTGGAGGGAGACCTCCGGCGGGAGGTGCGGCAGAACATCGGGCGGCTCATCGAGATCAACTGTTACCGGGGGCAGCGGCACAGGCGGAACCTGCCGGTTCACGGCCAACGGACGCGGACGAACGCCCGCCAGAAGCGAGGCGCGCGGAAGACGGTTGCTGGCAAGCGGCGCGCAGGCAAGAAGTAAGAGGTAGGGCGAACGATGGCTGAAGCAAAAAAGGGAGCGGAGGCAAAGCGCCGTGTGCGGCGGCGCGAACGGAAGTCTATCCCGCGGGGGAAGGCGTACATCAAGAGCACGTTCAACAACACGCTGGTGACGCTGACGGACCCGAACGGGAACGTGATTTCGTGGGCAAGTTCGGGGGGTTCCGGATTCAAGGGCTCGCGCAAGGGCACGCCGTTTGCGGCCCAACTGGCGGGCGAGAACGCCGCCCGGCGGGCGATGGAACACGGCATGCAAGCGGTCGAGGTTTACGTCAGGGGTGCGGGAAGCGGCCGGGAGGCGGCGATCCGATCGCTCCAGGCGACGGGGCTCACGGTGACGGCGATCCGGGATGTGACGCCGATCCCTCACAATGGCTGCCGCCCACCAAAGCGGCGGCGCGTCTAGGAGTGTAATCAGAGTTTCATGGCACGTTATACCGGCCCTGTCTGCAGGCTCTGCCGCCGTCATGGAGAGAAGCTCTTCCTGAAGGGTGAGCGATGCTTTACGCCAAAGTGCAGCTTCGACCGCCGCCCCAACCCGCCAGGTCCGCGCCCAACCCGGCGCCGCAAGGTAAGCGACCGCGGGCTGCAGCTGCGAGAGAAGCAGCGTGCGCGAGTGACGTACGGGGTGTTGGAACGGCAGTTCGTTAAGTACTACAAGGAAGCTATCAGGCGGCCGGGGGTTTCAGGCGAGAACCTGGTCCGGCTGCTAGAAACCCGGCTGGACAACATAGTCTACCGGCTTGGGTTTGCCGATTCGCGGAGCCAGGCGCGCCAGATCGCGCGGCACGGGATCATCTCCGTGAACGGCCGAAAGCTCGACATTCCATCGGCGCACTTGAAAGAGGGCGACACGGTGGGGTTCACGCCGCGTGGAGTGCGGAGCGAGTACTACAAGATCGTGCAGGAAACGATTAAGTCGAAGAATCCGCCTTCGTGGCTGAGTCTCGATGCTGCCGGCATGGCGGGCGTCGTCACGAGCATGCCGACGGTGGCGCAGGGCGAGACGCATCTCTTCAACGAGAACGTCATCATTGAGTTCTACTCCCGCTAAGTTCGCGGTTTTGCAAGAAAGCTATTTGAGGCACGCACCAGAGATGATGGATTCCATGGAGTTGATCGGGAGCGCGACCGAAGAGGTCGCCCCGGAGTTGACGGTCGAGGAAGAGAGCGAGACGTTCGCGCGGCTCGTAGCAGAACCGCTCGAGGCTGGGTACGGGATCACGCTGGGCAACGCGTTGCGGCGAGTGCTGTTGAGCTCGCTCGAGGGTGCGGCGGTCACTTCGGTGCGGATCGACCAGGTACAACATGAGTTCTCGACGGTAGCTGGGATGCAGGAAGACTCGACAGAGTTTCTGTTGAACGTGAAGGAAGTGCGGTTGCGGGCGCTGAGCAATCGAAGCGGGACGCTGGCGTTGGACGCGGAAGGGCCTGGAGAAGTGACGGCGCGGGACATCCAGGTGCCGGCGGACTTCGAGATCGCGAACCCGGATCTGCACCTGGCGACGCTCGACAGCAAGAGTGCTCGACTGAACGTTGAGTTCCACGTCTCTCTGGGCAAGGGGTATGTGCCAGCGGGCAGCGTGGAGGGGATGCCGATCGGGGTAATCCCGGTTGACGCGGTGTTTTCGCCGGTGCGGAAGGTGAATTACCGGGTGGAGAAGACCCGTGTGGGGCAATCGACGAACTTTGACCGGCTGGTGCTTGAGGTGTGGACCGACGGGACGATCTCGCCGGTGGATGCGGTGACCCAGAGCTCGGAGATCCTGATGGACCAATTCGCGCTCTTCGGCGCGATGGGCCGGCAGGAGATCATGGGCACGACGGGCGGCGGCGGTGTAACGAGCGCCGGGATCCTGATGGCCCCCGACCGCTACAACACGCCTATCGAGGACCTGAACCTTTCAGTGCGGGCCTACAACTGTCTGAAGCGGAGCGGACTCATGACGGTGGGCCAGGTGCTCGAGAAGAGCGAAGACGAGCTGCTCGCGTTGCGGAATTTCGGCCGGAAGTCGTACGACGAGCTGCGGGAGCGGCTTGTGGAGCTGGGCTACGTCGATGGAGAGGCGGAGGGTCTGCAACCGATCTTCGACACGGCACGAGGCGGGGTTGTGGCGGCGCCTGCCAGGGCGGGAGCGCGCCGGCCGACGACGGTCAGGACGAGCTCGGTGATCCTTGACGAAGAGGACGAGGAGCAGAGCCTTGGAGCGCTGGGCAAGGCGTTGAAGGAAGCATTGAAGGAGGTCGGCGACGACGATTTGTTGGGCGCCGACGACGAGGACTAAGCATGCGACACCGCGTAGCCGGCCGGCACCTCGGCCGCGACACAGACCACCGCACGGCGCTCTACCGCAACCTGGTGACTGACCTGCTGCGGTATGAGCGGATAACAACGACCGAGGCGAAGGCGAAGGAGATCCGGCCGATGGCGGAGCGGATCATCACGATGGGGCGGAAAGGCGACCTGCACGCTCGGCGGCAGGCGGCGCGGTTCCTGTACGACACGGCGGTGGTGAAGAAGGTTTTCGACGATATCGGTCCCCGGATGCGGGAGCGGCCGGGTGGGTACCTGCGGATCACGGGGATTGAGCCGCGCAAGGGCGACGGCGCGCGGATGGCTTCGATCGAACTGGTGGATTTCGTGGACGCGCCGCCGACGCCCCGGCCGCAGCGGGTGACGGCGGCTCCTTCAGCGGCGGCGCCTGTTGTGGCGGTTGAGCCGATTGCTGCGGAGGCCCCGGCGGAGCAGGACGCGGTGAGCGAGGAAACCGAAGCTGAGGAGCCGGTCGCGGAGAGCGACTCTCCCGACACGGCCGACGCGGAGGTCGCGAGCGATGGGGAGGATGAAGGGGCGCAGGGATAAGCTGTGACCGCGAAGCGATTCGCGGCCACGGTGAGCTACGACGGCGGTGGGTTCGCCGGCTCGCAGCGGCAGCCGAACGGGCGTACTGTCCAGGAAGTGCTGGAGTCCGCGGCGGGCGACCTCTTTGGGAAGCCGGTGCGGATGGAGTTGGCGGGGCGCACGGATACGGGCGTCCATGCCAACGGCCAGGTGGCTGCATTCAGCGCGGAGACGCGGCTGGAGGCGGTGACGGTAGGACGGGCGTTGAACGCTCGCCTGCCGGAGGACGTGGCGGTACGCGACGTGCGGGAAGCGCCAGAGGGTTTCGACCCCAGGCGCCAGGCGCGACGGCGATGGTACCGTTACAGGGTCTGGAACGGCGACGTACGGTCGCCGCTACTGCGGCGGATCGCCTGGCACGTTGAGGGTGACCTCGCGTTGGCGGCGATGCAGGAAGCGGCGACGGCGCTGGAGGGGAAGCGTGACTTCAGTGGCTGCTCGGGGCCGGTGGAAGATGGAAGGACGTACGTCCGGACCGTCTTCAAGGCGGGGTGGAGTCGCGAGAGCGACCTGCTCCAGTTCGACATCGAGGCAGATGCGTTTCTGCCGCAAATGGTGCGCCGATGTGTCGGGGCGCTGATGCGGACGGGACGCGGGACGCTGAAAGTGGAGGAATTCGTGCGCTTGCTTGAGCAGGGAGAGCTCGGATCGCTGGGGCCAACGGCTTCAGCCCACGGGCTTTGCCTGCAGCAGGTGTGGTACGACGAGGGATACCTGGTATGAACACGACTGTGCGCATCAAGGCTTCAGACATCTACAAGGACTGGCATGTGATCGATGGTGCGGGGCGAGCGCTCGGCCGGGTGGCGAGCGAAGCCGCGATCCTGCTCCGGGGCAAGCACAAGCCGACGTATGAGCCGCACCTCGACGACGGAGACTTCGTCATCGTCGTGAATGCGGCGCAGGTCAAGGTCACGGGCCGGAAGAGTGAGCAGAAGAAGTATCACAGGCATTCCGGCTACCCCGGCGGCCTGAAGACGCGGTCCTACGCGGAGCAGATGGCGCGCTACCCAGAGCGGGTGGTGGAGAAGGCTGTTTGGGGGATGCTGCCCGGGGGGTCGCTTGGCGAGGCGATGTTCAAACATTTGAAGGTGTATCGCGGACCGAACCACCCGCACCAGTCGCAGATGACTGGCTCGCAGCGCGCGCAAGCGCAGCGTGCGGAGGCAACGGCCGCCCTGGCTGAGCAACCACGCAAGGTGGCTCGGCTGCGGCCGTTAGGGGTGCCGGCGGCGGTCGCCGAAGCGCTCGCGGCGGAAGCTGCTGCTGCTCTGGTGGCTGCGGAGGTTCCCGCGCCCGCCGTGCCTGCTGAGACCGAGGTGAAGCCGCGTAGTACCCGCAAGGTTGCCGCGGAGGCGGTGTCCCCGGAGGCGGCACCGGCAGAGGTCGCCGCGAAGCCGCGTCGTACCCGAAAGATTGCCGCGGAGGCGGCTTCCCCGCAGGCAACCAGCGTGCTGGAAGCAGCCCCTGCAGTGAAGCCGCGAGCACGACGCAAAGCTGTCGAGACTGTCGAGGCCGCAGCCGAGGCGACCCCTGAAGCGGTCACAGAAGCGAAGAAGCCCGTTCGCCGCCGCGCGGCGAAGACGGAGGAGTAAGAGATGGTCGATCAGCAGTACTTCTATGGGACCGGACGCCGTAAGACGGCCGTGGCGCGGGTGCGGCTGTACCCGGGGAACGGGGCGATCGTGATCAATGGGCGGCCGATGGAAGAAGTGTTCACGCGTGACGTGCACCGCGCTGAGGTGATGTCGCCGTTGGTGCGGTTGGGCCGGGAAGGGAAGTTCAGCGCGCAGATCAAATGTGACGGCGGAGGGGTGACTGGCTGGGCGGGCGCGGTGCAGATGGGCATCGCCCGGGCGCTTGTAGCGTCGGACGAGTCGCTGAAGCCAGCTTTGAAACGAGGGGAGAACCTGCTGACGCGGGACTCGCGGGAGAAGGAGCGGAAGAAGGCTGGACTGAAGCGGGCACGGAAGGCGCCGCAGTTCACGAAGCGGTAAGGCGAGCGACGAGCTATTAGCCGTTGGCTATTGGCTATTGGAGCGTGTGCAGACCCGAGCGCTATGCCGGACTGAGCATATTGCGCGCCCTTGTGAACCACGTAACATCCTCGGTGCAAATAGCCGGTGGCTAAACAGGCCCCGGCCGAGGAGGGTGTGCCTGTGACAACCGCACAATCCAGCGGCGCGACCGCCGAGAAGGCTTACAACGGGAAGATGCTCAGCGTGAACCTCACCAGTGGTGAGATCACAGTCGAGCGGCCCGCAGACTCGCTCTATCGCCGATACCTCGGTGGGTACGGCATTGGCGCCCGGATGCTCTGGGACCGGGTGCCGGCGGGAGCCGATGCGCTGGGCCCGGACAACATGCTCGGGATGTTCCCAGGCCTCCTGACCGGGACGCCGCTCTTCGGCCAGCGCTGGCAAGTGGTGTGCAAGAGCCCGCTTACGGGTGGCTGGGGCGACGCCAACTGTGGCGGGGACTTCGGTGCGGCGCTGAAGCTGGCGGGCTGGGACGGGATCATGTTCTTCGGGAAGGCGGCAAAGCCCGTCTACCTGGTCGTCGACAACGACAAGTTGGAGTTGCGGGACGCCTCGGACATGTGGGGCAGCCTGGCGATCGAGAATGAGAAGGCGCTGAAGGCCCGGCACGGGAAGCGGGCGAGCGTGGCCAATATCGGGCCTGCTGGCGAGACCCTTTCGCTGATTAGCGGCATCTGCAACGACCACGGGCGACTGGCCGCGCGGTCCGGGGTCGGGGCCGTGATGGGCTCGAAGAATCTGAAGGCCGTGGTGGCGGTGGCGGACCGAAAGATCATCGGGCAGACGCCCCAGACGATTAAGATGCTGCGGACGAACCTCGACGACTTTGTGAAGCCGCTGAAGGACTTCTTCCACACCTTCGGGACGACGGGGATCACGTCGATGAGCGCCCTGAACGGCGACTCGCCGGTGAAGAACTGGGGCGGCGTTGGCGTCGTGGACTTCCCGGCGGAGGAGAGTGGGCTTATCAACGGCGGTACTGCCATCAACCCGAAAATGGAGAAGTCGTACGGCTGCTGGCACTGCCCGATGGCATGTGGGGCCGAGTCCGTGGAATCGACGAACGAGAAGTACCCCTATCCCAAGCACACGCATCGGCCGGAGTACGAGGCGATGGGCGCGTTCGGGACGATGAACCTGATGAACGACCCGGACGCGCTGATCTACGCCAACCACTTGAGCAACGAGTACGGTCTCGACGTGATCAGCGCGGGTGTGACGATTTCGTTCGCCATCGAGTGCTACGAGAACGGGATCTTGACGAAGGAAGACACGGACGGGCTCGAATTGAACTGGAAGAGCGCGAACGGAGTCATCGAACTGCTGAAGATGATGGGCGAACGGCGAGGAATTGGGGCAGTGCTCGCGGACGGCGTGAAGGTGGCGGCGGAAAAGATCGGACGAGGGTCGGAGAAGTACGCGATGCACGTCGGTGGCCAGGAGTTGCCGATGCATGACCCGAAGCTTCAGCCTGAGTACCACACGACGTACAAGCTGGACCCGACACCGGGGCGGCACACGCAGTACGAAGGAAACCGGCGAGTGGGCAAGGTCCCGCCGGCGCCACGAGACTTCAAGGACTACGCGAACCGGGGAGAACACCACAAGGGTGCGAGCGAATACATGCACGTCGTGAACTCGGGCGGCATGTGCCAGTTCATCATGATGGCGGCGAACACGGCGAACATGCCGGACTGGTTCAATGCGGTGACGGGCTGGGACATGGGCCTGGATGAAATGATGGGCGTGGGTGAGCGGATCGCGAACCTGCGAATGGCGTACGAAGTGCGTGAGGGGGGCAACCCTCGCCGCCGGCCGGTGCCGTCGCGGGTGACGGGTGCCACGAACGAGGGCACGCTCTCGGGCCCGCTTGCGGGGGTGAAGCTCGACACGGAGTTGCTGGAGACGGACTTCCTGAAGGCGTGCGACTGGGACACGGAGACCTGCAGGCCTTCGAAGGCGAAGCTGGAGTCGGTGGGGTTGAAGGAAGTGGCGCTGGCGCTGCACGGGTAGGCTAGGTTGGGTGGCCAAGGCGGATGGTCCCCGAGCGTTCGGGGGACGGCGGCCACAGGTCGAAGGCAGAGCCCATGCAGCGGCCAGAGACGGCCGCGGCTACCGGGACGGGTCCCGAGCGGGTTGAGGGATCCCGGCCCACAGGTTGAGGTTAGAGCCCGTGCAGCGGCCCGGGGCGGCCGCGGCTACCAGGACGGGCCCACAGGTTGAAGTTAGTGCCCATGCAGCGGCCCGGGGCGGCCGCGGCTACCAGGCGGGTCCCGAGCGTTGGGGGGATCCCGGCTCACAGGTCGAGATTAGAGCCCATGCAGCGGCCGGGGCGGCCGCGGCTACCAGGCGGGGTTAGCGGGAGCCGGGGGCGCGGTAGGCGATGCTGTTCGCCTTCTTCATAGCCGTCCGGGCCTCGGCGGAGGTCATGAGGACGGTCGTCTTGAACGCGCTGAACGAACCGCTGGAAGTGACGGCAATCGCGAGGGCGGCGGCGCTGACGTTGTCGGGCGTCGTGAAGAGGGCGACGACGTCGGCGTCACCGAAGGAGAAGTAGAGGGATTCGAGGCGGCCGCCGATCGATTCGATGATGGGGCGGACGGTCTTGGCGCGATCCTCCGGAGTCTTCATGAGCCTGGTCCAGGCTTCGGGGGTGTAGGAGCCCTGGATGAGATAGTGTGGCATGGTGTCCCCTCCATTCCGCGTGGTTATGACCGCGGGGATCGAATAGTACGCGGGATGTCAACGGGGCGGTCAGATGCCGTTCTTGACGGCGCTCTCCAGTGTGAATTCGTAGTACGTGATGGCCTCGCTCATGGAGAATCGCTCGCGTTCGAAAACGATCTCGGGTTTGCCTTCGGCAAGGGACTTGAGCGAGAGGTTGGCGCCCAGGCGAGGCCACATGAGGGCGGGCCGAACTGCCTGCAGGCCCTGTTTGACGATGTCGGGATTCTGAGTGAGGAGCTGGAGGTAGGCGGTGGCGCAGGCGCGCACGACCTCGGTCGGTTTGCCGGAGCGAAGGAGCTGATGGGCGTTGCCGATGAGGCGCTGGAGGTCGGTATCCTTGATGTCTTCGACGGTCGGCACGGTGATTCCCCTTAGATTGAGGAGTTGACGGGGAACTCGAGGCCCTGGAGTTGCTGGGCGCGCCAGCGCCGGTGCTGTTCGTGGCGGTCCTTGAATTCGGGGAGGACCTGGCGGCCGAAGATGTCGATCGACTCCATGATGTCTTCGTGCTTGCGATTGCCGGCCTGGGCCACGAAGACCATGACGTCGAGGTGATTGGCTTCGTACTTTTTCATGGAATCGCGGATGAAGTTGGCGGTGCCGATGGAGCCTCCCCGGCGCGCGGCGCGCCAGAGGCCGCGCTGGACTTCGTCTTCGGGCTCTTTTTCACCGCGGTCGGCGAGGGCGGCGCCGCCGAAGCCACCGAACTGGCCGCCGCCACCCTGGCGCAGTTCTTCGGGGAGGGCACTGTAGTCGCGCCAGAGGTTGGCGCGTCCGGGCGGGTGGTTGGGGCCGGTGGCGGGGTTGTAGTAGTGGCCGAGGGAGTAGCTGAAGAAGCCTGGGCCGTCGGCGCTGCGGCGGATGGCTTCCTCGTCGGTGGGGGCACACATGAAGGAGGAGAGGACGGCGAGGGCGGGGTTGAGGGCCTGGCCAATCGGGAAGCACTCCTCTCGGAGGAGGTGGTAGTAGGAGGCGACGCGTTCGCCGCACTCCTCCGGGGTTTCGAAGGCGAAACCGAGGGAGCCGATGCCCATGCGGGCGGCGACCATGGTGGTCTCGCGGCGGCTGGAAGCCACCCAGATCGGGGGATGGGGCTTCTGAATCGGCTTTGGGACGACGTTGCGGGCGGGCATGGTGAAGAACTCGCCGTCGAAGCCTTCGTAGGGCTCGCTGGACATCATCTTCGCCATTTCGCGGACGGTTTCTTCCCACATGGCCTTCTTGAGGCCGCGTTCGACCCGGAAGCCGCCAAGCTCCATCTCACTGGACGATTCACCCGTGCCCCATTCGACGCGGCCGTTGGATAGCCGATCGAGGGTGCCGATTCGTTCGGCGGTGCGGGCGGGGTGGTTGTAGCCGGGCGGCGAGAGCGTGATTCCGTGGCCGAGGCGCATGTTCCGGGTGCGCTGGCTGAGGGCGGCGAGCATGAGCTCGGGGGCGCTGGAGTGGCTGTATTCCTCGAGGAAGTGGTGTTCGACTTCGAAGACGTAGTCGAAGCCGAGCTTATCGGCGAGCTCGCACTGGTCGAGCATGTTGTGAATGATGCGGGTCTCGTCGCCGGGATCCCAGGTCTCGCTGTCCGGGGGCTTGGGAAGCTGGAGCTCGTAGAAGAGGCCGAATTTCATAGGTGCGGTCCTCGGCGTTGTGGATTGGGTTGCTGGGGGATGGGCAGTGCCGGTTGGGCGAGTATTCCGGTTTGGACGAGGGGCGTCAACAACGCGAATCGGGTTCGGAGCGGACCGGAGAGAGAACCGGAAGGTGACGACTAACGTTGTAAGGTGGCTGCTACTCCCGTGAGCTCTTACGATGTTAGACATGGCTCAGATCGGACGCCTCGAGCAAGGGCAGACTGTGGCGCACGCGAGGGCGTTGCTCGAGGCCGAGGGGCGGGAAGGATTGACCATGCGGGCGCTGGCGCGTTCGCTCGGGGTTAAGGCGCCTTCGCTGTACTTTCACGTCGAAAGCCGTGACGACTTGCTGCGAGAGATTGCGAAGGCGGGACTGGCTGAGCTGAGGACAACGTTGGAGCGTGCGGAGGCCACAGGCGGCGGCGTCCACGAACGGGCGAAGCGACTGGCGGCCGAGTATCAGGCGTTCGCGGAGCGGAACCCGGAATTGTTCCGCCTGCTGTTCGAGTCGGCTGGGGACGAGCGGAGTGGGGACGCCGCCGACGTGGAGGCGGCGGTCGGGCCGTTTACCAGGCTGTTAGTCGAGCAGCGAGGGCAAGCTCCAATGCTGGGGCCGACGGTGTGGGCGTTCGTCCACGGGTACACAGTGCTGAAGCTGGCGCGCCAGTTCGAGGCGCTCGTCGGAACGGACGGTGGGCCCGGGCTGGACATTGGGCTCGATGCGATCCTTGGCGGCTGGAGCGTTGAAGGCGGCCGCGACGCGCGCTTATAGTGCCGCGGTGCCCGAGTTCGTGGTCAGGCGAGCGACGAGCGGGGACGCCGTTGTGTTGGCGAGGATGCGGTTTGAGTTCCGGAGCGCGCTGGCGCTGCCCGTGGAAAAGGAGGCGGCGTTCGTAGAACGGTGCGCTGCCTGGATGGCGGAGCGGTTGAATTCGGATGGGAGGTGGCGCTGTTGGGTGGTGGAGTCCGCAGGCGAGGTCGAGGGCAACCTGTGGCTGGAGCTGATGGAGAAGATCCCGAACCCGGCGCCGGAACTGGAGTGGCACGCGTACATCACGAACGTCTACGTGCGGGCCAACGTGCGGGAGCGGGGCGCCGGGAAGGCGCTGATGGAGGAGGCCCTGGGGTTTTGCCGCGAACAGGGCGTTGATTCGGTGGTGCTATGGCCGACGGAGCGAAGCCGGACGCTCTATGGGCGGCACGGCTTCGCGGTGCGAGACGACCTGATGGAGGCGGTGCTCGACCCCGGCCGGGCGCCGGCGGGTGGAGATCAGCACGACCGGTAGCGTCGATCTGGCCGGTTGGGCCGACCTGAACTCGGTGGCCCGCCGGGTTGTCACGCGGTCTATGATGTCCGCGTGAACGGCGCAAGGGTGGCGACGGTGTGAGCACGCGGGCGACAACCCCGGTGATGATCGAGGGTGAGGGGCTGGTGCTTCGGCCGTGGGACAAGGAACGAATCCGCCAGATGGGCGATTGGGGCGAACGTGGGTTCCCTTTTCATGCGTTCGATCTGGGGTACCTCAAGGATCCAGCGCGGGCGGAGGCGGTGTTGGCGTGGACGCGGGAGGACGGGCCGCATCGTCACTTTGTGGCGTGTGTCGGGGAGGTGGCGGTGGGGCGGGTGTCAGTGAACCTGCGCGACGAGTCGGGGCTGTATCTGTGGGCAGTCCACGTGCCCCCTGAACACGAGGGCCGGGGAGTGTGCCGGCGGATGCTCGCGGCACTTATGGGCTGGCTGGAGGTCGAGTATCCACGCGGGCCGGAGTTCGTGCTGACGTCGAACACGTTTGCGGAGCACGCGCACCGGGCGTACTTCGCGCTTGGCTTCCGGGTGGTGGAGACGCGGTGGCACTTCGACCGGGAGATAGCGGAGCAGTTGTGGAAGGTGCCGCCTGAGCGGCGGGAGGCGATAGCGCGGCACATTCGCTTCCAGAACGGGCGCTGGGAGGTGCACACGCACGTGATGCGGCGGGCGCGGGGGGCAGCGATGGAGACGGGCCAGAACCAGGCTGCGGGATAGTTCCGGAGCAGCGAGGACCCGGCTGGAGGCGAACAATGGCGGTCGTGCGGTACATCGTGGACGACGTGGATGCGTCGGTGGAGTTCTACTCAGAGCGCCTCGGATTCGACGTGGAAGACCGCCTGGGCCCGGCGTTCGCGGTCGTGTCGTATGGCGACCTGCGGGTCTGGCTGAGCGGACCACGGAGCTCCGCGGCTCGGCCGATGCCGGACGGGCGGCAACCGGTGGCCGGCGGTTGGAACAGGCTGGTGATCGAGGTGAGGGACCTGGCGAAGCTGGTTGGGGAGTTGAAGGGCGCGGGGATGAAGTTCCGGAACGAGATCGTGGTGGGGCCGGGCGGGAAGCAGATTGTGCTGGACGACCCTTCAGGCAACGCGGTCGAGTTGTTCGAGCCAGCCTGACGGGGCCAGCGCCCATGCCGGTTGGCGCGGCGGTTACTCGTTGGCCGGGACTATGGGCCGGGGGACGATGCTCCTCCCGGCGCGGAGCGGCCTCGACCACAGATAACCGGTGGTAACGACTGCCAGGCACACGAGCGCCAGGAGGATCATCGTGGCGCGTTCGCCCACCTGGTCGGCCAGGGCGCCGGCGGGGAAGCCGATGATCATCTGGAGCCCGAAAGCGGTCATTGTGAGGGACATCACCCGGCCGAAGTAGGCGGGGTCGGTGCGCTGCATGAGGCTGACCTGGTTGCACATCTGGAAGCCGCTGGAGGTTGCGCCGACGAGGGCTGCCGCGACGAGGGCGAGGGCGAACGTCGGAGCAATCGCGAGGAGGATGACGGCTCCGGAGAGCGCGCCTCCGCAGACGAACATCAGCGTTGCAGGGTTCGCCTTCATTGCGCCTGAAGTGAGGTACAGGGTGAGGATAATGCCGCCTATGGCAGTCGCGCCGAACATCACTCCGACCCGGCTGGCCGGCTGTCCGAGTTCGTTTTCGAGGAACCCGGGCATGAGCTGTTGGTAGGCGAAGGCGCTTAGCACAACGCCGGCGAACATGAGCATGAGAAGCCGCACGTCTGACTCATCCCAGGTGTAGCGGAGCCCGATCCGCAGGTCGCCGAAGACCGACCTGGAGCGTCCGTCGCGCCGGGCCTGCGTGGGCTGCATGAGGAGGAGCACAAACATGGCGATGACGAAGAAGCTGCCCATCACCATGTAGGTACCGCCGATGCCGATCGCCGAGAGGGAGATCATGCCGCCCGCGGCGAGCGGGCCGACGATCCGGGTGGCGTTCATGGAGAGCTGCTGGAGGGCTACGCCGTTGGTCAGGGCGGGGCCCTGGAGGAGGTCGCCGACCCAGGCCTGGCGAGCGGGCATGAGCATCGCGAACGTGCATCCCATCAGCAATGTCAGACCGGCGAGCATCCAGATTGTGATTGTGTCGAGGACGGTGAGCGCACCGATGACGAAGAAGACGGCGCCGACGGCGGTCTGGCCGAACATCAGCAGCATCCGCTTCGACATGCGGTCGGCCAGTGCCCCGCCGACGGGGCCGAGCAGGAGCATCGGGATGCCCATGCCCATCGCCACGAATCCGACGGAGCTGTTATTGCCGGTGAGGTCGAAGGCGAGGACTCCCTGGACGACCTGCATCATGCCGAAGCCGAGCATGGTGACGACGTTGCCGATAAAGAGCAGGCGGAACTGGGGATTGGAGAGGGCCGACTCTGACCGTGCCGGTTTCGGAGCCGCAACAGCCACTGCAGGGGCGAGGCCTTGAGCGGTCAGTCCGAAGCGAATGATGCCCTCCGAAGCGCCGCCGCAGCAGGCCGCGCCCGACTTGTCAGACTAACCCAAGGCCGGTGTGTGTTCGACTGCGATGTTCGGGGACCTGCAGTCGCTCAACCTGGAGGCAGGATAGCACGAGCGGCGCCAGGGGGGCTGAAGTTCGTCGCCGGGGCCGCTGTCAGCCGCGGCGAAGCCAGGTACTCACCCAGGGACGATAGCATCGAATCGCGGAGTTCTGCCCTCACCCCCCGGCCCCCCTCTCCCGGCTTCGCGGGAGAGGGGGAGCACCCCGGCGATGGAGCGGGGCTAGACGACGCCGGCTGTCTTGAGCAGGTGCTAGACGAGGCCTTGGCGGCGGTCGTTTTCGCGCCAGGCGATGTCGTTGAGGGCCATGAGGCCCCCGGCGACGAGGGAGTGGCCGCCGAGGAAGACGGGCCTCGGGGCTCGGGCGGCGCCTTCGGTGAAGCGACGAAGGAAGTCATCTTCGATGGCCTCGCTGTTGAGAAGATCACTCTGGAAGCGATCCTCACGTGAGGGGGTGAGGCCGAGGTGGGCCTCGATCACACGGGTGTCGAGGACGAGGGCGTCGCCGAGGAGGGCCAGGCGTTCGAAGAAGCGCTGGATGCCGACCTCTTCGAGGAGGAATCCAAGGAGGGAGAGGGCGTTGTGGCCGGCGGGGGCGGTTGCGAGCCCGCGTTCTTCGCTGAACATGCGGACGCGGCAAGCGGTTTCGCGTTCGAGGTACTGCCAGGTCATGCTTCCGACGCGTCCGGCGACGACGACCTGGGCGGTGCGGTCGCAGAGGAGGGGCAGGAGTTCGCCGTAGCGGGCGGCCAACTGTGCGGCGTCAGCGGCGGCGCGGGCGAGGTCGGGAGGGAGGCCTTCGGTGAGGGCGAGGGCAGCGAGATCGGCCGGAGTATCGAGGTCGAACTGGGTGGCTGTGGTGCGGGGAAGGACGACGGAGGCGAGGCCGGCCTCGTCGCGGAGGCGGCGGGGAAGGAGGTTGTCGCGGGGGAGGAGGTCGGCGATGGCGTCGATGGCGTTGCCGGGGGTCCAGGCGGTGAGGTCGGAAGAGAAGAAGTTGTTGGTCACGAAGCGGGCGTCGCGGGCATCAAGTTGTTCGACGATGAAGCGGAACTGTTCGGGGCCCAGCAACGGGACGGCGCCCGAGCCCATGACGGCGGGACGCTGGAGGCCGTAGCGGTCGACGAGGCCGCGCAGGCGGGCGATGAAGTTGAAGGGGCGGCCCGGTGGGTCGGCGTCGATGAGGACGCCGGGTGGCAGGGGCTCGAAAGCGGCGGGGTCGTCGGTGGCGACGATTGTGGCTTCGAAGCCGCCATGGCGGGCGGAGGCAGCCGCACCGCGGGCCGCGGCGATGCGGGCGTTCGCCATCATCCGTTCGGCGGGGCCCAGGCCCGTGCCGCCATGGAAGATCACAAGGACGGGTCGCTCGAAAGGCATGTAGGCAGAGTACCGCGGGCGCACAGTTGCCGCTTCCCGGCGAGGTCGCCGGGCGGGTAGAGTCGGGCGAAAGGCGCAGGAGGGCATGGGGTGGCAGACGACATCGGACGGCGGAAGGAACGGGCGTGCGACGCGATCGAGGGGGCGAGTGACGACCTGCGCGGGATAAGTCTGAGCATCCATGGAAAGCCGGAGTTGAACTTCGAAGAGGAGCATGCGCACGCGGTCCTCACGGACTACCTGGAGGGCAAGGGGTTCGCCGTGACGCGGGGGGCGTACGGGCTGCCGACGGCGTTTCGAGCTGAGGCGGGGAGCGGCAAGCCAACGGTCGCCGTGTTGTGTGAGTACGACGCGCTGCCCGGGATCGGCCACGCCTGCGGGCACAACCTGATCGCGGCCTCGGGGGTGGCGGTGGGGCTGGCTCTCAAAGAGGCGGTGGCGCCCGGAGAAGGGACGGTGGTGGTGCTGGGGAGCCCGGCAGAGGAAGGGGGCGGCGGGAAGATCATCATGGCGGAGCGAGGGGCGTTCGAGGGGGTGGACGCGGCGATGATGTTGCACCCTTCGCCGCGGGAGAGCGCCTGGGCGAACCTGATCGCGATCGAGCAACTGAAGGTGGAGTACTTCGGCCGGAACGCGCATGCAGGGGCGACGCCGTGGGAAGGGATTAACGCGCTCGACGCGATGGTGCTTGCTTACTCGGCGATCTCGGCGATGCGCCAGCAGCTTCGACCGACGGACCGGGTGCACGGTGTTATCACCGAGGGCGGCGCCAAACCGAACATCATCCCGGACCACACCGTCGCGGAGTACTACATCCGGGCCGCGAACCGGGAGCAGCTCGAGGAAGTGAAGGCGAAGGTGAGGGGATGCTTCGAGGGGGCGGCCGCGGCGACCGGCTGCCGGCTCGAGCTAGAGTCGGCTGGCCATCCGTACAGCGAAGTCGTGACGAACGATGTCCTCGCGGAGGCGTACTGCGAGAACATGCAGCGGTTCGAGGTGACGTTGCCTTCGAAGGGTGATTCGACGAAGACGCTGAGCGGGGCAAGCACGGACATGGGGAACGTGAGCTACGTGGTGCCGAGCATCCATCCGGTGTTCGCCATCCCGACCGAGGCCGCGAACCACACGCCGGGGTTCACAGGGGCTGCGGCGACAATGGAGGCGCACAGGGCGATGCTGCGGGCTGCGAAGGCGCTGGCGATGACGGCGATTGACGTGTACTTCAGTCGCGAGGTCCTGGATGCGGCGCGAGTTGAGTTCGGGGAGCAAAAGGTGAGGGACCGATCGTCGAGCGGTTGACGCCGTGAGAACAGGTGTTCTATCGTCATAAGCGGCAGGGGAAGAGGAAGTTTGGCTCAGGCGACGATAAGTCGTTGAGCCACTACGATGAGTGTTCTACGTTGCCGCGGGGTGTCCGCTTGGCAGCGTTGCCCGGCCCGAGCGACGAGGGTCCGCGGCTATCCCGAACACACTGAGGTCAGTATGAAGGTCGTCTTTTTCGAAGACGTGGAAGGCACAGCGCAGGCGGGCGACGTGAAGGACGTTAAGAACGGCTTCGCGCGCAACTTCTTGCTGCCGCGCAACCTGGCGGGGGCGCCGACGAAGGACAACATGCATCGGGCGCTTGCGATTGCGGAGAAAGAGAAGCGCCGGCAGGAGAAACTGGACGGAGAAGCGCGGAAGCTGGTGGAGCGGATCGTGGACTACACGGTGACGCTTGAAGCGCGGGTTGGAGAGACGGGCCGCCTGTTCGGTTCGGTCACCAACCGGGACATTGCGGAGAAGCTGAATGAGGCGACGGGCCTGAGCGTGGACCCGCACATCGTCCTGCTGGCTGAACCGATCCGGGAGATCGGGGCGCGAGCGGTGACGATCAAGTTCACCCGGAACGTCTCTATCGATGTGACAGTCGAGGTCGTGCCGGACGAGGCGTCGAGGCCGGTGGTTGCGAAGCTGTTAGCGGAGCGGGAGGCGGCAGCGCAGGCCGAGGAGGCAGCGAGAGCTGCTGAGGCCGCCGAAGCCGAGCTCGAGAGCGCTTACGCCGAGCTCGAGAGCGCCGACGCCGAGCCCGAAGCAGAAGAATAACTTTCGAAAGGAGGTAGACGGACCGGGAACCCCTGTCTACCGCGAGCGGCGGGTGGAGTCATCCCGGTTTTCTCCTTTCGATGAGTATCGTCCCGTTCGAGCGTCTGCCCCCGCACGACATCGAAGCCGAGGAAGCGGTCGTGGCGTCGCTGCTTGTCGACAACGAGGCGGTGTTCCACGTCGCGCCGATCCTGAAGCCGTACGACTTCTTCCGGGAGAAGAACGGCTGGATTTACGAGGCCTGCCTCGATCTGTGGAATCGAGACGAGGCGATCAACCAGATCACCGTGGCCCATGAGCTGGCGCGGAAAGAGCGGCTGGAAGAGGCGGGCGGGCAGACCTACCTGGCAGACACGATCAGGCGCCTGCCGACGAGCCTCGGCGTCGAGTTCTACGCCCAGATCGTCAAACGGGATTCGACGTATCGGGGGCTCATCCACGCGGCGACGGGCATCCTGCAGATGGCGTACGAGGCGCCGGCGGAGATCGAGTCGGTCTTCGGCCGGGCGGAGGACCTGCTACAGCGTTTGCGCGGAGGGGAGAACTTCCGCGACTTCGTACACATCGCCCAACTGCTGACCGCCTACCTTGACGAAGACATCGAGGCGATCGAGCGTCGCGAGCTGGCGGCGATCAAGACGGGCTACAGCGACCTGGATGTCCTGTTAGGCGGGCTGAAGCGCTCGGACCTGGTGATCATCGGGGCGCGGCCGAGCGTGGGGAAGTCGAGCTTCGCCCTCGGTATCGCCCGGAACGCGGCGGTGGCACAGCGGGCGAACGTGGCGTTCTTCTCGCTGGAGATGTCCGGGGAGCAGCTCGCGATCAGGCTGCTTTCGGCGGAGTCGGGGGTGGACAGCAACCGGCTCCGGCTGGGCCAGCATACGGAGCTGGACGAGCGACGGATCATCCGGGCTTCGGGGGAGCTTTCGGAAGCGAACATCTGGTTCGACGATTCGCCGGTGTTGACGGTCGCGGAATTGCGCGCGAAGGCGCGCCGGCTCGCGGGCGAGAAGGGGCTTGACCTCATCGTGATCGACTACCTGCAGTTGATGCAGGGGGAAACGAGCAACGGGCGTGAGAACCGGGTGCAGGAGATCAGCTTTATTTCGCGGACTTTGAAGGGGTTGGCGCGTGAGTTGGACGTGCCGATCGTGGCGCTGGCGCAGCTTTCACGGGCGATCGAGGCGCGCCATCCGCGGACGCCAATGCTTTCCGACCTGCGCGATTCGGGATCGATCGAGCAGGACGCGGACATCGTGATCTTCCTGAGCCGGGAGGAGCTGTACACCAGCCCGGAGCTCTGGGCCGAGCAACATCCAGACCTGCCCGAGAGTGCCTATCCGAAAGGGGTGGCGCAGGTGATCGTGGCGAAGAATCGGAACGGTCCGACGGGCGGAGTGGAGCTTCGGTTCCGTGACCGGCTGGCGAAGTTCGAAGACTGGGTGCTGCGGATGGACGAGGTACAGTGAGCGATCCGGGAGTGTTCGGAGGCTTCCCCGGGGTGGCCCGAGCGACGGCGGTGCCGAACGTCTTCTTTGCAAGCGTGTTGCCGCGAATGCGTTCGGTGGAGGCGCTGTTGGCGTTCCTCTGGGTATCGCGCTGCGTGCAGGAGCAGAAGGGTGGGGCCCGGTTCGTGAGCGCTGGAGAGCTGCGGGCGACGCCCGGTGTGGCGGAATCGTTCACGACGATGGGGGGCGGCTGCGATCGCCTGGAGGCGGGGTTGCTGGAGTGCGTCGAGCTTGGGGCGCTGCTTGGGCTGCGGCTGGCCGGACGCCGTGGGGAAGAGGCAGTCTTCTTCGTGAACAATCCGGGATCGCGGCGAGCGGTGGCGCGGGTGCGGGCCGGGGACCTCGTACTGCGGCCGGAGACGGCGGCGGTGCCGATCACGTTCGAGGATCGGCCGAGCGTTTTCCGGCTCTACGAGGAGAACATCGGGACGATTACGCCGATGGTGGGTGAGCGGCTGTTGGCGGCAGCGGAAGCATACCCGGCGGAATGGCTGGAACAGGCGTTCCGCGAGGCAGCGGAGATGAACATCCGCAACTGGCGGTACGTGGAACGCATCCTGCAACGGTGGTCCGAGGAGGGCCGCGGAGGGTGAAACGGCTGGACGAGATCCTGTCCAAACGCGCGAACAGCGATTCCCTGGAGGCAGCTTCGGTCGCAACGCCGGTCATCCCTGAGGGAGTAGGGGGGCCTATCTGCAAGATCTGCGGCGGGGCTGGCTTTGTGCGCCGGGAGCGGCCCGTGGATCACCCGCGCTTTGGCAAGGCTGAGGCGTGCGATTGCGTGCTCGACGAGGCCGAGGACGTGCGCCGGTCGCGGTTGGAGCGGATCAGCAACATCGGCGCACTGGCGCGCTTCACCTTCGCGTCTCTGGACGTGGGCGGCCGCGACGGCGGAAACAAGGCGTTCGAGGTCGCATGCGGAATCGCGAAGAAGTTCGCCGCTGAGCCCGGTGGGTGGCTGGTGCTGAGTGGGGCGAGCGGGAGCGGGAAGACGCACCTCGCTGCGGCCATCGCGAACGAGCGGATCGCGCAGGGTGGGGCGGTGCTCTACATGGATGTGCCGGACCTGCTCGACCATCTCCGGGCGAGCTACGACGCGGGGGCGGAGGAGCTCGGATACGAGCAGCTGATCGAGCAGGTGAAGACGACTCCGCTGCTGGTGCTGGACGACATCGACGCCGCGCCCGGGACGCCGTGGGCGAAGGAGAAGCTGTTCCAGGTGGTGAACCACCGCTACAACGCCACTCTCCCGACGGTGTTCACCTGTTCGAAGCGGGCGGAGGCCATCGACGAACGGCTGGGGACTCGGCTGTTGGACGCAAAACTGTCGCGGGTCCTGGTGTTGGACCAACCGGCGGCGGCCGGCTACGAGCAGGTCGGGGGGATGACGAGGGAGCGGCTGGAGAATATGAAGTTCGGAAACTTCATCACGGAGCCGGCCGGCGTGTCGCGAGAACAGGCGACGTCGCTCGCTAGCGCCAAACGTTCGGCGCAGGAGTACAGCGAACGACCGAGCGGGTGGTTCATCCTCGAAGGGACCAACGGGTGCGGCAAGACACATCTTGCCGCTGCCATCGCCCTGGTAGCGGCGCGCGACGGCAAGTCGGTGTTCTTCGCGGTTGTGCCCGACCTGCTGGACTACCTGCGGGCTTCGTTCGCGCCGGACAAGGAAGTGGCCTACGACGAACTGTTCGAGCGGGTACGGACGGCCGATCTGCTGGTCCTGGACGACCTCGGGGCCCAGGTTTCGTCGCCGTGGGCGATGGAGAAGCTGTACCAGATCGTGAATTATCGGACCGTCGGCGGACTTCCCACTGTCGTGACGGTCGATCAAGACCTCGAAAACCTGCCTACCGATGCCTATCGCAGGATTGTTGCCCGCATCTCCGACCCCGGGGGCAGTAAGCGCGTCCACATCCTGGCGCCGCACTTCGGGACAAAGGGGGCATTCGACAGGAGGCAGAGGCCGCCCCGGTCGCAGTAGACTCTGGGCGACGGCAGTGGGCCGACTACGACACGAAGGATTGGGGACAGTGATGGACGAACAGGCGAAGAAGACGGCGTTGCGGATGATCCCCTACGGGCTGTTTGTGCTCGGCGTGGGTGAGGGGCCTGACTCGACCGTTTCGACGGTGAACTGGATGACGCAGGCTTCGTTCACGCCGCCGCTTGTGGCGGTGGGGGTGAAGAACGACTCACGAACGTTCGAGTTGCTGAAGAGCACGAACAAGTTCGCGGTGAGCGTGCTGGGGACGGGTCAGAAGGACCTAGCGTTTGCGTTTTTCCGGCACGTTGAGCCGGCCGGCGGCAAATTCGGCGAATACGCGTACGTGACGAAGACGACCGGGGCTCCGGTGATCGCTGCCGCGCCAGCGTGGTTCGAGTGCGAAGTGACAGAGATCCTGGAGGGCGGCGACCACGCGCTAGTGATGGGGAGAGTGGTGGAGGCGGGGGTCGAGCAGGCGATGGACGTGCTGACGCTGAAGGAGTGCGGCGTCAACTACGGGGGGTAGGGCGCATCGTCTGCGGGAGAGCGAGCCCGCGGGCCAGGAACCAGTCGCGCAGCGCCCATTCGGTGGAGTCGAAGGCGAGTTCTTCCCAGGGGATTTCGTGAGGGTGGAACCAGCGCACCTCGCTCGTTTCGTGGCCGGCCTCGGCTTCGCTGAGGGCATCGGCTTCGTAGACGATGACGACGACGCCCGGGCCGGTGCGGGTGTAGACGCCGATGAGACGGAGATTGGCGACTTCGAGGTGGGCTTCTTCGAGGGTCTCGCGGGCGGCGGCCTCTTCGGCGGTCTCGCCGACGTCCATGAAGCCGCCGGGGAACACCCAGCTGCCGATGCGCGGCTCGATGGCGCGACGGACGAGGAGTACCTGGCCGTCGTGACGGACCGGGATGGCGCCCGCGACGGGACGGGGGTTGATGTAGTGGACGAATCCGCAGTCGAGGCAGACCAGGCGGTCGCGGGTGTCGCCTTCGGGGACGGAGGTGGCGAGGCGCTGGCCGCAGTGCATACAGAACCGGCTGAAAGAATGCGGGTGGCTGGACATGGCCTAGCGCAAGCTGGCCGGGGTCTGCTGGAGGCCGAGTGACTCGGGGCCTTCGATCCAGGACTCGCCGTCGCTCCAGACCTCTTTTTTCCACACGGGGACGCGCTTCTTGACTTCGTCGACGAGCCAGTGGGCGGCTTCGAAGGCGGCGACGCGATGGCCTGCGCTGACGGCGACGAGGAGGCTGGCCTCGCCGATCTCGAGTCGGCCCGTTCGGTGCAGGATGGCGCAGTCTCCGAGGGAGAAGCGGTCCCTTGCTTCGGAGGCGATGGTAGCGAGGACCTTTTCAGCCATAGAGGGGTAGGCGTCGTAGACGAGGTGGTTCACGGTCCGGCCGAGGTTGTTGTTGCGGACGACGCCGAGGAAGACGACGACCGCTCCTGCTTCGGCGCGGGTGACGGCGGCGACGGCCTCGTCGGGCTTGAGCGGCTGTTCGGTGACTCGAATGAGCATGGGTCAGCCTCCTGAGACGGGCGGGATGAGGGCGAGGGTTGCGCCCGGGGGAACCAGGGCATCGTCGCGGGCGTACTCCTCGTTGATGGCGAACATGAGGCGGGGGAAGAAGGGGCGGAGATGGGGGTAGTCGAGGAGGAGGCGTTCGCAGACGGAATGGACGGTATCGCCGTCGCGGAGATCCATTTCGATGCGGCGGCGGCCTGCCTTTTCGGCGATGGAGGCGAACAACAAGAGCGTGACGGGCACACTTCGATTGTAGGACAATGCACGCCGAGTGGGCCGAAGCGACGAGTGAACAACGATGAGCGATGAGCAATGAGCACTGAGACGAGCCCTCACCCCGGCCCTCTCCCGCTGCGGTGGGAGAGGGAGCAGGTAAGCGATGAGCGATGAGCCGCGGGGCGGCTGGCTTCGCGAGGCCGGGGTTCGGGCCTGGCGCGCTACGATCGACTTGCTTTATCCGGAGCGGTGTGTGAATTGCGGGCGTTTCGGGAGCGTGCTGTGCGCGGTGTGCGAGGTTGGGATGGTGGTGGTGGCGGTGGCGAGGTGCCCGAACTGCTGGGGACAGTGGGAAGGGGTGGGGAACTGTCCACGATGCTTCGGGTGGGACGCGTTGGAGGGGGCGCGGGCGGCACTCGACATGGAGGGGGCGGCGCGACGGGTGGTGCACGGGCTGAAATACCGCGGGATCCGGTCGTTGGCGATGCGGATGGCGGGGTCGATGGCGGGGTTAGGCGACAGGCTGGAGCTGGACGTGGCGTTCGCTGTGCCGCTGCACCGGTCGCGCGAGCGGCAGCGAGGGTTCAACCAGGCGGAGCTGCTGCTGGCGCAGCTGGAGCTTCCGCGGGCGGAAGGGCGGCTGCGGAGGGTGCGGAAGACGTCGACGCAGGTGGGGATGCGGCTGGGGGAGCGGCGCTCGAACGTGGCGGGGGCTTTCGCCTACGAGGGGCCGCCGCTGCGGGGACTGACGGTGGCCCTGGTGGACGATGTCGTGACGACCGGCGCCACGGTGAACGAATGTGCGCGTGTACTGCGGGACCATGGGGCGCGGGCGGTGTGGGCGGTGGCGTATGCGCGGGCGAATTACGACGGGACGAAGGACGATCGGATCGAGGATTGAGAGCGAGCAATGAGCAATGAGCATGAGCAATGAGCGATGAGGCCTCAGCCCGGCCCTCTCGCGCTGCCGAATCCCGGTAGCCGCGGCCGCCTCGGGCCGCTGGATGGAATCCGGCGCCCCGATGTCACAAGGGGCGCACTCGCTCCTCCACAGACCGGCGCCGACTTGCTAACGCACCCTCACCCCGGCCCTCTCCCGCTGCGGTGGGAGAGGGAGTTTGCGGTGGGTTAGCGCGGGAGGAGAACCCGGTAGACGCGGTGGGTGCCGGTTAGACCTTTGAGGGGGATTTCGCGGGCGTCGTCGAAGGTGAAGGCGCCGCTGGCGGCGAGGAGGTCGTGGAGGAGGGCTGAGACGAGGATCTCGCCGCCGTGGGCCTGGGCGCCGATGCGGGCGGCGAGGTTGACGTCCTTACCGAAGAAGTCATTGCCTTCCTTCACGGCTTCGCCGGTGTGGAGGCCGATTCGCACGCGAATCGGGGTAGCCGCGGCCGTCTCTGGCCGCTGCATGGGCTCAGACGCCCCGAATTCGGCCTGGATCGCAATCGCGCACTCCAACGCCCGCCGCGCGCTCGCGAAGGCCAGCATGAAGCCGTCGCCCATGGACTTCACTTCGAAGCCGCCGTGGGCCTTGAGGTGCTTGCGGATGAGGGTGTTGTGGGCGCGGAGGAGTTCCATCCACTTTGCGTCGCCGAGCTTCTCGTTGAGTGGGGTCGAGCCTTCGATGTCGGAGAAGAGGAGGGTGACGGTGCCGTCGGGGGCGGCGTGTGAGCGGAAGTCGGGGTGCTCGGTGGCGACGGCGGTGGCGACGCGGTCGATGGAGGTGCGGAGGTCGTGGGTGGTGAGGCCCTGGAGTTCGACTTTCCTGGCGATGATGCGGCTGAGGTAGAGCTTCGCGCCCTGTTGCTGGTAGAGGGCAGCGGCCTGATCGAGCAACCCCGTCGCCTCGGCAGTGTTGCCTCGTCGCAGCGCGACAGACGCCAGGCCCTCAAGGTTCCGCGCCTGCTCGACGGACAGGCCCCACTTCCTGCTCCATTCCAGGCCGGTGTTGAAGTGAGCCTCCGCCTCATCGACCAGCCCGAGCCTGAGGGCGAGCGCGCCGCGGATGGCGTCGGCCCCGCGGGTGGCGATCGGGTCCCAACGGATGGGTGCGCAGCGGACCAATTCAGCGTAGGCAGCCCTTGCCGCGGCCTCGTCAGCGAGCGCTGGCAGCGCTTCGCCCAATTCGGTGAGCGAGAAGAACCGGCCCTGCGAGAAGCGCTGTTCGGTCACGCCGGCCATGCCCTGTTTCCACTGGGCGAGTTCGGCCCGAGCCCCATCTTCATCGCCGGCGAGGAGGCGCACACGGGCCCGCCCGGCGTGGAGGTGGGCAACGAAGCTTGGGAAGCCACCGGCCAGCTCCGGCGCCGGGAGGAGAGCCACTGCTCTTGTCATGTCACCCTCGAGCTCGGCGCGGGCGGACGCCTGCAGGTCCAGGCTGTAGTTACCCACCATGTCGGCCAGGTCGGCCTGCAGACCTTCGAAAGCCTTCCAGTCCCCTTTCGCCAGCGCGAGGCCCGCGAGGCGCAGCTCGATATTCGAGCGTGCGAACACTGCGTGGACTCGCCTGGCGACCGCGAGCTGTTCTCGCGCGCTGGCTTCGCCCGGTTCCATGTCCCCGGCAAAGAACGGGATGACGCCGAGCCATATGATCGACATCGTGGCTTCGATGGGCATGGCGAGGGCAAGAAACTGGTCACAGGCCATCGCAAAGAGTTCGAGCGCGTTGGCGAGGTCCAGGTTAGCCATGGCAAGAAAGCCCTTTGCCTCCAGCACGGTCGCCTGGATGTCCGGGAACCCGTGTTGGCGAACGATCTCCTCGATACGTTTGAGGTCGGCCTCATCGCCAGGAGCGTCAGAACTCCAACGCACGTACAGGAGACGCGCCTCGAGGTGGGGATCCGCCCCGCCGAGCAACTCCAGGCTTTCGTCAATGAGGGCAAGCCGCCGGGCGGGGGCCGACGGGATCCAGACCGCCTCCGCCGTCGCCCGGGCGAGGGCCAGGTGGTCGCCCCGCTCGCGGAACATCGTGGCGGCGCGCATCAGGTTCCGCCAGGCCGCCCGGTTGTTCCCCGCGTTGCGCTGGCACATCCCGAGGGCGACCAGCAACTGGGCCTCGTCCTCACCAAGCCCATCGTCGCTCGCACTCACCAGGGAGACGGCCCGCTCGTACCAGTTCGCCGCTTCATCCCAGGCCGTCTGGGACTCTGCCTGCTGGGCAGCGAGCTTCCCGTAGCGCACGGCTTTCGCCGCGAAGCGGGGCGCGAGCATCCCCGCCTCGACGAAGTGCTCGGCGAGTCGCGGGGCTCGCTCGTCGGCCCGCGGCCCCCAGCGCTTCTCCAGCGCCTCCCCCACCTGGCCGTGCAGCCGTACGCGGCGCGTGGTCGTCAATTCGTCAAGCAGCGTCTCCTGCATCAGTGCGTGGGTGAAGCGGTAGCGCCCCGGCTGCTCCATCTCCTCGATCACGCGCGCCTCCACCGCCTCTTCGATAAGGCGAAGGACATGGTCTTCGCTCCGCTCGTCGAGGAGCGTGAGGGTGTCGTAGGTGAACTCGCGCCCTGCCACGGCGCAGACCTGGAGCAGTTCGTTGGCTTCCTCCGAGATGCGGTCCAGCCGCCGGCCGAGCGCCTCGCGCACGCCGTCGGGCACGGCGATGTCCGAGACGGAGTCGCGCGAGAGCGTCCCCTCCTGGGTCATCAGGTTCACGACCTCGGAGAGGAAGAACGGGTTGCCCTCCGTCTCTTCGAAGATCTTGTCGACCACCCGTGCCGGCGGGCTGACATTGGCGGCGGCTCGGATGTATCCGTCCACCTCCGCGCGCGAAAGCCCCCGGAGGGGGATGCGGAGGAAGCCGGCTTCACGGTTGAGGGTCGCCAACGCTTCGGAAAGGGGATGAGCGCGCGAAAGGTCGGTGTCGCGATAGGTGCAGACCACGAGCACCCGCAAGCGGTTCATCTCTCGCGCCAGGTGCTGGAGCAGGAGCAGGGTCGGCTTGTCCGACCAATGCAGGTCGTCCAGCACGACCAGGAGCGGCGTACGGCTGGCGATCGCCCTGATCGTCGATGCGTAGGCATCGAACAGACGGAATTGGGCGGCGGCGGGATCGCCGATCGGTTCGGGCGTGCCCACGTTGGGCTGGTCGCGAAGCCAGGGGAAGAGGCGGCTCAGTTCGGCCGCGGCGCCGGGAGGCAGGTCGGGGCCGATGGCGGCTATGTCGTTGCTCGCCGCGTAGCCGTTCACGACCTGGATGAAGGGCCAGTAGGGCGGTGCGCCGGAGGACTCGTGGGCTCGTCCCCAGAGGGCGTTTGCGCCACGCATGCGGGCGTAGGTCTCCAGTTCCTGGGTGGTGCGCGTCTTGCCGATGCCGGGCTCGCCAACGAGCATCACGAGGCCGCCGCGACCGGCGAAGGCCTCGTCGAAGGCCTTGCGCAGGCGGTCCAGTTCCTTCTCGCGGCCGACGAAGACACCGCGCGCGAGGCGGTCGAGGACGTTGGAATCGGAGTGGGTGGCGGACTTCTGGGTGGCGTCGACCGTAGCCAGCACAGCGAGGGCCGCCGTGGCGGACTCGGGCCGCTGGCCGGGGTCCTTGGCGAGGAGGTGGAGGATCAGCTCTTCGAGCGCTGGTGGGCAGTGCTCCGTCAGCCACGAAGGCGCCACCGGTGGGGTGTTGATGTGCTGGGAGATGACCGCTGTCGGGTCGTCGCCGACGAAGGGCGGGCGACCGGTGACCATCTCGTAGAGCATCGCCCCGAGGGAGTAGAGGTCGGCCTTGAGGGTGGCTTCGCCGCCGAGGGCCTGCTCGGGAGGCATGTAGGAGACGGTGCCGAGCATCATGCCGTGCTGGGTGAGGCGGGAGCGGTCGAGGGAGACGGCGAGTCCGAAGTCGCCGATCTTGGCGGTGCCGTCGGCGGTGATGAAGACGTTCCCGGGCTTGAGGTCGCGGTGGATCATGCCTGCCTGGTGGATGAAGGCGAGGCCGCGGCAAACGTCCTTCGCGAGTTGCAGTGTGCGCTCTAACGGCAGGCCCTCACCCCCGGCCCCTCTCCCGCTGTCGCGGGAGAGGGGAGCGCCTTGCTCCGATCCTGCGGAGGCGTGCGCGAGCAGGCCTGCGACGTCGCCGCCGGACATGAACTCTTCGACGATGTAGGGGTTGCCGTCTTCTTCGCCGATGTCGTGGATAGTGACGAGGTGGGGGTGAGCGCCGAGGCGGCCCATGGACTGGGCCTCGCGGAGGACGCGCTGGCGGCCGATGAGGTCGAGGCCGTCGGAGCGGATGGAGCAGAAGGCGACTTCGCGGTCGAGCCGTG
>JBGPOS010000035.1:0-37888 GCA_041488155.1 Tepidiformaceae bacterium
AACGCCTTTGTGCACGTCGACGCCGAGGGAGCGCGCCGGCAGGCCGATGCGATCGACGCGGCCGTAGCACGCGGCAATGACCCCGGACCGTTCGGGGGCGTCCCGATCGGGGTTAAAGACCTCGAAGGGGTGGCTGGCCTGCCACTCACGATGGGATCGCGGGCGTTCGCGTCGCGTGTCGCCAGCGAAGACTCCGTGCAGGTCGCCCGGTTGCGGGCGGCAGGCGCAGTGATCGTGGGCAAGACGAACACGCCCGAGTTCGGCTACAAGGGTTTCACGGAGAACCGCCTGTTCGGGGCGACAGGCAACCCGTGGGATCCTGCCCTCACGCCGGGGGGGTCGAGCGGCGGAAGCGCTTCAGCGGTCACCGCCGGCATGGTGCCCATCGCGACCGCGAGCGACGGCGGCGGGTCGATCCGCATCCCGGCTGCCTTTTCGGGTTGTTACGGGATCAAGCCGTCTGCGGGGCGGATCCCACGCGCCGGGATGAGCGCCCCGGCCTGGGGCACGCACAGCTCGCTCGGGCCCGTCAGCCGAACCGTACGGGACGCGGCGCGCTACCTCGACGTGGCGGCCGGGGCGCACCCCAACGACCTCGATTCGCTCGATGGCGCTCCTGGAGGGTACGAGGCGGCCGTCCTGGGCGCCGCGCCCCGACTTCGGCGCGTGGCGTGGAGCGCAGACCTGGGGTACGCACCCGTGGATCCCGAGGTGCGCCGGGTGGCGGGCGACGCTGCTCGAGCCCTGGCCAAAGCAGTGGGCGCCGAACTGGTCGAAGCAGACCCCGGCTTCGCGGACCCGATGGGGGCGTGGTACACCATCGCCGCCCCGGGCGACACAAGGCTGATCGACAACATGACCCCCGAACAACGGGCTGTGCTCGAGCCGGGGTTCCTCGCGTTCGCTGAACAGGCTCGTGGGATTACGGGGCTCCAGATCGCGGAGGCGCTCGACGTCCGGCACCAGCTCAACCGCTTGATGACCTCGTTCTTCGAAGAGTACGACCTGTTGCTGACGCCCACTGTGGCTGTCACGGCCTTCGCCAAGGCTGGCCCGCCTCCAGCGACGATCGATGGCAAACCAGTGACGGCGGCAGGGTATCTGCCGTTCACGCCGCCGTTCAACCTGACCGGCCATCCTGCGGCGTCGGTGCCGGCGGGGTTGGCGAAAAACGGCCTGCCCGTCGGGCTCCAGGTAGTGGGTCCGCGCCACGCCGACCGGCTGGTGCTCGCGGTCAGCGCTGCCTACGAAGCCACCCGGCCGTGGAGCTGGCCCGGCGCGGCGCGGACGACGTTGCACGGGACGGGGACCGCGACCGCACGCACGGCCTGACGAGGCGGACAATTTCACGCCGACCGAGTAAGGGCGAAGTTCGGAGCGAAAGGGGAGTTTCGGGCGAGATCTCCATCGCCGCCTGGCGCCGCAACTCGACTCGTAGCCAGAGCTACGAAACAAGTTCGTAACACCGTAGACACCCTTTGGAAATGAGGCGGGGCTAACGTCCCGCGCATCGCACGGGGCGCGAGCAGCGCCAACCGTGCGTTTCCGTTATTTCGCGAGGAGAGGGGAATTCGCACAGCATGGATAACCCGATAGACACGGGGAACACGGCGTGGATGCTGGCGGCGTCTGCGTTCGTGCTGTTCATGACACCCGGCCTGGGCTTCTTCTATGGCGGGCTGACCCGCAACAAGAACGTCCTGGCGACGATTATGCAGTCGTTCATCACGATCGGGATCGTGGCCATCCTCTGGGTGGTGGTCGGCTACTCGCTGGCCTTCGGCCCCGATGCGGGTTACGGACTGATCGGCAACCTCGACTGGATTGGGCTGAAGGACGTCGGCCAGGCGCCGGGCGGCCCGAACGGGTCTGTGTACGGTGTGGGCATCCCGCACCTGATGTACATGGCCTTCCAGATGATGTTCGCGATCATCACCCCGGCGCTCATCACAGGCGCGTTTGCCGAACGGGCGAAGTTCGGGCCCTTCATGATCTTTATGGCGGCCTGGTCGCTCCTGGTCTACGCACCGGTGGCGCACTGGGTGTTCGCCTACGATGGCTGGCTGAGCGCAGCCGCCACCCAAACCGACCTCCCAGGACGCGGGGCTGACCTCGGCCTCAACTCGCTGGACTTCGCCGGAGGGCTGGCGATCCACGTCAACGCCGGAATCGCTGCCCTGGCCGCGGTGTTCGTCTTCGGCAAGCGCAAGGGCTTTGGGTCGATCCCGATGGAGCCGCACGACGTCACCATGGTGGTGCTGGGCGCGGCTATCCTCTGGTTCGGCTGGTTCGGATTCAACGCCGGCAGCGCGGGCGGGGCCACAGGCACGGCGGTGAGCGCGTTCGTGAACACGAACGTCGCGACCGGGACGGCGGCCTTGACCTGGACGCTGATGAGCTGGTGGCTGAGCGGGAAGCCGAGCGTCGTCGGGGCCGCGGCGGGCGCTGTGGCCGGCCTCGTGGCGATCACCCCGGCATCGGGCTTCATCGAACCGATGGAGAGCATCGCGGTCGGATTCGGCGCTGGCGTGCTCTGCTACCTGGCGGTCCGGCTGCGGGCGAAGCTCGCGATGGACGATTCGCTGGACGTGGTCGGTGTGCATGGCATCGGTGGCATGTGGGGCGCCATCGCCACGGGACTCTTTGCTAAAGCAGCCGTCAGCGGCATCCCCTTTGCCGACGGCCTCTTTCACGGCCACGCGCAGCAGCTCTGGGACCAGACCGTGGGCATCGCCGCGATAAGCGCCTACACCTTCGTAATGACGTTTATCATCCTCAAGGTGCTGGACCTGACCATCGGCATCCGTGTATCGGAAGACGAAGAGGACCTTGGCCTCGACGTGACCCAGCACGGGGAGCGCGCCTACACGACGGAAGAGGGCGGCATATCGTTGGCGCCGGGCCCGATCCTCCCTGCGCCGCCGGCGCATTTCGATCCAGCCGCAAACTAATCCGAGAGAGGAAGTGGGATGAAAAAGATCGAGGCGATCATTCGCCCGGAGAAGCTAACCGAGATAAAGGAAGCCCTGGACGACCTGGGCTTCCACGGGATGAACTTCACCCCGGTAACAGGACGCGGCGCGCAGCGGGGCATCGTGCACCAGGGCCGCGGCGGCGAGACCGTGACGGTCGACATGCTGCCCAAGGTGAAGATGGAGGTCGTCGTCCCGGACATCGCCGTAGAGCGAGTGATCGACGCCATCGTGCGTTGCGCCCGCACGGGCAACATCGGCGATGGGAAGATCTTCGTCATGCCCGTGGACGAGGCGATCCGGGTGCGGACCGGAGAGCGCGGGGAGGTCGCGGTCTGAGGCCCGTAACAGGATCTTCATAGACCGGGCGTCCGTGCGGGGTGGCCCGCGGCGTGAAAAACCTCACAATGCTTGTACATCGCTGATAAGCGGGGGAGAGAACGCGTGGTCCCACAAGACAGAAGCCCTGAGGGGCTCAAGAAATTCTGTGCCGACAACGACATCCAGTTCGTGGACGTGAAGTTCGTCGACCTCTTCGGGCTCTGGCAACACCTGACCCGTCCAATCCACCAGTTGAACGACTGGACCGACTACGAGAGTTCGCCCTGGCGTCAGGGTTACGGCTTCGATGGCTCCAGCATCCGCGGGTTCCAGAAGATCGAGGAGTCGGACATGCTCCTGATCCCGGATCCGTCGTCCGCGATCGTGGACCCGGCGATCCAGGCGCCGACGCTCTCGGTCATCTGCAACGTGGAAGATCCGGTAACGCGCCAGCCCTACAGCCGCGACCCCCGCTACGTGGCGGCCAAGTCGGAGAAGTACGTCAAGGACAGCGGCGTCGGCGATACCGTCTACATCGGGCCCGAACTCGAGTTCTTCATCTTCGACGAGGTGCGTTTCGGCGGCGACCAGCACTCGGCCTTCTACTCGGTCGATTCGGACGAGGGCATCTGGAACAGCGGCGCCGACTCGACCCTCCTCGGTGGGCTGAACCAGGGCTACCGCCCGCGCTACAAGGAAGGCTATTTCCCTGTCAGCCCCCACGACACGCAGACCGACATCCGGAACGACATGGTTTCGACCATGGAAGACTGCGGGATGGAAATCGAACTGCACCACCATGAGGTGGCGACCGCCGGCCAGGCCGAGATCGACATGCGGTTCGACACCCTGACGAAGATGGCCGACAAGGCGATGCTCTACAAGTACATCGTCAAGAACGTGGCCAAGAAGCACGGCAAAGTCGCTACCTTCATGCCGAAACCGCTGTTCCAGGACAACGGCTCGGGGATGCACACGCACCTGAGCATCTGGAAGAACGGCACGAACCTCTTCTTCGACGAAAAGGGATACGCCCTAACGAGCGAACTCTGTCGTTCGTACATAGCCGGCCTGATCAAGCACGGGCGGGCGCTCATGGCCATCTGCGCCCCGACGACGAACAGCTACAAACGCCTGGTGCCGGGGTACGAGGCTCCGGTCAACCTCGCGTACAGCGCCCGGAACCGGTCGGCGGCCTGCCGGATCCCGCTCGTGAGCCCAGACCCGCGCCAGAAGCGCGTCGAGTTCCGGCCTCCGGACCCAACGGCCAACCCTTACCTGGCCTTCTCAGCGATCCTCATGGCCGGCATGGACGGCATCCAGAACGGGTGGGATCCTGGCCCACCCGTCGACAAGCAGAGCCTGTTCGAGCTCCCGCCAGAGCAGCTGGCCAACATCACGGTCGTACCCGGCTCTCTCGACGAGTCGCTTCGCGCCCTCGAGGCCGACCACGACTTCCTCCTGAAGGGCGGAGTGTTCACACCCGACCTCATCGAGACGTGGATGGCGTGGAAGTACGAGAACGACGTCGACGCGATCCGCCTGCGGCCGCACCCGCACGAATTCCACATGTACTTCGACGCGTAGCACCGGCCTAAGGAACGACCTGCCCTCACCCCCTGGCCCCTCTCCCGATTTCGGGAGAGGGGGAGCGCCCGGCCGCTGTTAGCGAAGGATGGACAACGGCCGTGGGCGTGCGCGTTCCGCATCGAGGCGTAAGCTGGCCCGGTGCGGCGAGCGTGGATCCTCCTTGCGATCCTTGGTTTATCGGTGGCCGGTTGCGCGGGCGACGACGGGGCCGCCGACGGGGAGTCCTCCGCCACTACTGGGACCCCGGCCGGAGCGAAGTGCGGAGTCGAACGTTGGCCGGTGAAGACGCTCTCGGATGACCGGTCGAAGGACGTGAACTTTACGCCGCAGCCAAGCAGTGTTGACTCTCTGCGCAATCTCCCGGACCCAAAGCCCGCGATCAAGGGAAACGAGAAGCGCTTCAATGGCACAGAGAAGCAGACCTTCACGGTCGAGGCGGCGCTCATCCAGTTCGCGCGGGAGGAGGACGAGGACATCCACCTCGTGATCGCAGACCCCTCGGACCGTACTCACCAGATGATCGTGGAGTTCCCGGACGTGGCCTGCAGCGGCGCGATCGCCTCAGCGCACAAGGACGAGATGGCCGTGGCCCGAGCGGCGTTCGTGGCAGCCTGTGGCGAACCACGGACGTCGTTCCACGACCTGATCGGGACGGCAACCATCACCGGAGTCGGCTTCCTCGACAAGAAACACAACCAGAATGGCCTGGCGCCGAACGGGATCGAATTGCACCCGGTGTTGGCCTTCAGCAGCAGCGACTGCCACGTGCCGGGAGCCACCCCGACGCCCACGCAAACCAGCACCCCGAGCGCAACGGCGACGCCTTCGCCGTGAGCGCAAGATCGGGGGAGGAAGTCAGGCGGTGGGTTGCGTGACCCGCAGCGGGAACGTGGCGAGCACTTCGTAGACCGCGCCTGCGGTCGTGAGCCGGCTGCGCATCAGCGAAACCTGGTTCGTCCGCCAGGTGCTCGGGGGGACATCCATCTTGCCGACGGCAACTTCGATCTCGGCGCGCTGGCGGGTGGGGATTTCGTCGCGCACACGCCCCAGGGTGAGATGCGGGCGAAAGGGGCGCCGCTCGGGGTCGAAGCCGACGACGGCGAGCGCGGCGTTGACGTCTCGGACGAGCTTTTCGAGACGGAGGACGTCACCGGCGATGCCGACCCACATGAGGCGAAGTCCCTCGCGGCCGCCGAACATACCGATGTTCGAAAACTCGAGTTCGAACGGAGCAGTGCCAACGACAGCTTCCTGGACGGCAAGTTTCACCGCGGGGAGCTGGCGGACGGGAACTTCGCCGAGGAATTTGAGGGTGACGTGCACGCCTTCGGCGCGGATCCAGCGGACAGCGGCGCCGCTCCGCGATCGGAGGGTCTCGATCACCGCGCCGATAGCGGTCTTCACCTCGTCGGGGACTTCACAGGCAATGAATAGCCTGACGTGGTCGGGTGGGCTGGAAGTCATGAGTCGCGTATATCCGAAAAGAGGGTATCGGCGTTTCCGCCACACACCGCTTCCGCCAGATCGCCGGGGAGCAACGCGTTCAAGCGTTCAAGCTGGCGCCCGGGCGAAAGCAGTGGGTAATCCGAGCCGAAAAGGACGCGCTCCGGGCCGGCGAGGTCCACAAGGCGCGCGACGGTTTTGTCATCATACAGCAACGAAGAGGCGGCGGTATCGAAGTAGACCGACCCTAACGCAGCCCTTACCTCGGGCATCTGGAGGTAGAACGGAAGCCCGCCGCCGAGGTGGGCGGCAATCATTCGGACGCCCGGGAAGGCCGTCGCCAGCCCACAGAGTTCGGCCGGGGAGATGCCCCCGAGCTTGCCCGGGTAAGCGTGGCCGACCGGTTCGCTGACGTGCCAGAGGAGCACGGCCCCGTGGGCCGCGGCCAGTTCGCAGAGGGCGCGCCCCTCTGGACCGTTGGGATCCCAGCCCTGGTTGTGCGGACGCAGTTCGCCGAAGCCACGCGCCCCGGCGGCGAGGGCACTCTCGGCCTCTCGCTCCCAGCCGGGCGCCTTGGGGTTGACGGTGGCGAGGGGCGTGAGGCGGCCGCCGCTCTCGGCGGCGGAGGCGATGAGGTAATCGACCTGGGCGGCGAGATCCCGCGGTTGCTGGAAGGCGAAACCCGCCACGAGCGCACGTTCGATGCCGGCTTCATCGAGGGCGGCGAGAAGATCGGAGGCGGTCGCCAGCTTCGCTTTCGGCGAGGAGTACATCTCAGCGAACGTCGCATCGCGGCTGCAGAGCCCGGACCGGTCCTGGACCTGAGAGGGGGCGAAGAGGTGCGTATGGGCGTCGAAGCGGGGCACGGCCGGAATCGTAGCAGAGTGCCGGGTGAGATCGGGGGCGCCCAGGCTAACAGCCGCTTAGCGGGCGGCTAGCTCCTGCCAGACGCGCCCTGACGTGAGCAGGTCCACCCCCGAATGCTGCCCCTCCACCACCGCCTCGACGGCGAAGATCTCGTGCGTCGGCTTCACGCCGGTCATCTCCTCGACGCGGGTGACGGTCGCGGCCTGAGCTTCGGCCTGGGCGCAGGTTTCGAACAGGTACATCGCTCCCCAGCGGAGGGTGCCGCCGTTCGAGATCCAGACCTTCTGGCGCAGCCCTTCCTTCTGTCGGAAGCGAGCCATCGATTCGTCGCGGATGTAGGTGCGAAGCTCGTCGATGCCCATCTTCGTGCCGTTGGAAAAGTCCCAGAGAACCAGTAGTGCGTGCATCGCTCCAGTCTAGCCTGCGAGACGAGGACGGAGTGAGGCTGCTGTTTCGAGCGGGTGGCTGCTTGTATGGTTCGGGCCAGCCGGGGCGAGGAGTTGGTGCGATGGCGATCGATTGGAAGCCCGTTTTCGATGAAGCCCTGGAGATCTTCGTGCGGTACCTCCAGATCGACACCTCGAATCCTCCGGGCAACGAGAAGCCGGCCGCGCGATTCCTCGGGGAGATCATTTCGCGCGAAGGGGTCGACTGCGAGTACATCGAAATCGCGCCGAACCGCGAGGCGCTCATCGCGCGGCTCCCCGGCGATGGCAGTAAGCGTCCGCTGATGCTGTGCAACCACACCGACGTGGTGCCGGTCGAGGCCCAGTACTGGGAAGTGCCAGCGTTCGAAGGCGTGGTCAAGGACGGACGGGTGTACGGGCGGGGGGCGGTCGACATGAAGGGCTGCGGTGTGATGCAGCTCCTGACGTTCCTGCTGCTGAAGCGACAGGGCGCGCGCTTGAAGCGCGACCTGGTCTTTTGCGCCGTCCCGGACGAGGAGGCTGGGAGCGAATTCGGGATGGAGTGGCTCTGCAAACACCGCCCGGACGTGGTGGACGTTGAGTTCGAACTCAGCGAAGGGGGCGGGGGCACGGACCGCTTCGGGGGTCGCGAGACGAAGCTCTTCGGGGTAGCGACGAACGAGAAGGACATTTGCTGGCTGCAGCTCACCGCCGTCGGGACGCCAGGCCACGGCAGCCGCCCGCACGCCGACAATTCGCTCGTCCACCTGATGCGAGCGCTGATGCGGCTCCAGGACTGGGACCGTGGTATTACCTACACGCCCGACACGACGGCCTACCTGGAGCGGCTCGCCGAAGCCGGGCTGATGCCCGATCTCAGTGACCGCGAGGCGGTGGAGGCGCAGATACGGCGATCCCCCGAACTCCAGGCGGCGTTCATGAACACCCTGAACGCGACGATGATGCAGAGCGGGATCAAGGCGAACGTCATCCCCGCGAAGAGCTGGGCCGTGATCGACTGCCGGCTGCTCCCCGGGCAGTCGAAGGAGGACTGGATCCGGCGCGTGCGCGAACGGGTGGACGACCCGCGGATAGCCATCGAGCTCTACCAGCCGCACGAGGGCGAGCCGGTGGCGGTGGAATGGGACACCGAGCTCTTTCGGACGATCCAGTCTGTTGTGAGCGGGGCGATGGAGGACGCGATCGTGGTGCCCAGCATGACCATCGGCGGCACCGACAACCGCTTCCTCCGGGCGAAGGGGATCCCCGCTTACGGGTTCATTCCCTGCCTCCTGAGCCCGGCGGAGCGCGCCGGATTCCACGGCAACAACGAGTTCCTGACGATCGACAACCTGAACATGGGCTGCGAGTTGATGTACGAAATCGTCCGGCGGATGTGCTGCTAGGGAAAGCCGGGAGTGACCCCGCCGGCGTATCCTGAGCACATGACGGTCAAAGAGAAGCTCGTCACGGCGGAACAATTCCTCCTCCTTCCGGGACCAGTTGAGGGCGGCAAGATGGAGCTGATCGACGGAAGGGTGGTGACAATGGCGCCAGTCGGCGGAGAACACGGTGTCCGAGCCCTCGAGCTGGGCCATCACCTGCGGGAGTTCGTCCGGGCCCACTCGCTCGGAAGGGTCATGGTGGAAACCGGGTTCGTCCTCCAGCGCAACCCCGATAGCGTCCGCGCGCCAGACGTATCGTTCGTTGCGCACGATCAGCTTCCCGGCGGTGCTGTCCCGCGCGGGTTCCTTCCGTTCGCGCCGGTCCTTGCCGTCGAAGTCGTCTCCCCGGATGACCGCGAACGGGAAATCAGGGAGAAGATCGACGCCTACCTCGCCGCCGGCACCCAGCGCGTCTGGGTGGTCCGCTCCACCAACCAGACCGTCACCGTCCACCGCCCGGGCGGCGATGCTCGCACCTATGGCATCGGCGCGACGCTTTCGAGCGACGACGCAGGCTTCGCCGTCGAGGGCTTCGCCCTCAAGCTCACCGACCTCTTCGCCTGAGCGCCGGCCAAACGGCGTCCGCTGGCGTATCCTCTGCACATGGCGGTCAAAGAGAAGCTCGTCACAGCGGAACAATTCCTCCTCCTTCCGGAACCAGTTGAGGGCGGCAAGACGGAGCTGATCGACGGAAGGGTCGTGACGATGGCGCCAGTAGGTGGCGAGCATGGTAAGCGCGCGAGCCGCATCGACCGAGCGCTCGGAACCTTCGTGGACGAACACGGCCTCGGTGAGGTCCTCGTCGAGACGGGCTTCATCCTGGCGCGGCGTCCCGATAGCGTCCGAGGGCCCGAGGTTTCGTTCACCGCCGGTGAGCGATTGCCTGCGGGTCTTCCCGAAGAAGGGTTCCTCACCGGGCCACCGACGCTCGCTGTCGAGGTAGTCTCCCCGAACGACAGCGAGCGAGAGATCGAACGGAAGGTCGAGGCCTACCTGGCGGCTGGCAGCGATCGCGTCTGGGTGGTGCGGCCGCGGGCAAGGACGGTCACCGTCCACCGCCCGGGCGGGGAGTCACGCACCCTCGGCATCGAAGCCACGCTGAGCAGCGAGGACGCGGGGTTCGCCGTTGAGGGCTTTGCGCTGAAGCTCGCCGACCTCTTCGCCTGAGCGAGGGCCAAACAGCTTCCGCTGGCGTATCCTGAGCACATGACGGTCAAAGAGAAGCTCGTCACGGCGGAACAATTCCTCCTCCTTCCGGAACCAGCTGAGGGCGGCAAGACGGAGCTGATCGACGGAAGGGTCGTGAGAATGGCGCCAGTCGGCGGCGGGCATGGTAAGCGGGCGTTGATAGTCGGGCGAGCGCTGCTCAACTTCGTTGAATCTCGCGCACTTGGCGAGGTCCTCGTCGAGACCGGCTTCATCCTGGGGCGGCATCCCGATAACGTCCGCGGGCCTGACGTTTCGTTCACCGCTCGTGAGCGGTTGCCTGCGGGTCTTCCCGAAGAAGGGTTCCTCACAGGGCCACCGACGCTCGCGGTCGAGGTTGTCTCCCCGAACGATCCCGAGCGGGAGATAGAACGAAAGGTTATCGCCTACCTCGCGGCTGGCAGCGAACGCGTCTGGGTTGTGCGGCCGAAGACCAGGACCGTCACGGTCCACCGGCCGGGTGGCGACGCTCGCACCTATGGCATCGGCGCGACGCTTTCGAGCGACGACGCAGGCTTCGCCGTCGAGGGCTTCGCGCTGAAGCTCGCCGACCTGTTCGCCTGAGACACAGGCTAGGAAGCGGCCTCTACAGCGAGGTCACGGCCTGCGGTCCACTGGGCGTAGAGGGCGGCGTAGTAACGGCCACGCTTCATCAGCTGAGCGTGGCTGCCGTCTTCGACGATGTGGCCTGCGTCGACTACAAGGATCCGTCCGGAGTGCTCGGCCGTACTCAGGCGGTGGGCGATCACGACGCTGGTGCGGCCGCGCAGGAGGAGGGCGAGGGCAGCCTCGACGCGAGCCTCCGTGGCCGGATCGAGACTCGAAGTGGCCTCGTCGAGAATGAGCACCGGTGGGTCTGCAAGGAACGCGCGGGCGATGGAGACGAGTTGTTTTTCGCCGGCCGAGAGCCGCGAGCCGCGAAAGCTCACCGATGTCTCGTAGCCATCAGGGAGCGCGGAGAAGAGGTCGTGGATGCCAAGCGCCTGGCAGGCCAGGACGACTTCGTCCTGGCTGGCGGCAGGCCGCCCGAAGAGGATGTTCTCCCTGATCGTCCCGGTGAAGAGGAATCCTTCCTGGGGGACCATCGTGAGGTTGCGGCGCAGGTCGTCGAAGCGGATGTCGCGCAGGTCATGGCCGTCGAGCAGCACCCGGCCGGAGGTGGGGTCGTAGAAACGAGTCATGAGCTTCGCCAACGTCGACTTGCCTGCCCCAGTCGGGCCGACCAGGACAACGTGTTCGCCCGGCTCGATGACGATGTTGATATCGCGGAGGACGGGGCGAGCCGGGTCGTAGCCGAAGGTCACCGCTTCGAGTGCGATCCGCCCTGAAACCGCCCCTTCGATGGGCTTCGCGCCGGGCGCCTCGACGATGTCCGGCTGGACTGCAAGGAGGCCGAAGATCTTGTTAAGGGCCGCCGCGGCGCTCTGCATCATGTCGAAGACCTGCGAGAGGTTCTGGATCGGCTGGAAGATGAAGTCGAGATAGAAGACGAAGACGGCGACTGTCCCGACGGAGACGTCGCCGCCAGCCACCTGGCGTCCGCCGAAGTAGAGGATGACTCCGATTCCGAGGCCGCCGAGCCACTCGACGAAGGTGAAGTAGATAGCAGAGATCCGGACGCTGCGGACGTTTGCTTCGAAGTTGCGTTCGTTGACGGCCCCGAAGCGCTCCATGTTGTGCTGTTCGCGAGCGAACGCCTGGACCACCCGCAGCCCGGAGAAGGTCTCCTGCATGTGAATCAGCACGTCCGCGATCCGTTCGCGCACGGCTCCATAGGCGCGGGCGGAATGGATGCGAAAGATCGAGGTGGCGATGAGCAGCGGCGGGATGATCACCGCTGTCACGAGCGAGAGTTGCCAGCTCAGGCTGAACAGGATGATCGTGGCCCCAAGGAGCGTGAGCGACGACTGCACAACCATCAGGAAGCCGTTGTTGAGGACGTCGGTGAGAGTGGTCACGTCGGCGGTCATGCGTGACACGAGGCGTCCTGCGTTCTCACGGCCGAAGAAGGCTAGCGACATGCGCTGGAAGTGCGAGAACAGGCGAAGACGGAGTGCGCGGAGGAAGTCCTGACCGACGCGGTTGACGATGTAGGTGCTGACCGCCTGGAACACATAGATCAGGACCGTGAGGGCGAAGAAGGCGACCCCGGCGCGGACGATGTTGCCCCGATCGTGGTCCGCGACGCCGTGGTCGAGTGCGAACTGGATGGCAAGCGGCTTGGCGAGGCTCGCGCCGGTGAAGATGACGATCGAGATTACGGCCAGGCCCAGCGCGCGCCGGTAAGGGCGGAGCATGCGCACCGCGCCGCGCAACCCGTGCCCGGACGGATCTCCGATGTCGTCGACGGCCGCCGGTTCGCTGCTCACCCGGCGGCCTCCAATTGGCCGAGGACTTCGCCGTAGCGCCGGCTGCGGCGCATCAGCTCGGCGTGAGTGCCGGTCTCGAACACACGGCCTTCGTCGACGAGAACCACCTGGTCCGCGAGGGAGATAGTGGAGAGGCGGTGGGAGATGATGATCGTGGTGCGGCCCGCCATCACTTCGCGGAGGGCTGTGCGGATCTCCTCTTCCATGCGGGCGTCCACGCTGGAAGTAGCGTCGTCGAGGATGAGGATGCGGGGCTCCATGAGGACCGCGCGGGCGATCGCGATGCGCTGGCGCTGGCCGCCGGAGAGCGAAAAGCCCTGCTCGCCGACGATCGTGTCGTAGCCTTCGGGGAGTTCGTCGATGAACTCTGAGGCGTGGGCGAGGCGAGCTGCCCGCTCGATCGCTTCGTCCGAAGCGTCGGTGCGGCCGTAGGCGATGTTGTTACGGATGGTGTCAGAGAAGAGAAAGGTGTCCTCGAAGACGATTCCGATCTGGCGGCGAAGGTCCCGCAGGCGGACGTCCCGAATGTCCGCCCCATCAATGAGGACGCGGCCCCGTTCCGTGTCGTAGAAGCGGGGGAGGAGACGAGCGACCGTAGACTTGCCGCTCCCAGTAGCACCGACCAGGGCAACGGAGTGGCCTGGCGGTACCCGCAGCGAGAAGTCGCGGAGCACTGGCCGGCCGGCCTGGTAGGCGAACGTCACGTTCTCGAACACGATCTCGCCGCGACCCGGCGGCAAGGAGCGGGCGTGGGGCCGTTCCCGGACGCTGGGCTCCTCTTTGAGGACGTTCCAGACGCGGGCGGAGGAGATGAGCGCTCGCTGGCCGCTGGCGATCATCTCGCCGAGGCTCTGGACGGGCCAGACGAGCATCGTGAGGTAGGAGAACGAGCGCACGAGCTCGCCGGTGGTCATGTCGCCGTTGAGGGCAAGCCAACCCCCGTACGAGAGGACGGCGAGCTGGCCAATCCCGGGCAGCCACTGGAAGAGGGGGTTGTAGAAGGTGCGCAGCCGCGCGACCTCCATGCTGCTGGCGTGGATCGAGTCGGCGACGCGCTCGAGCTTCGCGATCTCGTGCTGCTCGCGGCCAAAGGCGCGGACCAGGCGCGCTCCGGCGATGTTCTCCTCGACGACGCTCGCCAGGCTGGCCAACTCCTGCTGGATGCGGGTGGTGCCGGGTTCGAGGCGGTTGAAGAACCGCACGCTGAGGACCGCGACGAGCGGGTAGACCGACATCGAAAGCAGCGCCAGGACGACATCGGTTCGCAGGAGCATGACAAAGGCGCCGAGCGCCATGAGCGTGAAAGCGGAGTTGATCGGGATGTTGATGAGGAAGGTCTGGACCTCGTGCACGTCGGCGCTGCCTCGCGACATGAGCTGGCCCGTCGCCGTGCGGTCGTGGTAGTCGAAGGAGAGGCGGTTCACGCGGTTGTAGAGGTCGGAACGGAGGTCAGCTTCGATCCGGTAACTGGTACGCGTCGCCCAGTAACGGCGAAGCCCGGCGGTAATTCCCTGGCAGGCGGCGAGGACGACGATCAGGACGGCGAGGCCGAGGAGGAGGTCCCGGTCACGGGGGAGGATGGCCTTGTCGATCGCCAGGCCGATGAGCACCGGGATGACGACGCGCAGCCCGCCCCAGGTGAGCCCCGCAGAAAAGGCGACGCCGAGGTAGCGCCACTGTGCGCGGAGGTGGCGCAGCATCAGGTTCCTGCCGGCCCGCAGGTCGAGTTGTTCCGCGGTCATGGGCCCCCATCTGGCTGAAGAACGGCCGGCCGGCACTCCCTGCGAGGCTCCGGCCCAACTTTCACTCTATCGCGCGGCTCGCGGACGGGCCAAATCGGACCGGCCCTACTTGAGCGCCGCCACGACGATGTCGCGGGCGATTGGCCCTGCTTCCAACGATCCGGATCGGCCTTCATCGAGCACGACGGCAGCGAGCGCGCGGGGAGCCGCCGCAGGTGAGTAGGCGACGAAAAGGACGTGGGACTGCGTACCGACATCCTCGGCGGTGCCCGACTTGCCCGCGAAGTCGGTATAACCGGAGTTGCTGAACCAGAAAGCCGCCGTGCCCGTCGGGCTTGTGACCAGCCGCAAGCCGAAGCGGAGGAGGGCGAACTGCTCCGGCGTCAGGCGGATGGCGCCGCGGGGCGTGGCCAGCTCGCCGGCTACGAGGACGGGTGCGCGCAGTTGCCCGGCGGTGAAGCTGCTGTACGCGTTCGCCAGCTGCAGCGGCGTGATGAGCAGGTCGCCCTGGCCGATGCCCAGGTTGACCTCGTCGCCGGGGAACCAGACTTCCTTCTTCGTGCTCTTCTTCCATTCGGCATCAGGGACGAGACCTGCTTCGTCGCTGAGGCCGACGACGCCGGTCGGCGAGCCGAACCCGAACGAGCGGGCCATCTTCGAAAGCTGGCCTTCGGTCTTGTTGTAGAGGTTGAGGGCGATCTCGTAAAAGACCGAGTTGCAGGAACGCATGAGGCCTTCGGCGATGGTCAGCGGGCCCTGGGTGCCCTCCCAGTTCCTGCGGGGCGGGTCGAGGCCGGCCCAGGTAGCGCCGCAGAAGATCTGGTCGGTTGTCTTGTAGAGGCCCGACGCGAGGCCGGCGGCGCCGGTAATCAGTTTGAAGGTCGATCCTGCCGAGTAGAGGCCGGTGGTGGCGCGGTTGGTGAGCGGCTTGCCAGGGTTGGCGGTGATAGCCGTGAGCGATGCCCTGTCGTTCCGTTCGAAGGCGTCGGGGTCGAACGATGGCGAGCTGTTGAGGGCGAGGATGGCGTTGGTGCGGGGGTCAATGACCACGGCGGCCCCGGCTCGCGCGCCGAGCCGGGCATACGTTGCCGACAGGACGGCAGCGTCGAGTGTGGTGGTGAGATCCTTGCCGGCGATGTAGGTGCGGGAGAAAAGCGTCTTCAGCGTGAGGCCGTTCACATCGACGAGCCGCAGCTCGGCGCCCGCCTGGCCGGCGAGCTGCGTTTCGAACGAGGCCTCAAGACCAATTGCTCCAACCCGGTCGCCGATCCGGAAGCCCTGCCCCTGCCGCTTTTCGAGTTCCTCGGCGGTCAGCTCGCGGGTGTAACCCACGACGTGGGCGGCGGCAGGGCCGAGCGGGTGGACGCGCTGCGTCTCGAAGTAGAGGAGGATTCCGGGCACCGTGCGCATTACGGTGAGGGCGCTTTCCGCTCTCTCGTCGGGGACGGGGCCAACGGTGACGCGCTGGTTGAGAACAGTGGTGCTCGCGAACGCGGCGTCGACCTGTTCTTTGGTCAGGCCGAGAGAGGCAACCGCAGCGGTGAGAGCGTCACGGTCGATGACGAGACTGCGGTTGAGGCCGAGGAGGCGGACGTCGCGCGTGACCGCCAGGATCGTGCCGTTGCGATCGAAGATCGTGCCTCGGTGCGGGCGGTCGATGGTGCCTCTGAAGCGGCTCCCGCCGGCCATGTCGGGGTGGATGGCCGTTGCGTCCCAGGCGACGAGCCATTTGCCGGGGACGTGGGTAAGGGCCAGCGTGGTGGTGTATTCGAAGTCCCCGAAATAGGCTGTAGCAAGATGCACCGACAGGGTTGCGCTGCCCTCCGTGACCGCCGTGACGGTCGCCGTCAGGCGCGAGAGCGTGGTTTCGGCGGCGAAGCCGTCGTATGTCTCGGCGAAGATTTGCTGCGCGTTCGCGCCCTGCGAGCCGATATCGAGGAGGGCGTAGAGAGCGGCAGTGTCGCCGGCCGACCAGGCGGCGGCGAAGGCCTCGGCTGTGGCTCGCGGCGAACCGGGGGCGGCGGTAGCGGTCGGGGCTGGCGCGCGCTGTGAGTCGCCGTTCGTGGCACGGATGCCCGCCACAGCTCCGCCGGTGATGACGCCGACCAGCATCGCAGCGATGAAAAAGGAGCGAATGGTCAAGCCCGGCTCTCCCGTGCCGCGCCCCGCCGCTGCGATTGTAGCAGCGCTGGCGCTGGCGGCGTGCTTCGTGGCGGCTTGCGGGGGCAGCAGCGTAAAGACTCCGGGCGGGAACCAGGGCGCGAAAGGCCCCGGGCCAACGGTGGTCCGGCCGCCGCGAGAGGGGGAGCCGCGCTCGCTACGGCTTGGATTCAGCACCCTGCCCCCGGAGCGCACCGCCGAGGCCTACGCGGGTGCGTTCGCGACTGCCGCCCTCTACGCCGACGTCCTTCTGATCCAGCGGACGCCTCCGTGGGAGGAGTTCGTCCCCGGAGGGCAGGTTTCGAAGACGACGACCGACAACACCCGCTTCGAAACCGAGCTTCTCGACCAGTACCGGGACCTTTCGCGCTTCTACGCGATCGACCCCACCGACGGGGTGGTCCAGCGCAGCAGGATCGCGAACCTGCCGCCGGGGGTCGATCCGCAGGTGGGCTTCCTCGACCCGGACCTGAGGCAGGCCTTCATCGCCTACACGGCCTACGTCGTGAGCAACTACAGCCCGGACTACCTCGCCCTCGGGGTTGAGGTCAACATGATGTACGAGCGCGCGCCCAAGCAGTTCGACGCCTTCGTCTCGCTCTACCGGCAGGCCTACGACGTGGCCAAGAAAGCGAACCCGAAGACAAAGATCTTTCCGACCTTCCAGCTAGAAGACCTGGAGGGGACGTTCGGCAGCATCCATCCGCCTCACTGGGAGGTGCTCGAACCGTTCCGGGGAAAAATGGACGCGCTGGCGATCAGCACCTACCCCTTCCAGGTGGAGCTACGCAGCGCCGGGGATCTGCGAAAGGACTACTACTCTCAGCTCAAGGACCACTTCAGCGGGGAGATCCTCATCTCGGAGACCGGCTACGCCTCTGCACCCGTCGAAGGCAAGGTGAACACCGGGACTGAAGACGACCAACAAGCCTTCCTCGTGCGCATCCTTGGCGATGCGGAGAAGAACGGCTTCAGCATGGTCGTCTGGTTCGCGGCCCTCGATCCCGCCTACGCGACGACCGGGACGGCGGCGGTGTTCAAGGACATTGGCCTGCGCCGGAGCGACGGTTCGAACAAGCTGGCCTGGACGACCTGGGAAGAGTGGTCGCGCAGGCCGTTGAAGTGACAGCCTGGAGGAGCCGTCAGCCGTGCCCCGCCTGAGCGTGAGACGACTGCTGGAGATGGCGGCTGTGCCGGCGGTGCTGGCCATCGCGCTGACCGCCTGGGTGGCAACGCACGAAGCGCCGTTGCCGGGCGACCTCTGGCTCACGCACAGGATCCAGGAGATCGGGCGATTGGAGAGCAATGCAGAGCTGGTCAACACGATCGGCGTTTGGCGCTGGCTTCCGTTCGGGTTGGTCACGGTTGCTGTGGTCTTTCGAAAGCGCCTCGGAGGCGGGACGCAGGAGGGCACGCGCGCTCAGATAGAGGTGCTGCTCGTGTTCGCGGCGGTCCTCGCCTTGCAGTACGGGGACGAAGCCTTGAAACGGCTTGTCCAATCGCCCCGCCCGGTCGCTGACCTCGGGGTGCGCATCTACGAGTTCCGGGAGAGCTACGGCTTTCCGAGCGGCCACGTCTACGGCGACCTGCTGATGTACGGCGCGATGGCTGTCTATGCCCCAGCCTGGGTGCACCCTCGGCTCGTGCTGCCCGTACGCGCCGTGTCGCTGGCGATCATCATGGTGGCCGGGCCCGCCCGCGTGGCCGTCGGGGCGCACTGGCCGAGCGATGCCCTTGGCGGTTACCTCTGGGGGGGCACGGCCCTCTGCCTCGCGCTCGTGTTCGGACGGTGGGCTGCACGGCGGGTCTGAATGGCCGGCGGCGGGACGTCTATGACGGCTCTTCTGAGGCCGGTTGGTCGGGGGCGAGGCTTTCGGCGAGCTGGATGCGGTCCAGCAGCTCGCGCCGCGTAATGAGCCCGATCATCCGGCCACCGTCGACAACGGGGACCTGGTTCAGGCGCTTTTCGCCGACGAGCAGGAGTACGTCGTGGGCGCTCGCCTCGGCCGCCACGGTCTCGATATTGGAGCGGGGGGTCATGAGCCGCTGCGCAGGCGTGTTTCCCCACGTATCGCGCGGGACGCGGCTGACGTCGGTGACCGTGATGATGCCAAGGACGCCGCCCTCGTTGGCGACGACCACGGCCCGTTCCCCCTGTCCGACCATGTAGTCGTCGACGATCTCCTGGATGGAGATCCCCGGAGTCACGCTGGCGAAATCCTCGCGCATGATGTCGCGGGCCTTGAGCTTGCCCAGGATTGTCTCGAGCTGGAGGTTCTGGGATTCCGCTTTGGCGGCGCCAAGGAGGAACCAGCCGATAAAGGCGAACCAGATTCCGTCCAGGGCGAAGCCGGTGAGCAGCAGGAGGAGGCCGAGGAGCATCAGGCCGTAGCCGAAGAGTTCGCCGACGCCGCCTGCGACGCGGGTGGCGCGACGGAAGCTATTCGTCCGCTTCCAGGCGATCGAGCGCAGCACCCGTCCGCCATCGAGGGGGAAGCCGGGGAGGATGTTGAAGACGGCGAGGAGGGTGTTGACTATGGCCAGGTAGTAGAAGACCGCCCCCGTCTGCTCGTTGAGTTCGTTGAAGGCCAGGCCGAGCGCGCCGCTCAGGATCGCGATGACCGCGCTCGTCGCGGGCCCGGCGGCGGCTATCGCGAACTCCTCGCCGGCCGTCCGGGGCTGCCGGGCGAGCGACGAGACCCCACCGAAGATAAAGAGGGTGATCTTGGGCACGGGCAGCCCGCGGCGGATGGCCACAACGGCGTGGGCCAGTTCGTGCACGAGCACGGTGACGAAGAGGAGCAGCGCGGACAGCGAGCCGATCACCCAGTAGGTGGCTTCGCTCCAGTTCTCGTACTGATCGGGAAAGAAGCCGTCGGAGAGGGTGTAGGTGATGAGGCCGAGGATCAGGAGCCACGAAGGGTGGATTTCGATCTCGATCCCGCCGATGCGGGCGATGCGAAAGGATCGGAACACGCCTGTACGCTACGCGAGGGGTGCTCGCCTGTGAAGTGCTGGCGCAACGAGGCGCGGAGGAGGGCCACTGGCACCGACAACGACCAGGGGGAGTCGTGGAGCTCGAAGGCCGCACGCTGAGCTGGTGTCGCCTCGCTGAAGAGCCGCCTGAGGATGCTCACCTTCTCGGGTGGCGTCTGGGAGCGGGCGACCCAGGCGTTGGCGTCGAGCGAGAAGGCGAACCGCCCGATGACCTCGGCCGCGAAGCCCGCGTTGGCGGCCATCCGCACCCATTCGGAGGCTCGCCAGTTGCGCACGTGGGAGGGGTCGCGGAGGAACTCGAAGGCGTTGAAGAACGTGTCGAGAGCGGCATCCTCGGGAGAGACCGTGTCGATGAGGAGGAGGCGGCCTCCGGGGCGCAGGACCCGCGCAGCTTCTGCCAGGGCACGCGTTGGGTCGGCGTAGTGGTGGGCGCTCAGCCGGCTCGTGACCAGGTCGAAGCTCCTCGATTCGAGGGCCAGGGCAGCGACATCGGCGACCTCGACCGTGACGTTCTGGAGCCCCCGTTGGCGAGCGAGGTCGCGGGCCACCTCAACCATCTCCGGGGTGACGTCGATGGCGGTCACGGACTCGGCCCGCGGGGCGAGCGCCAGGGCTGTGTGGCCCGCGCCGCAGCCCATGTCGAGCACCCGTTCGGCGCCGGTGAGCGCGGCTTCCGCGACCAACGCGGCGAGGTCCGGGCCGGAGGTGTGGACGCTGCTGGTGGCGTAGGCGGAGGCCACCGCCCCGAACTGGCGGCGGACGGCCTCAGTGGATTGCTGCGCGGACACGGCGGCTCCCGGGGGGTTGGCTGTTGGTAAGGCTAGTGGTTGCCAACTTTGGTGTCGAAGATATGATTTACATCGTATCGATAGTCTGGAGGTATCGACCGTGGAATTGCACCAGCTGCGTTACCTCCGGGCCGTGGTGCGCGCCGGGGGCGTCACGCGGGCGGCCGAGGTCGAGCACGTCGCCCAGCCTTCGATCAGCAAACAGATCCGCCTCCTCGAACGGGAACTCGGGGTGCCGCTGTTCCACCGCGTGGGGCGTCGCGTTGTGCCGACGGAGGCCGGACTGCGCCTCGCGGATTGCGCCGGGCGGGTGTTCGAAGAGCTGGCGGCGACGACGGCGGCGATCGCCGGACCGGGCGCGGCGGCCGGAGCCAGCATTCGCATGTGTGCGACGGAGACGGCGGCGGACCACCTCCTGCCGCGCGCTTTGACCGAGCTCCGCGAACGCAGGCCAGGGCTTCGCGTGAGCGTCGAGATGCTGGGAACCGACGACGCAGTCACGCGCCTGGTCGACGACGACGTTGACCTGGCGGTGGTCGTCCTCCCGCTCGCTGATTCGCGACTGGAGATCCATTCCCTCATCGAAGAGGACGTGCTGCTCGCGGTGGCGCCGGGGCACGCCTGGGCGACCCGGCGAACTGTGCCCATTTCGGAGGCGTTGGGCGATCCCGGACTCCTCCTGTCGATGCCGGGACACGGGCTGCGAGCACAGGTCGACGCCGCGGCCCAATCGCTGGGGATCGCCCTGCCCGCCGCTATCGAGATGCGAAGTCAGCAGGCGCTGCTGGCGATGGTCTCCGCCGGCGGCGGAATGGCCTTCGCACCGCGGATGAGCCTGGAAGGCCGGGACGATGTGGTGGCGCTCGAACTCGACCCGCCGATGCGGCGGCAGCTCGGGTGGGCTCGGCGGCGAGGCAGGCATTTGCCAGCGATCGCCGAGGAGCTCGTGACCCTTCTTGGAGAGAGGTGACCGGCGTGGTACGCGGAGGGGCAAGCCCGTGCGGGGTTAGATCGAAATCGAACGGCGGGGCAGATGAAGGATGGTGGCGGCCTCGGCGGGAGTGGCGATAAGGCGACCCACCGAATCGGCGAGCGCGATCGCTTCCTGGATGAGCTCGGTGTTCGTGGGCTGGCGGGGGCCCGCGTAGTCTTCGAGCCCGACGCGAAGATGTCCGCCGCGTTCGAGGGCCAGGCGGGCGAGACCACATCCGACCACATCGCCGCCAAGCACGGCGACCGACCAGGAGAGGCCCGTCCCGTCAAGCATTGCGAGGTACGCTTCGAGCGACGGCAGCGTCGGTGGGAGGCCGAAGCTCAGCGGGGCCCCTCCGAAGTACAGCTTGACGAGGGCGCCCTTTGGCATCCGGCCGGCGCGGTGGTAGGCCAACGCCAGGCGAAGGAAGCCGGGCTCGAAGATCGAAATGCTCGGCCCGAGACGATGCTTTTCGCACTTGTCGAACATGTGGCGGGCGTCGGCGAAGGTGTTGATGTAGGTGACGTCGACCGCGGCTGGAAGTCCGTCCGCATCGGCGCGCCCGAAGTTGACCGACCCCGGATCGACGAGGCCGACGCGCAGGACGCCCGCTTCGGCGAGCGCTGGGATGTGCGAGTAGCGTTCGGCGATGTTCGTGTGGGGACCGCCTCCGGCCATCGTGGGGTAGAGGATCGCGTCAGGCCGTTCGGCGAGGATCAGGCGCCAGGCTTCGAGGTAGGGAGCGGCGGCGTGAACCCCGCTGGCGCCCCCGACCACCGGCTCGTCGTTGTGGTTGTGGACGATGGCCGCGCCGGCCGCGAGGCAGCGGAGAGCGTCGGCGGCGATCTCGGGCGGCGTGCGCGGGACGTTGGGGTTGCGGGACTTCGGGGTGCCGCCGTTGATGGCGGCCTCGATGATGACCGGCGGCGAGGGGGTCACGACTACGGCTCGTAGCGGGTGAGGACGAGGCAGCTATTCTGGCCGCCAAACCCGAAGCTGTTCTTGATCGCCACCCGGACCTCGGCGCGCCGGGCGACGTTCGGGACGTAGTCGAGGTCGCAGGTGGGGTCGGGCTCTTCCTGGTTGATCGTGGGGTGGATAAGGCCAGTCTCTATAGTCTTCACCGTGGCGACTGTCTCCATCCCACCGCTCGCCCCGAGGCCGTGGCCGATGAGGCTCTTCGTGGCGCTGATCGCGAGGCGGTAGGCGCCTTCGCCGAAGACCTTCTTGAGAGCGTTCGTTTCGGCGGTATCGCCGAGTGGGGTGCTCGTCGCGTGCGCATTGACGTAGTCCACATCGCCAGGAGTCAGACCGGAATCGCGAAGGGCTTCCAGCACAGCGCGGGCCGCGCCTTCGCCGTCGTCCGGCGGGGCGACGACGTGGAAGGCGTCGCTGGTGCATCCGAACCCCGCGAGCTCGGCGTAAATGCGGGCGCCACGAGCGTGGGCGCGGGCTTCACTTTCGAGGACGAGGGCGCCCGCGCCCTCGCAGGGGACGAAGCCGTCGCGCCGATTGTCAAAGGGGCGGCTGGCCTTCGCCGGCTCGTCGTTCTGACTGGTGAGGGCGCGCATGACGCTGAAGCCGGCGAGGCCGAGTTCGCTGATGCCCGCTTCGCAGCCGCCAGTGACGACGATGTCGGCGCGGCCGTCGCGGATGAGCATGCCCGCTTCGCCGATCGCCTGGGTGCCGGCGGCGCAGGCGGTTACGATCGTGCCGTTGTAGCCGCGCAGGTTGTACTGGAGCGCGACCTGGGCGGCGGCCATATTCGCGAGGCTGCGGGCAAAGTAGAGCGGGTCGAGCTTCATCCCACCGCGTTCAAAGAGCGTGCGGGCCCCTTCCTGGATGTCCGGGTATCCTCCGCCGCCGTTGCCAACCAGCACGCCGATGCGGTCATGGTCTTCGCGTCCAAGGTCGAGGCCTGCATCTTCGATCGCCTGTCCGGCGGAAGCGACCATGAATTGGGAGAAGCGAGCCATGCGGCGGGCTGCCTTGTGCTCCATGAAGCGCTTCGGCTCCCAGTCCTTGACCTCGCCGGCGATCTTGCAGGGGAACTGCTCGGGGTCGAATTGCGTAATGGGCCCGATCCCCGAGCGGCCGTTGGTGAGGTTGTCCCAGAATTCGGGCACCGTCTGGCCCGCGGGGGTCACCGCTCCGAGGCCGGTCACGACGACGCGCGTGCGGGCGCGGAGGGTTGGGTTCACAGGACTAGCGTACAGGCCACACCTTCGGCGCGACACCTGCGCCGGGCAGGGCCCCGCGCTCGCTGTCACCGCGGCCAGCGCACCTGTACCCTACATTCGTGGCTGACATGTCGCTGCCCGACCACGTCACCGTCCTTCGCCGCGATGGCCGGAGGCAGGTGCTGTTGCACCGGTCGATGGCGCTCATTGGCCCTGAGAAGGTCGAGATCAAGCGAGCGCGGAGCACGATCGTCCTGCCGCTCGTCGTCCTCGGCCTGGCGGTGGCGGCCGGGAGCCTGATTGCAGACCGGGGCGCGGGTCTGCCGTTCTGGCTGCTGTTGCTCCTCCTCCTGTTCTGCCTGGTGACGGTACCGCTGGCGTTTGTCGGGCTGATCAGCTCGATTTTCGGGGCAGAGGTGGTCGTCGACGGGCGCAAGGGGTCGGCGACCTGGCAGCAGGGAGCGATCGGGATGGGCCTCGGCACGAAAGAGCTGGTGCCGTTCGAGAAGATCGACCACCTCGAGGTGTCGGTGGAAGGCGAAGAGCCTGATCGATGGCGAGGGGAAGCCGACGCCCTCCGCCAGTTCGCCCTTGTGCTTGTTAAGAAGAGCGGCAAGCGGCTGACCCTCACCCAGGTGCCCGTGCCCGCGTACGGCCAGGCCGACGGGATGGACCGGACGCTCGCCGTCGCGAACGCAGTCGCCGCCCTGGCACGGACGACCGTGCGCATCCCCGAAGGCTGGGAGATGGTGGAAATCGACACGGCCACCGGCGAGCGGGCGAAGCCGCCCGGCGGCGGGCGTGGGAAACGAAGGCCGAAAGCGAATGGATGATGCCCTGCGAGCCTTGATGGAAGCGAAGACGATCGCCGTGGTCGGACTCGATACGCGGACCTTCCGCGTCGCCTACCAGGTGGCTTCTTACCTCCAGGACGCGGGCTACCGGATCGTGCCGGTGCCCGTCCAGCAGCCCGCAGATGAGGTACTGGGCGAGAAGGCCTACCCGAGGCTCGGCGACATCCCGGGGCACATCGACCTCGTCGACGTCTTCGTCAGATCTGAGCACACGGGGCCGATCATCGAGGAGGCGATCGCCGCCGGCGTGGGCGCCATCTGGTTGCAAGAGGGCATCGTGAACGACGCAGGGGTGGCCGCCGCGCGCGCCGCCGGGATCGTCGCCACGCAGGACCGCTGCACGATGGTCGAGCACCGCCGCGCGCGCTGAGGGGCGCGTTACGGGCTGCCCCTGATTCCGTTATAACTGGACGATATGGCGGCAGGCACCCTCACCATTCTGTTCACGGATCTCGTCGGTTCGACGGAGATCCTCTCCCGGCTGCGAGAGGAAGGCGCGGAGAAGCTGCGCCAGGCGCACTTCACCATCCTCCGCGAGGCGGTCGCCCGCCACGAGGGTGAGGAAGTCAAGAACCTCGGCGACGGCTTGATGGTCGTCTTCGAAAGCACGCTTGCCGGGGTCAACTGTGCGGTCGCTATGCAGCAGGCGCTCGAACGGCACAACCGGCGTGCGAGCACGCTGCTGAGCATCCGCATCGGGATGAGCGTGGGGGAGCCAACGCAGCGCGAGAACGACTACTTCGGGACGCCAGTAGTCGAGGCTTCGCGGTTGTGCGCGCAGGCCGACGGCGGACAGATCCTCGCTTCCGAGGTGGTGCGACTGCTCGTCGGGCTGCGCGGCGGACACACCTTCCGGAGCATGGGCTCAGTTGAGCTGAAAGGGCTGCCCGAGCCGGTAGCAGCGTGTGAGGTGGCCTGGGAGCCGCTTGACCTGCCCGGGGGCCAGGGCGTGCCCCTCCAGGCGACCCTCGCCGCCGGGGAGCGCAGCGCCTTCGTCGGGCGGGAGGACGCGCTGCAGCGTCTTGTCAGGGCCTGGGAACGAGCACGGACGGGAGAGCGACAGCTTGTGTTGTTGGCCGGAGAGCCGGGGATCGGCAAGACCCGGATCGCCATCGAGTTCGCGCGCCGGGTCCACGCTGAGGGGTCCACGGTGCTCTTCGGGCGGTCCGACGAAGAAACGCTCATCCCCTATCAGCCGTTCGTGGAGGCGCTCCGGCACTACTGCCTTTCGATCGAGGCGCACGAGATCAGGGAACAGGTGGGCGTCGCCGGCCCTGAGCTCGTCACGCTCGTGCCCGAGCTGGCACGGCGAGTGCCTGGCCTGCCCGAGCCACTTCGAGGCGACCCGGAGGGCGATCGCTTCCGGCTGTTCGAGTCGGTTGCGACGCTGTTGCGTCTTGCCGCCGAAGCGACGCCGCTGGTGTTGATCCTCGATGACCTCCACTGGGCTGACAAGCCGACCCTGCTGCTTCTGAAGAACATCATCCGGGAGCCAGTGGCGCAGCGCCTGCTCATCGTCGGGACGTACCGCGAGACCGACCTTTCGCGCAGCCACCCACTCTCCGAGGTGATGGCCGACCTGAGACGCGAGCGGCTCTTCGAACGGGTATCGCTGGGCGGCCTGAACGAAGCCAACGTTGCTTCGTTGATGGCGGCGATGGCTGGCGTCGCCGCCCCTCCCGATGTTGTCCGCGCGGTCCACGACGAGACGGACGGCAATCCGTTCTTCATCGAAGAGGTGTTGCGCCACCTGGCCGAGTCGGGCGCCTTCGACCTGCGCGAAGGCCGCTGGGCGAGTGGACTTTCAGTCGAAGAGATGGGCATCCCGGAAGGGGTGCGGGAAGTGGTGGGGCGGCGACTCAACCGGCTCTCGGAAAGCTGCAACAAGGCTCTCGCGGCCGCTTCGGCGATCGGACGCCAGTTCGGCCTCGACGTGCTCGAGCGGGTGGCCGGGGTCGAAGGCGACGCGCTCTTCGAGCTGATCGAGGAGGCCGTTGCCGCCCACGTTCTCGAAGAAGTCCACGGCGAGATCGATCGCTACAGTTTCAGCCACGCCCTCATTCGCCAGGTGCTCTACGAAGAGCTCACCGCCGGGCGGCGGGTACGCCTGCACCGCCAGATCGGCCAGTCGCTCGAAGCTGTGCAACGCAAAGGTGAGTCCCCAAACCTCGCTGAGCTTGCTTTTCACTTCTTCGAAGCGGCGACCGGCGGCGACACCGAGAAGGCGATCGAGTACTCGATCCGCGCCGCCGAGCAAGCGACTTCGCAGGCAGCCTACGAAGAGGCGGCCGGACACTACGTGGCCGCGCTCCAGGTGCTGGAAATGGTCGAACCCGACCTCGCTCGGGAGTGCGACCTGCTCCTCGGGTTGGGACAGGCGCAGCGCCGGGCGGGCGAGGCGCGGGCGGCGATGGAGACGTTCAAGAAAGTAGCTGGCGTGGCGGCAAGCCAGTCCGACGGAGTGCGGCGCGCCGTCGCGGCGCTCAATTACGAGCAAGCGTTTCTCCTCACGGGCGAGTTCCGATCGAAGCCAGACCCGAGCGCCGAATTGATGAAGGAGGCGCTGGCAGGCCTCGGCCAGGAGCCCGCTATCCGCAGCCGCCTGCTGGCGAGCCTCGCGCGGGCCGCGTACTACGGGGGCGAACTGGGGCGGTCGGCGGAGCTCAGCGTCGAGGCGGTTGCGGAGGCGCAGGCCTCGGGAGATGGCGCGGCGATGGTCTCTGCGCTCGACGCAAGGCGCACGACTCTCTGGACGCCGGACCACAGCATTGCCGAAAGACTCGATGCGGCCCTCGCTTGCCTCGCCCAGGCAGAGAAGGAAGGGGATGTGGAGGTCGCCCTCGAATCGAGGAAGTGGATCATCACCGCTCTCCTCGAACGGGGCGACGTCGCCGGTGCCGACGCCCAGATCCAGGCGTATGCGACCGTCGCCGAGTCGCTGCGCCAACCAGCCTATTCGTACTCGACCCACCTCTTCCGGGGTATGCGGGCATCCATGAGCGGCGAGTTCGCTGAGGTCTCTCGGGAGGTAGAGCGGACACTGGCAGTGGGCGCCAGGGCGGGTAGCTTCAATGCTCGGATCCAGGCGTTGACCATGGCCGGCATCTCAGGCGTGCTGTCGGGCAACATTCCAGCCCTGCGGGAGTGGACGGAGGCCATGCCCGACGCTTACCCGGTCGGCGCCGTCTGGTTCGCTTCTGAACAGGGAAACATCACCGAGGCCCAGCGCGGGTGGGCACGTTTGCGAACGGAGCTGCTGGCTGACATGCAGCGGGACTTCCTCTGGAAGGGGTCGATGTCGATCGTGGCGGAAATCGTACACTCACTCGACTATCGGGCTGATGCCGATCGTGTATACGAGCTGCTCGTGCCCTTCAGCGGAGAGGTCCTCGTGGTCGGTCCTGCGGTCGGTTGCGTTGGTCCGGTCGACTACTACCTGGGCACGATGGCGAGACTCGCGGGCCGGTACGACCAGGCGTTGGAACACTTCGCGCAGGCGCTCGCACTGAATCGGCGTATGGGAGCGAAGCCCTACCTCGCGAGGACCGTCCTGGAGCAGGCGAAGGCGCTTCGTGGACGCGGCGCGGCCGAAGACAGGGAGACGGCTGCCGCCGTCGCCCGAGAGGCACTCGAAGCAGCCCGGGCGATGGGCATGGCGCCGCTGGAACGAGAGGCGAGCGAGCTGTTGCTGGCTCTCACGCCGGTCTGAACTGAATCAGTGGATCCCGTGGTTGCGCTGAAGCGCATCGCCTTCCTGCTGGAGCGTGCCTACGAGCCGACCTACCGGGTGCGAGCGTTCCGGCGGGCTGCGGCGGTGATCGAAGGACTCGACCCCGGCGAGGTCGCCCGGCGGGCAGCCGGCGGCGGGCTACGAGAGCTCGAAGGGATCGGCGAAGCCACGGCAGCGGTGATCACCGAAGCGCTCGCTGGCAAGACCCCGGCCTACCTGGCGCGGCTCGAGGACAGCTCGCCGCCAGCCCCGCTCTCCGAGGGGGCAGCCGCCATCCGGGCGGCCCTACGCGGCGACTGCCACGTCCATTCCGACTGGTCGGACGGCGGCAGCCCGATCCGCGAGATGGCCGAGACGGCGCGTGAGCTCGGGCACGACTACATCGTGCTGACGGACCACTCGCCCCGGCTGACGGTCGCCCGAGGTCTGACGGCGGCGCGGCTCCGGGACCAGCTCGAAGTTGTGGCCGCGTTGAACCGCGAGCTGGCGCCATTCCGAATCCTCACCGGGATCGAAGTCGACATCCTCGACGACGGCTCGCTCGACCAGGAACCCCAACTGCTGGCGCAGCTCGATGTCGTGGTGGCGAGCGTCCACAGCAAGCTGCAGATGGAGCGGGCGGCGATGACGAGGCGCATGGTGGTCGCGGTAGCGAACCCCAACGTCGACATCCTGGGGCACTGCACCGGCCGCCTCATGGGCGGCAAGACGCGGGCGGAGTCGGCGTTCGACGCGGAGATGGTGTTCGCCGCCTGCGCCCAGTTCGACACGGCCGTGGAGATCAACTCCCGCCCCGACCGCCTGGACCCGCCCGAGCGGTTGCTGGCGCTGGCCCTGGAGATGGGCTGCCGCTTCGCGATCGACAGCGACGCCCACGCCCCCGGTCAGCTCGAATGGCTGGCGAACGGCTGCGCGAAGGCCGCCGACAGCAACGTGCCGCCGGAACGAATCGTGAACACGCGCGACGCGGCGGCGCTCCAGGGGTGGGTTGGGCGACGAGCGGCGCCCTAGTTGCAAACCCCGCCGTAGGTCTGGACGAAGGTCCCCACGGTGTTGCGGAAGACCTGCGTCTGGCAGGGACTGGTCGTGTACTGGATGAAGCCGCCCTCGAAGTCCTGGCGAATCGTGGGGAAGCCGGACTTGTTGTTGAGAGGGTAGCCCAGCGTGGTCGACCAGTCGTTGAAGGCGAACAGGATCGAACCTTCGACGCTGAACACGGACGTGAAGCCCGAGCGCCTCATGAACGCCTTCTGCCGAAAGCCGTCGGCCGACGGTCCTTCGAAGGTCTGGGCAACACCAGAGCTGAAGCCGAAGGGGAAGCCGAAACTGCAGCCGTGCACCCAGCGCGTGCTGTTCGAACACGGCGCGAAGTTCGAAGCGTCCAGCGCCTTCGTTGAACCGTAGTTCAGGCCGCCCCGATTGATGTACTCAGATTGGAGGAACGTATCGAGGGGGAGGTTGCCCACGCCACCGAACTGCGCGCCGGGAGGGGCGTTGTTCGAGAAGTCCTTGTGGCCGACCGGGAGGGCGCCAATTACGGTAGCGTCAGCCGAGCTGGCAACGTGCTGCGACACTCGCGTGTCTGCCGACGCGCCGCCGAACTGAAAGGCATCGGCTGCGCCGGCCGGGGTGAGCACGTTGGTCATGCGAAAGTGGAGATGGGCGCCACTCGCGTCGCCTCCGCAGGCCGTGGAAGGTGTTGGCTCCACCTGGCCGCTGTTGCCGGAGCGACCGAGCAACCGTCCCTGGAACAACGTGCCGCCGATTCGATCCAGTTGGCAGAGATGAGCGTAGGTGATGTATTTGACGCCTTCTAAGGTTCCAACTGCCTGCGTCACAAACGCTCCAAGGCCTGCCGTCGAGGTTGTGTCAGCGCTGATTTGGACGATGTCGCCCTGTCCCGACGCCAGCACCAGGCTTCTGAAACTCAGTCCCCAATCGATCGCGTAAGCGTCGGAACCGGTGTGCGTCGCCGTGTTAACGCTTCTGTTCACTGTCGGCTGAGTCCCGTCGTCGGGCCAGGGGAACCTCAGGCGCTGCCAAGAGTTTCCCGCACCGCCGGCTGGTTCGACTGCATTGCCCGACAGCGTGCTCAAACTGAGCGCGAGCGACGCGGAAAACAGCAGAATTAACTTTCGAATCATCACTTCGCCTCCGAGAGGGAGGTAGCAGAGATGGTGGCCAGCACCGCCCGTGCTCTCGCCGTTGCAGATGCGATCGAACCTGGAGCCGACTCCGGGCCCACGGCGGTGACCTTTATCCAGTAATCAGGGGTTTCCGCCCAGACTTCGAGTTGCCAGCCGTAGAGCGGATACAACTCACGTCCGTTGAGGGCCGAACGCGCGATCAAGCACTCGGCGGCTCGGAGTCCAAGGATCGTCGTCACTGATTGCCGGGTGCACCCCAAGAAGAGGTGCTCAGCCTTCAGGTCAGGCCGTGAAAGAGGTCGAGAGAAGACTCGAAATTCGACGAGTGAGGTCTGGTCGGACTTCGGATGGGCGTCAATCCCAAAACCCGTCACCGCAGTGACAGGAACTGCGGCCAGACGGTCGAACTCGAAATCGGCCGCCTCCCAGTCGACTGGGTAGCACATGACTAGTCTTCGCGACCTGGCTTTGAGGGCTCCCAACCCGGACGGGCAGGTTACCGTCGGCCAGCCATCCGGCCCAACTGCCACCGCCGGGAGAGTTGGGAAGGTGCGCGGAGTTGGACTCGAGGTGGCCGTGGCAGCGGGCGTTGGCGTAACCGTCGCGGTGGGCGTCGCGGTCGCCGTCGGCGTCGCAACCTGTTGGTTGTCGGGGCCGCCTTTGTGGGCGGCGGGACCGCTTGTGGCGATGACAACCGCTGCCGCGCCGGCTCCTCCCGCGATCGCCAGGCCCGCCAGGCCCGCTGCCATCCACGAACTCAAGATCATCGCCGCTCCTCCGCCGCGTTATCTGACCAGACGCTGGTCTCAGCCCAACTGTTCCGCCGGATTCGACATCGCTACGGTAATCGCCCCCCCCCGGTTGCATGTCATTGGTCAGATGGATAGTTCTGAGCTGTCCGATGATCCGGGCATGACCTGTCCAAACGGCCATTGCCGGCCCGGCAAACGCCCTCGGCGTTCTGACGATGTCGCTGGCGTAGAATGCGCGTTGTGACCACCGAGGAGGCCCTGCGCGAGTCCGCGTTTATCCCTCACGGGCGGCCCTTCGCGGTCGCGCGGGCGGAAGGCGCTTACCTCATAACCCCGGACGGCCGCCGCGTGCTCGACGCCGCCGGCGGGGCGATCGTCGCCAACATCGGGCACGGCCGCCGCGAGGTCGCGGAGGTCGCGGCGAAGGCGATCGAAGAGCTGACCTACGTCGTCCCGACCTTCGCCACCGAAGCCCGGGCGCGGCTGGTCGAGCGCCTGCGGCGAGCCTGGCTCCCGCCCGGGCTGACGCGCGTAAGCTTCACGAGCGGCGGCTCGGAATCAGTCGAGGCCGCGATCCGGCTCGCCCGCCAGCACCACCTCGCGGCGGGCCGGACTGAGCGCTGGAAGGTGATCGGCACCGACCTCTCCTACCACGGCGTGAGCCTCGGGGCGCTCTCCGTGGGCGGCCACGCGGCACGGCGCAAGGGCTTCGAACCTCTCCTGATCGACTTCCCCAAAGCGCCCGCGCCCTACTGCCTCTCCTGCTCGCTTGGCCGCACCACGCCGGACTGCCGGGAGCAGGCCGCTGACAAACTCGAAGAGGTGATCGTGCGGGAAGGGCCGGACACAGTCGCAGCTTTCATCGCTGAGCCCGTCGTCGGCTCGGCCGGCGGCGTCACCGTCCCGCCCGCGAGTTACTGGCCCGGTGTGGCCGAGATCTGCAAGCGGTACGGCGTCCTCCTCATCGCCGACGAGGTCATGACGGGATTCGGGCGAACCGGCAAGCGCTTCGGGGTCGAACACTGGGGCGTCTCGCCCGACATCATGGTCGGAGGCAAGGGGTTGGCCGGCGGCTACGCGCCGATGGGCGGCATCTACGCCACGGAGGAAGTGGTGGCCCCGCTCGCTGAACGCCGCGAAGACCTCATGTTCTACACCTTCTCCGCCCACCCGCCCTCACTCGCCATTGCCGACAAAGTGCTGGAGATCATGGAGCGGGAGGAGCTCGTCGCGCGGGCGGAGCGGATGGGCGGGGTCCTGCGCGAGCGACTCAAGGCGATCGAGGACCACCCGAACGTCGGGCAGGTGCGCGGGCTGGGACTGATGTGGGGGATCGAACTGGTGAAAGACCGCGAGACGCTCGAACGCTTCCCCGCCGAGGCGCGGCTGACTTCGAGCGTGGTGGCCGCCGGGCTCGAACGGGGGGTGTTCTTCTACCCCGGCGGTTCGGGGCCCGCCCAGGACTCGGTCATGCTCGGGCCGCCCTTCATCATCAACGGCGAAGACATCGACGTGCTGGTGAACGTCCTGGGCGAATCGATCGACGCAGCCGTGGCACGCACGACGCGCTAGCGGCCCGCGGGCGGGGGCGGGTTGCCGGCATCGCCGGTCTTGAAGATGAAGAGACCTGCTCCCGCGACGAACGACGGGTCGCAGATGATGCGCTTGCCTTCGAAGCCCGCTACCACCGTCGCCTCCCTCTGCCACGTCTTGCCTGCATCAGCGGAGAGGTAGCTCACGATCCCCTGCTCGCAGACGTAGAGACGGACGCGGCCGTCGGACAGCGTGCTCAGTTCGGACACCCCACCGAACGAGAGCGTGTCGAAGGCCTCAAACCTGAGCCCGTCGCTGGATCGGGCGAGGGTCGTGGTGCGGCCTTTCGCCACCGCCATCAGCCAGGAGCCGTCGCTGAGTTGCGTCAGAGAAGGGTCGGTGGCGAGCTCGTCGAACTGGATCGCTCTGCCGACCAGCGTGAACGCCTGGCCGTCCCGGGAGTCGGCGATGCAGATGGCGTTCGAGCGGCCGGGGCCCGAGGGAGGCCCGAAGCCGCTCAGATAGACGAGGCGGATTCTGCCGTCGGGCAGGAGCGTGGCGTCGGGATCGACCATCCCCGCTGGGCCGGCAATGCCGTCCACGGAGACCGGACCGAGCGGCGTCACCGAGTCGCCTGCCATCCTGGCAACCCAGACAGCGCCATCAGTACCGCTCACGTAGTAGATGCGCACGGTGCCATCCGCGAGGCGGACGCCGTCGGGCACCGACGCATGGTCGAGGACCTGCCGCGCGCCAGTGGTTGTCACGCCATCAGAGGATCTGGCCACGACGACCTGGTGGAAGTAAGGGCCGCCTGCGTCGTTCACAGGACCGCCGCGCGTCGAGGCGAGCGCCTCGCAACCATCGTGGGGCAAGGGTGGCGGCACGACGGAGGTCGAAGAAGCCGGGACTGAACCGTCGCCGCCGCACCCGGCGATGCTCGCGAGGAGCAGGGCAACGGTGATCATGCCGAAGGACCGCGGGCCGCGCATGGCTGGCATCGTACCGGGGCAATGGCCGCGCCCAATGTGGAGGTGACGCTGAGGCGTGCCGAGCACGGCGTCCAGGTAAAGACGCCCGCCCTCGTTCAGATCCCGCGAAGTTCGACGCGGCGACCGGTGGCGGGGACGACCTGGCCGATTCGGAGGGCCTCGGGGATCGCCGCCTCTACCGCCGCTGCGTCTTCCGGGTCGACGATGAGGACGAGGCCGATGCCCATGTTGAAGACTTCGTACATCTCTTCGCTGCTGATTTCGCCGCGTTGCTGGATGAGCCGGAAGACCGGCGGCACCGGCCAGGCGAGGGTGTCGAACACCGCCGTGACTCCTGGCGGGAGGATGCGGGGCACGTTCTCGGTGTAGCCGCCGCCGGTGATGTGGGCGATGCCGTGGACGCGATCGAGGATCGGGGCGACCTGCTGGTAGTACGGCCTGTGCGTCGCCAGGAGGGCCTCGCCCAGGGACTCGCCACCCAGGAGGGTAGGCCGCTCTTCAAGACGTTGGCGGGTCTCTTCGAGCGGCTCGCCGTCGGCGATGTTGAGTACTTTGCGGGCAAGCGAAAAGCCGTTGGTGTGGAGGCCTGAGCTGGGGATGCCGAACAGCAGGTCGCCGGCGGCCACCTTCGAGCCATCGATGACGCGGTCGCGTTCGACCACGCCGACCATGAAGCCCGCGAGATCGAATTCGCCGAGGGCATAGACGTCGGGCATGTCGGCGGTCTCGCCGCCGAGGAGGGCGCAGCCGGCATCGGCGCAGGCGCGGGCGACACCTTCGACGAGCGTCGTCTTCTGGTCGTTCGTGAGGCCGTTGCCGGCGATGTAGTCGAGGAAGAACAGCGGCTCGGCGCCGCACGCGAGGATGTCGTTGACGCTGTGGCCAAGAATGTCTGGGCCGCAGAGATCGAGGCGGCCGGCGGCGAGGTGTACCTTCACCTTGGTCCCGATGCCATCGGCACTGGCCGCGAGGACAGGGTCGTGGTAGCGGTCGCCGAGGCGGAAGAGGCCGCTGAACGGCCCGGCATCGCTGAGGACCTCTGGCCGGCGGGCCTGCGCGAGGATGCCGGGCAGGCCGGCGGCAAAGCGGCTGCGAGCGGCGATGTCGACCCCGGCTGCTGCGTACTGGCGCTGCTCCCTGAGCACTTCGTCCGCGGGGAGTTCGATCGCCCTTCCATCCTTCCAGACCGCGACAGGCTGGCCGGCGGCCTTGTGCCGAAGGACCGCCGCCCGCGCGCCACGACGGACGGCCTGGTCGATCTCGCGGCCGTCGGCGAAGAGGGCGCTGATGTCAGGTCGCTTATCTGGTGCTGCCATGGCCAGCCTCCTGCATCGCCCGAAGGACTTCCTCATCGTACACCGCGACGGTGTTGCGGCCGTTCCCTGCTGAAATGAGGCGAGGGACTCCAGTCACACTCGAGTTGTCGTAGTAATGCCACGATTCCGCCAGGGGCTGGTAGAGCTCGAAGAGGTTCTTGAGGCTCCGGTAGAAGCGTCTGCGGACTACCTCGGGCGGCACATCATGGCCGCCCATCGCCACCCGTCGCGCAACCCTGGCGGCGGCAAGAGCCGGGCTCGGTAGCCACAGGTAGATCAGATGGAAGGCGTAGCCTCGTTCCGTGCAGAGCGAGCGCACCCAGGGCGCGAGGCTTCGGCTGGCCAGTGTGCTCTCGAAGGCGAAATCAACCCCGGAGCGGGCCAGCCGGTCCATCTCCCGAAGCACGGCGCGGCCGGCCGCAAGGACGGCTGCGGTCGACTCCATCGGCGAGATTTCCTGCGCCAGCACGTCGGCGTTGACAAAGTTGTCGAGTTCGAACAGGTCGCGCAACAAGGCCGGCGCAGTGGAACTCTTGCCGGCGCCATTTGGGCCGGCGATGGCGATGAGGTGGGCCATCAGCCTTGGCAGGGTGGGACACCGGCGAGCAGGCCGCACCTCGCGAAGCGGCTGCGGCCGGCGATGTCGACGCCTGCTGCTGCGTACTGGCGCTCACCCGTCACCAGCCTAGGGTACAGGTGACAGGTGACAGGTGACAGCTTCTGTGACCCCTCTCGTGCGGGCCGCCCTCAGGCGGTGGAGGGCAGCGGGCGGTGGGCGTTCCAGTGCTTGAACGTGGTCAGGCCAAGGAGCAGGCCGTGCAGGCGGAGCGGATGGATGAAGCCGCCGAAGTCGCCGAGGCCAGCGTCCCAGCCGGGGCCGGTCGATGATACGCGGCGCTGGATCTCGGCCACGTCGCCGGTGTGGATGCTGGCCATGTAGATGCCGTTGCCACCCTTGCGGACGAAGCGAGCGACGGCCTTGTCCGGCTCGGTAGGGTAGAGGTATTCGAGGCTGTCGAGCGGGCCGCCGTCACGGGCATCGAACCAGGTGATCGCGCCGTCGTAGCCATACCCTTCGCTGACGTAGCGGTTCGTGAACCGGTCTTGCAGGCCGAAGAGTCGCGTGTAGGTCGCGATAGCAGGCTCGAGGGCGTCGACCGCGTAGGTAATCTGCCAGATACGGTCGTTGAGCCCTACGCGGTCGTGCTCGACGGTCTTGCTGAGGATGACGCCTGTGCCGTTAAGGTCGGCCGGGAAGATCGTGAAGCGGTCGGTTCCCTGCTCGTGCACGCGGACGCCCTCGCGCTGTAGACGGGCGGCAAGGGCCGCAGGGTCGGCGAGGGAGAAGCCGCCGGCGAAAAGGCCGCGCCGGCCCTCGTCGATGAAGCCGGCGACGGGTCCGGGGCCGGTGGGCTCGAAGAGCTCGATCTGGTCCCGGCCCCACTGGAGTGTCACGCGCCGTGCGCCGGCGGCCGGGTCGGTCCGATCGTCGACCATCACGGTGTCGAAGATGCGGGCGAACGTCTCGACGGCCGGAGCGCACTCCTTGACCGCGAGCGCGAGGCGATCAGTTCGTTCGAGCATGAGGTGACCTCGATTGGAGTGCGGGCAGTATAGGGGTGCGGCCGGGAGATCGCGTTCGGGCGGTGGTACTAAGAATCGGGGGCGTCGAGGACGGCGAAGAGGTCCGCCAGGGCGAGCCGGAAGCCGGGAAGGGACGGCGATTCGAGCGACGCCTCACCGTGCACGACAAGGCCGTCTCGGGCGCCGTCAAAGACTTCCACCCGGCGGGCGACGGGGTCGATGAGCCAGGCGACGGCAACTCCGTGAGCGCGGTAGTAACGGCACTTCTCCCGCAGCCGGGCGACCGCCTCGTCGGGCGATCGGATCTCTACGGCGAGGGTCGGCGGAAGCATCACGGCCGGGCCACCCTGCGGCTTGCCGGGAGCCCAGTAGGCGTAGTCAGGTAGCCGATAGGCCGTCTGTCCGGCGTCTTCGAACACGACACGCAGTTCGGGGCCCGAGATCCCGCCCACGCGGCGGCGATATGGACCAAGGTGGAGAGCAAGCTCCTCGGCGATGACTCCCTGGTCGCGGTTCGGCATGGCCTTCTCGATGACCTCTCCGTCCAGGTATTCGAAGTACGGCGGTTCCTCGGGGAGGGCCAGATACTGCGCGACAGTCACCCGGTGTCGAATCACCATGAGGCGATTGTACCAGACCTCGCTCAAATGTCGGGCTCGTCGAGTACGGCGAAGAGGTCCCGAAGCGCGAGCCGGAAGCCGGGAAGGGACGGCGATTCGAGCGACGCCTCTCCGTCCACGACAGGGCCTTCTCGGGCGCCGTCGAAGACTTCGACCCGGCGCGACACCGGGTCGATCAGCCAGGCGACGTCAACCCCGTGAGCACGGTAGTAGCGGCACTTCTCCCGGAGCGACGCGAGCGACTGGTCGGTGGAACGAACTTCGATAGCGAGCGGCGGCGGCGTCATGATCCGGTCGCCTCGCGGACGACCGCTGGCGCAGTAAGAGACGTCCGGGAGCAGAAAACGGGTATCGGCGGGGTCTTCGAAGCCGACCCGCCCTTCGACCGCGGAATGGCCACCATGCAGCTTACGGTAGGCGGCGAGGGCTTCGATGAGTTCGACCACGATGTCAGAGTGGCGTCGATCGGGAGCTACTTTCGAAACAACCTCTCCGTCCAGGTATTCGAGGTAGGGCGGCTCCTCGGGAAGCCTGAGGTACTCGGCGACGGTCAGGCCGTGTCTGGTAACCATGGATGAAGGGTACAGTCCGCTGGAGAAAGGGCGACCGGCTATGGGCGGCCGGCGCGGTTGAGACTCTCGGCGGCCGCCAGTTCGGCCGGTATGGCGCCCGGGATCACGTCGAGCTTGTCGAGGTGCATCTGGACGTTGATCGGATAGTTGCCGGTGAAGCAGGCGTTACAGAGCGTCTCGTTGCTCTGCCCTGTGGCCTGCACAAGTCCTTTGAGGCTGAGGTAGCCGAGCGTGTCGGCGCCGATGTGCTGCCGTATTTCGTCGATGCTCTTGTTCGCCGCGATGAGCTCCCACTTGGTGGCGAGGTCCACCCCGAAGAAGCAGGGTG
>JBGPOS010000036.1:0-36490 GCA_041488155.1 Tepidiformaceae bacterium
CGCCAGATAGTCACGCCGTTAGGATTGGAAGCCTGTGCTCCCACGAGCAGCGGTCGGTCCATGGTGTTCCCCTCCCGGCAGGTATGTACGTCCGGCCGCATTCTACGACGGGCCGTCATCCGCGCGCTTGAGGTGGTCGTCAGGGCCGGCGAGCGAACACCGTGACCCCGCGAGTGTCGAACTCCTTCGCGTCGGACTCGTGCTTACTCCCGGAGAAAACGTCGACCTCGTTGGACATCACCACATCAACGAATCCAGTGAGACGCAATATCTGCCTCCACTCTGCATCCAGCAGAGCTCCGGCAATTCAGCCGCTCCACAGGTCGATGTCGTCTTTGGCTTCCTGGGGCACTTCTTTGTGGACGAGGATGTCTCCCACCTGGAGCCGTCCCCCCGGCCTCAGCACCCGAAACATCTCGCGAAAGACGGCCTGCTTGTCGGGGCAGAGGTTGATGACACCGTTGCTTATCACGACATCGAAGGAGTTGTTTTCCGCCGGGAGCCGTTCAGCGAATCCTTCTCGCACTTCGACGTTGGCGAGCCCCAAGGTCTGCGCCCCGGCTCGTGCCTTCGCCCGCATCTCTTCGGTCATGTCAACCGCCACTACGCTCCCGCTCGGCCCCACCTGTTGCGCCGCAATGAGGGTGTCGAAGCCGGCGCCACATCCGACATCGAGCACTGCCTCTCCCGGCGCCAGGTCGCCGAAGAGAAATGGGTTTCCGGTGCCGGCGAACGACTCGACGGTGCCCTGAGGGAGCCCGTCGACGACCGCGTCAGGGTAGCCGAGCATCCCCGCAAGCGGCCGCCCGGTGTGGAAATGGAAGCCAAGTTCGGGGTTGGTGGCCACCTCCCGGTACTTCTCCGAGATGCGCCTGCGAAGCTCTTCGCGGTCGACAGTTGCAATACCGATGGGTGTGCTCGTCATCTGAATCTCCCTCCCAGGCAGTTCATCCGATGGGTCGCAAGTCGGCCTCACTCGCCTCGCCGATCGACCAACCCTCCGGCGTATGAGGCGGTGTAGATCTCCTCGCCGTCGCGCGAGATTCTCTCCACTCCCTTGAACCTGAGGATGTCCCCTTCCCAGGTTGTCTCGTACTTCATCGAGTCGAGTTGGATCTCGCGCGGCCCTCTCACGGGGGTCACCTCGTCGGGCTCACTGAGCGCTTTCTGTAGACAGGCATACACGGCTCCCACGTTCGATTCGCTGGTCGCGACTTCGCCGAAGTAGACCATCATCCAGACCGGTCGGTCTTCGAAGAACACGACTTCGCGGCCGCCGTAAGGTTCGCCGCCGAAGAAGTTGTCGTCCATCCTCCACTGTCCGGACTGGTGTGCGATGGTAGTGGAACGGTCCGGCAGCTTTTTCCACTCGCGTTGCTTCTCTGTGTCGGCGTAGCCGTCTCTGGCGATTGTTAGCAGATACTCTCGTAGGGCCTCTTGATTCACGATGGGTGGACTTCCTTTCTGGAGGTTGGTGGGCGGGAGGCCGGTCACGCCGCTCCCGTCGCGAGTCGAAAGCCGGCGGCGGTCCAGCCCTCGGTACCCAGGTCGAGGTTTGAGAGAGGACCGAAGCCGGCACGTTCGAGGATGGAAAGGCCCGTGGCGGAACGTTCGCCATGGCCGCAATAGGTGAGCAGGGGAACCCCTGCGGGGACCTCGCCGAGGCGTCGCTGGAGAGCACCGAGAGGGATGTGAAGCGCGTTCGGGATGTGACCCGCGAGGTACTCGTCGGGCTCCCGGACGTCGACCGCGACGGCGCCCGCGGCAAGTGCCCGGCGGCCGTCGACGGCGTCGCAGAGCGCCGCCTGCGTCACGGGGAGACCGGCGCCTTCCCAGGCGCCCATGCCGCCCTCGAGGTAGCCCGCGAAGCGTTCGTAACCAACCAGCAGCGACTCGTCGAGGACGGTAGCCAACGGTTCGTCCCCGGTCACGAAGAGGAGGGGGGTGTCGGGAGGGACAAGCCAGCCGAGCCAGGTCGCGTACACGTCGCGGAACGGGATGGCGAGTGCCCCCGGGATGTGCACCGCCATGAAGTCGGCCTGTTGCCGGGTGTCGACGATGAGCGCGCCGTTTCGGGCCGCCCGGTCGAATTCGCCGGGGGCCAGCGGCGCTGGGTCGGCTACCTCCTGGCGGAGGCGCGGGCCGGCCTGGTTGATTGCCCGCATGCGGAAGAAATAGTCGGGGACCGCCGGGAAGCTAGTTGGGAACCAGTGGACAAACTCGTCTTCGTCGCTCCACGCGAGGAGAGGGTTGGTGCGGCGCTCCAGACCGAGCGTTGAGGTGCGCGCCGAACCCGGGCCGGTCGAGCAGAACGAGCCCCCGCCGTGGGTCGGGTAGAGGAGGGTCTCATCAGGGAGGACCGCGAACGCTTCGCGGATCGAGCGGAACTGCGCGCGTGTGAGCGCGTCGGTCACGTCGGGACCGATGAGGTCGGTGCGACCCGCGCCGCCGACGATGAGCGAGCCGCCGCTGTAGAGAGCCGGGGGCCGCGAGCCCATGCGGAACACGTAGCCCAGGTGCTCGGGTGTATGGCCCGGGCTGGCGATCGCCTCGACTTCGACTCCGTCGAGCTCCAGGCGCTGGCCATGGACGAGCGGCGTGTGGCGCAGCTGCGAGTTCGCTCCTTTGGAGATGAAGAGACGCGCCCCGGTGAGGGCGGCAGCCTCCCTTGCGCCCGAGACGAAGTCGGCGTGGAGGTGGGTTTCGAAGATGTGGCGAATCGTGAATCCTCGCGCCTCGGCGGCGGCGAGGTAGCGGCCGACCGTCCGGTCCGGGTCGATGAGCGCCCCGGCGCTGCCGGGTAGCTCGACGAGGTACGAGCTGTTGCCCAGGCCTTCGTGGACAAACGGGATGACGTTCATCGTGCTGCCTCCGCGCTGATCGGCCTGCGAGCGGTGGCAGCGGGCCCGTCGACAAAGACGGCAGCGACAACGCCCGACGAGATCGTCAATCCTGCGACCACCCAGATGGCTGATTCAAGCCCAAAGAGATCCGCCACTGCCCCCCCGACGAGGGCTCCGGCGGCGGCGCCCAGATCGCGCCAGAAGCGGTAGACACCGAGACTCGAAGCGCGTTCGCCGGGATGGACGGCGTCTCCGATGGCCGCGAGCAGCGTGGGATAGACCAGCGCAGTCCCCAGCCCCAGGAAGGCGACCCCGATGAGGAACCAGGCGAAGGTCGCGCTCGCCGCGAGCACGACGAGGGCCGCCCCCTGGAGGAGCATACCGGCCACGATGAGGCGCTTGCGCCCGAGGGAATCGCTCGCCCAGCCCGTCACCAACTGAAGTGCGGCCCAGACGAATGGGTAGGCGGCGGCGAGCAAGGCGATCCGCTCGAGACTGAGTCCCTGGGCGGCGAAGAAGAGCGGCAGGATGCCCCACGCCAGGCCATCATTGAGATTGTTCACAAACCCCGCCTGGCTGATACCGAAGAGGTGTGGCCTGCGCCAGGTCGTCTCCGCGAAGGCGTGCCAGAGCGATGTACTCGGGGTGGCCGCGTGCAAGGCCGATTCCGCGTGGACAAAGGGCTTCGTATCGCGCACGAAGAGGACGCTGAGCCCAAGCCCGAGCGCTGCAAAGACGATGCCGAGGTAGAACGGTTCGGGGCGCAGGCCGTAAGCCTGCGCAATGACACCCGTGAGGAAGGCTGCAACCGCGACCGCCAGGTACCCGGCCGCCTCGTTGAGGCCCAGTGCCAGGCCGCGCCGCTGAGGTCCGGCGAGGTCGACCTTCATGTTCACGGTCATGGACCAGGCCAGGCCCTGGTTGAGCCCGAGCAGGACGTTGGCCGCGATTACCCAGTTCCAGCTCGGGGCGAACATCAGGACAAACGGCACCGGCACTCCAAACATCCAACCGGCGATCAGGACATTGCGACGAGTCCAGCGTTGGGAGAGGTGACCGGCCGAAAGGTTCGCAAACGCTTTCGCGAGGCCGAATGTGGCGATGAACGAGACCGTCGCAGTCTTCGAAGCGATCCCGAATTCGTCGCGAGCGAGGAGAGGGAGGACTGAGCGTTCGAGACCGACCATCCCCCCGACGAAGGCGTTGATCGCCACCAGCAGGAGGAATTGCCGCCAGTTCGCGCGCAGGCCGAGGATGACGGCGGTCGAATCTGCCAAGAGGTCCCTCGCAAGCTCGTCGAGAGCGGGCTGGCGGAAGTATCTGCCCCAAATAATCTAGTTGTCAATATATAACTTGAACAATTGCTAATTAGGATCCGCGCGGCTACCCTCTGATCTGTGAGCCACCGCCAGTTCAAACAGCGCCTGTACGCCGAGTTCGCGAGGGTTGCTCAGGCACTCGCCTCTGATCGGCGGCTCGAGCTCATCGATCTCCTCGCACAGGGGCCGCGACACGTGGAAGCGCTGGCAGCCGAAACCGAGATGTCCCTCGCCAACGTTTCGCAGCACCTTCAGACCCTCCGCACCGCCAGGCTCGTAGAAACCCAGCGCGAAGGGACAAAGGTGCTCTATCGCCTCGCCGACGACTCCGTGCTGCGGCTCTGGCTAGACCTCAGGACGGTGGCCCAATCGCGCCTGGCCGAAGTCGGGCAGCTCGCGCACGACTTCGCGGTCGGAGGCGCCGAAGACGAGCCCCGGATTCCCCGCAGCGCACTCGAAGGGCTAATTGAGGGCGGCCAGGTGTTCCTGATCGATGTCCGCCCTCAAATCGAGTTCGAAAGTGGCCACCTGCCGGGCGCGGTGTCACTCCCGATAGATCAACTGCCGGCCCGGCTAGGCGAACTCCCGCGCGACCGCCGAATCGTCGCTTACTGCCGCGGCGCCTATTGCCTCTTCGCCGACGAAGCGGTCGCGCTGCTGCGGTTTCATGGCTTCGAGGCCCAGCGCCTCGAAGGTGGCCTGCCAGAATGGCGCGCCGAGGGTCGCAACGTCGCCCAGGCGTGAGTCAGGGTCAGATTTCGAAGTGTTCGTTGGTTGGAGGTTGGAGTGGATTCGCACCCTCCCGTCTGGCCCTGCCAACCCGGTGACGACTACGGCGCAGTGAGCCGATGCTCTTTTCGTCGGCATCGAACGCAGGGAATCGTTGATTCATCGTCCTTTCGATACTGGCTGGTTCCCCGCCCTCCTTACGCCAACGGACCAACAGGAAAGCGACCCACCAGAGCAGGGCGGCGCGCACCAGCGCTGGCAACACCTCCCACTCTGCGTCCGACAGCGGACGTACCGATTCATAGCCCTCGAGGAGCGCTGCGCAGGACCGAGGATTGAGCGGCTGGAACGGCATCAGCAGGGGTGCTATGTCGCAGACGAGGGCATCGCGGCGGCACTGGTCGAAGTCCAGGACCCCGCTGAGCTGTTCGTCCTTGAAGAGGAGGTTCTTGGGTTGGAAATCGCCGTGGATGGGATAGTCGACCAGGTCGGGATAGTGGAGGCGGGAAAGCTCCCGGAGACTGCGGTAGCGCTCGCGGCTCACGGTCGAACCCAGCTCGGAATAGTCTCTGCTGAACGCGGAAAGGAGCTCATCGAACGTCCCCGTATCAGCGGCCTCGACCATCACATCGAGCTCCCATGTCTTGCCGAAGCCTGGCCGCTGTTGCCCTCCGCCGAACGTGGCGATGTCGTCGTGGAGGCGGGCGAGCAGGCGGCCGTAGATAAAGCGCATCCCGACACTGTCCTCCCGGCCCGGTTCGCCCTCAAGGAAGGTCGACGCCGACCAGAGACGCCCGCCATATTCCAGGAGGGTCGAACCAGTTCGGGCCTCAATTGGGTTCGGGACCGTCCATCCCCGACTGCCAGCGAAGCTAACCAGTTCGTGCTCCCAGAGGACGGCGCGAGCGGTCCGGGCGAGGTTGTAGCGGCGGAGGACGATTGGATGGCCCGGGACGTCGACCCGCCAGTTGCGGTTCATCACCCCGCCCTCGAGCAGGCACTTTGGCGCGCCCGAACAACCGAAGGCTTCCAGTACGGCCGCCGGGATGGATTGTCTAGCCACTGGCAACACGCACCGAACCCAACTTGAGGCACGAGCGATAGTAGGGCAACATTTCCGCCCTTCGCTCCGATCCAGCCGTTCTTATTGTCTCGTTTGAATTCAGAATTGTGGTGGAGCTGGAGGGATTCGAACCCTCTACCTCAACACTGCCAGTGTTGCGCTCTCCCGATTGAGCTACAGCCCCGCGCCCGAACCTGGCGATCGTATCAGCGCCCTCTCAGGGCGGCAAACCGACGAGCGCTCCCGTCTCCCCTGCCTACCGCTTCGTGCGCGGGTCCAGCGCGTCCCTTAGCCCATCCCCGAGGAACGTGAAGCACAACATCAGCGTCGCCACCATCGCCGCCGGCCACACCACAAGCAGGTTGTTCGCGAGCAGATTGTCGTATCCGTCGGTGATCAGCGACCCGAGGCTTGCCGCCGGCGGCGGCACCCCAAGCCCGATGAAGGCCAGCGACGCCTCAGCGAAAATCCGCGTCGGGATCCCGAACGTCACCGCCACGATCACCGTGCTGAGCGTGTTTGGCAGCATGTGCCCTCGCACGATTCGGAACGGGCTGGCGCCGATGGCGCGCGCCGCGGTTACGTAGTCCTGCTCCTTTATCGACAGCATTTGCCCACGGATCAGTCGCGCTATCGTCACCCAGCTGACGAACGAGATCGCCATGATTGTCACAAGCAAGTACCCGGGCAGGCCCGGGATCTGGGGGTCCCCGGAACCTATGATTGGCCAATCCCGCCCGAACAGCACCTGCCGGAAGAGGATGATCATCAACAGGTCCGGGAAGGCGTACGCCAGGTCCGTGACCCACATCAGCGCCCCGTCCGACCACTTCCCCCCCAGGGCCGCGCTCATCCCCACCGTGATCCCGATGAGGAGAACGACGGCTTCCGCCCCAAATCCGACCTTAAGCGAAAGCAGCGTTCCGCCAAGCACCCTTGCCCACATGTCTCGGCCGAGCGTGTCCGTCCCGAGCCAGAAGCCACCGGTCGGCTCGGCGTTGGTGTCGGTGTACTGCTGGAGGGTCGGGTCGTGCCGCTGCACCACATCGGTGATCTCGCCCAGGATCGCGATCGAACCCACGACGATGAGCAGGATGCCCGCCGCCAGTGCCAGCCGGTTGCGCATCAGCCGAAAGAACGCCTGGCTCCATAGACCCCGCTGCTTGGTGTGGATCTCGTGCGAGGCGAAATCGAACGGCTGGGCAATCGACTGATTAGCAGCCATCGACGGCTCCTACAACCTGATCCGGGGATCGGCTACGGCGTAAAGCAGGTCCACCGCGAGATTCATGATTGCGATTAGAACCGCGTAGAACAGCGTCACGCCCATGATCACCCCGTAGTCGCGGATCAGTACCGAGTTCACAAAAGTGAAGCCCAGCCCAGGGATCGCGAACGCTCGTTCTACGATGAACGACCCGGTGATCAGGGTCGCCAGGATCGGCCCGAGGATTGTCAGCACAGGGATCATCGCGTTCTTCATTGCGTGGCGGACTACGACCAACGACTCGGTCAGGCCTTTTGCCCGCGCCGTGCGAATGTAGTCCTGGCGCAGCACGTCCAGCATCGAAGCGCGGGTGATTCGAGCCACGTAAGCCGTCGGCAGCGTTCCCAGCGCCACCATCGGCAGGACCATCTTCTTGTAGTTGAATAGCTCCCAACCCAGCGCGTCGAACCAGCCAAATTCCACCGCGAAGACGATCACGATGATTGGCGCAAGGATGAAGCTCGGTAACGCTGCCCCGATAGTCGCGAAAAACACCCCCACGTAGTCGAGCAAGCCGTTCTGGAAGATCGCCGAAACGACGCCCAGCAACAGGCCAAACGTAACGGCCATGACGAAGGCCGACAGGCCCAGCTGGACCGAAATTCCAAAGCGATCCTTGATGATGTCGCGCACCGGCCGGTCATTCGAGAACGAGATCCCGAAATCCGCCTTCGAGACGTTGCCGATGTACTGGGCGTACTGCTCGGGGAGGGACTTGTCCAGCCCGTAGCGCTCATTGAGTCTCTGCCGGGTGGACTCCGACAGAGGCCTGTCGGTATCGAATGGGCCGCCCTGGACACCATGCATGAGGAAGAACGTGATACTCGACACCGCCAGCAACAGCGGGACGATGAAGACCACCCTGCGAATCGTGTACGCGAGCATCGAGCGTTCCTGCCGATGTTAGGGGGCTGGGATCCCCGACTCGGAGATCCCAGCCCCTGTTCGTAGTGGAGGCGCACGGCGCCTCCCTGGGCGAAGACTTAGGCAGGCTACTTCTTCGACCAGTTCTCCGGATGATGGTCGCCTGGCACGAAGTGATCGTCAGGCTTCTTGTTCTCGATCATCCCCTTGATGCTCGGCTTCACCACCCGGTGGAAGCCAACGTGCCACATCGGGCCCTGCCCGCAGATGTTCTCGACCACGAGTTTCTCGACGTCGCGATACTGCTGCCGGCGCTCTTCGTCTTTCTGGTTGAATTTTGCCTTGGCAATTAGCGCGTCGACTTCCGGCATGCTGCAGCTTTGCTTGTTGATCGAGCCGCCTGTCTCGTACAGACCCAGGATCCAGTTTTCAGGGTCCGGGTAGTCTTCGCCCCAGCCGCCAAGCACCAGTTGGAACTGGCCGCTGTTGAACCGGGAAGACCGAGTTTTCGAATCCGTGAACTCGAGGTCTAGCGTGATGTTGAGGTGCTTCTTCCATTCCGCCTGGAGGAATTCACCGACGGCCTTGTTGGTCGCCGTATCGGTCTGCAGCAACACCAGTTTCGGGAACCCGGCGCCGTTCTCGTAGCCCGCCTTCTTCAGGCTGTCCTTCGCCTTCGTCGCGTCGAACCCGATCACTGAATCGAACGCATTCGCTTTCGCGCCCGAACGATCCGGAGGCATCCAGTTCGTATCAGTGATATTCGCGCCCTTCAAGACCACATCGTTCAGGGTCTTGCGGTCGGTCGCCTGCGACAGAGCGAGACGCACGTCCTTCTTGGCCATGAGCGGATCTTTGAGGTTCGGCTCCAGGCCTGTGGTTCGCGTCGCCGCGTATTCGATGAGTTCCTTGCTCAGGACTGGGTCCTTCTTCACGGCGTCGAGCTGCGTCGAAGGCACGTCCGTTGCGTCGATCTCGCCCGTCCGGTAGGCATTGAGCGCCACCGCCGGGTCATCGATATAGCGGATGATGATTTTCTCGACCTTGGCCTTCACGCTCCCCGACCAGTTCGGGTTCGGGACGAGTTCGATCTTGTCCTTCTCCGTGTAGGCCTTTGGCATGAACGGTCCGTTGTAGACGTTCTCCAGCGGCCCCGGCCACTTCCCGTCTACCGTCTTCACAAGGTGCTTCGGCACGGGGAACGTCGGCCACAGCGCAAGCAAGATTGTGAAGGTCGGCTGCGGGTCCGTGAGTTTGTATTCGATCGTGTTCGCATCGATAGCGCGCACGCCGACGCCCTTCAGCAGGTCTGCCTTCTCCGCGTCGGTCTTCTTCGCGGCGCCGTAGTAGGCATCGCAACCAACGACGGCTGTCAGGATGTACTGATAGTGCCCTGCGTTATCGGGATTGCAGGTGCGCTGCAGCCCGAGGACGAAATCGTTCGCGTCGAGCGGTTGACCGTCTGACCATTTCAGTCCCGGCTTCACCTTGACGGTGTACGTCTTGCCGTCCGCAGATACGGTCGGCTTGCCGTCGGCCATCGCGGCCTCAGGCTGGTCCTTCGCGTCGAGGTGATACAGGCCGCGCCACACCATGAAGAAGTGGCCGATGTCCTGCGAAAAGTCGGAGAAGTGCGGGTCCCAGCTTTCGAACTGGATACCTCTGATGGTAATCGTGCCCGACGGCTTGACGTCCTGTACGGCAGTCGTCGCGCCCGGGGTTGTGCCGCCCCCGCCCGTGCTATCGTCGTCGCCGCAGGCCACAGCAATGCTGGCCAGGGCGAATAATGCAAGGACGCCTATGAGCGCCCTCCATCGGGGTCTGGTCATCGTTTTGGTTCCCTCCTCTTCGATTAACCGGACGGTAAGGTGCTTCTCCAACCGCTTAATGTCAACATTCGGTAAACCGGTTGGAACACAGATTCACATAATCGCGATGTCGAAACACCTCCAACGCCGCCGCTTTGAACCCTTGCCCAGCGGCTCTCGGTTCCGGTACGCCCGCTCGCGCAACTATGGATCTCTCAATTCAATCGATAAGGGACTCCGTGGACCCCCGCCGTTAGGAATATATAGCAGTCCGCCGGCCCAAAACCAGCATTTCCTGGCACGATTCCTTCGTCAGTGCGTTTTTCGACCGCCCGCGGCGTGCGCTCCGAACTGCCCCTCTGCAATTCGATAGTCGTCACTGCCAGGCCGGAATAAAGGGCTACGCCCCCTGTCCCGGTTATCGTGAACAGGCTGCACACCGCCCGTAGAGCTCCAGGCTGTGGCCGTCGAGTTGGAATCCCTCTGTCTGCGCGTTCTGCCGTATCAACGAGTCGAGATGCGGGTCGCTGAACTCGCTCACCGCGCCACACTCGCTGCATATCAGGTGGTGATGATGCCCGCCACGCGAAAGTTGGTAGCGCACGCTTCCGTCTTCCAGCGGCACCCGGCAGACCAGCTCGAGCTCTTGCAGGATCTTCATCGTCCGGAACACCGTCGCCCGGCCCACGTCCGGCGCCGCCGCGCAGATGTCCTCCACCGTGAACGGTGACAGCGAAGCGGCTATCGCTTCCAGCACCGCACGCCGCGGGCCCGTCACCCGATGGCCCACACCTTGCAGCCGGGTCGCCGTCTCCTCGTTCTCAACCATGAAGCGATCGTAGGAATCGCCTCTTCGAGGTGTCAACGTAACCAGCGTCGGCTGGCCCACCGCCTTGAGCCCGCGCGACTGCTACGGTGGACCGTGGAACCGGCCGTGAAGGAAGGGACGATGCGAATCCTGGTCGCTGGCGGTACCGGTTTCCTCGGGCGCGAAATAACCCGTGCCCTGGTCGAGCGCGGACACACCCTGAGCGTCCTCTCACGCTCGCGGCCATCCGCCGGCCTTCTCCCCCCGGAGGTCCAGTGGCTTGCAGGGGACGTCACCGACCCGGCCTCCCTCGCCAGGCCCCTCGCCGGCGTCGATGCCGTGGTCGACGCTGTTCAGTTCCCCAACTCGCCGATCGAGAACCCGCGAAAAGGCTTGACCTTCGAACGCATCGACCTTGGCGGCACCCGAAACCTCGTCGATGCCTCGGTCGCCGCGGGGGTTTCCCGCTTCATCGGCCTGAGCGGAGTTGGCGCCGCCCCTGACGCCGCGTACCCATGGCACCGCTTTAAGTGGCAAGAAGAACAGCACATCGTCGCCAGTGGCCTCGCCCACACTATCTTCCGCCCGAGCTGGACCTACGGGCCTGGCGATGTATCGCTCAATCGCTTCCTGGGCTTTGCTCGCCGCCTCCCGTTCGTGCCCGTCATTGGAGACGGCCGTACGCGCATCAACCCCCTCTTCGTCAACGATCTCGCCGTTCACGTCGCCGCCGCCCTCGAAGACCCCTCCTCCCACTCCGGCCTCTTCGAGATCGGCGGACCCGAGGTACTGACCATGGACCAGGTCATTCGCACCGCCCTCGAAGTCGCTGGCCGCCGCCGCCCGCTGTTCCACCAGCCGAAGGCTCTGATGAAAGTGATCGCCGGCGCCCTCCAGTTCGCCCCGGGCCGGCCGCTCACTCCGGGCGCTGTCGACTTCATCACCATGGACGGCACGGCGGACACCTCCGCCCTCGTCGCCGCCTTCGGCCTTCGTCTCACTCCACTCCCCGAGGCTCTCGCTTCCTACCTCCGGCCATGATGTCGGTCCTTTAATCGAGGCCAGCATTTGCCCCTGTTTCTCCTTGAGAAGTACTTGCGCAGGTCGCCCACGATCGGCGTAGAATCCGGCCTTGCCGCCAGGGGACGGGCGACGCGGCACTCACTTCCTTCGAGTTGGGAGGCCCAGGTGCGCGCCGATACTTCTGACGTGGCTTTCCGCCTCCTTCTCGCCCTCGGAGACCTCTGGGAAGGCCTCCACCGAGTTTCCATCGATCCCGGCAGCCGCGGCCTCCACCTCACCAAGGAATACCTCGGCGGCTACACCCGCTACTCCGCCGGCCCCGGCTCTCATCCTCGGATAATGTTCGAATGGAATGAATCCTCCCGCCATCTTCGCGTTATCCGCTGCGATGAGTGGCATGGCTTCGACGCCACCATCTCCTCGACCGTGGCCTACGTCCGCGCCGAGGCTCGCGCCCGCGGCCTGGCCGATACCGTCGATGCCGTCTTCCTGCGCGCCTGCCAGGAGCCCGCGCCATCGCGGCGCACAGTCGTGGCCCACGCCGCTCTTGCCGCCGCCGCTAACGTGGCCCTTCGGAAGGGCGCGTAGGCAACAATCCCGGCCGGGCGATAGCATGGCTCCATGTCCGATTCCGCGGGCGCGATGAGCCTCCGATCCCACCTTCTCCCTCTCCTTCATGAATCCGAGGCCCGCGACGGATTCCTCTCCACGGCGTCCGTGACCGCTCTCGCCGGCAGGCTCCGGATCCCTATCGCCGAAGCTTGGGAGGTGGCGACCTCCTACCCCGACTTCAGCTTTGCCCCGCCCTCAAGCCTGGAACCTGTCTGCATGGGGCTGAGCTGCCTCTTGCTCGGTGCCGCGCTCACCTCCGCTCAGCGAGCGGTCGGCTGCCGCTTCCGTTGCTTCGATGCTCCGGCGCCCGGACTCGAGGTCCCAGTCCCGGAAGAGGCATTGCGACATCGAGGTCCGCTCCTTGCTCCCGACGTTGCCGATTGGGCTGGCCTCGACCGAGCCCGGGCCCTCGGCCAGACAGCCGCCCTTTCGGCCGTCGAACAGTCCGGCCTAAGGGGGCGTGGGGGAGCCTACTTCCCCGTCGGCCGCAAATGGTCGGCCGCTCTTTCGGAGGGTCGCCCCGTCGCCCTCGTCATCAACGCCGAGGAAGGCGAACCCGGCGTGTTCAAGGATCGTTCCCTCCTTTGCCGCCGGCCCCGCCGCTTCCTTGAAGGGCTGGCCATCGCCGCGGAAGTTCTTCGCCCCGCGCTAATCGTCATCTTCATCAACGGCGAAGCTCAAGCCGCCCGAGCCTCGCTGGACGCGGCGCTGGATTCAGGCGCTCGCCTCTTCGCTGTCCGTCCCACCGTCATCCCTGGTGGTGGTGGCTACGTGCTCGGCGAGGAGTCCGCGCTGCTCAACGCCATCGAGGGCCGTAAACCCGTGCCCCGCACGCGGCCGCCCTTCCCGGTCCAGTCGGGCCTCTTCGGCATGCCGACCGTGGTCAACAACGTCGAGTCCATCGCGCATCTCTCTGTCCTGTTCCGGGAAGGCGTCGAGACCTTTCGCTCACGCGGTACTGCCGAGGCGCCCGGCACCAAGCTGATGAGCGTTAGTGGCCGCCTGCCCCGGCCCGGACTCTACGAAGTCTCCCTCGGATCTTCCCTTGGTGACCTGGTTTCCCTGGCCGGGGGACCGCTTTCCGGCGAGGTGATCGCCGTGCTCGCTGGTGGACCTTCCGGCGGCTTCCTTCCTCCATCCGAATTCGACCGCCCGCTCCTTCCCGGTCTCATGCACCCTAGCGGCGCCGTCGCCGGTTCGGGCGGCATGGTCGTCCTCGATTCCACCTGTGACATCCGCGCCGCGGCCCTGGCCATGGCGCGCTTCAACGCCGACGAGTCTTGCGGCAAGTGCACACCCTGCCGCGAAGGCGTTCCCCGAGTTCACGACGCACTGCAGGCAGGCGAGCTGGAGGGCCTCTCTGACCTGCTCGAGGTGGTCGGGGCGGCCTCCCTTTGCCAGCTCGGCCTGATGGCCCCAGGCCCCATTCGCTCAGCGCTTCACTTCTGGCCGGAGCTCTTCCGGTGACGCTCCGAATCAACGGCCGGGACGCGCTCCCAGTAGGCTCTGTCCTCGAATCGATCCTTGCCCTCGGCCTCAGCCTTCCTCACCTCTGCAAGGACGATGACCTTCCCGTGATCGGCGCCTGCCGCACCTGCCTGGTCGAAGCCGATGGCCGAATCGTTGCCGCCTGCTCGATCCCCGCCGACAGCGTCTCGGCGGTCAACACCGAGGATGAGCGCGCTGTCCGAATCCGCCGCGGCGTCCTCGAGCTAACGGCAGGGATGCACAACCTCCGCTCCGGCGAGGCCGGCGGACCGATGAGCCACCTGACCACCGAAGCCCTCGGCTCCGAGTCCGCCGACTCCCGCCGCTACCCAACCCGCACCGCCGCCCATGTTGACGAGTCGAATCCCTTCTTCTCGTTCCACGAAGACGCCTGCATCCTCTGCGCCCGCTGTGTCACGGCCTGCCAGCAGCTGCAGCACATCGGAGCCATCGGCCTGACCGTCCATGGCGGTTCTACTCGGGTCACCCCTGGTGCCGGTGTGTCCTTCCTCGACTCTATCTGCACATCTTGCGGTTCGTGCGTCGCGACTTGCCCAACGCACGCCCTGCGCCCGAAAGTTGGGGGGCTCTGATGCACCGTCTCGTCCCAACGACCTGCCCTTACTGCGGCGTCGGCTGCGGCGTGGTCCTCCACATCGATTCCGACGACCGGATCGGCTGGGTCGATGATGACCCCGACAACCTCTCGAGCGACGGCATGCTCTGCGTCAAGGGCCGCTTTGGCACCACCTTTGTCAACCACGCGGATCGCCTCACCACACCCCTCGTCAGGAGAGCCGGGCGCCTCGAGCCGGCCACCTGGGACGAGGCCCTCGACCTCGTGGCCCGGCGCTTCCTCGAACTCCGCGGCGCCTTCGGCAGCTTCGCCAGCGCCAAGGCCACGAACGAAGACGCTTTCGTCCAGCAAAAGTTCACCCGGGTCGTCATGGGCACCAACAACATCGACCACTGCACCCGCCTCTGCCATTCGCCGAGCGTCGAGGCGATGCTCCAGCAGCTCGGCAGCGGCGCCACCAGCAACTCCTACGCCGACTACGAAGAAGCGGCCTGCCTGCTCGTGGTCGGCTGCGACCCCGGCTCCAACCACCCCGTCATCGCCTCGCGGATGCGGCGCGCCATCGACGGCCGCGGTACGAAGCTCATCGTCGTCAATCCCCGCCGCATCGACCTCTGCGACCGCGCCGACATCTTTCTCCAGGCCCGCCCGGGCACCGATGTCGCCGTCTTCAACGGAATGGCTCGGGCCATCCTCGACGCCGGCCTCGCGGCCGCCGATTTCATCGCCGCCCGCACCGAAGGCTACACTGCCTGGCTCGCCTCCATCCAGGATCAGACCGTCGAGCAATGCGCCGCAGTCGCGGGCCTCGACGCAGAACAACTCAGGGCCGCTGCGCTCCTCTACGCCTCACCACCGCCGGTCCCGTCGCCGAACCCCGGCCCGCCCGGCAGCTGCCTGATCTGGGGAATGGGCGTCACGCAGCACGTCCAGGGCACCGACAACGCGCACGCCCTCCTCAACCTCGCCCTCCTGGCCGGCCAGCTCGGCAGGCCTGGCTCCGGGGTTTCTCCCCTTCGCGGTCAGAATAACGTGCAGGGCTGCGGCGATGCCGGCTGCATCCCGGACTCGTTGCCGGGCTACCAGCGCTATGACGACGACCTCCTCGCCCCGTTCGAGGAGTCCTGGGGGGTCGAGCTCCCGCGCCTCCCCGGACTCAAGGCGACCGATATGGTCGAGCAGATCAGCTCGGGCGCCGTCCGCGCCATGTACATCGTCGGAGAGAACCCGCTCCTCAGTGAGCCCAACCTCCGCCACGCCGAAGCCGCCTTCAAACAGCTGGACTTCCTCGTCGTCCAGGACCTCTTCCTCCACGAAACGGCGGCGCTGGCCGACGTAGTGCTGCCCGCCTGCTCGTTCGCCGAAAAGGAGGGCACATTCACCAACAGCGAGCGCCGCGTCCAAAGGGTGCGCCGCGCAATCTCACCCGTCGGCCAGAGTCGTGCCGATTGGCAGATCGTCTGCGACATCGCCCGCCGCATGTGCCGCAGCCTCGACCTCGACCCACGCCAGTTCGACTACCCCGACGCCTCCGCTGTCTTCGACGAAATGGCCCGCCTGACCCCCTTCCTTCGCGGTCTGAGTCACGCCCGCCTCGATCGCGAGGGCGGCCTCCAGTGGCCTTGCCCCACCCCTGACCACCCGGGCACGCGCTACCTCTACGCCGAAAGCTTTCCCCGTGGCCTTGCAAGGTTCGTCCCGGTGCGCCAGGGGGCCCTCGGCGAAGAGCTTCCGGACAACGAATATCCGCTGGTCCTGAACACGGGCCGGATTCTGTACCACTGGCACGGCGGCACCATCACCCGCCGCGTCCAGGGCTTGCTCGAACGAGTCGACACCATCCCCGTGGCGATCCACCCGGCCGACGCCGAAGCCGCAGGTCTCGTTGAGGGAGACCCCGTCATGGTCCTCTCCCGCCGTGGTCGCCTCTCCGGAGAAGCCGTCGTTAGCGACGCGGTCCAGCTCCACAACGTCTTCGTCCCCTTCGTTAAGCTCCAGGGCAGCGCTGCTAACTTCCTCACGAACAACGTCTACGATCCGGAATCGCGAATCCCGGAATACAAAGTCTGCGCCGTCCGCATCGAAAAGAAACGCCCCAGGCGTCGACTCGAGGACAACGCCGGGCTCAACCGGTCGCTCTGACGGACTATCTCGCCTGGACCCACTGCTTCGCGTGGTACGTGATCACGATGTCAGCGCCCGCCCGCCTGATGCTCGTCAGCGCCTCGTCGATGGCCCGCTTCTCATCGAGCCATCCGTTCCCGATAGCTGCCATGAGCATGCTGTACTCGCCACTCACGTTGTACGCCGCCAGCGGCAGGTCGGTCGCGTCGCGCACTTGACGGACGACGTCCAGGTACGGCAGCGCCGGCTTGACCATCACGATGTCGGCGCCCTCGCCGATGTCCGTCAACACTTCGTCCATCGCCATCCGGCCGTTCGCCGGGTCCATCTGGTAGCCGCGCCGGTCCCCGAATGCCGGAGTGCTCCCCGCCGCCTCGCGAAACGGCCCGTAGAACGCACTGGCGAACTTCGCCGCGTACGACAACACGGGCGTCTCGCTGTGCCCGGAGGCATCGAGCGCGGCTCGGATCGCCGCTACTCGCCCGTCCATCATGTCGCTGGGAGCAATGATGTCGCACCCCGCGTCTGCGAGGCTCACGGCCGTCTCGCTCAGCAGCGGGAGAGTCGCGTCATTGTCCACGCTCCCGTCCGCTCGCACGACCCCGCAGTGCCCGTGGCTTGTGTACTCGCACAGGCACACGTCGCCGATCACGAGCAGCTCCGGGTTTGCGTCCTTCAGCGCCCGGATCGCCTCCTGCACAATCCCGTCACGCGCCCACGCGCCGCTGCCGTGCTCGTCTTTCGAGCCAGGCAACCCGAAAAGAAGGACGGCCGGGATCTCGAGGCCCTTCAGCGCCCTCGCCTCGCCGCCCAGCGCGTCTAGCCCAAGGCGGTCTTGGCCCGGCATGGCGTGGATCGGCTGCCGCCCGGAGAGCCCGGACTCAATGAACAGCGGGTAGACCAGGTGGGCCGGCGTCAGTTCCGTCTCGCGCACCAGCCCTCGCAACGCCGCGCTGCTGCGCAGCCGCCGATGGCGCCGGAATGAAGGCATTCCCATGCCAAGAATTCTACACTGCCGGTGCCGCCCCACCCGCGCTGCCCAATCAGCGGCCTTCCCCGAACGCCGTCTTCATCGCTGCCAACTGCCGCGCGTGATCCCGAGCGTGGATGCGGAGGAAAAGGAGCCACTCCCGCCAGTTCAGCTCCCCAAACATCGGGTGCCGCCACTTTACCTCGAGGTGCGCAGCCGGGTCCGCCTTCCGTACTCCCTCGAACAGACTCGCCAGACCGGCGCTGTGCCCTTCCAGCATCTGTTCTCGGGTCGCACCCGATGGTCTCTCCGTCCCCGCCTCCAGCTTTCCGTTCAGCGCGACGCCCGAGATCTGCTCTGCGACCTGGAGATTCGATCCCGTGCTGTGGCCCAGGCAGGCGGCCGGCGTCCACGTCTCGCCCGGCGGAACCCGGTCCAGCAGCTCGGCGTCGATTTCCTCGGCAGCGGCATGCAGCTCGGCGACCGCCTCCTGCACTCGCACGATGAGCTCCTCAACGGAGCGTTGGGACGCCTGTTGCTGTAGGTAACCGCGAATGCGATCGAACTCGGCCTGTTGCTGGGTCATGGACTCCTCCCTGTAAGCCACCAAGGCTAATCGACAGGGTTGCAGACAGCAACCCACTGCCGACGTTCGTGCGACCACCCGTGCAGCCGCGTCCTTCCCCTCGGCACGCCGCCCTTCTCCCTGAGTATTCTGTAGTTGCCTGTACCCCCCTCCAAACGCACCCTCGCCGTGATGGATCTCCTCCGTGCGGCCATCCTCGGCATCGTCCAGGGCCTGAGCGAATTCCTCCCCATTTCCTCCTCCGGGCACCTTATCCTCATCCCCGCCCTGTTCCAGTGGCCCGACCAGGGCCTCTCCTTCGATGTCGGCCTGCACCTCGGCACGCTCCTGGCCCTTCTCGTTTACTTTTGGCGTGACTGGTTCCGCATGTTTCGCTCGGGCCTCGTCGACCTCCGCGACAACCAGTTCCACATGCGCTCCTACCGGCCAGAGAGCAGGCTCCTCTGGCTCCTCGCCCTGGGCTCCGTGCCCGCCGCGGTCGCAGGCCTCCTGTTCAATCACTGGATCGAAGACAACGTCCGTCAGCCCTGGTTGGTTGCCATAACGCTGGCATCGGTTGGAGCCATCCTCCTCCTTGCCGACCGCATCAGCCGCCGAGAGAGGACGATCACCGACGTCGGCCCCCTCGATGCCATCCTCATCGGGATCGCCCAGGCCTGCGCCCTGATCCCCGGCGTTTCCCGCTCCGGCGCGACCATGAGCGTCGGCCTCTTCCGCCACATGTCGCGCAACGACGCCGCCCGCTTCGCCTTCCTCCTCGGCACCCCTGCCTTCATCGGCGCGGCGCTGTTGAAGGCGAAAGACCTTGCGGGCGAGTCAACCCGGGAATTCGGCCAGCTCGGTATCGGTTTCGCCTGTTCCGCCGTCGTCGGTTTTCTCGTCATCCACGCCCTCCTGCGTTACCTCCGCACCCGCAGCCTCCTGCCGTTCGTTTACTATCGCTGGGGCGCCGCGGCACTGACCCTGCTCATCGGTGCGATTCGCATAGCCTGAACCCGGCGCGGTCGCCTTCGAAACATCGCGCTGCGCCACTGGAGCACTGCATGGTCCTCGAAAAGCTTCGCCTCGACGGTCCTCCTCGCCGCGTCGCCATCGTCACTGGCGGCAGCCGCGGCCTCGGCAAAGCCATGGCCCTCTCCCTCGCCGAAGCCGGGGCCGACCTTTGCATCGCCAGCCGCACGCTTGCCCAGCTGGAGATTGCGTCCTCTGAAATAGAAGCTGCCACCGGTCGCCGGCCGCTCGTCGTCCCTACCAACGTCCAGTCCAGCGAGCAGTGCGAACAACTTGTCGAGCGCACCGTCCAACACTTCGGCCGGCTCGACATCATGCTCAACAATGCCGGCATCGGCGACGCCCGCGGCGGCGGGTTCCGCGTCTGGGAGCTCTCCGACGCAGACTGGCACGACACCATCGAAGTCAACCTCTACAGCACGTTCTACTGCTCCCGTGCGGCCGCGCGCCAGATGCGAGAGCAGGGCCAGGGCGGAGTCATCCTCAACGTCGCCAGCGGCACCGCCCTCAGGTCTTCCGCCAACTCCTTTGCCTACGCGGCCGCCAAGGCCGGCGTCATCTCCCTGACCAAGAGCCTCGCCGGCATGCTCGTCGGCGAAGACATCCGCGTGAACTGCATCATCCCCGGTTTCGTCTCCCAACGACCTCCGCGCAACGACGAGGAAATCGAGCGTCTCAAGGCCCGCGGCCGCTTCAACACCGTCCGCCGCCTCGGCGAGGCCTGGGAACTCGGTCCCCTTGCCGTCTTCCTCTGCTCGGCTGCGTCGAGCTACGTGACCGGCGAGTCGTTCGTCATCGACGGCGGGGGACTTGCCGGCGGCATCGCTCCGACGGGCTACCTTCCCGACCAGGCCGGAGTCACCCCGAATGCCTGAGTGGAATCGCAAACCGGGATTCGACCTCACCGGTAAGAAGGCGCTGGTAGTGGGCTTCGCCAATCCCGCCGGGCGCGCCGTGGCCCTCGGCCTCGCCGAAGCGGGCGCTGACGTCGCCGTCGCCTCCGCCACCCTCGACGGCGACGAAGTCATGGAAGCGAAGCGCGCGAGTAAGCAGGTCGCCGGCCTCGGTCGTGCCACCTTCTCCCAGGGTTGGGACGTCACACTGCCCACTAACGTCCAGGTTGGCCTCAAGCAGCTCGTGAAGGAGTTCGGCCACCCCGGCATCCTCGTCTACAACGCCGACGCCACCCTCTGGAAGCCGATCGAGAAGATCACAGACGCGGAGTTTGCCCACGTCCAGCACGTCAACCTCAGCGGGGCCTTCTACGCCTCCCGGTCGTTTGTCCGTGACTTCCCGCCCGCCATGACCGGACGCCTCATATTCGTCAACACCGTCTTCGGGGAACGTGGCGTCGACCACTCCTCGGCCTACGCCGCCGCCAAGGCCGGCGTCGTTGGCCTGACCGTCGCCCTCAGCCAGGAACTCGGCGACCGCAACTTCACCGTGAACTGCATCTCCACCGGCTGGATGGACTGGACCGCCGGCCGCGGGCCAGACGAAGTTGGCCAAAACCTCCTCCTCCGCTACATCCCGATGCGCCGTTTCGGGCAGGCCGAAGAAGTCGCCGCTCTGGCGGTCTTGCTCGCCTCCGACGCCGCCGGATACCTCAACGGCCAGGTCTTCCACGTCGACGGCGGAGTCACGACCCACCTCTAACGAGTCCCCTATGCCGCCTGCCAAACCCCTCGTGTTGCGCGTCCTCGAACAGCGCCGTATCCCGCACGAGGTCCTCCGCTTCGACCCCGCCATTCGATCGGCCGAAGGCGTGGCCGCCGCCCTGGGAATCGCACCTCACCTCGTGTACAAGACGCTCGTCATCGAGCACGATCCCCCGAAGGGGAAGCCCTATCTGGTCTTGATCCCCGCTCCCAACGAAGTCGACCTCAAGCTGCTAGCTGCTGCGGTCGGCGCAAAGAAGCTGCGCATGTCTACCCACCGTGACGCGGAGCGTTACACCGGCTTGCAAGTAGGTGGCATCAGTGCCCTCGCCCTCATCGGCAAAGGCTTCCCAGTCTTTATCGACGCCCGTGCGCTCGATGAGTCGCACATCCTCGTGAGTGGCGGTCAGCGGAGAGTGGATGTCCGGCTGGCGGTCTCGGATCTCATCGCCCTCACGGGCGCCCGGCCGGTCCAGGCAGCGTCGTCCGGCTAGTGGCGCAGGGGTAGCGCGTTCAGGCCACTGGTCAATCCGAGGCCGCGTTGAGCTGCGCGATGTCCTGTTCCTCCGCCAGGACGATGATGATGTCCCCGTCGTGCAGTTCCTCTTCTCCTCGCGGACCCACGACCATCGTCCCTTGCCGGTGGCGAATCCCCAGCAATGTCGCGTTCCGCGAACCTTCGAGCAGTTGGCCGCAGCTCAGCCCCGCCAGCCCGTTGCGTTCGTTCACCTCGAACTCCGCTAACACCAGATCGCCGTGGCGCCCGCTCGCGAGCGTATCCATGAAGTCGGCCGCCAGCGGTTGCAGGGCGGACAGCACCATCCGCCGCCCACCCAGGCTGTACAGCGAGAGCACCCTGTCCGCCCCGGCGAGGCGCAGCTTCTCTTCATTGTGCGGGGCAGCCACGCGGGCAACGATGAAACACCCGGGATTCACCGACTTCGCCGTCAGGGTGATGTAGGTGTTGCCCGCATCGCTGTCGCTCGCCGCCAGCAGGCATCGCGCCTGTTGCAACCCGGCCATTTGAAGCACTCGGTCTACGGTCGCGTCACCTTCGAGCACCAAGTACCCAAACGCCCGAGCGTGCTCCGCCGCCTCTGGCGTCTGCTCGATGATCACGAACGGCACCCGCCGGTCCCGCAGTTCGCGCGCGATCTCTTGCCCCACCCTTCCGAACCCACACAGGATGTAATGGTTGCTCAGGCGTTCGATCTCCAACTCCATCCTCCTCAGGTAGAACCGGCTGCGGATGTCTCCCTCGAGCGCTTCCTGCACGATGAGCGTCAGCGTGTACAGCACGGTCCCAACGCCGAACAGGATCAGGAAGATAGTGAACAGCTTCTCCGCCGCTCCAAACGGCTTGAGCTCCCGGAACCCAACCGTGCTGAGCGTCGTCACTGTCTGGTAGAGCGCGTCCACGAACGTCATGCCCGAAAGCGTCATGTACCCGGCCACGCCCGTCGCGATCGCCACAATGAAAAGCCCGAGCGAGACCCGCAGTCTCGGGCTGACCGTGACGGTTCTCAGCAAGTCGCGCCGCATTTGGTGGATTATAGAGAGCGGTCCCGTCCCATCTGCTCAAAAGGGGTGCAAAGTGCCCGAGACGAACCAAAGCGGCTGGTCCATCAACTACGAGACCGCCGGCGATCCTTCCCGACCGCCGATCCTCATGATCCTGGGACTCTCTCATCGCCTCCCCCACTGGGGAAAGCTTCCGGGGCTGCTGGCCCAGCGGCTCTTCGTCGTTACCTTTGATGCCCGGGGTATGGGCAAGAGCGAACTCCGCGATGAGCCCTACACCCTCCCCGACGAGACCGCCGACGTCGCAGCTGTCCTCGATGCCGCAGGGCTTCGGCGCGCCACCGTCTACGGACGGTCCCGCGGGGGCAGTCTGGCCCAGGAGTTCGCCCTCACCTTTCCCGGTCGCGTCTCGCACCTGATCGTCAGTGGCGCTCGCCACGGCGGCCCCGGCGGCGTCGAATCCAGCGAACGCGTGAACCGCGCGATGAACTTCACTCCCGAAATGAGCCGCGAGCAGATCTTCTCAGCGCAGGACGAGGCAATGGCAGCTCCCGGTTGGCGCCAACGAGACCCGGAGTCCTTCGCCTACTGCCTCTCCGTCGACCTCGAAGCCCCGCCCCGCCGGTTCGCCGTCGCCCGCCAGCGCGAGACGATGGCCGGCTGGAGTAGCTACGACCGCCTCCCCGACCTCCACACTCCCACCCTTGTCCTCTGCGGCGACGACGACGGCATGGTCCCGCCTGAGAACAGCCGTCAAATCGCCGCCCGCATACCGGGCGCGAAACTCGTCCTCATCCCACAGTGCGGACACCTGCCAATGCTCGAACAGCCCGAAGGGGTCGCCTCCGCCGTCTTCGCGTTCCTGGGGGTCTGAAGGTCGAGGAGTCCCGCTCAGGGTGACCTGACCGAACGCGGACGAGTCTCTTAGTCCGAGCCGATGAACGGCACGAACATGCGGTACTGGCGCAGCGGCAATGTGCCGCCACCCTGGCTTCCCGGCGCGGTCGCCACCAACTCGAGGTAGTCCGTCGCCACCCAACCCGCTCCCGCCGGCCCGTTCACCCGGACCCATCTTCGGCCGCCCACCGTCACCATGTCGGAAGTCACAGTGAGGTTCGTCCCGTCATGCATGCAGGTGATCACTGCGTTCCCGAGGCCGGCGCCCGTGCGCAGGTTCAGGCAGGTCCCGTCGTCCGTCTTCACCGTCACCCGGTCCCCTACCTTGAACAGGTGGGCGCCGGTTGCCGGGGGCTTCGTCTCCCCCGGGGCCGGGTTCGAGCCCGTGATCCGATAGATGTGGTAGCTCAGCCCGGGATACCGCGCTGCCGATGCCGCCGGGTCATAGCCCGGCCGCTGGCGTACGATCCCGTCGAACCGCGAATTCGAGTCAACGACTAGGAACGTTCCGCCCCCTTCAGGCTCGACTACGATCGCCGAGTGCAGGCCGTCGTACGACGCGCTGGGCCCAGTGTTCTTGTCGTCTGCAATCTGGATGATGTCGCCGCTCTTCGCATTTGTAAGGCTGACCTCGACAGCCCCAGCCTCGAAGTATCCCTCGCGGTAGTCGAAGCCGATCTTCCTCCCCGTCGCTTCTTCGACGACCCTGCGAACGAACGGGAAGCACTCTCCCTGGTAGCTGCCCTCGTATCCGAGCGCGGTCGTCGCGATCGGGTCATGGGCGGCCGTAACCGACTCCGCGGCGAGGCCGCGCTGGCCGGGCAGCGCGAGGATGGCTCCAACAGCGGTCAGGATCGCTGCCAGGGCCAGCCGGTGCGGGGACATCGGCATGGCAACACCTGTTTCAGTTCCTGAGGGCTCCAAGCACCCTAACCCACGGATCGGATAGTCACAACCCGTACGTTATGATTAGTCGGCCGCCAGTCGGCGCGGCAACACCTCGCTGCGGCCCTCCCCCGACCATCCCTGCCCGCGATTTGCCCGCCCGCGAGCTTTCCGTAAGATTCGCCCGGATGGATCTCCAGGGCCCCCTTGCGGGCGTGCGAGTCGTCGAATGCGTGGGTTGGAACGGAGTGCTCGCGGGGCGGCTCCTGGCCGATGCGGGCGCCGATGTCGTTCGCGTCGTTCCCCCTTCCGGCGACCCGCTCGACTCCGAACCTCCCTTCTTTGGCGACTCGCGCGTCTCAATCCAGTCCACCTGGTACAACGCCGGCAAGCGCCTGGCCAGTATCGATCTCGGCACGGCCGCTGGCCGGGGCCATCTCCTCGGCCTCGTCGCTGCCGCCGACATCCTCATCGAAGACTGGCCGCCGGCCCGCCCGCCCCTCACGGCGCAGGAGCTGCGCGCGTCCAACCCCGCGCTCGCCCACGTCTCGGTCACTCCCATGGGACTTGACGGTCCCCTTTCCGGCCTCCGCGTCAACGACCTCGTTGCAAACGCTCTCTGCGGGGCTGCCTCCGTAACTGGCGCCCCGGAGACCCCACCGCTCTCCGGCTACGGGAACCAGACGTACCACACGGTCGGCCTCTACGCCGCCATCTGCGCCCTCGCCGCCCGACGCGCCGCTCGCGCCACCGGCCGCTACCAGCACGTCGACCTCTCGGCCCACGAAGCGCTTGTCTCCTGCACCGAGCAGGTTCTCATGCAATGGTTCTTCCCCGAAGGCGCCTGGAAGTCGCCCATTGCCCCCCGCCTTGGTTCGCTCCACTGGAGCAGGGCCTATGAGGTCTATCCCGCCGAGACCGGCGGAGGGGTCATGGTCACGGCCGCCCTTCATTTCGTCGACGTTCTCCTGCCCTGGCTGAAGGAAGAGGGAGCCGCGCAGGAGCTGGCCAATCCCGAGCGCTACCCCAACTTCCTTTCGATGGTCCAGGACCTTCCCTACGTGATGAACGTCCTCCGCGAATGGGTGACAACCCACGACGCGGATGAGCTCTTCCTGGAAGCGCAACGCCGCCACCAGCCCTTCGGTCCCGTCTGGAACATCCCGAAAGTCCTCGAGAGCCCCCAGATCGCAGCCCGCGGCTATCTCGCACCGCGGGACGTTCCCGGCTTTGGCGCAGTCCGCTTCCCCGGCCGATTCTTCACGACTGACGCCGACGGCACCCACCCGTCGCCGGCAACGAAGGCCACGCTCTCGACGATCAATTGGGAGCCGCGAGAAGCACGTCGCCCGGACGGCGGCTCCGCCACCAGCACCGTCCCGCTCGCCGGTGTTCGCGTCCTCGACCTTACCCACGTTCTCGCAGGGCCCTTCGGGACGCGGGTCCTTGGCGACCTCGGCGCCGACGTCATCAAGGTCGCCACGGCTACCCGTTCGGGCGGCGCCAACTCGCCCGAACACCCCTACTACGTTTGCTGGAACCGCAACAAGCGCAGCATCACCCTCGATATGGCCACCGGAGAGGGTCGCGGGGTGGCCCATCGCCTCGCCGGCTCCTGCGACGCGATCATCGAAAACTTCAGCCCGGGTGTGCTCAAGCGCTGGGGCCTCGACCGCGAGGCGATGGCCGCCGACAACCCGGGCCTCTCCATCGTGGCGATGGGCGGCATGGGCCAGACCGGTCCCTGGCGCGATTTCGTCACCTTCGCCCCCACCATCCACGCCGTCGTCGGGCTCACCTACCTGACGAACTTCCCCGGCACCACCGACCTCGGCTACGGATTCTCCCTCACCGACCACCTCAGCGGGCTCGCGGGCGCCCTCGCCGTCCTCGAGGGCCTCGAGCACCGCGAACGTACCGGCCGCGGCCTCGACGTCGACCTCGCCCAGTACGAGCTCGGGCTCGGGCTCATGGGTCCCGCACTGCTCGACTACCTCGCCAACGGCGTCGATCCGAGGCCTGTCGGCAACCGCCACCCCTTCGACCGCTGGGCGCCACACGGCATCTATCGCTGCGCCGGGGACGACCGCTGGGTCGCGATTGCCGTTCGCGGCGACTTGCAGTGGGGCGCGCTTGCTGCCCTCATGGGGCAGCCGGCCCTCGCCACCGACCCGCGGTTCGCCACGCACGACTCCCGGATCCAACACCAGGACGCCCTCGACGCTGCCGTCGAAGCCTGGACGTCGGCCCGCGACCGCTACGAGGTCATGTCAGCTTGCCAGGGCGCTGGCCTCGCCGCAGGCGCTGTTCAGGACGCGCGAGACCTCGTCGAACGCGACAGCCAGCTCGCCCGCCCCCGCTTCTTCGGCACCGCCCGTTCGGAACGTTGGGGCGAATACGGCATCGATCGATTCCCGGCGCTGTTCACCGGCGCGCGCCCCGCAGCCTGTGAAGGCGTCCACACCGTCGGCCAGGACACCTTCGATGTGTTGACTACCATCCTGGGCCTCTCCCCCGACGAAATCGCAACGCTGGCGGCCACCGGGGCTCTCACCTGACGCCCAACATGCGCCGCAACGCGACCCTCTGCTACGCTGCCCGTCACTACCCTCGGAGTCGCCAGTGACCCTCAGGCTCTATTCCTCACTCGGCCGCCAGAAGCGCGAGTTCCGGCCCCTCGTCCCCGGCAAAGTCAGCATCTACGTCTGCGGCATCACTCCTTACGACGTCACACACCTCGGCCACGCCTTCTCTTACGTCCACTTCGACACCCTTCGCCGCTACCTCACCTGGCAGGGCAAAGCCGTCAAGTACGTCCAGAACGTCACCGACATCGACGACGACATGATCATGGTCTCGAAGCGCCAGGGCGGGCGCCCTATCCCCGAAATCCGCGACGAGAACGATGCCATCTTCCGCGCCGACCTCGACCGCCTCAACGTCCTCCGCCCTTCCGCCTACCCCTTCGCGACCGACCACATCCCGCAGATCATCGAGACCACTGCCACCATCGTCCACAACGGCTGCGGCTACGCCGTCGGCGGCGACGTGTTCTTCGAAGCGGAGAAATTCCCCGGCTACGGAAAGCTCAACGGCGTCACCATTGCCGAGCTCGCGACGCGCAAGAATCCCGAATCAAAACGGCCCGAAAAGAAGCGCGGCCCCCTCGACTTCCTCCTCTGGCAGCAGGTCGACCCCGGCGACCCCAGCTGGGAGAGCCCCTGGGGTCCGGGTCGCCCCGGCTGGAGCATCGAATGCACCGGCATGTCCATGACCCATCTGGGCCAGCAGATCGACATCCACGGCGGCGGCTCCGACCTCATCTTCCCCCACCACGAAAACGAGATCGCCCAGGCCGAATGCGCCTCCGGACTCGCCCCGTTCTGCGGCTGGTGGATGCACAACGGCATGCTCCAGCTCGACGGTGTCAAGATGAGCAAGTCGCTGGGCAACCTTGTCCTCGCCCGCGTCCTCATGCAGTCCTGCGAGCCCGACCACCTTCGACTCTACTTGCTCAGCAACCACTATCGGGTCGACGCCGACTACCGCCAGCCCGCCCTTCCCAACCTCGTCGAGCGCTACGCCCGCCTCAAGACAGCGGGCGCCGGCGAAGGCCCTCCCGGAGCCGCCTCTGAAACCCCCGACGCCGCCTTGCTGCGCGCCTTCTCTGCCGCGATGGATGACGATCTCGACGTCCCCGCCGCCCTCGACACCCTCGATCGCGCAGCCACCCGCGTCCTCGCCGGCACCGCCGCCCCAGGCGAACAGGAGACGCTCAGGCGCTGTCTCGGCATCCTCGGCTTCGCCTTCGCGGGTGCTCGTGGCCCCGCCAACTGCGACCTCTCCCCCTGATGGCTCCAGCCAATGGCCATCGGGCGACCTACCTGTCACTATGCAGATAGCGCCACTGCGAAGGAAGCTTCCGATCCAGCGGTATGAGCCGGAAACATAAGTCGCCCCTCACGGCTATGCGAACCGCGCTGGTATGGCCCGCCGTCGCGGCCGTCTTGGTGTCCGCGCTGACGATGCAAGCCTGCGGCGGTGGACCGCGGACGAAGCCGATGCCGCTTGACGTCGCGGATCAGCGCTCGAGCGCCCCCACCCCGGCTTCGCCAACGTTCACGCCAAGCGCCCCACCCTCGACAGCATCCGCGCTCGCCTCGGTGCGGTTCGCGCCTGGCGGGCTCGCCTTCATTCGCGGCGGCGACCTCTGGGTCGCCCCCTTCACCGTCGAGCGGCCCTCTGCGGAGACCCGGCTGACTGTCAGCGGCGAGGTTTCATATCCGAAATGGTCGGCGAGCGGACAGTTCCTGGCAGTCGTTTCCGGTGGGATGCTCCAGCTCTTCGCTGCCGATGGGGAAGCCTCGTCGCTCGGGCTCGTCGACAGACCCGGCAACTTTGCCTGGTCGCCTGCCACCGACGAGCTGGCGTACAGCGCCGGCGGCTCGCTCTGGCTCGCCTCGATCGATGCGGGGCGCTTCGGGACGCTTCGCAACCTCGTCCCGAAGCAGCCCAACACCCGCCTGAACGTCGTCGTCTGGAGCCCAGATGGATCGTTGATAGCGTACGGGCTCGACGAGGACCAGGGGAACATGGGCCCGCGTACCAGCGGCTATCGGACTGTGGATCGAGCGGGGCGAGGAGACCGGGGCGTTCAAGTTGCCGTTCCGGCCAACGGACAGGTGAACCTTGCCGGATGGCTTGCCGGCGACCACATCCTCTATTGGCAATCGCTGGCGTACGGCGCCTCGATTTGGGCCGACGGGGCCCCGCTGTATGACCAGACGGCGGTGAGGATCGCACCGGTGACCCTCGCCAACCAGGAGGTCATCGCGCCCCGCCCTCGTCATCCCGGCGAGATTGCCGTCGTGGTTGGTTCAGGCCGCGAGAACTGGACCGGGAAGTCACTCTTTATCGCGAAGCTTCCCGGAGAGGCGGCGCCATTCCCCGGAGCAGCTCCGGGTTCCGTCGCTCAACCGGCCTGGTCGAGCGACGGCGTCAGGATCGCCTACGTGGCTGCGCCGGACGATCGCCGCGTCTCCGGTGGTCAGGAAGCGCACGACTTGCTGCTCCAGCGCCGTATCTACGTTCAGGATGTGGACCGGGGCACCGCGCCAGAGAAAATCGTCGACGATCCGGCCTATCGCGACGAATGGCCCGTCTGGCAAACCGGCGCCGACCGAATCCTCTTCGCACGTCTCAGTGCCAGGGATGAGGCGTCCCTCTGGCTCTGGGACGGAGTGGCGGATGGAAGGGTTCGTCCGTTGGTGGCTGGGCTCGGGACGCCCACGCAAGGAGGCTGGTTCGGTTACTACGGGCATTCTGATTGGGCCGCCCTCTTCGCCTGGTGGCAGCCTCGTCCGTGAGACGCGGCGCGTCGCCCGGTTCCTCCCTCAGCTCTCCCCCGCGCCCGCGATCACACCCTTCGCCAGCAACTCCGTCAGACGCTCCTCGCTGACCCCTGCTTCGCGCAGCACCGCCATCGTATCCGCCCCCAGCTCCGGAGCCGGGCTCCCCAGCGACCCAGGGGTCTCGCTCAACTGCACGTGGAGCCCGACCACCCTCTGCTTCCCAAACCGTGGGTGCTCCTGCTCGACGATGTAGCCGTTCGCGCGGCTCTGTTCGTCCTCCGCGATCGCTGCGTAGTCCCGCACTACGGATGCTGGCACGTCGTGGAGGCGCAGCTGCTCGAGCCAGTGTTCCGCGGGACGCGATCGGAACGCCGCCTCCATCTCAGCTTGGAGCGGCTCGCGGTTCTGCCACCGCGGAAATCCCCGCGCGAACCGCGGGTCGTCGACGAGATGGCCGAGTCCGAGCGCCAGCGCGATCCTCGGCCAGAACTTCTGGTCGATACCCACGATCATCACCCACCGGCCGTCCGCACACTCGAAGTGGCCCACAGTCGGTGCCGCCCGGAACTCTCGCGGCCGCTCCCAGCCAAAGTGGAGGAAGTGCTGGATCTCCGGCGACTGTAGCGCCAGCTGAGTGCCCAGCAACGACACTTCGACCTTCTGGCCCTTCCCGGTCCGCTCCCGCGCGAAAAGCGCCGTCATGATCCCGAAAGCGAAGTTCATCGCCCCGCTCTGGTCGGCTATTCCCGGATACGTCACCTCCGGCCGGTGCCCGGGTCCTCCCCCGCTGTGCTGGGCGAACCCGCTGTACGCCTGTGCGATCTGGTCGAACGAAGGCAGCTCCGCCATCGGACCCTTCGTCCCCCACCCCGTTGCCTGCCCGTAGATGACCCGTGGGTCGCGTGCCCGGAAATCCTCGTACCCGAGGCCCCACCCTTCCATCGTTCCCGGCCGGAAGTTCTCCACCACCACGTCGCACCCCACCCCTAGCTCGAGCGCCAGGTCTCGTCCCTCAGGGACCCGCAAGTCGATACACACCGACTTCTTCCCCCGGTCCAGCGCCTCGAAGAAGCCGCTGTATCCGTCCCGCTCCTTCCACATCCGCCGGCCGAAGTCGCCAGCGCCCGGGTCCTCCACCTTGATCACCTCCGCACCCATGTCGGCCAGCATCACGGTGGCGAACGGCCCCTGCTGGTAGCGCGTGAAGTCGAGGATGCGGATCCCGGCGAGCGGTGTGGTCATGCGCCCAAGTCTACCCGCCGCGTCAGGCACTCGCGATCCCACTCGTGCTAGTGTGATTCGACCAGCTCATGGGGGCAGGCCGGCGCCATGCCAAAGCGCGGACAGACAACGCAAGCCGCCCACGGGGAGGAGCGCCTCGCCGCCTACCAGGCCATGCGCGACTTCAACCGCACGCCTGAACCCTCCGGATCCGGCCTGCCGCCGGGCTCCACGCCCCTCCCGCGCTTTGTCATCCAGGAACACCACGCCCGCGCTCTCCACTGGGACTTCCGCCTCGAACGCGACGGCGTGCTCGTCTCATGGGCCATCCCCCGCGGCCTTCCCGTTGATCCCAAGTCCAACCACCTCGCCGTCCACACCGAAGACCACCCGATCGAATACGCGACCTTCGCCGGCGAGATACCCGCCGGCAGCTACGGCGCCGGCACCGTCACCCTCTGGGACACCGGCACCTACGAATGCGAAAAGTTCCGCGACCAGGAAGTCATGGTCACCCTCCACGGCCAGCGTGTGCAGGGCAAGTACGTCCTCTTCTGCACTGAAGGCAAGGACTGGATGATCCATCGCATGGACCCTCCCCAGGACCCGACGCGCGAGCCGATGCCCGACACCGTCGAGCCGATGCTCGCAATGCTCTCGGAACTCCCACGTGACGATGCCCGCTACGCCTTCGAGATCAAGTGGGACGGCATCCGCGCCATCCTCTTTGCCTCCGGCGGCCGCGTCCGCCTCCAGAGCCGAAACCTCCTCGACATAACCCCGCAGTACCCCGAGCTCCGCGCCCTTGGCCTTGCCCTTGGTGCCTCCGAGGCGATCCTCGACGGCGAAATCGTCTCCTTCGACTCCGAAGGGCGCCCGAGCTTCCAGCAACTGCAATACCGAATGAACCTCACCCGCAGCGGCGACATCCAGCGCCGTGCCGCTTCCAATCCTGCCACCTACATGGTCTTCGACCTCCTCTACTTTGATGGGCACTCGACCATGGGCCTCGCTTACAGTGAGCGCCGACGCCTCCTCGAAGCCCTCGATCTCTCCGGCTCGCACTGGAAGACTCCGCCCTATCACACCGGAGACGGCGCCGCCATGCTCGATGCCAGCCGCGCCCAGGGACTCGAAGGGGTGGTCGCCAAGCGCCTCGACGGCACCTACCAGCCCGGCCGGCGCTCCGCCGCCTGGCTCAAGATCAAGAACTCCCGGAGCCAGGAGTTGGTCATCGGCGGCTGGACACCCGGCGAAGGTACGCGCGAGTCCACCCTCGGAGCGCTCCTCGTGGGCTACTACGACCTGCCAACCCCAGGTCAGCCTCGTCGCCTCGCATTCGCCGGTCGCGTCGGCACTGGCTTCACCGAAGCCCTTCTCGCTCAGCTTCTCCGCAGCTTGGAGCACCTTCGTTCCGGCGAGAGCCCCTTCATCCCCGATCCCCGCATTCCTCCCGAGGCCCGCTTCGTTGCGCCCAGGCTCGTCTGCGAAGTCGCCTTCACCGAATGGACCCGCGACCGAACCCTTCGCCACCCGGTCTTCAAAGGCCTTCGCGACGACAAAGACCCGGCCGAGGTCGTGCTCGAAACGCCACTGCGGGCCGACGGGGCTTGACGATGTCCCCTCGTTCCGCCTCTGGCTCCCGCACCGATGTCGAGATCGAGGGTCGCCACCTCACCCTCTCAAACCTCGAGAAGCTCCTCTACCCTGCGACGGGCTTCACCAAGGCACAGGTGATCGACTATTACATCCGCATCTCCGGCGCACTCCTCCCCCACCTCCGTGGCCGCCCCCTCACCCTCAAGCGCTACCCCAACGGCGTCGACGCCGCGTTCTTCTACGAAAAACAGTGCCCCTCGCACCGCCCCGAATGGGTGAAGACCACCCCGATCTGGAGCGGCGACAACGGCCGCACCATCGATTACTGCCTCGCCGATGACCTGCCCACCCTCGTCTGGCTGGCGAACCTCGCGACCCTCGAGCTCCATCCGCTGCTGTCCCGCGCCCCCGCCATCGATTGCCCGACCTCTGTCGTCTTCGACCTCGACCCCGGGCCGCCCGCCAACGTCGTCGACTGCGCCGATGTCGCCCTCGCACTCCGCGACCTCTTCGGCCACCTCAAACTGCAGGTCTTCCCCAAGACTTCGGGCTCGAAGGGCATGCAGGTCTACCTTCCCCTCAATACCTCAACGACCTACGACGAGACCAAGCCCTTCGCCCGGGCTGTGGCCCAGGCCCTGGAACGCCAGATGCCTTCTCAGGTCGTTTCCAACATGAACAAGGCCCTGCGCACCGGCAAAGTCTTCGTCGACTGGAGCCAGAACGACGGCCACAAGACCACCATCGCCGTCTATTCCCTCCGCGCCCGCGACCTCCCTGCCGTCTCCACCCCCCTGGCCTGGGACGAAGTCGAAGCCGCCGCCGCCCACCGCGACCCCGCCCTCCTCACCTTCGAACCCGACGCCGTCATTGCTCGCTTCGAAGCCCACGGCGACCTCTTCGCCCCGCTCAACACCGTCGTCCAGGCCCTCCCCACCCTCTAGCGCTGGGTTCGCTCGGACGGCCTGCCCTCCGGTCACCCCGGGGGGTGAGGGAGTTAGTCTCCTTCCTCCCCGTTGTGCCCGATTCGACGCCACACCCTTCGGTACCACCACTTCCCCGCCCAGTCCGCCAGCCACGGTACCGCGTCTCCCATCACGTTCGTCACCCGCATCGCCGGCACCATGTTCACTTCCGGCGAAGGATGGTCCACCGTCCGAAGGATCTTCTTCGCTACGGCGTCCGGCGTGTGCCTGATCCCCATCGGCCGCGGCTGGTAGTTACCCCGCACCTGCGCCGAAGAGAAAAACTGCGTCTCGGTGCTCACAGGCAGGATCAGCGACACCGTCACGCCGGATCCCGCCAACTCCATTCGCGCCGCCTGCACCAGCCCGGTGACAGCGAACTTGGTCGCCGAATAGGCCCCGTGGAACGGCCAGCTCTGCCGTCCGTTGATTGAACCGATGACCACGATGTGGCCGCTCTCCTGTGGCCGCATGACCGCCGTCGCAGCCAACAACCCATGGTGCACCCCGAGCAGGTTCACCTCCAGCAGGTCTCGCAGGTCGTCCGCTGGTGTGTCCTCGATCCTCGCGTAGTAGCCCTTCCCAGCGTTGCTGACCATCACGTCGAGCCTGCCGTAGCGCGCCACCGCCGCCTCGACCAGCGCCCGCACATCCCCCTCGCGCCGCACGTCGCAGAGGAGAGCCGCCGCTTCCCCGTTCCCTGCCTCCCCAACCTCCTCGGCTACTGCCCGGACCGCCAGCTCGTCGATGTCGCCGAGCACCAGCCTCGCCCCCGCCCTAGCGAATCGGCGCGCCGTCGACCGCCCGATCCCGCTTCCTGCCCCCGTGATGACGACGACCAGCCCGCGTCTCATCCGGCTGCTGGCGGGCGTCTCACCACGACATGCTGTTCTTCAGCAGCGTCGTCCCCAGATCCCACAGCGGCCCCGGGAACTTGTGCAAGTCGATCAGCACCTTCTCGTACGCCCCCAGGAACTGCGTCGTCTCTTCCTCCCCGATGATCAGCGGCGGCGCCAGCTTGTGGACGTCCAGGTTGTGCCCCGCCACCTGCGTCAGGATCCCGTGGTCGCGCATCAACGGGATCGCGATCATCTGCCCGAACAGCCCCCTGTTTGCCCGGTGCACCAGCTTCCATCCCGCCTTCAACGCCAGCGACCGCGGCTCGCCAAACTCGATCCCGATCATCAGCCCCTTCCCCCGCACCGCCTTCACCATCTCGAACCGCGACCCCAGCGCCTGCAACTTCTCCGTCAGCTCCGCGCCCACCGAAGCACAGTTCTCGACCACACCCTCGTCCCGCATCACCTGGATCGTCGCCAACCCGCACACCATCGCCATCGCGTTGCCGCCGAAGGTCGTCGTGTGTACCACTGCGTGCGCCAGGTCCTCGAACACCTTGTCGAACACCTTCCGCTTCGTCACCACGGCCCCCACCGGGACATAACCACCAGACAGCCCTTTCGACAGGAGCATGATGTCTGGCTCGACCCCCCAGTGGTCACAGGCGAACCAGCGCCCCGTGCGCCCGAACCCCGTCTGGATCTCGTCCACGATCAGCAACGACCCGTACTTATGGCAGAGCCTCAACGCCTCCGGCAGGTAGTTCTCCGAAGGGATCCGGACGCCCGCTTCGCCCTGGATCGGCTCCGTGATGAACGCCGCCACGTCGCGCTTGCTCAACTCTCGTTCCAGCGCATCCAGGTCGTCGAACGGGATCTTGTCGCAGCCCGGTACGAACGGCTCGAAGCCAGCCCGCCACATGTCGTCGTCGCTCACCGAGATCGCCCCGTAGGTCAGCCCGTGGAACCCCGACTCCGCGTACAGGATCCGCGGCCGGCGCGTCGCTTTCCGCGCCATTTTTAACCCCACCTCCGTAGTCTCCGAGCCGCTGTTGGTGAAGAAGGACGTATCAAGCTCGCCCGGTGTCAATCGGGCCAGCTCCTCGCCCAGCAAACCCGCCAAAGGAGCGCATTCCATCTGCACCAGGCTCGCCCCGTCGCGCTCCAGCCACTCCATGAGCGCCTGCTTGACCCTCGGGTGGTTGCGGCCAACGTTGAACACGCTGTACCCCCCCAGGAAGTCCAGGTAGCGCCTTCCCTCCTTGTCCCAGAGCCAGGCCCCCTGCGCCTTCGTGAATATCCGGTCGAACCCAATCAGTTCGACCACCTTGGCAAAGCGATGGTTCACGTAGCTCGCGTAACGCCCGTACACCTGGTCGACCGGCTCGTCGAAGACCCGCAGCGTGTCGGCAAAGCTCGAAGCGGTCGAGGGACTCAGATCAAGAGACATAGCGGCGCCAGAATATACGCCACCAGCCCCGCCATCCAGCTTCGCCCGCGTTCCCGGCGCCCCTCGGCGCTGAATCGGCCGGGTTGCCTCTGGCCGGGCCGGCGCGCTGCCCTCAAGTTGACACCCCCGGCCCACTGGACTAATCTTCTCGTTCGGGCCTAACGCAGGCCGGCGCACTTTAACAACTGGATAGCGGACGGAAGAGAACGTCTGGGAACCCGTAAAGGGAACTGAAACGGTCTTCGGACCGTTGGTTTCTTTATTCGGAGAGTTTGATCCTGGCTCAGGACAAACGCTGGCGGAATGTATTAGGCATGCAAGTCGCACGATCACTTCGGTGATAGTGGCGGACGGGTGAGTAACACGTGGGTAACCTGCCTCGTAGTGGGGAATAACTCGCCGAAAGGCGAGCTAATACCGCATAACACTCCCGGTGAGAATCCGGGCAGTAAAAGCTCCGGCGCTATGAGAGGGGCCCGCGGCCGATTAGCTTGTTGGTGGGGTAACGGCCTACCAAGGCGACGATCGGTAGCTGGTCTGAGAGGATGGTCAGCCACACGGGGACTGAGATACGGCCCCGACTCCTACGGGAGGCAGCAGCTAAGAATCTTGCGCAATGGGCGAAAGCCTGACGCAGCAATTCCGCGTGGGGGACGAAGGCCCTCGGGTCGTAAACCCCTTTTGCGAGGGAAGAAGTTCTGACGGTACCTCGCGAATAAGACACGGCTAACTACGTGCCAGCAGCCGCGGTAATACGTAGGTGTCGAGCGTTGTCCGGATTTATTGGGCGTAAAGCGCCCGCAGGCGGCTTGGTAAGTTCGAGGTGAAATCTCCCGGCTTAACTGGGAGAGGTCCTCGAAAACTATCAGGCTTGAGGCAGAGAGAGGGATGTGGAATTCCGGGTGTAGTGGTGAAATGCGTAGATATCCGGAGGAATACCAAAGGCGAAGGCAGTGTCCTGGCTGGTGTCTGACGCTCAGGTGCGAAAGCTAGGGGAGCGAACGGGATTAGA
>JBGPOS010000037.1:0-36361 GCA_041488155.1 Tepidiformaceae bacterium
GCGCGCGATGCGGCCCACAAGCGGCTCCTGGAGATGGCCGGCCGGGGCGAGAAGCTGCCGTTCGACCTGGTGGGGCAGGTGATCTACTACGTCGGGCCGACTCCTCCCCGGCCGGGCGCTGTCATCGGTTCTGCTGGTCCGACGACGGCAATGAGATTGGACCCCTACACCGCGAAGATGCTCGACCTGGGGATCAAGGGCATCGTCGGGAAGGGTGGCCGCGGGCCGGCGGTGCGCGAAGCGATCCGGAGCCATCACGCGGTCTACTGCATCGCGGTCGGAGGCACCGGCGCCTTGCTCAACCGGTTCATCAAGAAGGCGGAGGTCGTGGCCTTCGAAGACCTGGGGACTGAGGCGATTCGGAGGCTGGAGGTCGATGGCTTCCCGGCGATCGTTGTCAACGACTGCCGGGGGGGCGACCTGCTGGAGGCAGGCAAGAAGCAGTACCGCACGAGCGCGCGGCCGATCCCGGCGGTGCAGAGCCTCGGGGGGTAGGGCCGTCAGCCTGAACGGCGACCGGGCGGCGGCAGTTGGCCTTCGACGACGGGCTGGCAGACGGGGCACCAGGCCGTGCGGCGGATGTCGAGGCCCTGAGGCGCGCTGAGGATGCGGCTGAAGCACTTGCGGCAGGGCTGGCCTGATCGCCCGTACACGTACATCGACGGCCGGCGGGTCGAACGGCCTAAGTTGGGCTTACCCACGCTGGCTCGCAGGAGCTCCTGCGCTTTGGCGATGAGCGCGCGCAGGGTCGCGTCGTCGAGCTCGCTGACGCGCCGCCAGGGGTTGATGCGGCAGCGGAACAGGGTTTCGTGCTTCCAGATGTTTCCCGCGCCGGCCATGGCGCGCTGGTCCATGATCGCGTCGCCGATGGTAAGGGTGGCGCGTGAGGGTTCGCGAAGGCGCTGGAAAGCGACCTCCGGATCGAAGTCGTCGTCGAGAAGATCGGGCCCAAGGCCTGCGATCGGCTGGTGGCCAGCAAGAGCGCGCTCTTCGAGCAGCTCGATCACGGGAGCACTGAAGTTGACCACCACCGCCCCGGGGACTTCGAGCACCAACCGGGCGTCGCGCTCGGGCTTCTGCCAGGCTTCTCCCGGACGGTAAACGTGCCAGGTGCCGTGCATACGCAGGTGGCCTCGAAGGGCCAGGCCGTTGTCGAAGCTGATGATGAGGTTCTTGCCCTGGGAGCGAACCCCCGTGCAGGTCGTGCCAATGATGCGCTCGACGCGAGGCACGGGACCCGGGCCGTGGCTTCGGGCAGCCTCGAGCACCTGTCCCGCGAGCACGGCGCGCAGCCGGCGCGCGAAGTAGTAGAGGCTATCGCCTTCCGGCAACGGCCAACTCCTCGCGACGAGCCGGGCGGGAAGTGAGCCCGCGGTAGCCTGCGACGAATCCCGCGGCGAGGAAGAGGGGAGCGAGCGATGAGTCGGCAGCCCGAACGCCATCGATTCTTTCCACCGCCGGCGTGCGAGGCCCGGCTTCTCGGGCGCGGCTGGCGACGGCGGCCACGGCTGCTTCCGCGACGAGTTCGGATTCGAACGCCGGGAAGGTCGTGAGGCCTCGTCCTCCGCGTTCGAGGTAGAGGGCCGGGAGCCCGTTGACGAGCACTACAGCGGCTCCGGCCGCGCGCGGGAAGGCTCGGCGTTCGTCGCTATCGCGGCGGGGCCAGGGGAGGGCCGCCCCATAGGGGTTGGCGGGGTCCGTGGCGGCGAGCACGTGAACCTCGGGCTCATCGCGGGGTTCCCGCTCGGCGCGCAGACGGTCGACCGCGCCGGGAAGAGCGAACTGGGCTGCCCCCAGGCCTTCGACGAAGTACCCGCGGCGGATGCGGCCTCCTTCCTCCATCGCCTTAAGGACGGGATAGACGGCCGAGAAGCCGCCTGGGACGCCCTCGGCGGTCACGGCCTCGCGGGTGACAACGCCGTATCGCTCGAGGAGCGAACTCGCGAGGGCGTGGGCGCGCACCGTCGCGGTCGAAGCTCCATCGATCTGACCGGTCAGGGCCCAGCGGCCAGCGGCTTCAGGCGGGAGCATGCTGCCCTTGCCGCGGGGCGAAACCGAGCTGCGCCGGGGCCAGGTAAGGGCTCGCAGAGCGGAGAAGGTGTCGTTCGTAACCAGTCCCGCCCAGGCGAGCTGCCAGACTGCTTCGAGCACTTCCCGTGGATGCGCGCGGGTGGCGGCCACCAGGTCGGTGAAGAAGGAAGCCCCGCGGTGGCGCAAGCATTCGAGGATAGCTTCAGGGAGGTCCCCCATTGGTTCGGCCGTGGCTGCAGCGGCGAGCTCCGACAACCGCTCCCGCCGACAGAGGGCAACCCTGCCATCGTCTCGGCCGAGTGCGCCACGCCCCAGCCACGCCAGCTCGCCCGCCGCTCCAAGCTCGTCCAGGAGCCGCGGCTGGTAGTCCTGCACGCGGGCGGCGAGGACGTCGCGTTCGAGGACGGAGGCGGGAAGAGCCAGGCCTTCCAGTTGCGCGACGACTTCCCGGAGGCGATCGAGTCCGGGGCGCGAGGACCCGACACCCTGCCAGCGGGCGAGGAAGCGGGCAAAAGCAGCGCCATCCACTGCTTCGACTTCTCGCCGGAGGCGGGCGAGGGAACGCCGCCGGAGCATGCGCAGGACTTCCGGGTCGCACCACTCGCGCTCATGACCACCGGGGCGGAAGTCTCCGTGGAGGACGGCTCCGCGCGCCTCAAGGGAGACGAGGGCCTCTCGGACGAGGGACTCGGGGATCGCCCACCTTCTGGCGACGTCGGCAGCGAGGAAGGGAGCGTGTGTGCGTGCCCAACGGGCGACCAGGCCTTCCAGCGGCAGCTCTGATGGCGCGAGGAAGACCTCGGGCACACCGAGCGGGGGGGTGACCCCAAGGGCGTCGCGGAAGCGGCCAGCGTCTTCCATGGGGATCCATCGTTGTTCGCCGGCAATTCGCACCCGGCAGGCGCGGTGGTCGGCCTCGAGTTGGGCCAACCAGGCAGCGGCCAGAGCAGGATCGGACGACCGCACTTCGACTTCGAAAGCCGCGAGGTCGCCGAGGCGGCGGAGCAGGTCGTGAACCTGGTCGGCGTTGCGAGCTTTGCGGCCATCGACCAGGGCCTGGAGTTCGAGTTCGACCTGCGTGAGGGCATCCGGGTCCAGCAGCTCCCGCAGCTCGTCCTCCCCCAGGAGCTCGCGAAGAAGGTTGCGATCGAGGGTAAGGGCCTGTGCGCGACGCTCGGCGAGGGGGGCGTCGCCTTCGTACATGTAGGCGGCGACGTAGTCGAAGATGAGCGAGCGAGCGAACGGGGATGCTTCGGCTGTGTCGACCGTGACCACGTTGATCGCGCGGCTGCGGACCTCGGAGAGGACTTCGACCAGACCAGGGAGGTCGAAAACGTCGCGGAGGCAATCACGATAGGTCTCCAGGATGATGGGGAACGAGCCGTAGCGGCTGGCAACAGCAAGAAGGTTCGCGGAACGCTGTCGTTGCAGCCAGAGAGGCGAACGCGCACCGGGGCGGCGGCGGGGGAGCAAGAGGGCGCGGCCCGCGTTTTCCCGAAAGTGGGCGGCGAAGAGGGCGGTGTCGGCGAGGCGGCCGATGACCAGTTCTTCGACCTCTTCCGGGGAGGGGAAGAACAACTCTGACGCCGGCGGTTCCTCGCCGCCGGCGAAGCGGATAGCGAGGCCATCGTCGCTCCAAATGGTCTGGACCTCGAAGCCGCTGCGTTCAGCGAGCGTGACTTCGATGGCCTGCGCCCAGGGGGCGTGAACGCGGCCGCCGAAGGGGCTGAGAATGACGACTCGCCAGTCGCCAAGCTCATCGCGGAACCGTTCGACGACGAGTGTGCGGTCGGTCGGGAGGGTTCCCGTTGCTTTCTTCTCCTCCGCGAGGTAGCTCAGGAGGTTACGGGCGGCGCGCTCATCGAGGTCGTGGTGGGACTGGAGGCGGGCGAGTGCAGCATCCGGGTCGCGGACGGCGTCGAGTTCGCGGGTGAAAGCGCCAATGGCGCGCCCGAATTCAAGTGGGCGGCCGATACCATCGCCCTTCCAGAAGGGCAGCTTCCCGGGTTCGCCGGGGGCAGGCGAGACGATGACGCGGTCGTGGGTGATCTGCTCGATCCGCCAGGTGGTGGCGCCGAGGACGAACGTCTCGCCAGCGCGGCTTTCATAGACCATCTCCTCGTCGAGTTCGCCGACGCGTGGGCCGCCTTCGCCCAGGAAGACGCCGTAGAGGCCGCGGTCGGGGATGGTGCCAGCGTTGACGATGGCGACGGTCTTCGCGTCGCGCCGCGAGGCGAGGATGCCGGTGGCGCGGTCCCAGATGAGCCGCGGTTTAAGTTCCGCGAACTCGTCAGAGGGGTATTGTCCTGCGAGCATGCCGAGGACGTTTTCGAGGACATCGCGGGAGAGCGTGGAGAAGTTGTAGCTCCTGCGCACGAGCCTTTCGAGGTCGTCGATCAGCCAGTCGTCGACGCCGCACATGGCTACGATCTGCTGGGCAAGGACGTCGAGAGGGCTTTTCGGGACGTCGGTCTTCTCGATCAGGCCGTCGCGCATGCGCCGGGTCAGGACTGCGCACTCCAGGAGGTCTCCGCGAAACTTCGGGAAGATGCGGCCCGTGCTGGCGGCGTCGACCTGGTGGCCGGCGCGGCCCACGCGCTGGAGGCCGCGGGCCACCGACCGGGGCGACTCTACCTGGATGACGAGATCGACCGCGCCCATGTCGATGCCCAGCTCGAGCGAACTGGTGCAGACGAGTCCGGGCAGGAGCCCGGCCTTGAGGCGATCCTCGATTTCGAGACGCTGCTCGCGGGAGACCGAACCGTGGTGGGCGCGCAGCAGCTCCTCGCCCGCCATCTCGTTGAGGCGGGCGGCGATACGTTCCGCGAGCCGCCGGTTGTTGACGAAGATGAGCGTGGAACGATGGGCCCGGACCAATTCGAGGAGCGCCGGGTAGACCGCCGGCCAGATGGAATTCCCACCTTCGTAGCCTGTTCCTGGCAACTGGGTGGGGGGAGGCAGCGCCAGACCGGCTTCGGGGCGAGCCATGTCTTCGACGGGGACGATGACCTGGAGGTCGAGGGCGCGGGTGGAACCGGCGTCGACTACGTTCACCGAGCGGTCGCCGCCGAGGTATTTTGCGATCTCGTCGAGCGGACGCTGGGTAGCACTGAGTCCGATGCGCTGGGGGGGCTGGGGCGTGAGCACCTCAAGGCGTTCGAGGGAAAGCGAGAGGTGGGCCCCGCGCTTGGTCCCCGCCATCGTGTGGATCTCGTCGACGATGACGGTGTCTACGGTGCGCAGCACCTCGCGGGTGCGCGAAGTGAGCATCAGGTAAAGCGACTCCGGGGTTGTGATAAGGATGTCGGGCGGATCGCGGCGGATGTCCTCGCGCTCGCGGGTGGTGGTGTCACCTGTTCGCGTCGCGACCGTTATGTCGGGTGGAGGGAGTCCTTCTCGCGCGGCAGCGATACGGAGGCCAGCCAGGGGGGCGCGGAGGTTCCGTTCGATGTCGTAGGACAGCGCCTTCAAAGGGGAGACGTAGAGGACAGAGACTCCCGGGCGCTTCCCTGGCCTGCCGCGAGGGCGAGCAGGAATCGGCGGACGGGAGGCGAGGCGGTCGAGGCACCAGAGGAAGGCAGCGAGAGTCTTGCCCGATCCCGTGGGGGCAAGAAGGAGCGTGTGCGATCCGCCGGCAATCGACTTCCAGCCAAGTTGCTGGGCGGGGGTCGGGGCAGCGAACGACGCTTCGAACCAGGCCCGGGCAGCGGGACTGAAGAGGGAGAGGACGGGGGCGGAGTCGACCGCTGTCATGGCGGCTATTGTGCCAGATGGATGGCCCTTAGCACATGTGTTCTCGAACGGGGGTCAGCCCTGGGGGCTGCTGATGAACCCGAGGCGATGACGGCGTTCATCAGGTTCTGCGTGGATCTCGACGCGGAAGATTGTCTGGTAGGGAATGAAGACCTGCACTGGCTGTTCGTGGTCCGTTCGCGAGGTGTGGAGTGCAACCCACGACTCCGAGGCGCCCGAGATGCCGTTCACGAAATGGCTAAAACCGTCGACGGTAGTGAGTTCGACTATCGGGACGGTGCAGTCCGACTGTTTGCAAAAGGCGTCGATGGCCGGCGGCAGCACCGATTCGAAGAATCCCCGGTCGAAGGGTATCGAGCTGATTGGGGAGGGCGTCGCCGCCTGGGAGGCGGCGGTCACGCCTGGGGGCAGGTAAATGACGCGCGTCGGCTGGGTCACCGGGCCAGCGTAGGACGGCTCCGATAGCCGCACAAGGCGCGCTCGAGGAGGGCTGTGCCTCCTCTTGAGGAGCTTAGTACACTGGTAACAGTCCGGAGGCGCGCGATGCCTGAACCGAACGGCTCCCAGCCGACACTTTTCTCGTCCGAGGCTCTGGCGCGGCTTTCCCGCGCCGTACATGGGTGGCAGGAAGGTCCCCTCGCGAAGACGCTCCAGCGCCAGCCCGAGAGGCCCGATTCATTTGACACGAGCAGCCAACGAGTCGAGCGACTGTACACGCCACTCGACATCGCGGGCTTCGATTACGAACGGGATCTCGGCTTTCCCGGGCAATATCCCTTCACACGAGGTGTGCAACCGACGATGTACCGGGGCCGGTTCTGGACGATGCGCCAGTACGCGGGCTTCGGCACAGCTGAGGAGTCGAACCAGAAGTTTCGCTATCTGCTCGGGCAGGGGCAAACCGGGATCTCGGTGGCGTTCGACCTGCCGAGCCAGCTCGGCTACGACTCCGATGACCCCATGGCGATCGCCGAGGTAGGCCAGGTCGGGGTGGCGATCGATTCGCTCTATGACATGGAGACGCTGTTCGAAGGGATCCCGCTGGACCAGGTGTCGACGAGTATGACGATTAACGCGCCGGCGGCGGTCATGCTGGCGATGTACATCGCAGCCGGCGAAAAGCAGGGGGTCGGCGCCGAACAACTCAACGGAACCGTGCAGAACGACGTCCTCAAAGAGTACGTGGCGCGGGGCACGTACATTTTCCCGCCGGGGCCGAGTGTGCGGCTTGCGGCCGACATCATGGCCTATTGCGCCCGCAACGTGCCGCAATGGAACACGATCAGCGTGAGTGGCTACCACATGCGGGAAGCCGGGGCGACGGCCGCTCAAGAGATCGGCTTCAGCGTCGCGAACGCCCGCGCCTACATGGACGCGGCCCTGACGCGGGGGCTCGGGATCGACGAGTTCGCCCCGCGGATCAGTTGGATCTTCAACACCCACAACAACTTTTTCGAAGAAATCGCGAAGTACCGGGCTCTGCGTCGACTCTGGGCGCGGCTACTGGCGGAGCGGTATGGGGCGCAAGACCCGCGCTCGATGATGCTCCGTACGCACACGCAGACGGGTGGCAGCACGCTGATGGCTCAGCAGCCGGAGAACAACATCGTCCGGGCGGCGATCCAGGCACTGGCGGCCGTGATCGGAGGAGTCCAGAGCATCGCGCTGAGCTGTTTCGACGAAGCGCTGGCGCTGCCGACCGACGAAGCTCAACGGATGGCCCTTCGCACGCAGCAAATCATCGCTCACGAGACGGGCGCCGCCGACACGATCGACCCCCTGGCGGGGAGCTACTTCGTGGAGCACCTCACGAACGAGCTGGAGCGGCAGGCGGTTGCGGTCATGAAGCAGATCGAAGACATGGGCGGCGCTGTGCCGGCGATCGAGACCGGATGGGTCCAGACGCAGATCGCAGAGGCTAGCTGGCAGTACCAGCGCGACGTCGACGAGAAGAGAGAGATCGTCGTCGGGGTCAATGACTATCGCGAAGGGGGGGAGCAACCCCCGTCGATTTTCAGCGTGGACCGCAGGCTGGTTGACCACCAGCTTCGCAGGCTAGAACACCACCGCAAGGAACGCGACGCGCAGGCGGTGGGGGTGTCGCTCCAGGCCCTGCGGGAGGCTTGCCTGGGAACCGAGAACCTGATGCCGCCGATCCTAGCAGCGGTGCGAGCGTATGCAACGCTGGGGGAGATCTGCGGGGCGATGCGCGAGGTTTTTGGCGAGTACCAGGCTCCGACGGTCATTTGAGCGATCGGGCGCCAATCGAGCCGATCGAAACGATGGCGGCGCCCGATCCCGGCAGTAGCGAGGAGCTTCCCTGGCCGGAGCGCTCGGCAGGCATCCTCTTGCATCCCACTTCGCTGCCAGGCGGGCTTGGGAGCGGCGACCTGGGGCCCGACGCCCGGCGATTCGTGGATCTCCTCGAGTCGGCCGGACAGTCGGTCTGGCAGATGATGCCGCTGGCTCCGCCCGGGCCCGGCAACTCGCCGTATGCCGCACGCTCGGTGTTCGCAGGGAGTCCCTTGCTTATCTCGGCGCACGACCTTGTCGAGGACGGGTTGCTCGAGAAGGAGGACATCGAGAGGCGGGCGGATTTGTCGGCCGACCGTGTGGACTTTGCCGGTTCGGCCGGCATGCGCGACGAGCTGCTTCGGCTTGCGTTCCAACGTTACGGGCCGACCGGCCACGGAGCGGAGCTGGACGCCTTCATCGAAGCCAACCGTGGCTGGCTCCCCGACTTCGCCCTCTTCATGGCGATTCGAAGGGAGAGGGGAGGAGATTGGGCAACCTGGCCGCCTGGCATCGCGCGCCGCGGGGAAGCCATGCTCGACGAAGAACGCGAGCGGCTGGAGGGGGAGGTGCGCTACCACGAGTTCGGGCAATGGTGCTTTTCGAGACAATGGACCGCGCTGAAGCGCTACGCCAATGACCGCGGCGTCAAGATGTTCGGCGACCTTCCGATTTTCCCGGATTACGACAGCGCCGATGTTTGGTCGAACCAGCGGCTGTTTAAGCTCGATGGTGGAGGACGGCCGGAGGTAGTGGCGGGGGTGCCACCCGACGCCTTTTCCAGTTCGGGGCAGCGCTGGGGGAACCCGCTCTACCGATGGGATGTGCTCGAAGGCGAAGGATACGGCTGGTGGATGGAGCGGCTGCGGCGGAACTTCTCACTGTTCGACCTGGTCAGGCTCGACCACTTCCGGGGGTTCGAGGCGGCCTGGGAGATCCCCGCTGCGAACCCGACGGCCGAGCACGGGACGTGGGTGCCGGGACCCGGAACACGATTCTTCGACGCGGTGCGAAGCAACCTGGGAGACGTTGGAATTGTCGTGGAGGACCTCGGCGTGATCGGGCGAAGCGTGCGCAAACTGCGGGATTCGCTGGGCTACCCGGGGATGAAGGTGCTCCAGTTCGCCTTCGGCGATGACGCGCGCAATCCCTACCTGCCACACAACTACCCGGAGAACTGCGTGGTGTACACGGGCACCCATGACAACGACACGACGCTCGGTTGGTTTCGGACGCTGGACGACGGGCAGCGGCACAGCGTCTTGCGCTACCTCGCTCGCGACGGGACGGACATCGTCAGCGATCTCATCCGCCTGGCGTGCAGCTCGGTAGCAGCGATTGCGGTGATCCCGATGCAGGACGTGTTGAACTTGGGCGCGGAGGCGCGGACGAACGTGCCGGGACGCGCTTCCGGCAACTGGGGCTGGCGGTTCCGGTGGGAGCAGGTGGAGACAGCGAGAATAGACTGGCTGAGGCAGCTGGCAGTTAGCTACGGGCGGGCGCGAGGGAAGGAGCAGTGAGCGGTTTGGCCGGAAATCGTAAAAACTTCTTGACCGGGCGGTAAGAGAAACCTAGGATCCCGCCGTCTGCATGATGCAACGGGGACGATCTCGCAGGCGGCAGAATCGAGGAGGGATCATGGTGAAGAGCCGGGGACACGGTTCCAGGTGGATCTGGATCACGGGCCTGGTCGGGTTGCTGGCCATCGGCATGGCAGCCTGCGGCGACGATGACAGCGGCGGCGGCACCGGGGGATTCACGGACGCCGGATACAAGACGGCGGGCTTCAAGTCCGTCACCGTGGACAAGGATCAGCCGATCAAAATCGGCATTTCGAGCGCCTTAACGGGCGACGTGAAAGGCCTCGGGATACCGATCGCTGACTCGGCCGAGACGGCGGCGGCCGACGTCACCATCAAGGGCCACAAGGTCCAGGTGGTGCGCGAAGACGACCTCTGCTCGGCGGAAGGCGGGCCTGCAGCCGCGGACCGGCTCATCAAGGCGAACGTTGTGGCCGCGGTAGGCCCCATCTGCTCGGGCGGGACGCGAGCTTCGCTTGCGGCCTACGACAAGGCCGGCATCACCCACATTTCTCCGTCGGCGACCGCGGGTGATCTGTCGAGTCCGGTCCGGCCTGAAGGTCCGTACGTGACCTTCTTCCGTGTGCCGGTGCTCAACGCCGACGAGGCGGAGGCCCAGGCGAAGTACGCCAAGGACACGCTGAAGGCGAAGAAGGCGTTCGTGGTCTTCGACACCGACGACTACGGCAAGGACCTGGGCGAACAGTTCCAGAAGTTCTTCAAGGCGGGCGGCGGGACGATCGTCGGCAGCCCGGCGGGTTACGAGAAGAAGACCACCGACTTCAAGTCGATCGTCTCCAATATCAAGGCTGCCAAGCCCGACGTTGTCTACCTGGCGGGTTTCTACGCTGAAGCCACACCATTCATTCAGCAGCTCCGAGCCGAGGCCGACCTGAAAAGCGTGCCATTCATCTCGGGCGACGGTGTCAAGAACGACGAGTTCCTCAAGGCCGGGGCGGCAGCGGAGGGTGCAATCCTTGCTCTGCCGGGCGCCCATGGTACCGAATTCGCCAACTACACAAAGAAGTACGCCGACAAGTTCAAGGGCGACTCAGAGGCGGCCACCTTCGGTCCCGAAGCCTACGACGCGATGACTATCATCCTGAAGGCAATCGAAAAGGTTGGCACGGACAGCGGCGGCGTCCTGACGATCGACCTCAAGAAGCTGAACGACGCCATCAAGACCGCGACGCTCTCCGGAGCCACGGGCGAGATCAAGTTCGGCAACAACGGCAACCGGGCGGGCGCCACAACTCGAATCTTCAAGATCACGAACGGGAAGTACGAGGAAGTCAAGAAGTAGCAAGGCCTCGCCGAAGGTCTTTCACACCAGTAAGGGAGAGGTGCAGCGCCCCTGCGCCTCTCCCTTTATAGTTCGCCAGCGATGCCGGGCAGTTCACTGATGGCACCCCTCTTCCTCACCTCAGCTGAGTTCTGGGCTGACCAGCTCGTGAACGGCCTGACGACGGGCAGCATTTACGCCCTCATCGCACTTGGTTACACGATGGTCTACGGGGTCCTGCAGCTCATCAACTTCGCCCACGGCGAGGTCTTCATGGTCGGGGCCTTCGCGGGCTTCGGGGTGCTCACAGCCTTCGGCGGCGAGGACATCTCGGGGGTCATGATCACAGTCTCCATCCTGGTCGCACTGATCGCGGCGGGAGCGGCTTCAGCGGCGACGGCGGTAACGATTGAGCGAGTGGCCTACCGGCCGCTGCGAAATGCGCCGCGCCTTGCGCCGCTGATCAGCGCAATCGGCGTGAGCGTGTTCCTCAGCCACCTCGTCGATGACTTCTTTCTTAATGGGGAGTCGCAGTTCTACCCTCAGATCTTCCCCACGGGCAACGTAAGCGCAGGCCCGCTCTCCATTTCCTACCTGCAACTGTTCCTCATCGGAGCCTCACTGGCGATGATGGCGGTGCTCTACTGGGTCATTCAACGGACGCGGACCGGGCGGGCGATCCGGGCGGTTTCCGAAAGCCGCGACAACTCGGCGCTCATGGGCATCGACGTCAACCGGGCGATCGTGATCACGTTCGCCCTGGGTGCGGTGATGGCCGGGTTCGCCGGCGTGCTCTACGGACTCTTCCTGAGTTCTATCCGGGGCAGCATGGGATTCATTCCCGGAGTCAAGGCGTTCACGGCGGCGGTGCTCGGGGGCATTGGCAGCATCCCGGGGGCTGTCCTCGGGGGCTACATCCTCGGCTTCGCGGAGACGATTGGCCGCGAGCTCCTCAACGAGATCCCTGGAGTCAACCTGCCTAACCAGTGGAAGGATGTCATCGCATTCGCCCTGTTGGTGACCATCCTGATCCTCCGGCCGTCGGGCATTTTCGGCCGCAAGGAGACGAAGCGTGCCTGAGATCCGGCGTCAGTTGTTGCGGTTGCGGGCCAACACCTGGGAGCGGCTGCCGGCGGCGCTGCGCCCGTTTACCTGGTTCCTCATCAGCCTGGCAGTGCTGATTATCCCAACCTTTGACGACGTCTGGATGCGGATGTTCTTCCTGGTCGCGCTGTACGCAACGCTCGGCATGGGACTGAACGTCGTGGTGGGGCTCGCGGGGCTCCTGGACCTGGGCTTCGTGGCCTTTTTCGCTACGGGCGCCTACGTGGTCGCGATGCTGGGATCGCCCGTCTCGCCGGCCGTCAGCGGCACCCTGAACTACTGGTTCCTGCTGCCGCTTGCTATCGGGGTCGGGGCGTTGGTCGGGCTTCTCCTTGGCCTCCCAGTGCTGCCACTGCGAGGCGACTACCTGGCGATCGTGACGCTCGGGTTCGGGGAGATCATCCGGATCCTGGCGTTGAACATGGACAACTACACGCGGGGGTCGCAGGGACTCTTCGAGATCCACAAGCCTGACCTCGGCTTCCGCCACATCGACGACGTGCGATCGTTTTACGTGCTGGTCGTCGTGGCAGCGCTGGCCGTCTGGTTCGTGACTTCCCGGCTGCGCGAGTCCCGCGTCGGCCGGGCGTGGGAGGCGATACGCGAGGACGAGGACGTGGCCGCCGCGATGGGGATCAACACGACGAAGTACAAGTTGATGGCTTTTGCCACCGGGGCGTCGGTGGGAGCCCTGGGGGGCGCTATCTTCGCGCCGTTCATCGACTTCGTGGCGCCGCAGTCGTTCACGCTCATCGTTTCAATCAACGTGATTGCCCTGGTCATCATTGGGGGTATGGGCAGCACGCAGGGTGTGTTCGCGGGGGCCTTGCTGCTCATCGGCGTCCCGGAGTTGCTGCAGTTCCAGGAGACGGCAGACTTCTTGAAGCACTTCGGCTGGCTGCGTGACGTGATCAACGCGCTCATCAGCGGCTTCAACACGATCACGTTCCTGGACGTCGACAAACTTCCGCCGGCCGAAGACTGGGGCGAAAAGCTGGCGCTCTACCGCTTCATCGTCTTCGGAGCACTGCTGGTGTTGGTCATGGTCCTGCGGCCTTCAGGGCTGTTTCCATCGAAGCGGCGCGAGCGGGAGTTCGCCCGGCGCGAAGAGGAGCCGGTCCCAGAGGGGACCGCGGTCTGATGGCCGGGGCGGCGCTGGAGGCGCGCGACGTTGGGATGCAGTTCGGCGGGCTGGCGGCGCTCAGCGAGGTCAGCTTTACGGTGGCGCCCGGAGAGATCCGCGGCCTGATTGGCCCGAACGGCGCGGGGAAGACGACGCTCTTCAATTGCATTACGGGGTTCTACCATCCGACGAGCGGCAAGCTCTTGCTGGACGGCACCGCGATCGAGGGACTGGCGGCGCACGAGGTGAGCGCGCTCGGAGTGTCGCGTACGTTCCAGAACATCAGGCTGTTCGCGAACATGACGGCGATAGAGAACGTGCTTGCCGGGCATCACCGGCACATCCATTCGGGTGGGCGAGAAGTGGTGAGGATCCGGCATCCTTCGGGTAACCGGCTCGTCGACATCGCGCGTCGAGTGCCTGCGGTCCCATTGGCGGCGATTGCGGGTGTCGTTGAGATAGCGGGCGCCGTGGGCCGGCCGGCGGGCGTTCGAAAAGCCGAAGCGGCAGCACTCGAAGAGGCTCGAAACCTGCTGGGTGCGGTTGGCCTCGAAGGCCGCGAGAACTTGATCGCGCGCAATCTGCCGTACGGAGACCAGCGCCGGCTCGAGCTCGCACGGGCGCTCGCCACGCGGCCGCGCCTGCTCCTGCTCGATGAGCCAACAGCGGGGATGAACCCGCAGGAGAGCGGGGCGATGGTCGGCCTCATCCGGCGGATTCGCGATCAATTCGAGACGACGATCGTGCTCATCGAGCACCAAATGCGGGTGGTAATGGGGGTTTGCGAACAGATAACGGTGCTCGACTACGGGCGAAAGATCAGCGAGGGGTCGCCGGCTGAGGTGCAACACGACCCGCGGGTCATCGAAGCCTACCTGGGCACACGGGCGATAGCGGGCGGCCGGCGCGATGCCGCTCCTTAGCCTGCGCAAGCTCGTCGCCGGGTACGGAGGGATCACGGCGGTCAAGGGCATCGACCTCGACGTTGATGAGGGCGAGATAGTGACCCTGATCGGCTCGAACGGAGCGGGGAAGTCAACAACGTTGCGTGCGATTTCGGGAGTGATCCGCGCCCGCAGCGGCTCCATCGCGTTCCAAGAACAGCGAATCGATCGCCTTGCGCCGCACAAGATCGTCGCCCTGGGGATCTCCCAGGTGCCGGAAGGACGAGGGATCTTCAATCGGCTAACGGTAGGGGAGAACCTTGACCTCGGGGCGTTCCAGCGGCGGGACGGCCGCGTAGGCATAGACCGCGAACGAGTCTTCACGCTCTTCCCCCGGCTGCGCGAGCGCATCTCGCAGACCGGGGGGACGCTTTCCGGCGGGGAGCAGCAGATGCTGGCGATCGGGCGGGCGTTGATGGCCCGGCCGCGGCTGCTCCTGCTGGATGAGCCGTCGATGGGCCTGTCCCCACTGCTGGTCGAGACGATCTTTGCGACGGTGAAGGCGATCCGCGAGCAGGGCTCGACGATCCTCCTGGTGGAACAGAACGCGGCGATGGCGCTCGAAGTGGCGGACCGCGCGTATGTGATTGAGTCTGGCGTCATCACGCTGAAGGGGTCTGGGGCGGACCTGGCGCGGGACGACAGTGTGCGCAAAGCCTATCTTGGCGAGGTATGACGGGGCCGGCCGAAGGATTTGTTGAGCTGCCCGCGGGGCGGTTTCGGTACCTCGAGTGGGCCGGGACGGAACCGTCCGCCGTATTCCTGCATGGGCTGAGCGGGGTCGCAGAAGTGTGGGGGCCGACCATCGAGGCGCTGGGCGAAGCGCGACCGCGTTCCTTCGCCTTCGACCAGCGAGGGCACGGGCAGAGCCCAAAGCCACGAGAGGGCTACAGCGTCGGCTATTTCGTCGAGGATGCGCTGGGCCTCGCGGAGGCGCTCGGCCTTGAACGGCCGCACCTGGTCGGACATTCGATGGGGGCGCGCGTTGCGATGGTGCTGGCCGCCAGGCGACCGGAGCGAGTGCGGTCGGTGACGATCGTCGACATCGGACCCGAGGAGTGGAAGGCGAACCATCAGCAGACGGTCGCCGCCTTCGAGCGGATGCCAGCCAACTACCCCGACGTCGAAACGGCGATCGGCGGTGCTGGCCGCGTGCGGTCTGGTGGGAGCCTCGACGCGACCCTGGCGGCGGCCCGCGCTGGGGCGGAGGCGCTGAGAGCGATCGCCGTCGCCAGGCTGCGGAGGCTCGGAGACGGCTCTGTGACCTGGCGTGCGGACCGGGGTGCGTTAAAGCAGGCGGTGGTCCTGCAGCGCAGCCGGAACTATTGGCGCGAGTGGGAGCGGATCGGGGTCCCGGCGCTGCTCATCCGGGGCGGCGAATCGAACGAATTGCGACCGCACATCGCGGAAGAGATGCGGCGGCGCAACTCCGAGGTGCGCTACCTGGAGCTTGCGGGCGTTGGCCACAACGTACCGCTGTTGGCGCCGGGCAGCCTTGCGGCTGCGCTGCAAGACTTCTGGGCGACGGTCGCCGTTCGGCCGTAAACCGCCGAGCAGCCGTCGAAAATTCACGTAGGTCAAATTGACCCACTACCGAGCCTGTTGCGAGCTTGATTTGGGCTTGCTATTCTGGACAAGGAGAAGTGTGCCCTGGAGAGCGGCTCGTTTTCGCTGTCCCCGACGATTTCGTGAGGTTTTGAGTTACGCATGACTGAAGATGCCCTGACGGGAAGCCCGGCTTCGAGCGCCGACGCGATCGATAGCGTCCTGAGCCGCCTTTCGAACGGTGAGTTCGCAGACGCCGAGACCGAAGAAGAGGTCGTAGGCGAGACCGCCACCGAGGACGAGGACCCAGCGTTCGAAGCGGAGGAGGAAGAGGAGGAGGAGGGGACCTCGATCGCGCTCCTCGCTGAGGAGTCGGAGGGTATCGACGACCCGGTCCGCATGTACCTGCGGGAGATCGGGAAGGTCTACCTCCTGACGGCGGACGACGAGAAGCATCTCGCGCGCCAGATGGAGGAAGGGAATCACCTTCGGGCCATCGAAGAGGGTTACGTCACGGCCTACGGCCATCCGCCCTCTGCCGCGCGGGTTGCCGTTTCGCTGCTCGAGCAGTGGGAAGGCCTGCTCCCGATCTTCAAGGCCGCGAAGTCTTACCTGGATGACTACGAGAAGATCGCCGCCAAAGCCGAGCCAGTGTTCGACGAGAACGGCATCGAGGTACCGCAACGCACGCCCCGCTGGCGCAACCCGGCCGGCCCCCGCCTCAGAAACCTGAAGTACTCCGAAGTGTTGGCGGACTCGCAGTTCCGCGGCCTGATCGACGCGGAGATGGAAGCAGGGTTCCGGAAATACGTCGCCGACAAGTTGAAGCGCCCCGAGGAACAGGCGCACCTGGAGATTGTCCAGATTTCCATCGTGACGCACATCCTGACGCCGGACCTGGTGGCCCAGATGGGCGAAGAGGCAGGCGGCGAGGATGAGCTGGTGCCTCCGGCGGAGGGGCTCGTTGAGAAGATCGCCCCGCTCGAAGACAAGCTGCGATACCACTTCGAGACGGTAAAGCACAACGGCGACAAGGCCGAGAAGCGCCTCACCGAGGCCAACCTGCGGCTGGTGGTATCGGTCGCGAAGAAGTACATCGGGCGTGGCATGTCGTTGCTCGACCTGATCCAGGAAGGGAACATCGGGCTGATCCGGGCAGTCGAGAAGTTCGACTACCGGAAGGGCTACAAGTTCTCGACGTACGCGACGTGGTGGATCCGGCAGGCGATCACGCGGGCCATCGCGGACCAGGCGCGGACGATCCGTATCCCGGTGCACATGGTGGAGACGATCAACAAGCTGGTGCGGGTCAGCCGGCGGCTCGTGCAGGAGTACGGCCGGGAGCCCACGAGCGAAGAGATCGCGCGGGGCATGACGGAGAGCGGGAAGCCCGATTCAGCCGCGGCCTACACCCCGGAACGTATCCGCGAAATCCAGAAGGTCTCGCAAGAGCCGGTTTCGCTCGAAACGCCGATCGGCGAAGAGGAAGACAGCCACCTCGGGGACTTCCTCGAGGACCCCACAGCGCTCGCGCCGGCCGAGGCGGCGAGCCAGCAGCTCTTGCGCGAGCAGGTCGAAGACGTGCTTGCGAGCCTGACGAGCCGCGAGCGCCGGGTGCTACAGCTGCGCTTCGGTCTCGAAGACGGCCGCAGCCGGACCCTCGAAGAAGTCGGGCGCGAGTTCGGAGTCACGCGCGAGCGAATCCGCCAGATCGAGGCGAAGGCGCTGCGGAAGCTGCGTCACCCAAGCCGCAGCCGCAAGTTGAAGGATTACCTCGACTAAGCTGTCCTTTCGGCTCCTTCGGCCGCTCTCGACACCACTGAGGCGCCGCCCGATGCTCTTTGCACCAGCCGTGGGCGGAAGAGGACAACCCATGCCCGAAACTCCCCGAGTCATTTCGAGCGAGACGGTTTACCGCGGCCACCTCTTCGATGTGGAGCTCGATCGGCTGCAGATGGACGGAGGGGTGGTGGCGCGGCGCGAAATCCTGAAGCACCCGGGCGCGGTCTGCATGGTCCCCGTGACGGACGAAGGGAACCTCCTGCTGGTGACCCAATACCGGCACGCGGCGGGGCGGCGGCTGCTCGAACTGCCTGCGGGCACGCTCGAGGTGGGCGAAGACCCCCGCGAGGCTGCTCTGCGGGAGCTTCAGGAAGAGGTCGGCCGGCTGGCGAGCAGGATAGAGCCGATCGGCGGGTTCTTCGTGGCGCCGGGGTACACGACTGAGTACATCCACCTCTTCGTGTGTTCTGAGTTGGCCGATTCGAAGCTCGACGGAGACGAGGACGAGGACATCGAGGTCGAAGCGCGGACGCCTGCGGCGGCGCTGGCAGCCATCGACAGGGGCGAGATCTGCGACGCGAAGTCTGTGATCGGCATCCTGCGTTGGCTGCGTTATATCAATCGATAGCATGCCGCACCTTCTATAGCTGCATAAAGCCGACTGCATTGATGGGGTAGGGACACCGGGTTAGCATTTCGCTCAGCCTGCAGAGCGGCCTCGTGCAGGCGCTGGCGTGAGAGGGGAGATTCGAGTGGCGCAGGCAATCGCTGTCCCGCACGGGCGCGGCTTTCGAGCGACGCTGCGAACCGACGCCTGGTGGTTCGAACCGGCGCTGACTGCCGTGAGCCTAGCGATATTCTTTGGCTGGCTGACGATCAGCATCTTCCTCGACACGTGGGCGTTCGAGAAGGGGCCGTATCTTTCGCCGATATTCGAGCCCAAGTTCTTCGAAGCGAAAGACAGCATCTTCATCTCGCCGGCGATGATAGTGCTGCTTGGGCCGGTGCCGTTTCGCGCGACGTGCTATTACTACCGCCGGGCCTATTACCGGTCGTGGTTCCTCAGCCCACCAGCCTGCGCGGTGGGAGACGTGGCGGGAAGCTACCGGGGCGAAACCCGCATCCCCTTCTGGGTCAACAACCTCCACCGGCTGGCGATGTACGGGGCTCTAGTGTTTGTGCCGATCCTCTGGTACGGCGCGATCGCGAGCTTCCACGACCCCGACGAGGGGTGGGGGATTGGGCTGGGCTCTGTACTCCTCTGCGTGAACGCGTTCCTGCTCATGATGTATACCTTTTCGTGCCATTCTCTACGGCACTTCGTGGGCGGCGGGCTGAACTGCTTCAGCTGCACGAAATGGACGCGGACGCGCAAACGGGCCTGGGACTACGTGTCGCTGTTCAACACCCGGCACCGGTTCTACGCCTGGTCGAGCCTGCTCGTGATCGTGGGGGTCGACCTCTACATCCGCCTCGTCGCGAACGAATACATCACCGACCCGAACACCTGGAAGCACTTCTAAAGGTGGGCGCAGCGACGGGACCCAGGCATGGTTGAGTCCGAGAATCACGAGTACGACGTCGTGGTGATCGGCGCCGGTGGCGCCGGGTTGCGGGCGGCGATCGAAGCGTCGGCGCAGGGGGCGCGGACGGCACTCGTCTGCAAGTCGCTATTGGGCAAGGCCCACACAGTGATGGCCGAGGGGGGAATCGCGGCGGCCCTCGGGAACGTTTACCCGGAAGACAACTGGCAGGTGCACTTCCGAGACACGATGCGGGGCGGGAAGATGCTGAACAACTGGCGCATGGCCCAACTCCATGCCCAGGAGGCTCCCGCACGGGTGCTCGAGCTGGAGCAGTGGGGAGCGCTGTTCGACCGCACAAACGACGGGCTCATCCTGCAGCGGGACTTCGGCGGCCACCGTTACGCCCGGCTGGCGCACGTCGGCGATCGCACCGGCCTGGAGATGATCAGGACCCTGCAGCAGCATGCCGTCCACAAAGGAATCGACGTTTTCATGGAGTGCACAATCTCCCGCCTGCTGAAGGACGGCGACCGGATAGCGGGCGCTGTGGGCTACTGGCGGGAAAGCGGGAAGCTCGTCGTGTTTGGGGCGAGAGCGGTCGTGCTGGCGACAGGGGGCGTGGGCAAGGCGTTCAAAGTCACTTCGAATTCGTGGGAGTACACGGGGGACGGGCATTCGCTGGCCTACTGGGCCGGGGCCGACCTGATCGACATGGAGTGCGTGCAGTTCCACCCCACGGGCATGATGTGGCCGCCCAGCGTGCGAGGCATCCTGGTGACCGAGGGCGTGCGCGGGGACGGGGGCACGCTGAAGAACTCGCTTGGCGAGCGATTCATGTTCAAATACATCCCGCCGTTCTTCGCGGCCGAGACGGCGGACACGGAAGCAGAGGCTGATCGCTGGTACGAAGACAAGAGCGCTCGCCGCACCCCCGACCTCTTGCCGCGGGATGAAGTGGCGCGGGCGATCAACAGTGAGGTGAAGGCGGGGCGGGGGACGCCCCACGGCGGCGCGTTCCTCGATATCGCCAGCCGTCGCGACGCGGAGTACATTCGCCGCCGCCTGCCGAGCATGTACCACCAGTTCAAGCAGCTGGCCGACGTCGACATCACGACGACGCCGATGGAAGTCGGGCCGACGATGCACTACATCATGGGCGGGATCCGGGTGGACGCGGACACCGCGGCGGCAACGGTGCCCGGCCTTTACGCGGCGGGTGAATGCGCGGGCGGGATGCACGGAGCGAACCGCCTGGGAGGAAACTCCCTTTCGGACCTCCTCGTTTTTGGACGTCGCGCCGGCCTGGCCGCGGCCGAATATGCGAAGCAGCTCGCGGCTGCGCCGCAGGCGCATCCGGATCAAGTCGACGAGGTCGCGGCCGGCATGCTCGGACCCTTCGAGCGCGAGACCGGCGAGAATCCCTACACGATCCAGCGCGAGCTGCAGGACACGATGCACAACCTCGTAGGAATCATTCGCACACAGGAAGAACTCGACGAGGCGCTGGGGCGCCTGACGGGTTATGTGAAACGAGGCGGAGAGACCAGCATCGAAGGCCACAGGCAGTACAACCCGGGATGGCACCTGGCGATGGACCTTGAGTCGCTCCTCACGGTCTCGGAGGCGATAACCCGCGCGGCTTCGACCCGCAAGGAGAGCCGCGGCGGCCACACCCGCGACGACTTTCCGAACCCCGACCCTGAGTGGGCACGACTCAACGTAGTGGTCCGCCTCGGAAGTGGCGGCGAGATGCAGGTGACGACGGAGCCGCTGCCACAGATGCCGGCCGAGCTGCAGGCGCTCCTCGAGGAGGCGCACTGATGCCCGACCAGACGACGATGCGGGTTTTTCGAGGCGACGCTGATGGCGGGCAGTACGTCGACTACACGGTCGAGGCAGAAGAGGGGATGGTCGTCCTCGACGTGATCCACAGCATCCAGGCAACGCAGGCGCCGGACCTGGCAGTTCGTTGGAACTGCAAGGCGGGGAAGTGCGGGTCGTGCAGCGCAGAGGTCAACGGTAAGCCCAGGCTGATGTGCATGACGCGAATGAACCTCTTCCCGCCGGGCCAGATCATCACGGTCGCGCCGATGAAGACCTGGCCGCTTATCCGCGACCTCGTCACCGACGTGTCGTTCAACTTCCGGGTGGCGAAAACCATCCCGGCGTTCAAGCCGCGAGCGCCCGAAGCCGACGGCACCTACCGGATGATGCAGCAAGACATCGACCGCGGGCAGGAGTTTCGCAAGTGCATCGAGTGCTTTCTCTGCCAGAACGTTTGCCACGTGATCCGGGACCACCCGGAGAACAAGCCGAACTTCGCGGGGCCCCGCTTCTTCGTCCGACTGGCTGAACTGGAGATGCACCCGCTCGATGTGGAAGACAGGCTACCTCTCGCCCGCAAGGACGCGGGGCTGGGCTACTGCAACATCACGAAGTGCTGCACGGAAGTGTGCCCCGAGGATATCCACATCACGGATAACGCGATCATCCCGCTCAAGGAACGAGTGGCAGACCGCTACTACGACCCGCTGCGCTGGATCGGACGGAAGCTTCGCGGCAAGTAGGCCGGGTCTAAAGGGCCATGGTTAGTGTCCCGGCAGAACGGTGACCTTGAAGGCCCCTCTGGTCTTGTCGGCTGCCATCTCGAAGGCCTCGTTGGCGCGCTCGAGGGGGAGCATCGCGGTCTGCAGAAGCCCGAGTTCCTCACAGTAGCCGGCAAGGAGGTCGACTGCGGCGCCGAACTCGGAGCGACCACCGGTGCTGCCGTACATCAGCGAGCCCACGACCCGAACCTCCTGACCAACGAGTTGAAGGGCCGGCAGAGAAGGGGTCGCACTAAAGACGCCGAGCACGACGACGGTGCCTCCGCCTCGAACTGACAGGACAGCGTCGGTGAGCGTGTCGGCAGTCCCACCGACGGTTTCGATGACGACATCAGGGCGGTGAGACTTCGCCCAGGAGCGAAATTCGGACGACCCGGGCTCGAGGATGATGGAGGCGCCAAACCTCGTCGCCAGGGCCGCCTGGTGCGGGTAGCGGGCGGTAATGGCGACCTCGGAGGCCACGGCCCGCGCCAGCAGTAACGAGAGCAGGCCGATGGTGCCGGAACCGAGGATCAGCACGCGGCCGCCGGGGGAGACCTGAGCGAGGTTGATCGCACGCACGCAGACGGCGAGCGGCTCAGCGAGCGAGCCGAGCTCGGGTGTAACACCGGGAGGAAGGGGATGAAGGTACGCCGAGGGCACGGAGAGCGCTTCCTGCATCCCGCCTGGGAGGGCCATGCCCATGAGGCGATGGGTCGGACAGAGCATCGGATTTCCGGCCTGGCAGTGGGAGCAGGTGCGGCACCCGAGGAGCGGTTCGACGGCGATGGGAGTGCCCGGCGGCAGGTCCCCTCCGCTTTCGACCACCCCCGCGATTTCGTGGCCAGGCACCATCCCGGGCACGGGCTGGAATTCGCCACGATAGAAGTGAAGGTCGCTTCCGCAGATCCCGCAGGCAGCCACACGCACGATCGTCGAGCCCGGTTGGGCGGCTGGCTCGGGGCGTTCCACGATGGACAGCGTGCGATCAGCGGTCCAGGCGGCAGCTCTCATGCGTCGCTGATTCTACACAGGTGGAACGGGCCGGGACGGCGCGCTACCCTGCCGTCGATGGGCCACCGCCGAAACCGAAAGACCCAGCGGAAGTCCGAACAGCGCGGACGAGACGGCGAATGGACGCCGTCCGGGCTCAACTTCTTCAGCGACGAGATCGACACCGAATTCGCGATGCTCCTCGAACTGCAGCGTCCGGGCGGGCAGGCCGTGGTGGCGACCGCCTGTGGGAGCTGCCAGGAGTTCGTCGAGGACCAGGAGGGGGGACGCGGAACCTGCCTGCACCCTGGCAGCGGCGTGCTTGCACCGTGGACGGATAGCGCGGGCTGCCAATTCCACACGCGGCGGCGAGGGCTCTAGGCGCGTCTCCTGGCACGAAACCGGAGTGCGCGTTGACAAACTGGCGCGGGCCCCGGGGCGCGACGTTCGATACCAGACGTAATTCGCCGTCAACATGTTGTAGCAGGGGCTTGACGACCTACAAGATATGGGGGTACTGTACGCAAGCTCCTGTGGCGAAATGCTCAGGTGTTTACGCGGCTAAGGAGATTATGGCGAGTGCGTTGCCCCTATTGCCACTTCCGCGACTCAAGGGTGACCGATAGCCGGGCGAGCGACGACGGCATCAGACGACGGCGCGAGTGCATCTCCTGTGGCGAGCGGTTCACCACTGTTGAGGCCGTACAGCTCTCGACGGTCCAGGTGATCAAGAAGGACGGCCGCAGGGAAGACTTCAACCGGGAGAAACTGCTCGCCGGACTGCGCAAAGCCTGTAGCAAGCGGAACGTCTCGGTCGCTCAGCTTGAGGTGGTCCTCTCCGATATCGAAGCGCGGGTCGTGAGCGACGGACGGGCAGAAGTGCCGTCGACGTTTGTGGGAGAACTTGCGATGGACGCACTGCGGAAGCTCGACCATATCGCCTACATCCGCTTTGCCTCGGTGTACCGGCCCTTCACGGATATCGAATCGCTGAAGGAGGCGGTGCTCGCGCTGGAAGAGGGGCGCATCCCGACGCTCGAAGAGCGGACGATGCAGCTCCCCCTCCCCGCCGAGACGGGGGAGCGAACCTCGGTCCCTCGGCTACTCCAGGACGTTGATAGCCGGCGAATCGCCGGATCGGCGGGATAGGCCGGCACGATGAAGATCTGGGAGCTTCATGGGCTGCACTCGAAGGGATTGATTCGGACTACGGCCGAGGGTCACGCCGATATCGGCGGGCTCGTCCTTTCGGAGAAGGCATATCTAATCGCTATCCGGGACTTTCGCCCGGCCGACATCCTGGAGCTGGTACAGCTTCGAGGGCCGAGCGAAGCCGCCCAGGCATTGATTGCGCACTACGGCAGGGACGAATCGCTGCAGAGCACCGGGGGCCGGGGACTGGCCGCAACGCGAGGCCTGGCGCCGAGCCCGATGGTCTGCCGCAGCGACGAAGTGCGAGAGGCTGCGCCGACGGTGGGTGGGGGCTGGGCGCGCTCATAGGAACCGAACATCTGTTCGCCACAGGCTGGTGAACGGGAGTAAGATAAGGGGAGGGAGTTATGGTTAGCACTTCGCGCCGGGGGTACAGCATGGGAGCAAAGGACTTCGAGCCCACGCCCTTGTCGACGAACGCGAATGTCGTGATGGAGCGGCGGATTATGAAGCGCGACGACCAGGGCGAGGCTGTCGAAACGCCCCAGGAGTGCTTCCGGCGAGTGGCCGAGAACCTGGCGCAGGCCGAGACTCGCTTTGGCGGGACAGAGGGCGACCGCGCAGCCGCCGAGGAGAGCTTCTACCAACTCATAGCCTCACTCGACTTCCTTCCTAACTCGCCGACGCTCGTGAACGCAGGGCGGGACCTACAACAGCTCTCCGCCTGCTTCGTGCTCCCCGTGCCGGATTCGATCGACGAGATATTCGAGGCGATCCGCAACACCGCGATCATCCACAAGTCGGGCGGGGGTACCGGGTTCGCTTTTTCGCGACTACGCCCTGCGAACGACCGGGTGCAATCGACCAAGGGGGTGGCCAGCGGCCCGGTATCGTTCATGAAGGTATTCGACGCTGCGACGGAAGCGATCAAGCAGGGCGGGACGCGCCGCGGCGCCAACATGGGCATCTTGCGCGTCGACCATCCCGACATCGACGAGTTCATCGAAATGAAGTCGGACATGACCACGCTCACGAACTTCAACATCAGCGTGGCGGTGACCGAGGGATTCATGCTGGCAGTCGAAGCGGGGACTGAGTACGACATCGTCAACCCGAAATCCGGCGACGTCACCGGTCACCGCGACGCGCGGGAGACGTGGGAGAAGATGTTCGCGAACGCCTGGAAGAACGGCGACCCGGGCGTCATCTTCATCGACCGTATCAACGCGAGCCGCGCCAACCCGGTGCCCAAGCGCGGACCAGTGGAATCGACGAATCCCTGCGGCGAGCAACCGCTTTACCCGTACGACTCCTGCAACCTCGGTTCGATCAACCTCGGCCACTTCACGCGGAGCGAGGCCGGCAGCCGGGAGGTGGATTACGAGCGATTGGGCACGGTCGTTCGCCGGTGTGTGCACCTCCTCGACAACGTGATCGAGATGAACAAATACCCCATTCCTGAGATCGCCGAAACGTCGCACGCGATCCGGCGCATTGGGCTGGGCGTGATGGGCTGGGCGGACATGCTGATCGACCTGCGTATCGCATACAACTCCGAGGAAGCGCTGACGCTGGCCAGCGAGGTGATGAAGTTCATCCAGGTGGAGTCGGACGCAGCTTCCCAGCAGTTGGCGGCAGTGCGCGGGAACTTCCCGGATTGGGTCGATTCGATGTACGGGCCGAGGGGCAGCGAAGGGCCGCGCCCGATGCGCAACTCGACGCGCACGACGATCGCCCCGACGGGCACGCTGAGCATCATCGCGGACTGTTCGGGGGGCATCGAACCGGTGTTCGCGCTGGCCTTCATCCGGTCCCACTACCTGGACAAGGACGATCCGACGAAGCGCACCGAGCTGGCGGAGGTCAACGAACAATTCGAAGCGATCGCGCGGGAAGGCGGCTTCTACAGCGCGGATTTGATCCAGTTCCTGGCGGAAGGCGGACACCTGGCGGAACGCGAAGACGTCCCAGAGTGGGCGAAGCGTGTCTTCGTCACGGCCCATGACATCAGTCCCGAGTGGCACGTGCGGATGCAGGCAGCGTTCCAGGAGTTCACAGACAACGCCGTTTCGAAGACGATCAACTTCCCGAACAGCGCAACGGTCGACGACGTGCGCATGTCGTACGAGCTCGCCTACAAGACTGGATGCAAAGGCATCACCATTTATCGCGATGGTTCGCGTGACCTCCAGGTACTCAAGCACGCGGCAAAAGCGGGTGAGAAGAGCGACGCTGAGAAAGCCGTCGAAGCGGCCCAGGCGCTGCTCACCCAACACCTGGGGCCGGTACGGCGGAGGCTGCCCGATGAGCGTGCCGCCATCACGCACAAGTTCCGGGTAGGGGAGCAGGAAGGCTACATGACCGTCGGCCTGTTCGACGATGGGACGCCGGGTGAGGTGTTCATCAACGTCAACAAGCAGGGATCGACGGTTAGCGGGTTGATGGACACGGTGGCGATGCTCACGAGTTACGCGCTGCAGTACGGCGTGCCACTGGCCGAATTGGCTGCAAAGCTGAAGAACTCACGTTTCGAACCGAGCGGCCCAACCGGCAACCGGCAGATTCCACTCGCCACGAGCATCGTCGACTACGTGTTCCGCTGGCTCGAACTCAAGTTCGACAGCGCTCGCGCAGCGAATCAGCCGACGCTCATCCCGGTGGATGAGGTCGCGGCCAGCACGGCGGTCGACAACCCGGCAATGAAGACCCATGACAAGGCCATCGCGAGTGGGGTCGGCTGCCCGGACTGCGGCGAAGTCCTGTACTACGCCGAGGGCTGCCTGATCTGCCGAACCTGCTTCTACAACAAGTGCGGGTAAGGCCCACGCGGGACGGGTGCGCCCAGACTCCGAAGAAGGGGATACAATCGACCCGTGGGCTTCTACTACGGGTCGAACACGCCGCCTGAGGACAAGCCGGGGGGCTTTCGCGAAACGATCGTCCTGATCTGGGCGGTCTTTCTGGTCCTGGCCGTGCCGCTTGGCATCCTCCTTGGCGGCCTCGCCTACCTGGTGCTGGTGTTCTTCCTGTTCTCGGTGCACCCGCTTGCGGGCCTTGCCGCCATCAGCCTGGTCATACTGGCGCTGGTGGCGCGCGGCGTCTGGGAGGCGAGACACCCTCCGGAGATCCTGTGACCGCCGCCGCCGAGACCGTCACCACGATCGCAGAGGACATCGCAGCCGTGCGGGCGCGCATCGCGGCGGCGTGCAGGCGAAGCGGACGGGACCCCTCGCTGGTAACACTCATCGGCATCACGAAGGGCCAACCTGCGGAGGCCGTGATTTCGGCCATGGCGGCGGGCCTGACGGACTTTGGCGAGAACCGCGTGCAGGAAGGCCTGGAGAAAATTGCGCGGATCCGAGAAGTACGGGGCGTAACTGCGGGTCCGGGAAACGCGACCTTCCACCTGGTCGGGCACCTGCAGACGAACAAGGCCAGGTCAGCCGTAGGAAGCTTCGCGGTACTGCACGCGGTCGACTCTGAGCGGCTGTTGGATGCGATCGCGGCTGCGGCGACCACGCCGGTGCGAGTGATGCTGGAAGTCAACGTTGGCGGCGAGGACACAAAGTTTGGCGTTTCCCCGGAGACACTTCCGGCGCTGCTGGCCCACGCGCGATCTCTGCCGGAGATTCGAGTGGGGGGTCTCATGACCGTCGCTCCGCGCGTTGAGCGCGCCGAGGACGCGCGGCGGGTGTTCCGAACGTTGCGCCAGCTGGCGGCTGATTGTGGCCTGGCGTCGCTTTCCATGGGCATGACGGATGACTTCGAGACGGCGATCGAGGAGGGGGCCACGCACGTGAGAATCGGTCGAGCGATCTTTGGCGAGCGGCAGCTATGAAAGTAGCGATTATCGGCGGCGGCGTTATGGGCGAGGCAATCCTGGCGGCGGCCCTCGACAGGGGCGTCTTCGAACCGGGAAGCGTGACCGTCTGTGAGGTAATCGAGCACCGCAGGCACCAGCTCGCCGGCGAGTACGCGATTGCGGTCACCGCCAACGCCGGCGAGGCGACGTCCGGCGCGGACCTGGTGGTGCTGTCGGTGAAGCCCCAGGACATGCACACGGTACATGGGTCTATCCGAAGGGATGCTCTCCTGCTTTCGATCATGGCGGGGACGCGAATTTCCTCGATCGCCGCGGAGTTCCACCACGAGCGCATCGTCCGGGTGATGCCGAACGCACCGGTCGCCGCGAAGGCGGGAATGAGCGTCTGGACTGCGACTGCTGCGGTCGACGCCGGGCAGCGCGAGCTGGCACGCGGGCTCCTCGGCTCTATTGGGCGAGAGCTGTACGTAGAGGACGAGGCGAAGCTCGACATGGTGACGGCGGTCAGCGGAAGCGGCCCTGGCTACGTCTTTCTGTTCATCGAAGCCATGATCGAGGGGGCTGTGTTGGTCGGACTTACGAGAGCGCAGGCCGAAGAAATCGTGATCCAGACCGTCTACGGGTCGGCGGTGTTCGCGCAGGAGTCCGGGAGAAGTCCGGCGGAACTGCGGGGGATGGTTACGTCGCCGGCGGGGACGACGGCAGCCGGCCTGCTGGAATTGGAGAAGGGCGGAGTGCGAGCCGCCATCATCGAGTGCATCCGGGCAGCCCATCGACGCGCGGCCGAGCTCGGCGGGCCGGGTTGAACCACGAGGTTGCCCAGGTCTTCACCTTCTTCCTTTATGTGCTCATCGTCGCCGTGATAGGGCGGTCGCTGATGAGCTGGTTCCCGGTTTCGCCTGCGAACCAGTTTGTGCGGCTCTTGAATCGGGTCACAGAACCGTTGCTTGAACCTGTCCGGCGCATCCTGCCGCGTACGGGGTTCATCGACCTTAGCGGTTTGGCGGTAATACTCCTGCTCTACCTCATGATCATGGTGATAGGCCGGGCCGAGAACGCTTGAGTTCTTCGCCCTGCCTTTTCGGGTCGATCTGCTATTCTTCTTAAAGGGCCAGGCCGGCCAGGCTTTGCTCGCGGAGCCCAGAGATTAACCCGTACGTAGCCCAATTTACGGTGGTCTTCATCCAGATGCTGACGTGGGCGATCGTCGCCCGATCGCTCTTGAGCTGGTTCCCGATCGACCAAAGCAGCCCGCTGTACCAGCTGCTCTTCCGGGTGACGGAGCCGATCATCGAGCCCCTGCGGCGAGTGATGCCGAGCACCGGGATGATGGACCTGAGCCCGATGGCCGCGATCATCCTCCTGATAGTGATGGGCCAGCTGGTGTCGGGTCTCGCTGCCCCAGCCTGAATTGGTGAGTTCCCTTCAGAGTGAACGGGGCGGTATTCGCGCGCGGTTAGTGCGCGTGTGACACTCAGCGCTGTGACGGCAGAAGCTTCGGCGATCATCGACGCGCGCGGGCTGGTCCGCACCTATGGCGATCGCCGCGCTCTCGATGGGTTCACGCTCGCCGTACCCCCCGGTTCGGTTTTCGGATTGCTCGGACCCAACGGGAGCGGGAAGAGCACCTTCGTCAGCATGGTTGCCGCGATGGAACTGCCGGCTGAGGGTTCGCTCCTCGTGTTCGGCGAGCGCCCGGCACCCGGCCTTCGGCGACGCGTAGGGACGATGTTCCAAGAAAACGCCCAGGACCCGCTGATGGGAGTGTCCGAGACGCTCGCCCTGGCGGGGCGCCTGTTCGGGATGGCTGGTCCACGCCTGCGAGCGCGAAGCTCCGAGTTGCTGGAGGCCCTGGGGATGGCCGCCCGAAGAGACGACCCGGTCTCTTCGCTGTCAGGGGGCATGCGGCGGCGGCTGGAGATAGCGCGAGCGCTCCTGCACGAGCCTGAGCTGCTCCTGCTCGATGAGCCCACGACTGGCATCGACGTCGCAGAACGGCGGGCGCTCTGGGACACAGTTGCCGGACAGGCGGGCGCGGGGCGCACCGTCATCGTCGCGACAAACGACCTCAGCGAAGCCGACCTCGTGTGCGACCGCGTCGCATTCGTCCGGGAAGGACGTGTCGTGGCCGCAGGTACCCCAGCGGAGCTGAAACGGGGGCTGAAGCGGGAGGTGATACGCGTGACGTGGCTCAGTCCCAGCGACGCGCAACTCTCCGAGCTGGGGCGCATGGCGGGGACCGGACAGGTCACCAGCGACGGAGACCTCGTCCACATCACCGTCGACGATGCCGCTGCGTTCGTCCCGCGGTTGTTCGACGTGGCGCCGGGGGCAATCCGCTCTGTGACTATAGAGCCAGCTTCGCTTGAGGATGCTTACTTCCGGCACGTCGGGCACGGAACAAGGGCAGGCGAGGGCGTGCCGGTATGACAGGCCTCGGCGCGGTTTCGGCGCTCTTCGTGCGGGATCTGCGAGGGATCATCCGATCGCGTTCCCAGCTCTACTCGTCGATCTTCACCCCGTTGTTGTTCCTTGTGTTCCTGGGGAACGGGGTCTCTGAGGGACTTGAGCCTTCGACGTTGCCGGCGGGGAACTTCACGGCGTATCTCGTGGCGGGCGCGGTGGTAATGACATCGGTCTTCTCGTCCACTTTCTCTAGCGCTTCCTACTACCGCGACCGGGACTCGGGCATCCTGCGGATGTTCCTGGTGTCGCCGCACCAGCCGCGGGTCATCCTGCTTGGGAAATCGCTGGCGGGGGTTTTCATCGGCTCGGTCCAGGCCATCGTGGTCCTGCTTGTGGCAGCGCCGTTCGTCGATTTCGAATGGCAGCACGGGGTGCTCGGCGGACTCGGGCTGGCCATCGCAGCGGTGGTACTGCTGAACCTGATGCTGGCCGGAGTCGCCCAGGCGTTGGCTTCGCGCATCCAGACGATGCAGGGCTTCCACCTTGTGATGAACCTGGCGTTGTTCCCCCTATTGTTCCTTTCCGGCGCGTTCTTTCCGGTGGACAACCTGCCAATGTGGCTCGAAGTGCTGGCGCGGGTGAACCCGTTGAGCTACGCAGTGGACGCGCTCGAGCTTTCGGCCTACGCCCGAGGCGGCGCGGGGTTCGTTGGACTTGGGGTCGACTTCGCGGTCCTCGGCGGATTGTCCGTAGCCGTATACGCGGCTGGCTTCGCTCGACTGCCGAAGCTGACGTGGTCTGGCCAGTAGGGCATCCCGCCGGGCGCCTGTGCGCCGCGGAGGGTCCTAGGAGAGGGCCGCTTTCGCCTGGCCGGCGACCTTTTCGAACGCATCGGGCCGAGTTACGGCGAGATCGGCAAGCGCCTTGCGGTCGAGCTCAATGCCCGCGAGCTTGAGCCCGTGGATGAGGCGGCTGTAGGTGAGGCCGTGTAGCCGGGCAGCGGCGTTGATGCGCATGATCCAGAGCTCACGAAAGTCGCTCTTGCGATCGCGGCGATCGACGTAGTTGTAACGAAGGGCATGCATCATGCTCTCGTTGGCGCGCTTGATGAGGCGATGGCGCTGGCCGTGATGCCCCTTCGTGAGGGCGAGGATCTTCCTGTGCCGGCGATGCGCGGTGACGCCGCGCTTGACTCGACTCATTTGTCTAACTCCTCGGGCCGGATGACCGGGCTTTAGTCCCGGCCGGCGAGCAGGCGGGCAACGCGCCTGGCGTGCGCGGGCGCGACCTGGACGGTGCGGCCGAACATTACGGTGACCGGCTTTCGCTTCTTGCGGCGGAAGTTGTTGCGGCTTCCGTACATGCGCATGATCTTGCCGCCGCCGGTTACACGGAAGCGTGAAGCCGCGCCTTTGTGGGTCTTAAGTTTCGGCACGGTCAGTCTCCTGTTGCGCTGGCGGCGACTTCGTCTTCGATGGTGGCGTCGTCGTCCTCGTCGATTTCTTCGGTGGTCTCGCCGACGATCGGAGCGGCGAGGGCAGCTGCGGTGACGGCCTCGTCTTCTTCTTCAATTGGAGCGGAGCCATCGACCTCGGCGGCAGCCGCCGCGGCGCGGGCCTTGGCGGCGATCTTCCGCTTGTCGGCAGCGAGGATGATCGACATGTGACGGCCTTCGAGCATCGCGTCCCGTTCCATGACCGCGATCTCTTCGAGGGTGCCGAACACGCGATCGAGGAGGTTCTTGCCGATCTGGGGGTGGGTGATTTCGCGGCCCCGGAACATCACGGTGACCTTCACTTTGTCGCCCTGTTTGAGCAGCTTGGCGGCGGTGCGGGTCTTGAAGTCGATGTCGTGGTCGTCGATTTTCGGCTTCATTCGCACTTCGCGCAGCTGGACGTTTTGTTGATGTTTCTTGGCCTCCCGGTCCTTTTTCGATTGTTCGTACTTGAAGCGGCCGAAGTCCATCAACCTGGCAACGGGGGGGCTGGCCTGAGCCGCGACCTCGACGAGGTCGACGTCTCGCTGGCGGGCCATGGCGATTGCTTCGCTGGTGCGCACCACGCCGATTTGGCGGCCTTCCTCGTCAATGAGGCGGACCTCGGGGACGCGGATTCGTTCGTTAATGCGCGGTTCGGGCGGAGCCGGCTTCGGCGGTACCTTGCTTCTTTTCCTCAAACTCTTTCCCAGCAGAAATGCAACAGGTCACGATAATAGCATCGACCCCCTTTCGCTGTATATCCAGTTACCAGGGGCGCCCGTACCATGCCGTTGTGGCCACAGTGAAGAAGGCCGTTATCCTCGCTGCCGGGCTGGGCACGCGCATGCTGCCGGCCACCAAGGCCGTCCCAAAAGAGATGCTGCCCATCGTCGACAAACCCCTCATCCAGTACGCCGTCGAGGAGGCCGCCGCGGCGGGGATCGAAGAAGTCGTTTTCGTGGTCGCGGAGGGCAAGGAAGCGATCACGGAACATTTTGGCCACTTGAGCAGGGCCGAAGCTCTGGCGAGAGAGAAGGGCGACACGGCGATGTTGGCGCTGCTCGACCAACCGGTTGGGCTCGCCCGATACCACTACGTGCTCCAGGACCGGCCGCTCGGGATCGCAGACGCCGTGGCTTGCGCCCGTCGATTCGTGGAGGGCGAGCCGTTCGCGCTGGTGTTTCCAGACGACCTGATCCTCTCGGAGCGACCGTGCATCGGCCAGCTGATAGAGGCATACGAGGCGTGCCAGGGGAGCGTCATCGCGGTCCAGCAAGTTGCCGACGAAGACATTCCCCAGTACGGGATCGTCGAGCCCATCGACAACGGGAACCCGGCCCGCTTGCGGCGTGTGGTGGAGAAGCCAAGCCTCGCTGAGGCCCCTTCATCGCTCGGAATCGTGGGGAGATACGTCCTCAGCCCAACGATCTTCCACCACATCGACCGGATCGAACCGGGGAAGAACGGAGAGCTCCAGATCACCGACGCACTGGCGAGCCAGATCGCGGCGGGCGAGCCCGTCTGCGCTTACACATACGAAGGGACCCGGTTCGACACCGGGCGTCCGCTGGGCTACCTGATCGCCAATGTAGCCGCGGCGCTGGCCCGGGACGACTTGCGGGGGGCCCTCGTTCAGCAGCTCGGAAGGCTGCTGGAGGGCGGGACGGCGAAATGAGGCTTCTCTCGATCGGGTACGCATTGCCGAACAGGGCAGTCGACAACTACAACGCCCTCACAGCCCCGAGTTATTTCGACTACGAGGCCATGTTCATTGACCCGGCGAGCATCACGCGGATAGCAGGACAAATGCTCGAGGAGGGCACGAGCCTCGAAGCGTTCGATGGCCGGCCGGTCGTCAACGGGCCTACCACCGCGACAGCGGCCTCTGCAGCGGAACAGTTACGGAGGCGAGCGGACGAGACTCAACGGCTCCTCGAAGCCGGGGGCCTTGTTCTGGTGATGGGCCAACCGAACGCGGTTCAGAGCGGCTTGCTGGGGTTTGAAGGATGCGACCGCTACAGCTGGCTGCCCGCACCTGCCGGCATCGCCTGGGGCCCACCGTTCGTCCGCGCGGCGGAAGGCACGACGGTTCGCATCGTAGCCGAGGACCATCCACTGGCCGGGCTCTTAAGGGAGTTTCGCGCCGAGGTGACGTACCGGGCGGTGTTCGACGACCGCCAGCCTGCGTTCCGCCAGGCGGCGCGCGTCATCGCGAACGGAGGCGCGGGCGTGCCTATCGCGGTCGAGTTCAGCGTGCTCGGGGGCCGGCTTGTCTTCCTGCCAGCCTTGCGTGACTCGGTCGGGTCGATCCGCTCAGACATCGCGGAAGCGATCGTGGACGCCGCGACCCGACTGATGGGGCGACCTTCGGCTGAGCCGGAGCCGTACTGGTCGCGTACGGTAGCGGTGCCGGGGCTGGAGCAGGTGGAGGCCGAGCTCGAAGAGGCGGAAGTAGCCGCCACTGAGACTTCCGCACGGCTGGCGGCAGTGCGCGAACGAGTTGACCTGCTCAGTTCCCATCGAAGGCTCCTGTTCGAAGACGGTCAACCTTTCAACACAGCGGTAACAGATGGTCTGCGCCTCCTGGGATTCGCGATTACAAGTGGGCCCGACGAGCGGCTGGTCATTGAAGACGAAGGCCAGAAAGCGTTCGTGGAGCCTGAGAGCGCCCGAGAGCAAGTCGTTGAATGGCCCTACGTACGCCTTCAGCGGCGTCTCGAGGCGGTGCTCCTGGAGAAGAGCGAGCGGCCGAAGGGCATCGTCATCGCGAACGGCCACCGACGAACCACCCCCGACGAACGCGGCCCGCAGTTCACTGATGCCCTGCGCATTGCGTGTGAGAACTACCGCTACACGCTGCTCACGGGCCAAACGCTGTTCACACTGGTACAGCGGGTGCTCGGGGGGGCGGACGAAACGACGTTGGCGGGCTACCGGCGGCGCATTCTCCGGAGCACCGGCCTGCTCGATCTAGAGGTGGCGCTGGGCAACGTGGAGGAAGGCAGCGACGCAGGGCCGATCTTCTAAAGGTGTTGAACAGGGGACGCTGGCGGACGGGACGGGACAAACGGAGGAAGACATGGTTCGAGTGACAAAGCCCGGCGACCGCGACGGTGCCACGACGCAGACGCCCGGTATGCGGCGAGAGGCTGCGATTTCCGCGGGTACCACGGGCTCCAAGGGACTCTGGATGGGAGTGGGCGCCAACGAACCGGGCAACGCTTCGGGGGTGCACCACCACGGCGAGAACGAATCGGGGATCTACATCCTGAAGGGGCGAATCCGCTTCCGCTGGGGTGAGCGCCTGGAGCAGGTGGTCGACACGGAGCCCGGCGACTTCGTCTTCGTGCCGCCTTACGAAATCCACATGGAGGAAAACCTGAGCACCGCCGAGCCGACGGAGTTCATCCTGGCCCGCAACGGCATGGAGGGGATCGTCGTGAACGTCCCCGACCCTCGAGGCTGAGGCAGGCGCGGAAGCGAGCCGCGACTGATAAGGAGCGGACCGTGACAACGACATCAGACGATGGACCCAGCACCCCGGACGTCTCGTATCCAGTCGCGTATTTCATCACCTGGACGTGTTACGGCACCTGGCTACACGGCGACGAGCGCGGGTCCGTAGACCGGCTGCAGCGGGCTTACGGTTCGCCCTCTGTTAAGCCCAGTCGTAACCGGCTTCTCGCCGCCCGCGAGAGACTAAAGGGAAATCCTTTCGCACTAACGGCTTTCGCGCGACGCTCGGTCGATACGGCGATTCGGGAGACGGCCGTGAGGCGCGGCTGGACCGTGGTGGCGCTGAACGTGCGCACCAATCACGTCCACGCGGTGGTCTCGGGGCAGACTCGGCCGGAGGCGATTCTCCAAGCCTTCAAGGCGTGGTCCACGCGACGGCTTGCTCAAGCCGGCCTCGTTCCCGATGGTCAGAAAGTTTGGACGCGCCACGGCAGTACAAGGTATCTCTGGACAGAGCGGGGTGTGCAGATGGCCTGCGCCTATGTGAGCGAAGGTCAGGGGCCGTCGCTGATTCCCAACCATCCCGCCAACTCAGACGACTAGCGGGCGACGGGAACAAGCCATCTCGTTGGTTACGTCGTGTGGTCGAACGGGAACCGGCTGGCCCGCCGTTGAAGGTTGGCCGGGCGTCATAGCGACAGGCCGCTCCTTGTCAGTCGCGGCTCGGTTGGCCCGGTGTCGCCTGGGCCTCGTGTCATGGCGACGGGCGGCTCCTTGTCAGTCGCGGCTCGGATGCCCCGGCGCTAGGTGGCTTCGGGGAAAGTCACGCAGGTGGTGGTGCTTTCGATGCCCTCGATCGCGCGGATGTTGCGGCTGATCACAGAGGGCACGTCGGTGAGGGTGGGCACATCGATCACTGCGACGATGTCGTAGGGACCCATCACCTGGTAGACCTCGGAGATGCCCTGGACGTTGTTGAGCTTGTTGAAGACGTCGATTGTCTTAGCGGGGTCGACGACGATCAGGACGAAGGCTTTGATCGACATGCTGGCTCCTGACTCCTATTCCTCGCGTAGTCGCAGGACGGCCATGAAGGCTTCCTGCGGGATCTCGACGTTCCCCACCCGTTTCATGCGCTTCTTGCCTTCGGCCTGCTTTTCCAACAGCTTCCGCTTTCGCGTGATATCGCCGCCGTAGCACTTCGCGAGCACGTTCTTGCGCATGGCCCGGATCGTCTCGCGGGCAATGATACGGCCCCCGACTGCAGCTTGCAGCGGTACGTCGAACATCTGGCGCGGAATGAGGTCCTTCAACTTGGAGACGAGCGTCCTTCCTTCGCGAGCTGCGTTAGCGCTGTGGGTGATGAGGGAGAGGGCATCGACGGCGACGCCATTCACAAGCACGTCTACCTTGACGAGATTGGCGGCGCGGTAGCCCATGAGGTGGTAGTCGAGGCTGGCGTAGCCGCTCGTCGAGCCTTTCAGGGTGTCATAAAAGTCGACGAGGA
>JBGPOS010000038.1:0-35983 GCA_041488155.1 Tepidiformaceae bacterium
CCGCCCGGGGGACACCGATGGCGGCGGCGATGGGCAGCGCACGTTTGCTCGGTTCCCACAGTTGAGTGCACTCGTGCCGATGGTGGGGATCACGTCGGGCCGATGCTTTGCGGGCAACGCCTCGGTGCTCGGCGTCTGCGACGTGATCATCGCCACCGCCAATTCGAACATCGGCATGGGCGGGCCGGCGATGATCGAGGGTGGCGGGCTCGGAGTGTTCGCACCCGAAGACATCGGCCCCATGGCAGTGCAGGTTCCCAACGGCGTGGTGGATATCGCTGTGGCCGACGAAGCGGAGGCTGTGAAGGTCGCGAAGCGCTACCTGTCGTACTTCCAGGGCCCGTTGAAGACCTGGGAATCCGCCGACCAGCGGCTGATGCGCCGCATCATCCCCGAGAACCGGCTGCGCGTTTACAGGGTGCGCGAAATCATCGAAACCCTCGCTGATACGGGTACCGTGCTCGAGCTGAGAAAAGACTTCGGCGTCGGGATGGTCACCTCGCTGGTGCGAGTCGAGGGGAAGTCGCTCGGCATCATCGCCAACAACCCGATGCACCTCGGCGGCGCGATCGATTCGGACGGCGCGGACAAGGCCTCCCGCTTCATGCAGCTCTGCGATGCCTTCGACATTCCCATCCTCTACCTCTGCGATACCCCCGGCATCATGGTGGGCCCGGAGATCGAAAAGACCGCCCTGGTCCGCCACTCCAGCCGGATGTTCCTCATCGGCGCAAACGTGGACGTGCCGTTCTTCACCATCATCCTGCGCAAGGCCTATGGCCTTGGGGCGATCGCCATGGCCGGCGGCTCGTACCGCAGCCCGATGCTGACGGTGGCCTGGCCGACGGGTGAGTTCGGGGGTATGGGACTCGAGGGGTCAGTGAAGCTGGGCTACCGCGACGACCTCGCCGCCATCGACGATCCGGCGGAGCGCAAGTCCACCTACGACAAGATGGTGGCGGCCGCCTACGAGCGTGGTAAGGCGCTCAACAACGCCGTGACCTTCCACTTCGACGACACCATTGACCCCGCCGATTCAAGGCGCTGGGTCGCCTCCCTGCTGCGATCGATCAGACCGCCCCTTCCCCGCCAGGGGAAAAAGCGGCCGGCGATCGACGCCTGGTAGCCGGGCGCGACGCCCGCAGACGACGCGAGCAGAAAGGACGTCACGATGCCTGACCCCGCCGAATGGCTCGCCCAGGTCCAGGAAGAGATCCTCGAGCCCGGCCGCCCCATATGCGACCCCCACCACCACCTCTGGGATCGTGCCGACAATCGCTACCTGCTCGATGAGCTGATGGCGGACATCGGAAGTGGCCACAACGTCGTCAGCACCGTTTTCGTCGAGTGTCTCTCGATGTACCGGGCCGACGGTCCGGAGGCGTTTCGGTCGGTGGGCGAAACCGAGTTCGTCCAGGGCTGCGCCGCCATCAGCGCAAGTGGCCGCTACGGCGCATCGCGTGTTGCGTCAGCGATCGTCTCCTACGCGGACCTGGCCCTGGGCGATGAGGTCGTCCCCGTCCTCGAAGCGCACATCGCCGCCAGCCCGAACCGTTTCCGCGGCATACGCCACGCCTCCGGCTGGGACGAGAGCCCCGACATCCGTAATTCGCATACCAACCCGCCGAAAGGTCTGCTGTCGGACCCGAACTTCCGGCGCGGATTCAAGCACCTCGGCCGCCTGGGGCTCTCCTTCGACGCCTGGCTGTACCACCCTCAGCTCCCCGAGCTCACAGACCTGGCGCGCACGTTCCCCGAAGTGACGATCATCCTCGACCACTTCGGCGGGCCGCTGGGCATCGGCCCGTACGAAGGACGCAGAGACGAAGTCTTCGGCGACTGGAAGCGCAGCATCGACGAGTTGGCGCGGCAGCAGAACGTGGTCGTTAAGCTTGGGGGACTCAACATGCCCCTGAACGGATTCGGCTGGCACAAGGGGGCCTCACCGCCGACCTCCGCACAGCTCGCAGAGGCGACCCGCCACTACTACCTGCACACGATCGAGCGCTTCGGCCCAACGCGGTGCATGTTCGAAAGCAACTTCCCCGTCGATAAGGTCAGCTGCTCCTACGCAGTGCTCTGGAACGCGTTCAAGCGCATGGTCGCCGACTTTTCCGACGAGGATAAGGCGGCGCTGTTCTGCGACACCGCGTCACGGGTGTATCGAATCGGCTCCCCGGCGGCTTAGTCAGCAGCAGCGCCTGAGGCCAACGTCCGCGGACTGAGCCTTGTGTGAAGGGGCCGGCGCCCGTAGCCCAGTGCGCTCGCTCGCGGCGCTGGCACGGCCCCGATCGGCGTAAGCCCCGGGAAGCGATCAAGCAGCGTGCGAAGAGCCAGGCGGGCTTCGAGGCGGGCGAGGTTGGCGCCAAGGCAGTAGTGGAGTCCCCAGCCAAAGCCGAGTTGGGGGTTCGGGGTCCGTTCCAGGTCGAGCGTCGCCGCATTTTCGAAGACCGTCTCATCGTGGTTGGCCGCAGCCACGCAGAGGAAGATGTTCTGGCCCGCCTCGAGACGATGGCCCCCACGTTCATGCGCGACTCCAACCTTCCGCGGCATCGCTCGCGCCGGGCCCTGGACGCGCATGAACTCCTCGACCGCCGTGGCGTCTGCTTCCGGGTGTGCCCGCAGCCATTCGAGGACGTCCGCGCGCTCCAGGAGGATGCCGAGGGCGTTTACGAGCAGCGTCGTGGTCGTCTCGTGGCCGCCGAAAAGGAGCAGGGTGCAAGCACCGATGAGTTCGAGTGGGCTGAGGTCGTCCGACCCGTGGTGCACGATCTCTGTGAGCAGGCTGCCGCTTGGGGTGCGGCGCTCGCGTTCAATGAGACGCGAAAAGAAGTCGATGAACTCGGTAGCCGCCTGGCCGACCGACTCCTCGGGTGCGGTCCCCGGCGCGGTCGAAAAGACGAGCTCTCCGAGGTCGTGCGACCAGTCGTAGAAACGATGCCGATCCTCTGGGTCGACCCCAAGGATCGCACCGATCACGAGCGCGGGGATGGGCCGGGCGAAGTTGTGGTTGAGGTCGGCGTCATTGCGGTCGAGCGAGTCGATCACGCCGTTGACGATCGTCTGGATCTCGGACTCGAGCGCGTTCACGGCTCGCGGGACGAACGCGGCGCGGACCGGCTCTCGCAGGCGCGTGTGGGCGGGCGGGTCGCGGAAGTTCATCCAGCCGCTGAGGAGCTCGGTGACCTGCTGGAACGCCGCTGAGCGGCCAGCGGCGGCGCGTTGGAACGAGGCCGTCCGGTCGCTTGAGATCGTCGCCTCGTCCCGAAAGGCGGCCTCGACCGCTGCATGCGAAAGCGCCATCCAGCCCCGGTGCACGGTGCTCCACTGGACGTCGCCGTGCTCTCGCGCGGCCGCGAAGTAGGCCGTCGGGTCGTGCAGCGATTCGGGGGCGTTGAGGTCGACCTGGAACCCCGCGCGCGCGTTCATTACCTGCAGACGCTACAGGAGCGCGAGGGAACGGGGCAATCAGCGCAGCAGCCGCCCCGCCTCCCGGCCCGCGACTTCTGCCTCCTCAGTCGACGATGGCCGAGTAGATGATGTTCTTCAGTTGCCCGCGGAAGTTGAACGTTGCCGAGGGCATCAACTGGGTCATGAAGATCGCGACCAGGTCTTCCTTCGGGTCGACCCAGAAGATCGTCGATGCGGCCCCGCCCCAGTAGTAATCGCCCTGCCCAAGAGAACCGGATTCAACCTCGCTCAGCGTCATGGCGAATCCGAGCCCAAAGCCGACTCCTTCGTAGGCGGTCTCGGCGAACGCCCCGAGAGCCATCTGCGTCAGATCGCGCCCACCGGCCAGGTGGTTCTTCGTCATCAACTCGATCGTGCGCGGCCCGAGGATGCGCTCTCCGTCGAGCTCGCCCCCGCGGCGAAGCATTTCGCAGAGGCGAAGGTAGTCCGCGGTAGTGCTGGTCAGCCCCCCGCCGCCCGAAAAGAACGACGGCTTCTTCAGATAGGTGCTGTTGGCCGGGTCGTCGACGAGCGAAAGCGTCTTGTCTGGCTGACGCTGGTAGTTGGCCGCGAACCGCTCGATCTTGTCCGCCGCGACGCTGAACGACGTGTCCTTCATCCCCAGAGGGTCGAATATCGTCTCCTGGAGGTAGACGTCGAAGGGCTTGCCCGATAGCGCCTCGACGAGGTACCCGCAGACGTCGGTGGAAAGCGAGTACATCCAGGCCTCGCCCGGCTGGTAACGCAGCGGGACGCTGGCAAGCCTCTCGACAAACGTCCTCAGCGTTTCCCGCTCGTCCCTGCGGACTCCCGCCTTTCGGTACGCCCTGTCGACGGGGTGGTCCGTCGCGCCGTACGTCAGGCCGCCGGTATGGCTGAGTACGTGGCGGAAGGTCATCGGGCGTTCCGGCTTCCGCGTCTCCATGGTCGCGCCTTCGCCCGAGACGTAGACCTCGTGACCGCGCCACTCCGGGATGACGCGATGCACGGGGTCGTTCAGTTGAAAGTAGCCCCGTTCGTACAGAGTCATGAGCGCTACCGAGGTGATTGGCTTGGTCATGGAGTAGATGCGAAAGATGGTGTCGTCCTCGACCGGCTTCGCGCGCTCCCGATCCATGCATCCGAGCGATTCGAAGTAGGCAACATGCCCGTGGCGGGCTACGAGTGTCTGGCAGCCCGCTATCTTGCCAGGCTCGATGTAGTTTCGGTTGAGGTGTCCGGTGATTCGCTCGAGCCGGTCGGCCGCGAACCCGGCCCGTTTCGGTGCAAGTTCCATGTCATCGCCCCCTGAGAATCAAGTGCGTGGAAGTGTGGCCCGAGCCCCCCGCTCGGAGCAAGCCAGCCGCTAGCGGGGCGCGTTTCTCAGAAGATGACGCGCTCTTCCACGAGGCGCGCGAATTCGTCTTCCGTCACTCCGAGCAACCCCTGGAAGATCTCCGCGTTGTGCTCCCCGAGGAGCGGAGCAGGCGCGAAGTCCCACACAGGCACGGCGCTGAACTTGCCCGGCAGGCCGACCATCGTCTTCGGTCCAACCTCCGGGTGGTCGACCTCCACGAACAGCCCTCGTTCCCTCAAATGTGGATCGGCCAGCAGTTCGCGCACTTCCGTGCTCGCCCCGGCTGCAACCCCGGCCGCCTGGAGGGTGTGCATCACCTCAAAGTGGGTCCGCCCCCGGGTCCATTCCGCCAGCCCCCTGTCGATGACTTCGCGCGAGGCCTGGCGGCCCTCGAGGGTCTCGAACGCCGGTTCGAGGCTCCAGGTGGGATCCCCGATCACCGCGCGGAGACGTCCCCACTCGGCATCACCTGCCGCCGCTATCGCGACCCACGTGTCCTCGCCTCCGCAGGGATAGATACCGTGGGGACACATGCGTGGATCGCTGTTGCCACGCCGGGGAGTCTCGCGGCCGTTCATCGTGTATTCGATGATCGCCTCCGGGATCATGGTGGCGACCGTTTCCGCCATCGCCACTTCGATGAACTGTCCCTCGCCCGTCCGGGCGCGATGATGCAGAGCAGTCAGCATCGCGAAGGCCATCGCCACCCCGACGATGTAGTCGGGGTAGTAGCCGCCAATACCTGATGGCGGGCCGCCTTCGTATCCGGTGATGTGGGGCAATCCCGCGTACGCCTGCGTGTTCGGGCCCCAACCTGTGGCGTCGCGGTCGGGGCCGGATTGGCCAAGAGGCGAGCCAGAAAGCATCACGATGTCGGGCTTGATGCCTTTGATGGCCTCGTACCCGAGGCCGAGCTTTTCGAACACGCCAGCCGCGAAGTTCTCCGTGACCACGTCGCTGACGGCAACGAGCGCCTTCGCCAGTTCGAGGCCCCGAGGATCGCCCAGGTTGAGCGTAATGCCCTTCTTGTTGAGATTCAGGCCGTTGAACATGGAACTGCGGTTCAACCCCACGACGCCGTCAGCCCCAAGCCGCATGCCGGCGCCCCTGGCGATGTCGAGGCGGCCTGCGGATTCCACCCGGATGACCTCCGCGCCCAGGATCCCGAGCCAGGCCGTGGCGTGCGGCACCGCGAGCACCCACCCGAAGTCGAGCACCCGGAACCCCTGGAGCGGCTTGTTGCCCCGCGGCCGGCCCGAGGGGATGTTCGCCACACTCGGCGCCTCTGCTGGACGGGCGCTGACCTGCTGGAGAACTTCGACGGTGTGCTCATCGTGTAGAGGGGCCGGTCGCTGAATCGCCCAGGGAGTCCCGGTCAGCCGGGCCGGAGGGCCAGGCTGCGTGACCGTCCCGGCAACCGGATGCGGGACCGCCTCGAGGAAGTGTCGAAACTGGAACTGCCGGGAGTTTGCTACCTGCTCCATCGAGTTCACTGGGAAGCACGGCATGCGACGCGACAGCGCCCGCTCGTAGACATCCTGCTGCAGTTGCTGCCTCATCCAGGCCGTTACTAGCTGTTCCAACGCGTCGCCGTTTGCCACTCGCCCCGCTGCGGTGCTGAAGAGCTCGCTGTCGACCCAGTCCGGCTCGCCCAGCTCCTGCATGATCGCGCGGAAGCTTCGCCACCACTCCTCAGAGTTCAAGGCGATAGAAACGTAGCCGTCCTTGCAGGGCATGACCCACCCGAAGCCTGTCTTCAGTCGGGTCGGGATCACGGCCTCCGGGTTGAACGTGTACTCGGGGACGATAGCGCGGAGCATGTTGGCCACAGACTCCATTCCGCCGATGTCGACCAGCTGGCCCTCGCCGTAGGCCTCGCGGTGGAATATCGCTGCCATGACAGCTGCGGCGGCGGTCATTCCGGTCATGTACTCAGCCTGGTAGCCGCCAGCCCACAGTGGTGGAGAGGCCTCGAGGTCGGTGACTTCGTTGTAGGGGGTGGCGCGCCCCATGCCGCCGAGGTGGAAGAGAGTCAAATCGGTCGCCGTGTAGTCACGGTATGGGCCGCTCAGGCCGAACGGCGTCACCGAGGCCATGATCAGTCGTTGGTTGAGACGACGGAGCGCGGCGTATGTCAGCTTGAGCCGCCGAAGCCTCTCTGCGGGCAGATCGATGACGAGGATGTCCGCGGTTCGAACCAGATGGCGAAGCGCCCTGCGACCGGTTTCTCCTTGGAGGTCGAGCACAATGCTTCGTTTGTTCGCGTTGAGATAGAGAAACTGGCCACTCTTTTCGGGGTGCGGATGGTCGCTCGGGAAGGGTCCGTGCAGGCGGCTTCGGTCGCCGCCGGGCGGCTCGATCTTGACCACGTCGGCGCCGTAGTCCGCGAGGAGCTTGGCGCAGAAGGGTCCTGGCACGCCCTGGGCGCATTCGATTACGCGAAGGTCTGAGAGTGCGCCTGAGGCCACGTTGGGATCGCTCCGCTTCCGCCCGCTACGCCGGTTCGTAGCGGAGCAACGTGATGTCGTGGCCGGGGATGTCGTCGAAGACTGGCCTGACCCGCATACCTACTTTGATCTTCTCGGGCTCGACATTGACGAGCTCGGTCGTAAGCTTCGGCCCCTCGTCCAGCTCGACGACCGCGAGGAGTTGCGGCAGGGCGTCCTCCCACGGAGGGGCGGTCGGCCGCCTCGCGATCGTGTAGGTGTAGACCGTCCCCTTCCCAGAAACCTCCCGCCATTCGAGGTCGGCGGCGAGTGTCCGGGGTGCGAGCGAACGAGGATAGAACACCCACTGGCCGGTCGAAGGCGAGTATTGGACGCGGACTTTGTGCTCGCGCAGGCCATCCCAGAAGGGCTGGGAGATAGGCGTCGGCGTCGGCAGTGGCTTTTCCATCGTCGTCAGTCGCCCTGCAGGATGAGGGCGACCTGCTCGCTCATGATCCCGCCGTTCCCGGAAACGAAGGCGGTGTTGCAGTCCTTCACCTGGTTGGCGCCCGAGCGCCCCATCACCTGCCGCGCGCCGTCACAGACGTGCGACATCCCGCCGGCGAGTCCAGCCTGACCAAAGGAAAGCTGGCCGCCGTGAGTGTTGGAAGGGAAATCGCCCTTGTACGTCAGGTCGTGGGAATTGATGAATCTCGCGCCCTCGCCTTTGTTGCAGAAGCCCGCGTCTTCGATGGTCATGAGGACCGTGATGGTGTAGCAGTCATAGATCGAGACGGTGTCGATGTCGGCGTGCTTGATCCCGGCCATCTGAAACGCCTGCTGCGATGCCTTGGCGATCGGGGTGTTCATGAGTTCTTCGGCGTACGTGAGCGTCTTAAAGGCGAGGTGTTCGCCGAAGCCCTTCACCCACACCGGCCGGTTCTTCGACTGCCGTGCCTTTTCCTTGCTGGCCACGACCACTGACGCCCCGCCCGCTACGGGCATTACGATTTCAAGCATGTGCAGCGGGTCCGCGATCATTGGGCTGTTAAGCACGTCGTCGATCGTGATCGGCTGTCCGTAGAAGATGGCGTTCGGATTCGCGCAGGCGTTGGTCCGTTGGTCGACGGCGATCTTGGCCAGCGCTGTGGGGTCGTATCCGTACTCGGCCGCGTAGCGCTGGGCGATCATCGCGTAGCCGCAGTTCTGCGCGAGGTTGCCGTAGGGGATCTCGAATTCGGCCTGGGGCGAGCCGTACACCCCACTCGAAGCCCCAAAGTAGCCGCGCTGCACTGGCGCGGCGTTCGGCGGAGTGGGCCCCGGCGACGAAGGCAGGGTGCAGAGCACGACATCGGCGATGCCCAGCTCCACGGCCGCTGCCGCCCGCCAGATCATGCCCGCCGCCGCGGCGCCGCCCAGATCGACGATCTCGGCGAAGTTCACCGGCATTCCGAGGTATTCCGAGATCGTGGCTGGCGCGAACATCGACGATTCCCGGATCGTCCCGGTGACCAGCCCGTTCACGTCCCTCGGATCGAGCCCGGCGTCGTCGAGGGCCATTTTCGAAAGGGCCGCCCACTGCTCGATGGAGAACTTGCCTGGCCCCGTTGGCCGGCGCGCCGGCTTCAGTTCGGCGATGCCGACGATAGCCGCCTCACCCCTCAGTCCCATGCCTGCCTCCCTTTCTCTTAGACCCCGGCCACGCCAGCCTCACCCCACCGCCAGCGGCGGCGCCAGCTCGATGAACGGCTCACTTGCCGCGCCGGGGCAGGCTCACCGTCGCCGTGCCCGGCATGATGACCTGTCCTTCGCCCTTTTCCTCGTGGATCTCGAGGTCGATGAGGCCCCGCCCCGCCTCTTCGCGCCGGCCCACGACCCTGCCCGTGAACCGCAGCTCCTCGCCGGGGAAGGCGTTCGCCCGGTTCTGAAGTTGGATTCTCACAAGGCGGCCCTTCGGCCCCGCCCAATTGGTCAGCGTCTTGGCCATGAGCCCGGCCTGGAGCGGGCCGTGGACCAGGATGTCCGGGTGGCCCTCAACCCCGATCGCATAGGGCCTGTCGTAGTGGATGCGGTGCCCGTTGTTTGTGGCAGCACTGAAAAAGAACATCTGCACTTCGGAGACGACTTCGGTGTGGGTTGGAATTGCGTCGCCGACCTTCACGTCTTCGAAGAACACCTGCTCAGACATCGTTACCTCGCTATCGTCGAGCCGCGGCCCTTTGCGACCACGACGCCGTCCTGGTTGGTGTAGACGGTCTCACGCGTCATCAATACGAAAGGCCCCGAGCGTCCCTCTTTCTCTTCGATGCTCGCGAGCTTCGATACGGATGTGAGCACGTCGCCAGGGTAGATGGGTTCGTAGTATTCGGTCTCTTCGCCGCCCGCCATGCGCCGCTCTGCCTTGAGGGGGATGTCTCCACGGCGGCCACCGCCACCGGGGATCCCGTCGGGGCGGAGATTCTCAAGCCGGGTCACGCCCTGCATCACCTGGGACAGGAAGAGCGGCGGCATCACGACGTCCCGGTAGCCGTGCGACTTCGCAATCTGTTCGTCGAAATAAAGGGGATTGAGGTCGTTCACGGCGGCCGCCCAGCGCTGGAACTCCTTCTTGTAGACCGCGCCCGTCTGGCCACCCGTCTCGCGGCCGACCATAGCCAGCGCTTCCGGCGTGATGAGCGACTCTGCCATTTGAGGCCTCCCTTCGAGAGGTCGATCTGAGCCCCAGACATGGATGTCCGGCTGGCTCCTTGTCGGCGCTCGACAACGCCGGGAGTCGCCGTTAGCCCCTCGGCCTGAACCGGACAGGCATGTGCTTGATCCCGCCGACCAGCGTCGAACTCAGGCGCTCGACCGGTCCGTCGAGTTCGATCACCGGAAGGCGCTGGAGCAACTCCTTGAAGATGATCTGGAGTTCCATCCTCGCCAGGTTCGAGCCCAGGCAGAAGTGCTCGCCGAAGCCGCCGAACGCGAGGTGATCGTTCGGACTGCGCAGAATGTCGAAGGTGTAGGGGTCGTCGAACACCTCTTCGTCGCGGTTCGCCGAAGGGTAGAACATCGTCACCGCCTCGCCCGCGGCAATCTTCTGGCCGCGAATCTCGGTGTCGCTCACCGCCGTGCGCGCGAAATGAATGATCGGCGACACGAAGCGCAGCATCTCTTCCACCGCCGACGGCGCGAGCGAGGGGTCGTCGCGGAGCTTCGCCATCTGGTCGGGGTGCTCAATGAGCGTGAGCATTCCGCCGCTTGTGGCGTTGCGCGTCGTCTCGTTGCCGGCCACCACGAGCAGGAAGCAGTAGGCGATGATGTCCATGTCCGAGATTTGCTGCCCGTCGACTTCGGACTTGATGAGCACGCTGATGAGGTCGTTCTTCGGCTTTTGCTTCCTCTCGCCGAGCAACTTGGCGAAGTAGCCGAACATGTTCATCAGCGCCGTGCGGCCGGTTTCCTGTGCCGTGCGGCCCTTCTGGTATTCGGGATCGCCGGCGCCGATGGACTCGTTGGTCCACTCGAACATGAGCTCCGCGTCTTCACGCGGTACCCCGATCATCTCGGTGATGACGAAGACCGGGAGCTTGGCCGCGAGGTCACCGACGAAGTCGGCGTGACCAACTTTCGACACCTGGTCGACGAGGCGCATCGCGACGTCGCTGATGATTCCCTGGGAGAGTTCTTCGACGTGCGGTTCGAGCACTGCCAACCCGCGGGGGGTAAACCGGCGGCTCACCAGATTCCGGTACTTTCCGTGCTCCGGGGGGTCCATCGTGAGGATGTGGTGCTGGCGTAACTCCACATTGTCCGTCGCAGTGGCTTCCTGCTCCCGGTCGCTGATGACGAGACGCTGGCTGCTGACGAATATGTCCGGAGCTTTGGAAATCGCCAGGATGTCCGTGTGCTTGGTTATGGCCCAGAAGGGCGTCACTCCGGGGCGGTCGTACCAGTACACCGGAGCGTCGCGGCGAAGTGCGTCCCACGCATGCCAGGGATATCCGGTCGTGCGATAGACCTCGGACGAGATGATGTCGAGGTCGCCCAGTGCGGGGGCGGTGGTCATAGTCGAACCTCTCTGGCCATGGGATTCTCTAGTTCTCGAGCGCGATGGCCTGCCTCGGGCACATCTTCACCGCCCGTTCCACCTGTGGACGCAGCGCCTCGGGGACCTGCTCCATAAGGACGTAGCTCTTGTCGTCGTCGCGGACTTCGAACACCTCGGGCGCGACCCGCATGCACCTGGCGTGCCCCTCGCACCGGTCGTGGTCGACGCTCACTCTCACTGCTCGGTCCTTATCAGTGCGGTCACCCGCTTGAAGCTTTCAGCGTCTGGCCGGAGGTGTCCACGAGGTTGGCCCGCATTCGGTCTGATCGAGTGAGCGAGCGCTCGCCGCAGAGCCTAAGCGGGGGGTACAACGGCGTCAAGGCGGGCACGGCTCAGCCGCCGGCGTGCAGGATTTCGAGGGCTGCGCGGGTGCGGGGATCGCCGGGTCCAGTTCTGGGGCTCCACATAACGGCGCTGCAGATGGGCCCGTAGCGCGTCCGGATCTTGCGCGCCACTTCCTCCTGCGTCCCCGTCTCGGCGAGCGTTTCCACCATCTCATCGGTCACGAGCCCGGTCATTTCGTGCCACTTGCCCGCCAGCGAGAGTTCGTGGAGCTGGAGATTGAGGCCCTTCCAACCGTGGAGTTCGAGCGCGGCTGCGTACGTTCGTGTGGAGCCGTAGAAAGAAATGGAGCGGGCAACGCTGCGCTTTGCCACCAGGAGCTCCTCCTCCGTGTCGCCGGTAGCGGTGAAGCCGCTCCACAGCAACTCGATGTCCTCGAGCCTCCGCCCAGCCTTCCGGGCGCCCTGTTCAACGGCGGGAAGGATGATCTCGGTGATGTACCTGTACGAGCACATCGGATGGATGAGCAGCCCATCGCACACTTCGCCAGCAACCCGCGCCATGCCCGGCCCGAGCGCCGAGACGTAGATAGGGATATCCGGGTGCGCGATTCGCTCGGGCGAGAAGTTCGGCGTCATCAGGGTGAACGTGTAGTGCTCGCCCATGAACTTCAGTGGGGCGCCCGTGGCCCAGGTGTTCCAGATGGCCCGCAGGGCGAGGACGTACTCGCGCATCCGTGGTGCTGGCGGCGACCAGGGCACGCTGAAACGCCGTTCGTTGTGGCCCTTCACCTGCGTGCCAAGCCCGAGCTGGAACCGCCCGCCGCTGTAGCCCTGGAGGTCCCATGCGACGTTGGCGACCACCATCGGGCTGCGCGGGAACGAGATCGCGAGGCCGGTCCGCAGCTTGACATTCTGGGTGTGCTCCGCCGCGAGCACGAGCGGCAAGAACGGATCGTGGGAGGTCTCGAAGGAGACTACGGCGTCGTAACCAGCGGCTTCCGCCTGGCGAGCGGCCTCGATGACCTGGGAGCCGAGATGAGGAAGGCCAGTCTCTACGCGCATCTCTGTGGTCCTTCCGTCGAACGGGATCCGGGCCGCGTTGTCGGCCCCCTTTGGCCGTTGCTATACTCCGGCCGAACGCCGCCCGCGCGGGCGCAAGCGTAGGCAGCCGCCAGTCAGGCTGTCAAAGCAGCCTCCACGCGTCGAACGCCGGCGTCACCGACCCGGCCCGAACGAGTACGATGATTTACAGGGGCGCCAGGACCCTCATGACGAAGGACACGAAACGATGAGACTGCACACCAAGATTTGCGACACCTTCGGGGCCGAGTTCCCGATTTTTGCGTTCACCCACTGCAAAGACGTGGCTGCTGCGGTCACCAACGCCGGGGGGGTTGGGGTGCTGGGGGAGCTGGCGAGGGAACCCGACCAGATCGTGAAGGACATCCAGTGGATGCGGGATCGCGTCGGGAGCAAGCCCTTCGGCATCGACCTCGTGTTCCCCGCCTCAGTCCCGGCCGGGATGCCCTCGCTCGGTGACCTCGCCGCCCAGATTCCGCAGTCCCATCTCGATTTCATCGAGAGCATCTTCACCGAATACAAGATCCCGAAGCCCAGGGGCAACGTAAACGCTGCCGGCACGGCAATGGGCGGCCTCTACAGCCAGGAGACGGCCCGGAAGCAACTCGACGCGGTCCTCTCCGAACGGGTCCCCTTCCTCGCCTCCGGGCTCGGAAACCCCGCCTTTGTGATCGAGGCGGCACACGCCCGCGGCATCAAGGTCGGCGGCCTCATCGGGCGGGTGCGCCAGGCTCGGCGAGAGATAGAAGCGGGAGTCGACGTCGTCATCGCACAGGGCTACGACGCCGGCGGCCACACGGGCGATATCGGGACGTTCACCCTCGTTCCTCGCGTCGTTCAGATCGCCGGTGATACCCCGGTGCTCCTCGCGGGTGGCGTCGGCACGGGCGGTCACCTCGCCGCTGCTCTCTGCCTCGGCGCTCAAGGCGTCTGGACGGGCTCTATCTGGCTCGCCAGCCGGGAGTCGGACATGAGCATGATGATGAAAGAGCGGCTCGTCGAAGCGACGGAAGAAGACACCATCCGATCGCGGGCGCTAACCGGGAAGCCCGCGCGCCAGCTGCGCAACCGCTACAACGCGCTCTGGGAAGACCCCAAGAACCCGGATCCCCTGCCGATGCCCCTCCAGGGGATTCTCACCGCCGGCCTCCAGGCCGCCATCCGCGAAAACGAGATGGTCGAGTGGATGGGTACGCCCCTGGGCCAAATGGTCGGGAACATCAGCGCCATCAAGCCCTGCTCCGAGATCGTCCTCGACCTGGTGGGCGAAGCGATGGACATCCTCGACGAGGTCGTCGGAGAGCCGGAGGGAAGCCTCGCGTGAGCTTCCCGGCCAGCGGGAATGGCTCCACTGTCGATGCAGCCACGCCGCCGAGTCCCCAGTTTCAGTTCGATGAGAGCCTCGCCGGCAGGCGCGCGGAATGTGACGGTGGCGGCCTGACCTCGGCCGGGGTCGCCGGACGTGATGAGTTCGCGGGCATCCTTACGGGATTCTTCGTCGAGCACGGGGATCCGCCGAGCCGCTGGTACCTCCTCGCCGCTATCGAAGGCAAGTCCGACAGCCGCGAAAGCGCCTGGTGCGAACGCGGCTTCCTGTTTGTGGATGGGGAGTAGCGAGCCAGCGGTGCGCATTGTCGTCTGCGCGAAGGAAGTTCCCGACCCGGACGCTGTCAACGCGTACGCCGTGAGCGGCCGGCTCACCATCGGCGAGGACGGCAAGACGATCGCCCAGGCAGCCGTCCCCCTGCTGATGAACGCGTACGACGAGCAGGCGATCGAGGCGGTCCTGCGGCTGCGCGACGCAGGCCACGAATGTTCGCTCACGGTCGTGACCGTAGGCACGACGCGTCCCGAATACCTGCGAAAGGCCGGAGCGCTTGGCGCAGACGAGATCGTCCAAATTCACCACAAGGCTGCTCACCCCGACACGCTCGTCGTCGGGACACTGCTCGCGGCCTACATTCGCTCGTCCGGAGGGGCCGACCTCGTGCTCTGCGGCCGGCAGGCGTCCGACGACGACCAGGGGGTCGTCCCGGCCGCGGTGGCCGAAGAGCTTAGCTTCCCGCTGGTGACCATGGCCCGCGAGATCCGGCTGGTCGGTCGCCAATTGACGGTCGTACGGGCTACACCGGACGGGGACGAGACGGTTGAATGCACCCTGCCCGCCGTTGTCAGCGTGAGTAGCGAGCTCGGCACGCCCCGCATGCCTACCGCCCGAGACGTCATCGCGGCGAGGGCAAAGAAGCCAACTCTCATTGACTCTGCCGCCCTGGGACTTGACGATCGGGCACTCGCGCCGCGGCTGATCCTTCGCTCGCTGGTCGTGCCGCAGAAGACCGGGAGTTGCGAGTTCATCGAAGCGGACTCGTCCGCCAACACGGCCCGGGCCCTCGTAAACAGGCTCCGCGACCTGGGACTAGCCATTGGATCGGGCGCCAGCCCGTCAGGATGAGCACGAAAAAGACCGTGGTAGCCTGCAGCCTCTCGATGCGGGAGGCGCGTTCTGAGAGCGCCCAGGAGGTGCTGACCGCAGCTCGGCTGCTCGCAGAACCGCTCGGCGCGAGCCTGACCTGGCTCGTCGTCGGTGACGCTGGCGACGATCTCGGCGAGATCGGTGGACGGTTCGGCGCCGGGAGTGTCGAGGTCCTGCGCCAACGAGGCGACACTCTTCCGGGCGAAGAAGCATTGGTGGCCGCGCTCGCAGCAGCATTCGAGCAAGAGCGGCCTCAGGCGGTGGTCTTCGCCCAGTCGTTCATCGCGCGTAGCGTCGTGCCCCGCGTAGCGGCGAGGCTCCGCTCGCCGGTGCTGATGAACGTGCTGTCGGCTGCCGCCTCCGCCGGTGGCGCCGTGAGCGCCACGGCCAGCGCATTCGGCGGGGACACACACGCCAGGTACGACCTTGTCGGGGATCCTCCCCACTTCCTCTCGCTCCTTCCCCGGGCTGTCTCGCCTCTGCCGGTGGCGGGGCTGGCGCGCCCTGCGCAAGTGGTGGAAAGAGAACTCCCCGCGCCCGCCGAGGGGGACCGAGTTCGCGTCGTGGAACGGCCGCGGCTGCTCGGCCCGCGGCTCGAAGACGCCACGATCGTCGTGTCCGGCGGGCGAGGACTTGGCGACCCATCCCGCTACCAGCTGATCGAAGCCCTCGCTGAAGCGCTCGGCGGGGTCGCAGCGGCGAGCCGGCCGCTGGTCGATGAGGGCTGGGTCGCCGCCTCGCGGCAGGTCGGTCTCACCGGCACTGTCGTCCAGCCTGAGCTCTACGTCGCCGTCGGGATCTCGGGGGCAAGCCAGCACATGGCAGGGTGCTCGGCGGCCAGGGTGATCGTCGCTATCAACAACGACGAGAAGGCACCGATTTTTCGTTACGCGCGGTTGGGAGTGGTCGCCGACGCCGCAGGCTTCCTGCCCGCGCTGATCGACGCCCTCAAAGGCCGATGAACGCCAAGGCTCGCCCGTTTCTCATCGACCTCCACGTCCATACAACGCTGTTTTCGTTCGATAGCGGCCTGCAACCGGACGATGCAGTCGAACGGGCGAAGGCGATGGGACTGAGCGGCATCTGCCTCACAGAGCACAACGCGGTCTGGCCGCGCGAACTTGCCCGGGCGCTGTCTTCCCGTCTGGAGTTCCCGGTGTTCCGGGGCATGGAGGTCAGTACCGACGCCGGCCACGTGCTCGTCATCGGATTGGATGCCCACTCCTCGGAGATGGCCAGCGTCGACCGCCTTCGCCGCATCGTCGAATCACAAGGCGCGGCAATGGTCCTCGCCCACCCCATGCGCGAGCCAGCCTACCCAGGACCCTGGAGCGAAGTTCCCTCTCTGTTCGATGGGCTCGAAGTGATGAACGCTGACGACTCTCTCCACACTCGCAGGGTGATCGGGCGAATCGCGGCGGACCTTGGCCTGGTCGCCGTCGGGGGCAGCGATGCGCATACGGCCGCGGCAGTAGGCCGTTGCGCCACGGCCTTCGACCGGGAAATCGCAAGCGAGGCCGAACTCGCCGCGGCGCTGCGCGCGGGAATGGCGCGGCCTGTCGCGCTCGAAGGTCAGGCAGCCGCGAAGCGCCCTCCCAGGTGAGCGCGTGTCCGCCAGGCTGAGCTGCTACTTCAGCTTCGCGAGCGACCGGCGCAGCGCCGCGCGATGGTCCGGGTGGGCGATAGCGATCAACTCTTGGGCGCGCTCCCTGTCGCTCTTGCCCAGGAGGTGGGCCACCCCCCACTCCGTGACCACGTGGTCCGCATATTGTCGTGGCACGGTGACGATCGTGCCGGCCGGGAGGTTCGGGACGATCCGGCTGACCGCACCTTGTTCGGCCGTCGACCGTAGGACAGTAACGTTTCGGCCCCCGCGAGACAGCATCGCGCCGATGGCAAAGTCTTGCTGACCGCCTGGTCCGCTCCAGAGCTCGCCAGCGATGGACTCGGCCGTTATCTGGCCGGCGAAGTCGATGGCGAGAGCGTTGTTGATGGCGACCATGTTGTCGTGGGCGGAGATGACTCTGGGGTCATTGACATAAGCGACATCGCGAAGCTCGAACATCGGGTTGTCCTGGACGAACTCCACGTCGCCCTCCGCCGAGGCCTCGAGCGCCGCCGCGACGTACTTGCCCGGGTTCATCGTCTTGCGGCGCCCGGTAATCACCCCCTGCCGCACGAGGCCAGTCATGCCGGGCACGCTCAACTCAGCGTGGACTCCGAGGTCTTCCCTCGCGGAGAACGCACCCGAGCGTGGGAGGCCGTTCGTGAGCGACCCGGTGCCGACCTGGATGGTGTCTCCGTCGTGCACCAGCTCGCCGACGAGGTCGGCAATCTCCCTCGGGCAGTCAACCCCGAGCCCCACGCGGCTCGGAGACAGCGGCCCTGCTTCGACGAAGGCATCGACCTCCGAAACGTGGATCAAGCTGTCGCCCGCAGTCCTCGGGAGGGCCGAATGCACCTCGGCGATGACGAGCCGGGCGCGCCGGGCGAAGGCTCGGGAGTTCCAGACGTTCAGGCCGAAGCTGCAAAATCCGAGGTGGTCCGGCGGCGAGACGGAGACCAGGGCAACGTCGGCGTGGTGCACCGGCTGCGAGCGCTCATCTTCGTTCTTGAACCGCTGCGCGAACGAGATGCTCGTGAAGTCGGCTCGTTGGCCGGAGAGTGCTTCTCGCGAAATGACGGTGCTGAACAGCTCGACGTGCATCCGGAAGGCCGGGTGGCCGGGGTTGAACCAGCCGGGATCGAACGCCGGCGCCAGTTCGTAAACATCGATGTCCCGCAGTTCGTCTCGCCGCGCGAAGATCGCCGCCGCGATCGTTGGCGTGAGCGCCCCAACCGGAATGACGATCGCATCGCCGGAGCGAACCAGGGACGCAGCGCCGGCCGGAGACAGGAGTCTCTTCGCGTACTCCTCGGGCCACGCGGCGAATCTGTCAGCCATTGAGTCTCCCTGCCCAAAGTCCTCCGCGCGGGGCCAGCCGCAGACCGGTCAGGCGCCCTGTTTGCTCAGGAACTCGTCGGGCGTCGCCACAAATCGGTGGCGGCAGGCCATCGAGCAGAAGTAGTACCACTTGCCCTCGTAGAAGCTCTTGGTGCCCTTGGTGGGGTCAGTCTCCGGAGCGCCAGCCTGGATCTGGCCGACACGAGCGTTGATCATGGCCACGTCCATCTCTTTGCCACAGACGATGTCTAGAGCCATTGGTTCGGCTCCTCGAGGGTATCGGCCACGATGCGAAGGCATTCCTCGGCACTGCCCCAACTGAGCGCCGCCTGCTTGCCTCGCAAGCTGAAGAAATGGAGGTCGTACTCCGTCACGAACCCGATGCCGCCGTGCAACTGGTGGGCCATCATGGTCACTTCGCTCGCAGCGCGCGAGGCCTCGGTCTTCGCGATCGCGACCTGCGTGTCGCTCGCCGTACCCTGATCCAGTTTAAACAGCGCCTCGTAGACGAGGAACCGCGAAGCGAGCGTGTGAGTAGCCATGTTGGCGCAGTGATGCTGGACCGCCTGGAACGTGCCGATCGGCCGCCCGAACTGGACGCGCATGCTCACGTATTCCACCGTCATGTCGAGGGCCTGCTGCGAACAGGCCACGCACTGTACCCCCGCAAACGCCCTCGCCAACCTGACCAGGAAGGTGAAGCCCTCCGCTCCGCAGACGTGCGTGGCGGGGGCCCGGTCATACGTCGCGATGGCCTGCGGGATCTTGCCGATGTTCGTCACTGGCCGAGTTGTCACCCGCGGGCTGTCGCGGCTCACGAGATACAGTCCCGTCTCACCGCTGGCCTGGGCTGCGACCAGGTGGTGCGTCGCAAACTGGCCGTAATCCACGAAGTACTTCTCGCCGCTCACGGTGCCGTCGGCAGCCACTTGCATCCCGATCTGGTCGAAGCGGTCGCTGGCTTCGAGGACGGCCGGGGAGATGATGACTTTGCCCTGGATGATTTGGGGGACGATCTCTCGTGCGAGTTCGGCAGGGCCGTATCTCTGGAGTGTGATGCCTGCCGCCAATGTCTCGACGATTGGGACCAGGACCGCGCGGCGCGTCAATTCTTCGATGAGCACGCCCGTGTCCGTGAGCTCTCCCCCCTGGCCCCCGTGTTCGGCGGCGAAGGGGAGCCCGAGCCAGCCGAGCCCGGCGAGTTCTGCGTAGAGCTTTTCGTCCATGCCGCGCGAAGCTTCGACCTGGCGGACACGATCGAACGGCACTTCGCGTTCGAGGTACTCGCGAATCGAATCTCGGACGAGCTTTTGGGTTTCGGATAGGGCTACATCCATTGCGCGCCGTCCTTCCTCAACGTGGCAGGCCGAGCCCGCGCTGGGCGATGATGTTCCGCTGCACTTCGTTCGTCCCACCGCCGAAGCGCAGCACGGGCGAGCCGCGATACGTCTGCTCGTAGGAGCCCCGGACCGGCGCAAGCTCGCCCGACTCCTCCTTGAGCCCCCCGTAGCGGCCGAGGAGATCCATGTTGAGGCTGCTCAGACGGTAGCGCAGCTCGGAACTCCAGACTTTGATCATCGATGCTTCCATCGTCGGCGTCTGGCGGTTGGCGATAATCGCAGCGTTGACCAGGTTCATCGCCCGGAGCATGTGGAGGTCGACCTTCAGGTCCGCGAGCCGCTGCCTCGTAGCTTCGCTCTTAAGCTGCTCGGGCCGGTTCCTCTTCATGTAATCCAGCATGTTGTCGAACTGGTGCGCCAGTTGCCCGATGGGGGCAAGGCTGACGCGTTCGAAGTCCAGGGCGTTCGCCACCGTGTACCAGCCGCGGTTCTCTTCGCCCACGAGGCCATCGGCAGGCACCCGCACGTCTTCGAAGAACACTTCGTTCGTGCGCAGGCCCGACATCGTGTAGAGCGGCCGGATGGAGATGCCCTGGAGGTTGAGGGGCACGATGAACATCGAGATGCCGCGATGCTTCGGCGCGCTCGGGTCAGTCCGGGCGGCCAGCCAGAGGTGGGTCGAGACCTGCGCCTGGGAGGTCCAGATCTTCTGGCCGTTGATGACCCACTCGTCGCCGTCGCGCACCGCCCGGGTCTGGAGGGAAGCGAGGTCGGTCCCGGCATTGGGTTCGGAGTACCCGAGCGCGAAGGTGATCTCACCGTCCATGATCCCGGGAAGGTACTTGGCCTTCTGCTCTTCGCTGCCGAAATTCATCAGCGCCGGGGCGATCGAACCGATGGACAGGCCGCCGTAGGGGATACCGGCGTAGCTGAACTCCTGCACCATGATGTACTGGTACCAGGGCGACTTGCCGCCGCCCCCGTAGCTCACCGGCCAAGCCTGGCGAAGCCAGCCACGCTTCTCGATCTCGTCGTGCACTCGCCGCGTGAGCGGGCCGCCTCGCCCGCTCGCGCCTTCCTCGCCAGCCCTGCGCATCTCCGCTCTAAGCTCTTCCGTGGCGTACTCGCGGCAAAACTCCCGCACTTCGTCGCGGAAAGCCTCGAGGTCCGGATCCCAGGCGTATTCCATCTGCGTTTCCCCTCAATCCTCGGCGACGGCCGTCGGCGATGCCGCCATCGTAGCCTGATGATGCACTGGGCTGGTCACGTGAGGGCTCCTGCGGACTCGAGTCGTGCCAACTCGTCCTCGCCGATGCCCAACCATGCGCGCAGCACATCGCTCGTGTGCTCACCGAGCAGTGGGGCCCGGCGAGACTCGTCGAGCTTTAGCGTCTCCGCTTTGAAGGGCACGCCTTCCATCCTGAGCGCGCCCATCACGGGGTGGACCACCGTCTTGAAGAACTTCCTCTCAGTGAAATGGACGTCGGCCAGCACCTGGACGGTGGAGTAGGCGACCCCCGCAGGGATGCCCGCGCCCTGCAGGCGTCGCATCGTCTGGACGGCCGGGAACTGAGAAGTCCAGGCCCCCAGCTGCGCTTCCAGGAGCTCGCGCCGGGCGATTCGGCCTTCCGCGGTTGCCAGGGCCGGGTCCTTCCACGAATCGTCGCCGACCAGTCCCACCAGTTTCAGCCACTGGTCGTCCGACTCGACGGTGATGGCGATCCACTGGTCGTCTCCGGCGCAGGGGAACACGCCGTGAGGAGCGCCGATGGGGCTCTCATTGCCGCGGGGCTCGGCTGAACGCCCTGATGCGTCGGACTCGATGAACGCCTCGTCGAGGCAGGCGATGGCGAACTCAGCCTGGCCGAGGTCTATGTGCTGCCCCTGGCCGGAGCGCCGGACTTCGTCGAGGGCCGCGATAGCTGACATTGCCCCCATCCTGCCGAGCAGATGGTCAGGGTGGATCACCTGCACGCCCTCCGGCTTGACCGGGTTGGGCTGGTTCCAGAGGTAGCTCGTCCCGGAGACCGCCTGGTTCGTCGGTCCGAACCCGCCGTAGGTGCTGGAGGGGCCCGTGGCACCAAACGCCTGGCTGCTGAGGTAGACCACCCTGGGATTGGTGACCGAAACCTCGGCGTAGCCCAGGCCAAGCCGGTCCATGACGCAGGCCGTGTTGTTCTCGACTATCACGTGGGCCTTCCTGGCCAGCTCCTGCCCGATCCGCCGTCCATCGGGATTCTGGAGGTCGATTCGGACGCTGCGCTTGTTCCGGTTGGAAGAGGCCCAGCCCATGCTGGCCTCGATGTTCGCCCCCTGCAGACGCATGAAGTCGAGCTGCCGCGTCGATTCGATCTTGATCACGTCCGCACCGAGTTCGCCGAGGATCCGGGTTATCTCGGGGGCGACGGCGCCCGAGCCCACTTCGATCACCCGGATACCGTCCAGCGGGAAGCCCGCCCCTCCGGCGGGGACAACCGGCGTCCGTTGGCCATCGAGCGCATCGAGCCCGCCGCCAAGCAAAGGTGCAGGCGACGCCGGGATCGGGAGGCTGTCCGCCATGCGTACGAACGCGGCGGGGGCTCGCACCGTGCGGCCACCCGGAAGCGCGAATCCGGCGAAGGTCCCCCGGACCTTGAAGTGCGAGTCCTCCATGACCTCCGCGGGCGAATAGATGGGGACGATGCCGACGCCGTGCTTCTGGCCGTCCTCGAACAGTTCGACCTTTGTGCGTCCCTTGAAATGCTGGGCGAACGCCTTGTCCTGGACCTGCGGGTTCGCGCCACGGTACAGCGGATTGTTCCACTCCGGACCAGAGATCTCCGGTGGGTTCCCCAGCCATGTCTTGACTGCGTTCCACTGCTTCGCCGAGAGGTTGATGACGCGCACCCAGCCGTCGTCGGCCGGGTAGAGGCGGAACAGCGGCCCCGCGCCGGCGCGCCGGGCCATGTGGCCGGTTGTGGAGTAGCCGGGCACCGACCAATCGGCCTGTGCCGAGACGGCTTCGAGTACAGAGCAGTCCAGCCAATCGCCTTTTCCAGAGCGCCCTCGCTCCCAGAGCGCTGCGACGACCGCGCTCGCCGCGGTCACGCCACCCATCGCGTAAGGCAAGAGATAGGGCGGTCCGCAGGGAGGCTGGTCCGGGAGCCCGCAGCGGAGGAGGGCGCCGGCGAGTGCGTAGTCAACAAGCGCAGAGCCCTTCCACTCCCGATAGGGCCCGGTCTGTCCGAAGTGCGAGACCGAAGCGATGATCAGCTCAGGCAAGTCGCGTCGAAGCTCGATTGGGTCGAGCCCGTGGCCGGCCAGCCAGCCGGGTTCGTTCGCGTCGATGAGGACATCGAAGCTGGACAACGAGTCTCGCAACCGTCGCTGGCTGCCCGGGGCGTCGAAGTCCGCAGTCGCGCCGGTCTTGTTGGCGTTGAACCAGAGGAACGAGATGCCAATGCCGTCGGCGAGGGGCCCCTGGCGCCGCATCACATCGCCGGCTGGAGGCTCGACCTTCACGACGTGCGCCCCGAGGTCGGCAAGCACCCGGCCGCACAGCGCCCCGGCGCCCGTCCCCAGTTCGAGTACCCGGTAGGGCGTGAGGGGACGCGCGAGCGTCATCCTGCGAATCCTCCGTCGCCGTTTGGTGGGCAACTCCGCGAATGCGAGCGGCCGCTCGCCCGTAGAAGGCCGTAGCGTAGGTAGCTCGTCTGGCAGGTGTCAAATGAGCTCGGGACGGCCTCGCTCGGACTTTCTTGACCCGGCCGACAGGCCGCTCCTAGACTCCCGGGAACGCGCGCGTTCGGTCTGGAGCGCGGCGCCGAGGTGACGTGGACGAAGAGCGCTCCATTCGGGACAAGGTTTGCATCGCCGGCATCGGCCAGACCGAGTTCACCAAGTACGGGACGATCACTCGGCCCGAGTTCCAACTCGCCATCGAAGCGGTTCTCGCTGCCTGCGACGATGCCGGTATATCGCCGGCGCTCATCGATGGCTTCGCCTCCTACTCCAACGATCGCAACGACCCCGCCCGCATCGCGCACGCCCTCGGGATCCCGGAATTCGGCTTCACCTCAATGACCTGGGGTGGCGGTGGCGGAGGCGGTTCGGCGGCGGTCGGGAACGGCGCTGCGGCCATCGCCGCGGGCTATGCGAACTACGTCGTCGTCTATCGGGCGCTCGCGCAGGGCCAATTCGGACGTTTCGGGCAGAGCTCAGCTTCTGGACGAATGAGCGGAGGGTTCGCCTGGGAAACGCCCTATGGGATCATCGCTCCTGTCGCCTGGTACGCCGCCCAGGTCAGGCGCCACATGTACGAGTTCGGTACCACAAGCCTCCAGATGGGCCACGTCGCCGTGGCTTCGAACAAGCACGCCCAGCACAACCCGCGCGCGGTGATGTACGCACGCCCGATCACTCTTGAGGACCATCAGAACTCACGCATGATCGCCGACCCGCTCCGGCTTCTTGACTGCTGTCTCGAGTCGGACGGCGCGGTCGCGCTCATTCTTGCGTCCGCGGATCGCGCGGGAGACTTGAGGCAGAAGCCGGTCTACATCGCGGGCGCTGCGCAGGGTAGCGGCCATCGACAATCCATCGGGATGGGCGCCAACTATCGCGAAAACTACGCGACGGCGAACTTCACCGAGGTGGCTCGCCGCCTCTACCGGATGGCAGGAATCGGCCCCGAGGAGATAGACGTCGCCCAGGTCTACGAGAATTTCACCGGCATGGTGCTCATGTCGCTCGAAGACCATGGCTTCTGCAAGCGCGGAGAAGGCGGCCCCTTCGTCGAAGGCGGGCGCATCGAGCACCGAACGGTCGCGGAACCCGGCGCACCGCACGCCGGGGCCCTTCCCATCAACACCGCAGGCGGAAATCTCGCCGAGGGCTACATCCACGGCCTCCAGTTGATCACCGAGGCCGTCCGCCAGGTCAGGGGAACGTCGACGCTCCAGGTCGAGGGCGCGCGGACATGCCTGGTCGCCAGCGGTCCCGGTCCGTCACCTCTGAGCGACCTGATCCTTCACAACTAGCGGCCAATCCATGACAAAGACCTCCAACCCGCACGAGTTCCTCGATAGCCCGTTCTTCCCGGCAGGCATGCCTCAGCCCGACCCGGCGAATCCAGTTTCGAGGGGCTTCTACGAAGCCTGCGCCGAAGGCCGGCTCGTGGTCCAGGCATGCAACAAATGCGCCGCCGTCCAGCATCCGCCCGAGGTGGTCTGCCACCAGTGCCACGGCTTCGACCTGGGCTGGAAAGAAGTCGCGGGGCTCGGGCACGTCTACACCTACACGATCGTCTGGAACCCGGCCCACCCGGCGCTCCGCGAATTCGTGCCGTACAACGTCTGCCTCGTGCAACTCGATGACGAGCCCGGGTTCTACCTCCTCAGCAACGTCGTCGACGCGAAGCCAGAAGAGATCGTTATCGGAATGCCCGTCGAGGTGGTGTTCGAACGCACGGCCGAAGACCTCGTGCAGCCGCGCTGGCGGCGACGGGCGTAACCGGGCCTCGGCGTCTCGTCAGGGGAGCTGGACGGTGACGAAGGCGACCGTTGTGTCGGGCCCGAGCTGGTTGTCGAGGTGTATCTCAAGGTCGAGGAGCTTCTCGCCTTCCTGCTCGTACTTCTTGACCACCCACCCGCGCGAAGTGATCGTGTCGCCCGGGCAATTCGGGAGTTTCATCGCGAAGCGCAGCTTCCGAAGGAAGGCTTCGGGGCCCGCCCAGTCGGTCACGACCCTGCCGAAGAAGCCCTCGTAGAACATCGTGTTGACGAAGATGTCCCGGGCGCCGTTCTTCTTCGCGAACTCGCGATCGTGGTGGATCGGGTAGAGATCGCGCGTCCCGCTCACGTCGATCATCAGGTTTCGAAGGGCGAGCGGAAACGTGATGCTCGTGATCTGCTGCTCTTCTTGGATTTCGTCCCAGTTGAGCGTCGTGAAATTGGCGGTCGAAGCCATGGTTATTCTCCGTTCACTCTCCCCGCGGGCTGTTCGGGTTGTACTTCAGCAGGATCATCGTTGACTTCGCCACGAGCCGGTCGTCCCGCTCCGTCCGGTACTCGGTCACGCTCGTGATGAAGATGCCCTTTCCGGGGCGGGTCTGCTTTTCGGCGGAAACGTCGGTGGTCATGCTGCGCATCTTGAGACGGCCGTCGCCGGGCCCAAAGGGCGCGACGTACTCCACCTCCTGCCCGACCACCGTCGCGACCGTGTAGCCCTGCTGGTCGCTGAGCTGGTGGGCGTTGGGACCGGCTGGCGCCGCCGCTCCGGGGTTGAGTTTCGCGGCGTCGTCGGCCATCTGCCTGGAAAGGTAGTCCGGCGTCCACCAGGGCGCGAAAGTCATGCTGAAGATGGACTGGGGCGGTGCGATGAGCCGACCGAAGCGCGTGGTCTTCGCGAAAGCCTTGTCCCAGTAGACAGGGTTGGCGTCCTCGGTCACTTCGCAGAAGCGCCAGATGGCGGTCTCGGATACTTCGTCACGGGTCAGGCGGTAAGGTCCCCACTGGTTCAGATAGGGCTTCACCATTTCCTGGAGCGTCGGGCTGCCGGTGGCCGGCGTTTGCGTCATCCGCGTCCTTCTCTTCGTGGGCTGTCGAGTCGAGCGAGTGGTCTTTCGCGACCTGTCCAGCAAGCTAGGCAGCGCCGGGGCCCCTTGTCAAGCAGAGCAATGGCCTTGGTTAGCGGTCGCCGCCCACCGCCACGGAGGTCGCGACGATGGCTGCCTTGACGGCTTTGAGGGTTGCTAGCGGCGCTTCGGCGATGCTCCGGGCGACGGTCAGCGCTTCTTCGAGCACGCGGTCGGCCGGGACGACCGCCGACACGAGTCCGAGCCGGAGCGCCTCCTCGGCGCCGAAGACCCGCCCTGTCAGGCAGATGTCCGCGGCCGGCCCACCCCCTACGAGCGCCGCGAGGGGGCCGAGCATCGCCCCTGCGCCGAACTTGACCTGCGGCTGGCCGAAGGTGGCTGTCTCCGCTGCGATACGGACGTCGGCGAGCACGGCTATGTCCATCCCGCCGCCTACCGCCGCCCCGTTCACCGCAGCAACGAGTGGCTTGGCGAAGTGCTGTAGCTGATGGTGGTAGCGCCGGGCAGAAGCGCCGCTGAACACCTCGGCGGGAGAACTCGTGACGAACTCGGAGCGGTCGAAGCCAGCGCAGAACACTGCCCCTGCCCCGGTGATGACGGCCACCCGGATGGCGTCGTCGGCTTCGAGCGCGGCAAGGACGTCGCTGATCGCGTCGCGCAGGGCCCTGTCGAGGGCGTTTCGCCTTTCGGGCCGGTTCAGTGTTAGCACCACCACCGGCTCAGAGCGTTCAACGATCAGGACCTCGTCAGCCATCGGCGCACCCCTCCTCGCCGAGCATACGGCGACAGAATCCGCTCCGAAACGGACCACGGGCTAACCGAAGCCCGAAACCGAACAATCCAGACGCCCTGCCGCCCGGGAGGCGCGTCCCGAAGCTAGAAGCCCGTGCGGCTTCCCCGGCCGCGAAGGCGCGGGTCCAAGACGTCGCGAAGGGCATCCCCCACGAGGTTGAACCCCAGCACCGCCATCGCGATCGCACCGCCCGCAACGAGCGACATCGCAGGCGAGGCTGGCAGGAGCTTGCGGCCATCGTTGACCATCTGCCCCCAGGAAATCGCCGTCGTCGAGCCCTGCCCGAGGAAAGAGAGGCTGGATTCGGCGAGGATGAGGCCGCCGATCGAGATTGCGATCCCAATCATCGTGAGGGGGATGATCTGCGGGATCACGTGCCGCACCATCACCCGCACGTCGGATGCGCCAACGACCTGCGCGGCGAGCACGTACGGCTCCTGCCGGATCGTCAGCACAAGACTCCTGACGACTCGGATCATCGGCGCCACCCCCCCGATGCCTAGCGCGAACATCAGGTGGAAGTTGTTCGGCTCCGCCACTATCTGGATTATCAACAGCAGCAGGACCAGCCCGGGGAACGCCATGAGAGAGTCGGCGAAGCGCTGGATGATGAAGTCGACCGTTCCGCCAAAGTAGGCGCTCGTCACGCCGAGGATCATTCCCATGAACAGGATGAAGATCGCCCCGCCGACGCCGATCCCGAGTGAGCGCGACGCGCCGTGCACGATTCGAGAGTAGAGGTCGCGGCCGGCAATGTCGGTGCCCAGCCAATGCTCGGCCGAGGGATTCTGGGGCTCGATTTTGCCGAACTCCTGGAACTTCTCGGGGGGATTCCTGAGGCGCACGAACGGGTCTGCCCTCGCCTGCTCAGCAAGCTTGGGGTCGTAGTCCGGGTTGGGCGCCGAGAAGACTTCGTCCGGTGGGTACCGCTCTATCGCGTCGGCGGCCAGCGCGATGAACGCCATGAAAACGATAACTAAGAGCCCGAAGCCCCCGAGCGGCTTGCGCACGAAGAACGACTTCAGATTGAGCAGCCAACGCACAGGCAACGGTGGCCCCGCCGATGGCCCGAAGGGGACGCCGTAGACATTAGCTGCTGCCTGCTGGTCGGCCATCTCTCTTTCCCTCAGTGGAGGGTGATACGTGGGTCGAGCCACACGTACACGACGTCGACGGTCAGGTTCACGAACACAATGAAGGTCGCCAGGATGAGCACGAAGGCTTGGACGACCGGGACGTCTCGCCTGTTGATAGCGTCGAGCAGGCGGAAACCGACGCCGGGGATGTTGAACAACGATTCAAAGACCACGTTGCCGCTCAACAGTGCGGCAATCGTGAATCCCACGACCGTGAACACCGGGATTAGCGCGTTCTTCAGGGCGTGGCGCATGATGATGACGCGCTCGTCCAGTCCCTTCGCCCAGGCCGTCCGCACGTAGTCTTGCCGCAGCACTTCGAGCATCTGCGAGCGCAGCAGGCGCATGACTCCGGCCCCCGTCGCCAGTCCCCCGGCGATCGCGGGGAGGATAAACAGCTGCAGGCTCGGGATAGGGTCCTCCCAGAGGAGCGGATGCTTGATGATCTCGATCGTCCAGAGGTCAAGGCGGATGACGCCGAAAAGGAAGATCGTCGCCACCCAGAAGTTGGGTGCGGCGACCGCCGAGATGGCCAGCAGCCGCAAAATGTAGTCTAGGGCGGTATCTTGCCTGGCCGCCGCCAGGACGCCCGTCGGGATGCTGACGAGTAGCCCTACAACCAGGGTCATCAGCGACAGCTGGAGCGTGTATGGCAGGCCGTCCGCAAAGCCGCGGAGCGCCGGCTCGCCCGTCCGATAGGACTTTCCGAGGTCGCCGCGGAAGATGTTCCCGACGTACCGGACATAGCGCTCAGGGACCGGCTTGTCGAGGCCGAAATCCCTGCGCACGCTCTCGAGCTGCTCCTGCAGATTCTCCGGCGAAGAGCTGACGGTCTGGCCAGCCACCCTCTGGGCGACGAAGTCGCCGGGCAGGACGCTGGTCGCGAAGAAGACGAGCGTCGCGACCAGCCAGATGACCGGGATGTTTATCAGCGCCCGCCTGGCGATGTAGCTGCCCACAGACTCCTCCCCTGCATGCTCAGGCACGATTGCCGGGCGAGGTCCCCTTCGCGCGACGACCTAGCTGATGATGCCCTTGTCGCTCGCGCGGCCCTGGTAACTCGGGTCCGTAGTGTCGATCCACTCCCTCGTGAGCGGTGCAAACACCGGCAGCGGGGATGGTTCGATACCGCCGATGACCTTCCGATAGTTCCACGAAAGGGCGCGAGTGTACGCCGTGAAGCCGTGGAGCACGCCCGCGCCGTAATTTTGCACGAGCAGCTTGTCGATGCCCTGGATGATCTGCACGCGTTTGGCCTGGTCCAGTTCGGCGTCGAGCTTGGTCAGCGTGTCGTCGAATCCCGGGATGGTGATACCGCCGGGCTGATTGACGCCGTAGTACTTCGCCCGGGCAGTGTCTGACTTGAAGAACTGGAGCAAGTCGTCGGTAGGCTCGGGGTCGACGGGCTGTGGGATGTACTGGATGAAGAACAGGGCAGCCTTGCCGTTACCGTACTGACCCTTCGGCAGCTTCGACCCAAGGACGTTCGGATACGTTTCCTTGGTGACCTTGACGTCGTTGCCAAGGTTCGCTTTCAGCATCGCCTGGAGCACTGCCGGCGCATCCGGGTACTGCGAGATATAGAGGTCGGCCATGTCGATGGCGATTTCGCCGAGCGCCGGGCCGCCGCCGGCTTCCCACATCTTTCGTGCTTCGGCCAGGTCATCCTCGAACTTGGGAAGGAAGCCACCGAGCTTGACCAGTTCCGTCTCCGGGAGGTTGAAGGGAGTCTGGTAGGCGAGCACGTAGGCCGAAGGCACGCCCTGGCCAGAGTGAATCTGTTGGATGTATTTCTTCCGATCGAACGCCCTGTAAATGGCGCCGATCAGATTAGGGTTGTTCCAGGGGGGCCCGCCCGCGTTGTAATAGCCTCCGATGTGCGTTGAGGTGAACGACGACGTCTCGAACACCTGGCCCTTGAGCCGGTTCTTAGCGTCGTCGTGGACGGTGGCCGTGGGCGCTCCCCAGGAATCGATCTGCTTCTGCTCGAAGCCAGCCTGGCGGGCCGCGAGGTCCCCGAAGAGAGGCAGGTTCGCGGACCCGTCGAGGTAGGTCTGGCCCCAATACTTCTCGAAGCGCTTCCGCTTGTAGGCGCCGTCGGTCTTCAGCTCGACAAAGGTGTAGGGCCCCGTCCCGATCAGGAGCTTCTCGCTGAACTCCTTGTTGTAGATCGCCTCGAATTGGTCGAGGGCTTCGCGGGCCTGGACGAATTCGTAGGTCTGGGCAAGCAGGTTCAGGAAGCGTGCCCCGGGGCGCTTCAGCTTGACCACGACCGTGGTGGGGTCGGTGACCGTCGCCGAATCGACGATGGAGTAGGCCCCCTTGCGCTGGAAGGTTGGGTCGGGAGTCCCGTCCTTCAGCTTCGCATCCCGCTGCCGGGTGATGTGGTAGGCGATATCGTCTGCGGTTGCCAGGCGGCCGTTGACCGGTGCCTTGTTGTGCCAGAAGACGTTCGGCCGGAGCTTGAGCGTGAGCTGGGTCAGGTCTGGCTGCTCCCACTTTTCCGCAACCCCGCCCGCAAGCTTCGCCCCGCCAATGAAGGTGCCCCAGTTGATGATGCGGTCGTAGGTGTTCGCGAAGACCGAGAGGTTCGTAGCAAAGTTGGTGCGGTTGGTGTCGAAGGTATCGAAGACTCCCGGCGTGCCGACGTACAGCCCCACTCCGCCCGGTTTGGGCTGAGCCACGGCCGGGGTAGGAGTCCCGGCGGGAGCGGTCGGACTCCCGGCCGGCTTCGGCGTGCCGTTGTCATCGTCGCCGCACCCCACCGTCGCGAGGGCGGCGAGCCCGGCGCCCGCCACTCCTCCGCCACCAAGGAGGCGGCGCCTGCTGATGCGATTGTTGCGGCTCCAGTAGTTGTCGCTCGCCATGGCTGGCCCCCTCCGTTGGCTGGTCCCGTCCGATGCGATGCATTGAATGACGCTATCGAACGGAAGAATGGCGAGAGTCTACCACCGCCGGGAAGTTCTAGAAGGGGCAGGGAGTGAGGGTCCGCCACGGCTCGCGACATTTCGGCTCGCAGGACACCGGGCCCGGCTCGTCACGGTGCGACAGCAGCCGGCGTATCGAAGCCGTAGGGACGGTAGATGCCGTTGATGATGTGCTCGTACATCCCGTACCCACGCTCTCCTGCGAGGTCGAACGCGCACAGCATCTCGTTGAATCCCGAAATCTTGCGCAGGACCGAAGGGTCGGCAAGGTCGTAAGTCAGCCCCTCCACTTTCAGCGCTCCCTGGTAGACGCCGTGTCGCCAGCCGTCGCCGCCGCCGTACCCGGTGCCCGCCATGAGGTGCACGTTCCGCAGAGGGGTCACCTTCACGACAACGTCCTGGCCTGAAGTCTGCACGAAGGTGACCGTTCCGGCGGCCATCTGCCGGGTGCCCGAGACGAACTGCATCTTGTGCCGAGGGGTGCCCAGGTGCTCCGGCTCTTTGCCAGCGGCGTAGGGGAAGGCCTTGACCGCCTCTTCGCTGCTGCGCTTTCCGGCGGCGTCTTCCTGGGCGAGGTAGTGGAAGCTGAAGTCCTTGAATTGCATCGGGGCCCAGTTCCAAAAGAACCCCTGGGCCGCGGCCAGCTTAGCGCGGATCCCCGGGGCCTCCGGGTCGCCCACTCCGCGGATCCCCCACGAATGGTCGCGGATGCCCCACCAGTGGTCGGGTGTCACCTGGTAGGTCTCGCCGGCCACCTTCAGGCTGCCGCTCCAGAACCCCGTCTGCATCAGGCGGCTGCCCTGGGAGACGATCCGGGCGAACGAGCGCTGGAAGAACTGGGGTTCCTCGACCGGCGGGATGCCCCCCTCCCAGGTGAGGTCGAGTTCGATGCCGAGCTCGGCGGGCTCGCAGATCACCCTGAATCTTCGCAACCCCTCGATGACCTCGATTCGCAGCGGTCCAACCGACGTGTCCAACCTGTCGGCGCCCAGTTCGCGCGAGGCCCGGACGGTGTATTGCTTGTCGCGATGGGAGATGGTGACGAAAGCATCGGTCACCCCAAGGTTCGGGTACTGGCCCATGCCCACGACCGCGAAGAGTTCGTCGCTGCAGGCGTGGAGGTTGAAGTAGTAGCGGTCGTAGAAGTTGCGATCGCTGGTGAAGACGCGGTCGAAGGTATCGGGCGTCTGGTGGAGGAGGTAATCGTCGGCCTTGCTAAGCATCGTGGGCTCCTTCGTTTCTTCGGTCAGCCGGCCGAGAGTTGGTCGCGGAGGAAAGCGTAGGCCTCCCGCCGAAGGGCGAGGACAGCCGGCCGAGGCTGGCGGGCGGCAATTTGCTCGAAGGCGACGAGGATCCGGGCGAGGGCCGCGCTGAGCTGATCCTGCCGCGCAAAGAGGTTCGTGAGCGTCCCGTCATCCGTCCATTGCGCTCCCGCGACGGCCGCCGCGTCGATTCCGATTCTGGCCCAATCGTCGCCCTGGCCCCCTTCATGGTGGGCGCTCAGCACTGCCGCACAGCGGGAGACGAGGTTCTTCATCGCCTCGTTTGCAGCCCCCTGCCGGCCCCCTTCGCCGTCCCATTGGCTGGCGATGAGGCCGAGCTGCATGGTCATGGACTGCACCTGGCCACGGACGTAGGCGTTGTCAATTTCCGGGAGGACGATGGTCAGGAGGTTATCCCGTATCCCGCGAAGGGTTTGGTCGGCGGTCAACCTCATTTCTCTGCTCCCATGACTTCCATTCGCTGAAGGGCCATCAGAGCGCCTCTCTTTGCCGTCTGCTCGAGCATGAGCATCGTCATGCTCCTGGTCCGCCCGTCGGCGAAGGCTCGGCCGCCGGTGTGAAGGATGGTTGCCAACTTCACTCCGCTGAACACCTCCCAGAACTGGACCGCCTCTTCGGGGACGGCCGTGCCTGTCAACTCCTCGTAGCGGCGAAGGTAGTCCCCGCGTTCCAGCAGCCCCCCCACCTTGGAGTCAAAGCCGAAGGCGAAGGTGCGGTGCATCGCCCAGCCGACATCTTCGAGGGGGTCGCCCAGGTGCGCCAGCTCCCAATCGAGCATGCCCTCGATGTGGCCGTCCGTCGCTGCGAGGAAGTTGCCGACCCGCATGTCGCCATGGACCACCACCAGTCGCTTCGGCGCCGGTGGAAGGTGCTCTCGCAGCCATTGGATGATGCCGCGGAGCAGGGGATGGGGTTCGAGCTCGTTGCGGTCGAGGACCTCTTCCCAGTAGTCGACCTGGGAGGAGGCTACGTGTCCGAAGGGCGGCGCAGGCATGAAGTCGCCGAACCCGGCTGCCTTCCAATCGAGTCTGTGGAGGTTCGCGATGACTCGAACGAAGTTCTCGCCGAGTTCTGCGCGGGCGGCCGCGTAGGCCTTGTCGAACAGGAGCACCTGGGGACTCGACTCGCAGCCATCGATGCGGCCCATCACGAAGAACGGCCGCTCAGCCCATTGGGGGTCGGCCTCGTACCAGTAGGACCTGGGCACGGGTATGGTCGTGCCCTGCAGCGCGCAATAGACGCGATACTCGTGCTGGAGGTCGGTTTCGACGGGGCCTCCGTCCGTGTCGCGCCGCAAGATGAAGCCGCGGGCGACTGACCGGCCGCCTTCGTTCCACGCGGCGTCGAACGACCACGTCTCGCGCGACGCCCCGACGGAGAATCGCGAGACGTTCGCAACCCGCACGTCGTCCGCTGCCGGCAGTCGCGCCCGGAGGTAGTCTGCGAGTCGATCGGCCTGCAATCTGGCTCCTTGGTGTGCCCTCGACGCCCGCCTCGGCAGCGGCCGGGATACCTCGATCAGGCTCGGCTGGCGATGATGGCGCGAACTCTAGATGAGCGCAGCCGTCTTGTCGCGGGCAGGCGGTGCGCTGGGCGAGCGTGGTCGCGCTTCAGCGCGCTACCGCCAGAGGCAGCAACTCCGACGCAGGTGTTTCGGCGAGGCTGACCGGCGTGTTCAGCGAAAACGGATCGCCGAGACCGAGTTGTTCGGCGTACTCCCGAACTGCTGGCAGCACCTCTTCGCCGAGCAGTCGAATGCAGCTCAGGCTGTCCCGGTGATTGACCTTTCCATCGTTGCCCCAGAGGGCGAAAATGCCAGGCCGCGTGCTCTCCATGATGTATTTCAGCCGGTCGATCACCTGGGCGGGGGTCCCGGCGATGATCGTGGTGTCGCTCAGTTGCTCCTCGAACGCCCTGGCTCGCGGGCGAGCTCCCTTGAGGCGCGCGCGGCGCGTTGTCGGGGATCCGTACCCGGGTGGCGACGCCCACACGGGGTGCCCGAGACCCGTGAATTCCCCCAGCATCCACATGAACTCCCTGCCGCCTTCGAGAGCCTTCTCCTCTGTCGCCTGCACATGGCAGCGGATGAGGTAGCCGTGCTGCTCGGGCCCCGGCTCGTAGCCGGCGCCTAGCGCAGCCTCGTCGTAGACCTCCCAGATCCGCTTTGTTTGCTCGACAGCGGTGTTGAGTGCGATGTACGGGTAGCGATGCTGGGCCGCCCAGACGACCGTTTCGTTGCTTACCACGCCGGGGATCCAGATCCGCGGGTGGGGCCTCTGGAGCGGCAGTGACCACGGGTTCACGACCCTGTACTGAAAGTGTTCTCCCTCCCACCGCCACGGTCCGGGCTCCTTCCAGATCTTGATCAGCAGGTCGTGAGCCTCTTCGAATCGCTCGCGGTTGAAAGCCGGGTTAACGTTGTTCGCGTACTGCTCCGTGCCCGCGCCGCGGACGAACCCCGACACCAGCCTCCCCTTCGAAATCATGTCGATCATGCCGATCTCCTCGGCCACCTGGAGGACGTTCCCGGCTGTCGGCAGCGGGTTGCCGAGCAACACGATTTTCACGCGCTCGGTGGTGGCAGCCAGGATCGAGGCAAAGATGTTGATACTCGGCTGCATGCAGAACGGCGCGTCGTGGTGCTCGTTGAGCATGATTCCATCGAAGCCCACCTCTTCGGCGAGCTTGTATTCGATCAGCCGTTCGTTGTAGAGGCGGCTTCCCTGGACCGGGTCGTAATACCGGTTCGAAAAAGTGAGAGCGGTGATACCCCCTTCACGGCGGGCGACCTCTTCCGGATACGCGGACATCGGTTGCTCGGTGAAGTACATGAGGTGCATTGGGTCACCCTCCTTGTGGAACGGAGCTAATCAGGCCGTCGCCAGGAAACTCGAAACCAGCTTTGCCAGGGCCTCCGGCTGTTCGATGTCGACATAATGGCCAGCGCCCTCAAGGGTCTCGATCCGAGCCCGGGGCAGCGCTCGCGCGTACTGGTCGATCACCTCAAAAGGGACGATACGGTCGTCCTCTCCCCAAACAAGAAGGGCCGGAGTCGTGACCCCGCCCAGAAGTGCGGCGAGGCTCCGGTTGTACATGTAGGGAGACCAGCCCACGCGAGTCGTCATCTCGCGATTGATTTCCCAGGCTTCGAGCTGGTCGATGTCCGGCTCGGCGCCGAACAGGGCATCGAACCTGGCCTGCTCATGGAAGCCGGCACGCACGTACTCCACAGCGCCCACCATGAACTGGTCGAGGTACTCTCCTCTATTCGGCCGGAGGCCGGGAGGCGCCACCAGGACCATCCGCGAGAATTGTGTCTCGCACATCGTGGCGATCTCCGCCGCCACCCATCCGCCGAAGCCGAGGCCTACGACAGCGGCGGTCCCGGCGCCCATTTCTCCGAGTAGCTGATGCGTGATGATCGCGATGTCGCGAACGTCGCGGGCCCAGAGGGGTCGATCGCTCCGCCCCCAACCGGGCAGCGTCGGGATCCGGACCGTGAAACGCTCTGCGAGCCTGGCGTGGAACGGCAGCCATCCGGGGCTTCCGATGTCGTCGTGGAGGACGATCAGGGTCGGCCCGCTTCCCCCGGTCAGGACCTCCACGGCGCCGCCGAGCAACTGCAGCGACTCGTTGGCGGGCGCCCTTGGCGAGATCGTCATCCGTTCCTCCCTTTGACCCCCAAGCCGCAAGTTGCTCGGCCAGGCCGCTCATCGACGGGGATTATGGCAGATCAACGCCTCCGAATGACCACGACTGCGCCCGGAGGCGATATCTGGCAGCACCTCGGCTTCGTGGAAACGCCGCTAAGGTGCGAGAATCGGGAGCGTGAAACACGCTGGCG
>JBGPOS010000039.1:0-35226 GCA_041488155.1 Tepidiformaceae bacterium
TCATGACGGCTCTCGTCTTCCTCATGATTGGCGCCCTCTACGACCAGGCCCACACCCGCGACCTCAAGGACTTCGGCGGGCTCGGCAAGGTGATGCCGATGTGGGTCATCTTCTACACCCTCGCCGGCCTGGCGAACGTAGGCCTGCCCGGGCTCTCCGGCTTCACGGCGGAGTTCCACATCTTCGTGGGAACTTTCCAGACCTACCCGCTGTTCGGCGGGCTGGCGATCCTGTCCGCGGCCCTCGCCGCCGCCTACATGCTGCGCATGTTCTCGATCGTCTTCTTCGGGCCGTTCAACGACCGCTGGGCCGGCCTGCGTGACATCACCCCTCTCGAAACCTTCGCCGGCGGCCTGCTCATCGCGTCGATGCTGGCAATGGGCCTCTACTGGGCGCCCTTCATCGACCGCGTCAGCGCCAGCGTCACCCTCCTTCCGGGGGTCACGGGCTGATGGAGCGCGACTACACGATTTTCATCCCCGAGTACATCTCGGCCGGTGCCGCCCTCGCCATCATCGGCGTCGAGCTCTTCTGGCCCCGCATCCGCAAGGACCTGCTCGCTTACCTGACCGCCGCCGCCGCCCTCGGCTGGTTCGTCGCCAGCCTCTTCTTCATCGGCAAATCGCCCGTTACCTTCCAGGGCCTCATCCGCAGCGACGACTTCACGACCTACTTCCGGCTCCTGGCTTCAGCGATCGTCTTTGTCGTGTCGCTCATGTCGGCGACCTACATGCGCGATCGTACGAAAGTTGCCGCGGAGTACTACGGCCTGCTCCTGATCGCCGGCTCGGCCATGGTCTACATGGCGGCGGCGCGCGAGCTGATCACCGCCTATATCTCGCTCGAACTGCTGAGCTTCTGCCTCTACATCCTCGTCGGCTACCTGAAGCGCGACAACCTGAGCAGCGAAGCCAGCCTCAAGTACATCCTCCTCGGCGCCTTCTCTAGCGCGATGTTCCTCTATGGCATGAGCATCATCTACGGCGTCACCGGTTCGACCTATTACGACGGCATCACCGCCGGGCTTGCAAATCGCGCGAACGAAACCAACGCCGCCGTCATCGTTGCTTTCATGCTGGTGCTCGCTGGCGTCGGCTTCAAAGTGTCGGCGGCGCCCTTCCACATGTGGGCGCCCGACGCTTACGAAGGCGCGCCCCTGCCAATCACCGCCTTCCTTTCCACGGCCTCCAAGGCGGCCGGGTTCGCGCTCATCCTCCGCCTGTTCAGCAACGCCCTGGTCGTCGATGCGGTGGAGTGGCGCTGGGCCATCGCCCTGCTCGCTGCCGTGACGATGACCGGCGGCAACCTCATCGCCATCCAGCAGAAGAGCATGAAGCGCCTGATCGCCTACAGCTCGATCGGCCAGGTGGGCTACATGCTCGTCACGATCGCCGCCCTCGGCTACGGCGACGCCCAGGTCGGGCACAACGCTTCCAGCGCGCTGCTCCTGCACATCATCGGCTACGTCGCCTCGACCCTCGCGCTCTTCACCGCCCTCACGGCTTACTACAACCGCACCGGCAGCGACACCATCTCCGGGCTCCGCGGCCTGGCCGAAACACAGCCGTTCCTCGCGCTTGTGATCACGGTGTCCCTGTTCTCGTTCGCCGGGATGCCGTTCTTCGCCGGGTTCACGACGAAGCTCTTCATGTTCCAGGCGAGCACCTCGAACGGTCTCCTTTGGCTGGTCGGCCTCGCCGTGACGAACAGCTTCATCAGCCTCTACTACTACCTCTCGATCATGCGCCAGATGTACCTCTTCGAACCCGCCGAAGGGCTCCTCAGGTTCCGCGTGAACCCCGTCCTCTGGGCGACCGGCGGCGCGCTCATGGTCGGCGTCCTCTTCATCGGCATCTACCCCGGCCCCGCCTTCGACATGGCCGACCGCGCAGCCGCCCCGCTCTTCGACCAAGCGATCGCCGCCGGCCACGTCCGCGCCCCGTAGGAGAAAGGTCGTTGCAATGAATGACAGCAAACGCCGCGACGCTGCAGAGCCTGCGTCGGAGAGGCCGAAGGGAAGGCCACGTCTCGAAGGAACCATCCTCTGGCAGGGGGACGTCGTCTCGCCGATCGACGTGGAGTGGGGCGCGATCGAAGGGGAGCGCCAGAAGCGCCGGGGACGACCGGAAGAATGACGCTGCCGGCGGGAGAAGCCTGCCAAAGCTCGAAGCTATGACCAGAGTGCTTGCGGTGGGCCCGAACGACTGGGCGAGATAGCGTGCAAGCTCAGCCCAGCATGCGCTCGAACGGACCTGGCCTCTCGTACTCCCGCCGCCCGATGTGAGATCGGAAGGATCGGTTGATCCTGACAGACACCCAGTCCCAGACCTGCGGGGGCGAAACAGTTGTTCTGATTGGCGCTCCTGAGGCAGAATGACCTCGATGCCGCCACCACCGTCCAAGAACCCGCGCGAAAGACTCTCGTTAGGGCCTCACCGGCACCGGGTGATTCTTGGCGACTGTCGCTCGATGCCCGAGCTCGCAGACGAGTCTATCCAGCTCGTCGTGACCAGCCCGCCGTACGCCAACCTCAAGAGGTACGTGGAGGGCAACCCCAATCAGCTCGGTCACATCGACGACTACGAGGAGTTCCTCGACAGCCTGGAGCAGGTGCTTCGCGAATGCCTCAGGGTGCTGGTGCCCGGTGGACGTGTCTGCGCGGTCGTCGGCGACGTGAATATCGCCCGGCGCGATGCTGGCAGGCACTACGTCTTGCCGCTGAGCGCCGACGTAAGACTGATGGGGAGGCGTATCGGATTCGACAACCTCCAGGGGATCACCTGGCTGAAGGTCGCCAATATTAAGCTGGAAGCATCGAACTCTTCCCGGTACCTGGGAAAGCCCAACCTGCCCAATGGCGTCATCAAAAACGACACGGAACACATCGTATTCCTTCGTAAACCCGGTTACCGATCCCCAAGCGGCGAAATGGAAGACGCTTCATTCATCCCGGACGACGAATACGCGCGTCTGTTCACCACGATTTGGTCCGATGTCCCCGGGGCCAGCCTGAAGGAGCATCCGGCGCCGTTTCCGCTGGAGATCCCGCTTCGCCTCATCCGCATGTTCAGCTTCGCAGGCGATGTTGTCCTGGATCCGTTCGGAGGCACAGGCACCACCGCGTTGGCCTCCATGCAGCTCCGCCGTTCGTCGGTTTCGTACGAGGTTGAGCCCTCTTACATACCGATTGTTGTCCGCCGACTTCAGAAGCCGACGCTCACGACCGGTGAGGTCTTGTTTGAACGACGCACGCCTCCACTGGAGCTGCATCCGGGAGCTGGTTTGCGCTCGGTCGCGCTTCAGTGATCACAGACCAGGAACTGGCTCGCGCTGTCGCAGAGTTCTGGAGCGGCAGAACTTCGGGCACGCAGTCCGCGACACACGACAAGGCGTTCCTCAGACTGGTCGCGAGGGATCTCGAAGACTTGGGCTGGCCGGCGTACGTGGCCACGTCTTCCCAGGATCGTAAGTCGTTGCTGGCAGGATATTTCCGGCCAGCCAAGAGCTGGGACATCGTCTGCCGCGACGGTGACGGTCTCCCTCGCATCTGTATAGAGTTCAAGTCTCAGGTCGATAGCTACGGCAACAACGAGAACAACAGGTACGAGGAGGCCCTCGGGAGCGGGCTGGATGCACGGGCGTTGCATGGGACTGGCCTGGTGCTCGGGTTCCTCCTCGTGCTCTGCGAGGAGGATGCAACGCTGAAGGCGACACGTGACCGTGTACCTGACGGCGACCCTGTCTTTCGGGGGACGTCACACGTCGATCGCCGAGCCATATTCGCTCGACGAATCGTAGAGTTCCGCCTGAACGAGATGCCCTTCTACGATGCGGCGGCCTTGCTGCTCGTCCGGAGAGACGGAACTTTCAGGCGTCCGGATGATCCAGATCTGGACGTCCGAACGTTCGCCACTCGTCTCGTAACAGCCGTCTCCGCCTGAGCTCAGCCCAGCATGCGCTCGAACGGTCCGGGCCTCTCGTACTCTCGCCGGTCGATGTCCGCCAGGGCGGCCGGGAGGTCGAGGCGCGGGACGGCCTGCGGCTCCGAGCAGTAGACGAACGCCGTGGCGCAGTAGTCGTCGACCCGCTCCGCGATGCCGCGGGCGATGACCCCCGGCGAAGAGTTGCGCTCCCACCCCCGGCCGGCCGCCGGGTTCGACTCGGCGTACCGCCCGAAGGCCTTCTCTTCCCCTTCGCGAAAGAGGGCGTAGCCGATCTGCTGGATGGTCACGCGCAGGTCATCACGAAAGACGATCGGGTCCGGCAGGTGCCAGCGATAGAACGAAACGAAGTCCGGGCTGTCTCCCCGCCCCTCGGGTGCCACCACGAGCGGGACGCCCCCGTACAGCGCAGCGTGCCGCCCCATCCCCCAGGCCGAGCCAACGTAATCTTCGAGACCCGTACCGCAGATCGTCGGATGCGTGCTGTCGCCGTCGCGGTAGACCTTGACCTCGCCCTCGCCGTACCAGGCACAGGGGTCGATGGTCCGAACGCCGACGCTGCAGCCGAGAAAGCGGCCCGGCCCTCGGAGGCCCCCGGCGATGACGAAATCCTGGCGAAGGACGGTTGGGTTCTCGCGCCGGAAGGCCGCGTGGAGGTAGCCGGCCGCGGCGGGTAGCGACGCTTCGAGGGTGTAGTCGACCTGGTAGTAGAGGTCCATCGGCCGCGGGGCCGAGTTCGTGAGCGTTATGCGTATGCGGTCCCGAAAAGGCATCGGGAAGTAAGCGTTGAAACCCCGCCCTTCGTGGATGGAAATCAGGGCGGAGTCGTAGCCCGCGGGACGCCCGTGCGGCAGCGCGAAGAAGTCGAGGCAGGGGAGGGAAGCGCTGGGCTCGGCGAAGCCGTCGTAGAAGACCTCCATCCACAGCGCCCGCATCACCTCCGGTGGCGCCGGCGGGAACGTCATCCAGATGTGACGGACGGTGCCGGGGCCACGGAGGTCAGCGAGCACCACCGATTCGCCCGGCTTGAGCCGCCGCGATGGCGCCCCCTTCCGGCCGCCGTGCGAAGGTCCGCCCGCCCCGCGGTCACCTGTCGGGTTTTCGAAGGTCGCGGCGCGCGAGTCGAGGGAGAGGTCGATCAGAGAAGGGTCAGGAAACATCGCCGGATGCTACCACGGCGGGGTCAACAAGCGTCGCGCGGCTGCCTGCAGTGGCATGTCTGTGCTACTGTCGCTCCCCCTCTCTTGGGTACCTGGAGGTAAGTCGGAGATGGCAGACACTCTTCCCGAACTTCGGAAGCGGCTGATCGACGAGGGACGGAGCCTTTTGCAGGGGCCGCCCAAACCGATTGAATTCACCCGCGACTCACAGGCCGATGACCTGCTAAACGATCTCCGTTTCCACCCGCATGCCTTCGTAACTGCATGTCTGATGGACCGCCAGATCACAGCCGAGCGCGCCTGGATGATCCCCCTGCAGATCCGCGAGCGGCTTGGGTCGTTTGAGATGGACGATCTCGCGCGCCAGTCCGCCGCCGATTGGCTCACGCTGTTCGCAAGCCCCAGCAACCTTCACCGGTTTCCGGAGAAGATGTCGACGGTGTTCTACAGGGCTATACAACGGATCCGATCCGTCTATGCGGACGATGCGTCGATCATCTGGAGAAATCGACCGTCGAGCGCCGCCGTTGTTCGGCGGTTCCTGGAGTTTCACGGTGCGGGCCCGAAGATAGCTACGATGGCGGCGAACATACTCGCACGGGACTTTCGCGTGCCATTGAGCGACTACCGATGTATCGACATTTCTGCGGACGTACACGTGCTACGGGTCATGGCACGTCTAGGATTCGTGGAAGAAGGTGCGAGTCCGGACGTCGTAATCTACGCGGCGAGGGAAGCGAACCCGGACTTCCCCGGAGTGTTCGACCTGATCCTCTGGGACATTGGTCGAGATCACTGCCACCCAAAGGCGCCCGATTGTCCGGCGTGTCGCCTCCGCGATCGTTGCCCGTCCGCCCTTGGCAGCTCGACTGTCGCGCCAACGCCGGTCAGATAGATAGGTTCACATCGAGATGGGAGGACATAGAAGTTAAGTTCCCTTCGTGAGGCGAGACCAGCGCCAAGAGAGTCAAGCTCTGGCCGGGGTCCTACCGGCCACGACGGTCGTGTCCTAGCCTGGTTTCGGTGTCCTCAGCATTAGCACGGTGACTACTTCGGGTTGCTCGACCCGGGTCCGGAACTCTCCGTCTTCCCAACGCCGCTCAAACTCCTCTGCTGAGATTCCGAGGTACTTTCTCGCCTGGGCATCATAGATCTGCCAGGCTTCCCGGCTCGAAAGCCCGCGGACGGCGCGCGCCGGCGGTCGCACACGGGTCGGGTTCGACGCGCCTGCACGAACTGGAGCCGTTGGCTTTGCGACCGCCACGCTGCGCCGCCTTTCGATTGAGTTCATTGTACACAGCCGCCCGCGAGGCGAGACCGTTAGTTCTGGCCGATGTCGCCGAGGCGGAAGGTGTCCTCGTCCTCGTCGTCATCGTCGGTATCGCTGTCGCTGTAGACCCCCGCCGGCGACCCCCGCCAGACCGTGACGATGAAGTCCTCGCGGTACGGGTCGGCTGTCATCACAAGACGCTCGTCCGCCTCGTCGATCAGCGCCTGGATGCGCTCCTCATTCGCGTCCGCCGTCGTGCACAGCGTGCCGTAGACGTTCGCCCCCTGGAAGTGGATGTCGAACCGGCCGATGATGCCGCCGTCTTCGAGGACGGTGTAAGCCTCGGAATAAGGGGTGCGGGCCTCGCGTTCGAACTCGATCACAGCGGCCGCACCTGCCCCTTCCCGAAGATCGTCCACTTGTAGCTCGTCAGTTCGCGCAGGCCCATCGGCCCCCGCGCGTGCATCTTCTGCGTCGAAATGCCGACTTCAGCCCCGAGGCCGAACTGTGCGCCGTCCGTGAACTGCGTGCTGGCGTTCACGTAGACCACCGCCGAATCCACTTCGTCCAGGAAACGCATCGCCCGCTCGTAATGCTCCGTGACGATCGCGTCGCTGTGGTGGCTGCCGTGCTCCTCGATGTGCGCGATCGCCTCGTCGATGCTGTCCACGATGCGGATGCCAACGCGCATCGCCAGGTGCTCTCGCTCCCAGTCCTCGGGCGTCGCCCGCTCGACCTTCAGGCCTGGATGCCGCCCCGGCGTGAGGAGCGAAAGGGCCCGGTCGTCGCCCAGGATGGTGACCCGGTCGCCCCAGCGGCCGATCAGCCGGTCGATGAAGGCCGGGGCGATGCTGGCGTGCACCAGCAGCGTGTCGACGGCGTTGCAGATGCTGTAGCGGCGGGTCTTGGCGTTGTCCACGATGTTGACCGCCATCTCGAGGCCCGCGTACTCATCGACGTAGATCTGCACCACGGCGTCGCCGTGAGCGACCACCGGCATAGTCGCGTCGCGCCGCACCCGGTCGATCAGCTCCTTGCCACCGCGTGGCACGATCAGGTCGATCAGGTCGTTGGCCTTGAGCAGGTCGTCGATCAGGGCACGGTCGGGGTCGCTGATGACCTGGACGGCCCCGGCCGGCACGCCAGTTTCGGCGAGGGCCCGGCCGAGCAGCTCTCCGAGCGCCGCGTTGCTGTATCGCGCTTCCTTGCCGCCCCGGAGGACGCAGGCGTTGCCGCTCTTCAGGCAGAGCGCGGCGATGTCGATCGTCACGTTCGGCCGTGCTTCGTAGATGGTCGCCACCACTCCGAGTGGCACCCGGCGCCGGCCGATCAGGAGGCCGTTTGGAAGCGTACGGGTGTCGAACATCTCGCCGATCGGGTCATCTAGCCGGGCAACCGTCCGGGTGTCCGCGGCGATCCCCGACAGCCGGCCGGGGTTCAGCGTCAGGCGTTCGATGAAGTACGGGTCGAGCCCGGCCTCGTGCCCCGCCTCAAGGTCGCGGGCGTTGGCATCGAGGATGGGCCCCTGATCGGATTCGAGGAGGTCCGCGATGCGGTTCAGCGCCGCGTTCTTGACGTCCGTCGAAGTCGTCGCCAGCTTGCGCGAAGCGGCACGGGCCTCCGCGGCTCGCTCGCGGATCAGGGAAGTCGCGGTCGTCATGGCAGACCAGTGTAGCAGGAGCCGGGATGAGGGATGAGGGATGGTACTCGGGCCTTCCATGCCTCATCCCTCGCGCCTCGTCCCCCGGGCCGCCGGTGCGGAGGGTGGGTCAGAAGGGCAGGCCCTTCTTGCCCTGGACTCCCTTGAGGGCGGCGATTTCGCCCGCGTGCGCGGCAAGGTGCTGGATAATGAGGCCGGAGAGGAAGGCGGCGATCGTCTGCTTCCCCACCGGGCCGTCGATCTCGCGGTCGAGGTCGGCGTCCGAGAGCGAGGCGATGCAGTCGCTCGTAGACTTCTGGACCGCGGCCAGGTATCCGGCGAACTGGGCCAGGCCGGCGCTCACCCCGGTGGACCACTCGATGTTGGGCATGGGCGCGGCGCTCTTGATGCCGAGCTTCTCCGCCCAGGCCCCTGACTGGTAGAGCGGAGACTGCTTGCGGATCATGCCGTTCACCATCATGTCCTCCGCGAAAAGCGAGTGCGCGTAGATGGTCGCGATCGACTCGATGTTCGCGTTGGGCAGACGCCGCCGAAAGGTGGCATCGTCGCAGTCGGCGAGAGTCATGGCGAGGATCTGGTGAGCCTGGTCGAACTGGCCCTGGATGAGTGCGCGGACGTCCATGATGTAAGCCTCCGGGTGTGGGTTCGGGGTGAAGCCGCACTATACGCCGGGGTCAGAACGCGGTAACGGCGACCGGCCTGTAGCTGCGATCACTCTCTTGGTTCAGCTTCGTCGGGCCAGAGCGAGTGTACCGGCCTCCGTTAGGCCGAGCAGGCTGACCGCCGTCTCCAGGGCAGCGTGAGTCTCCTCAACCGCGGGATCCGCGAGCCGATACCGGCAGCGTTCGGAGAGTGCTCGAAGAAAGAAATAGCGTTCGTGCAGGACTGGTGCATGCACCCGCATCCACCAGTCGTCCCAGGCATGGGACGAAGGGCGAATTTTCGGTGGGGCGGACGAATTCTCGAACTGTGCTGCGTGACGGATACAATGGATAACGGCGTAGAAGGCCATCGTGCAGGCCCACTGCCTCGCGTCTTGCGAGAGCGTGCCCTGTCGGCTGGCACGAGCAAGATTCATCGAGGCCTGTTCAAGGTGGTTCAAGCTTGTGCCAAGCGGATCGCGGGCTAGAGGAGCCGCTCGAACGACGGGTGCTCGGGTGAACGCTCGCCGTAGTCGAGGTCGGACAAATAGAAGACGAACGGCCCGGTGCCCCCCAACGCCATCGCGGCCTGCTGAGCCGCGACCTCGGCTCGAGCTACCGGCCCCAAGCGGGCCACGACTCCACCCGCATGGACCTCGGTGTAGACCCTGACGCAGGCGCCGTGTTCCACCAGCACCGACGCTATCGAAAGCACGCCCGGCTGTTCGACCTGCCGGAGTGCCTCGACGTAGGCTCGCAGCCCGGCGACGGTGGCCCTCGCCTCGATCTCGGGGGCCGGTTGCTTCATCGGCCGGGCCACGGAGGTCTTGTTCCTGGAGGCTGTCTTCGATGGCATTCCCGCTCCTTCTCGCCGAGCTAGAACCGTAGCGGCGAGCCTGATGTTACCCCTTGCACGCATCTGCCGTTGGCGGTTCGCAAGAGCCCCGACAGCCGTTCAGGAGGGGCTCTGCCCCAGGACGCCCGATGCCAGCAGCTCCTCGACGCGCGCCGAATCGATGCCGAGTTCTTCCAGGACCTCCACGCTGTGCTCGCCGAGGAGCGGTGACCGGCGAGTGAAGCCGCCCGGCGTGCGGTCGAAGTCCGCGTAGCTGCGGACGCCCGTGATCCGGCCGAACTGCGGGTGGTCGTAGTCTTCGAGGAACCGGTTGGCCGCCAGCCAGGGCTGCTCGAACAGCTCTTCGACCCGCGTCACCGGGGCGGCCGGCACCCCGTGCGTGCCGAGGCGGTCGAGGGCTTCGTCCCGCTCAAGGCCGACGAGCGAGGCCGCTATCAACGCCGCCAACGGGCTACCGACCGACTCCTGCAGCGCCCGCTCCGCCACGTAGCGCCCCGCCCACTCGGTGTGGCCGAGGGCCACGCAGAGGTAATGGAACTGCTCCGGCTTCGAACAGGAAATGGCAATCCAGCCGTCCTCGCAGGGGTAGAATCGCTGGAAGGCGCCCGTCCCGAGGCAGTCGCGACCTCCCGGGGGATTCGCCGGACGCCCCTCGTACGACGTCAGTTCGCCTGACTGGCAGATGACGCTCTGGTTCGCCAGGGAGGTGAGTACCTCCTGCCCTTCGCCCGTCCGTTCTCGGGCCAGCAGCGCCCCGATGATCCCGAACGCCGCCATCATCGCGCTCGCCGTGTCGTTCACCGGCACCTGGTAGAAGACCGGTTCGTCGTCGCCGCCCTGCGAAGCCATCATCCCGCTCTGCGCCTGCACCAGCGGGTCGAAGCCGGGGTCCGCGGCCAGCGGCCCCTCCGGCCCGTAGCCGGTGACGGAACACGAGATGATCCGCGGGTTTACCGCCTTCAAGGCGGCGTATTCAATCCCCAGCCGCTCCCGCACCCCCAGCCGGTAGTTGTCGAGGACCACGTCGGACTGGCGGACCATGTCCAGGAACAGCTCGCGCCCGGCCGCCTGCTTCAGGTCGAGGCTGACGCTGCGTTTGCCCCGGTTGTAGCTGACGAAGCCAAGTCCGTACGGACGGAACGGGTCTCCTTCCGGCGGTTCGACCTTCACGATGTCGGCGCCGAAGTTGGCCATCACCGTGCCCGCGTAGGTGCCCGCGATGACCGCCCCCAGGTCCAGCACGCGGATGCCGGCGAGCGGCCCACCTCCGTCCTGCGCCTGGGCGGGACGGTCGGGGACGGCCGGAGTGTGGGGAGGGAGGTCTTCGAACTTCACCGGCTGAAGGAGGTGACGAACCGCGCCCGGCGTCGCGCTGAGCTTGAGCGGCACGCCCGGCAGGTCGACCCGCCCCAGCTGCGGATGATCCAGGCTGACGCGCATCTCGTTCGCCGCGACCGTCGGGCCCGCGAACCACTCTTCGCACCGAGAGACCGGCCCGCAGGGAGCGCCGTTCGCCTTGAGGATCCGCAGCCACTCGTCGCGCGGCTTCTCTGCGAATCGGGCGTCGAGCCGCGCCACCGCGATGGCATTCCCCGGCGGCCGCAGCAGGTTCATGAACTCGCCATCGATGCCCGGCTCCGCGATGAGTTCGAGGAGGTCCGTGGCCTCGAGCGCCTTCAGGAAGAACTGCGCGAACAGCGTGCCGAGGAAGAACCACTGGCCATCGGCCGCCTGGTAGAGACGGTAGTTCGGGACGCCACCCCGCGGGTGGCCTCCCCCGAGGCGGAACATCTCTTCGGCCTTGATCGCCCCGCCGGTCTCCACCGACGCGACGGCGTGCAGCCCGCTCACCGTGATCGCCTGGCCGAGCCCGCTCCTCGATCGTTCGCAGAGGGCGGCGCCAATCGCTCCCGCCGCGATGATCGCGTGCGCGTAGGCGACCTGCGGCGTGACCAGGTGCACCGGCTGGTCCGCATAGCTGAACTGGAGCTGGGCGACCCCACTGACCGCCGTCAGCAGGTCGTGGTCCGGCGGCAGTTGGCTCCAGCGGCCACTCACAGCGTAGGGCGGGAGCCACGCGTGGAGGAGCGCCGGGTTTGCGGCCAGGACGGTGGTCGATTCGAGCCCCAGGCGGTCGAGCTCGCCCGGCAGGGCATCGAAGACGGCCACGTCGGCCGTCGCCAGCAGCTCCCGAGCGTGTCGCAACCCCTCGTACCGCTGCAGGTCGAGGGTGATCCTCTGCTTGTTGCGGTTCCAGCAGAGGTAGCCCGGGTGGCCCCGCATGCGGTCCCCGGCGGGAGCCTCGACCTTGATGACCTCCGCTTCGAAGTCAGCGAGGAGCATGCACGCCATCGGGCCCGCGATGCCCTGCGTGAAGTCGAGTACACGGAGCCCTGCGAACGCGCCCGGCATGAACCCGGAGTATACGTGCCAATGAGGTAGCCGCCGCCGCCCCGGGCGGCTGCATGTCCGCCATCGCTCGACCCACGGCCGCCACAGGACTAAGGACTAAGAACTGAGGACTTAGGACTGAGGTACGTGAGGGTCGCCGCGGCGTGCCGGCGCGTCCTTACCCCGATACTCCGACACTCCGATACCCCGACACTCCGATACCCCGACACCGCCCCCTCGCCCATTCGCTCATTCGCCGATTCGGCGGAAGGAAGGGGTTTATACTTCGCACGCGGGAGGCTGGCGTAGTGGCGTACGACGAAGCGCTCGCGGAGCGGATCCGCGAGGCAACGGCCGGCCAGCCGGGGCTCAGCGAACGCAAGATGTTCGGCGGGCTGGCGCTCATGGTCGGAGGCAACATGTTCTGCGGCGTCGTAGGCGACAGCCTGATGGCACGGGTAGGGACTGACCGCCACCACGAGGCCCTGATGCGCCCGCACGTCCGGCCGATGGACTTCACCGGGCGCCCGATGCGCTCCATGGTCTTCGTCGGACCAGAGGGCGTCCGCGAACCCGCCGACCTCGCAGCCTGGGTGTCCGAGACGCTTGCCTTCGCTCTGTCACTGCCCCCGAAGCGGTAGCCGCCCCTGCTCCCCCGTTCGCGTAATATGAGCGGCCAACGAGCAAGACCGAGGGGGACCTGTGGCCGACATCGCACACCGCTTCATCGAGACGAACGGCATCCGGATGCACATCGCCGAAGCGGGCAAGGGGCCCCTCGTCGTGCTCTGCCACGGCTTCCCGGAATCCTGGTACTCCTGGCGGCACCAGCTCACGGCCTTGTCCGATGCCGGCTATCACGTCGTCGCACCCGACCAGCGGGGCTATGGCCAGACCGACCGGCCCGAAGCGATCGACGCCTACACCCAGCTCCACCTCGTCGGCGACATCGTCGGACTCCTCGACGCCCTCGGCGAAGAGACCGCCGTCATCGCCGGGCACGACTGGGGGGCACCGGTGGCCTGGAACTCCGCCCTGTTGCGCCCCGACCGCTTCCGCGCTGTCGTCGGGCTCAGCGTCCCCAACTCCGGGAGAGGGAACGTCAGGCCGACCGAAGCCTTCAAGACCGCCTTCGGCGACAACTTCTTCTACATCCTCTACTTCCAGACGCCCGGCGTGGCGGAGCACGAGCTGCGCAAGGACGTGCGCACGGCCGTGCGGAAGTTCCTCTACTCTGCTTCCGGAGATTCGCCCGACACCTTCCGGCAGCCTCGCCCGAAGACCATCGGCTTCCTCGACCAGATGGTCGAGCCCAAGGCGCTACCCCCGTGGCTGACGGAAGCCGACGTCGACTTCTACACTGCCGAGTTCGAACGCACTGGCTTCCGCGGCGGCCTGAACTGGTACCGGAACATGGACCGCACCTGGGAGCTGATGGGGCCCTGGGCCGGCGCGAAAATCACGGTTCCGGCGCTCTTCATCGCCGGCGAGCGCGACGGCGTCATCGCCATGAGCGGCGGCAAGGACGCCGTCATGGCGAACCTCAAGCGAACCGTCCCCAACCTCAAAGACGCCATCCTCCTCCCCGGCTGCGGCCACTGGACCCAGCAGGAGCGCCCTGCCGAAGTGAGCGCCGCCATGATCGCCTTCCTCAAAGGTCTCTAGGAAGAGGTGCCCGAACACAGAGAAAAGGCAGCGGTCGCCCCGTCGCCCCGTCGCCCATTCGCCCGCTCGAGGGGTTCCCGGCCCACTTCGCCGATACGCCGACACTCCGACACACCGACACGACGCGGAGCGGGGTGGTGGTGACGGTCCGCGACATCGAGCCGGGCGATGCCGCCGCGGCGAGCGCCATCCTGAGGCAGGCCTTCGCCGGCGAGGAGATCGGCCGGATCGACGCTGCCGGGGTCGAGTTGCTTACCCAGACCGGCCACGCCCTCCTCGTCGCTGAGCGCGACGGGGAGGTCTGCGGGGTGGTGCGGATGCGCGACGAGGACGGGATCGCCTGGTTCGACCTGCTCGCCTCGAACGTGGCAGGGGCCGGGAGGGCGCTGGTCCGGGCTGTGGAGATACGGGCGCAGGACAGCGGCCTACGGCTCGTGCGCCTGAAGGCCCCTGAGCGCCGCCGGCTCCAGGAACGGTTCATGCGCTGGGGCTACCTCCCCATTGCGCGCGACGGCGAGACCCTTGTGATGGAGAAACGCCTCCCCCTGCTGACCGTCCGCGAACAGCGCCGCGACGACGCCGAGGCGATCGGCCAGCTGGCCGCCATCGACCCCTGGCCGCTCGCCCAGGAGGCCCGTCCCGGCTGGTTCGTCCTGGCCGACGGCGAACGGGTCGTGGGCGTGGTCTGGGTGCGGGACGCCGCCGCGGGGGTCGCCTCGATCTCGGAGCCGGCCCTGGCCGATGAGTACCGCGGCCGGAGCCTCGAACTCTGGATGATTGAACGGGCGACCGTCTACGCCGAGACCCGCGGTTTCCATACCGCCGAGCTCCCCGCCTCGCCTCAACTCGACGTCCGGAGGCGGGACCTCGAGGATCGCCGCTGGTTCCCGGAGGGCCGCGTCTACCGAAAATCGCTCGGCGACCGCCTCTCGGGCGGAGCGATGAGCGATGAGCGATGAGCGATGAGCGATGAGCGATGAGCGATGAGCGATGAGGCCCTCACCCTGACCCTCTCCCGTAGCGCGGGAGAGGGAACTTGCCCTCACCCCTGCCCTCTCCCGCCGGCGGGAGAGGGAACTTGCCTCGAAGCCGGGAGGTTGGCTGGCCGGTTTGTGTGAAACAAAAACGGTGCGTTGAACGCGTCTTCGGACGCGTTCAAGCCGTTGGAGAGGGGGCGTGTTCGCCAGGTGGAGGGGTGGGGGCGAAGCCGCAGAGGGGGGCGTGATCTGGGGAGCAGGTGGCACCGTCGCAGGCGATGTCGCCGCAGCGTTTGCCGGAGGTGTCGCCGTGGGGGCGGAGGTGCGGCATGGGGGAAGGGTGTCATGGCCGGCGGCGAGGGCGAAGGGGCCAGTGGCAGGGGGAAGCTTCTTTGCTCGCTCATCGCTGGACTTGTTCCAACACACCTCCGCCCCGCTGCGCCTCATTCGCCGCCCTGGCCTTCGCTGCGCGACGGCCACCCTCCGGGCCGGGCTCCACAGAGGGCCGCGGCACGCGCCCCGGTAGCCGCGGCCCTCTGTGGCCGCTGGAGAATGCTCGATCGTCCGAACGAAGACCGCTGCCGCGAACGCTGAGTGACGGCCCCGTGCTGATCGGCCTTCGGGTCAGCCCGCGAGGATCTTGACTGGCACGCCGCTGGTGGTGATGAGCTCGTCGACGAGCCGCTTTTCCGGGCCGAGCCCCGCGAGGTCCACGCCTCCGCTAACGTCGATGAACTCAATGCCAACAATGGTCCCGTCCTCGGCGTCGGCCAGGCGATGATCGTCGAGCGGCCTCGTCTCACGAACGCTGGCGTGCTGGAGGGCGACGTAGAGGGCGTCTGCTTCCCCGTCGTATTCCAGCATTGGGCGTTTCTTCTTCATAGCGTCAGCTCCGGTCTCTCCCAGGCTACGGCCTTGACTTTCGGGGGATGGGAGTCGCGCTCCACATAGATTCGAAGTCGCCGATCGCCAATGTACCCGATCAGGAAATCGCTGGTTGCGCTCCTCGCCGCGGCCGCCCGGCTCTTCGGGACTGTTCCAACACACCTCCACCCCGCTTCGCCTAATTCGCCGCCCTGGCCTTCGCTGCGCTTCGGCCACCCTCCGGGCCGGGCTCCTCAGTGGTCCGCGAGTGGTCTTGTGCAAAGAAAAACGTGCGTTGAACCCTTGTGAACCCTTGATCCGGAAAGTCCTCAGATTCGCGGAGCGGGAGGAGGGGGCGCTCGCTGCAGGCGCGCCGGACGGGCTGGTGTCGTTGCGTGCGCTGTGCCATGGCGTTTCCCCCGAGTCGCGGAGATGGGAAAAGGGTCGCGCGGGGGCGCAGGAGCGAGAATGGGTGGATGACAGCGAGGGCAAGCTCGACACCGGTGGAGAGCGCTCTTACCTCATGCCTTGCGATTGGCAAGATCATCGAGGTCGATATCGAGCCAAACGCCGATGCTCGGTTTCGCACTTGAGCCGCCGACGAGGACGCCTCTACAGCAGATCTTCCGACCGGTCCCGCGGGTCAGGCGAAGGACGTCTGATTGGTATTCAGCAGCAACATCCCTCGGAAGGTAGCCTACCGTCTTGCCGTGAGATCCCACGATTTTCACCGCCTTCTTGTCGTGGCGATTCGTCGGGTCAGCCACAAGATACATGGGGACTTCGACCCTCTGACCGCGTGCGAGCGCTTCCGCCCCCAACTCTCTCAGCGCATCTTGGTATGAGGCTTCCCCGACGACCTCCGTGCCGAAATTACCTGTTGAGAAGTCCAAGGGGTTTCGGGGAGTAGTTTGTTGGTTCCGAAAGAACCGCATCCGCTACCGCCCTCCTGCTCGGGATTGTGGGACTGAAGTTGGCCGTTGTCGATTGCACCAATGCCCGTGGCGATACTGCCTAGCGCATCGCTCGTCCCGCCGGTGCATAAAGCGGCGGTGACCCTTTGGCGAGCGAAGTAGAATCCGCTCATCACTTTGACTCCCGAGGACAAAATGCGTAGTGCGGAACGGCTTCGTCGAATCGAGGAGGCTACCGACCTCCCTCTCCTAATACTCGCGCTCGTGATGGTCCCCCTTCTCCTGGCGCCCTTCTTCTTCGACCCGTCTCCGACTGTCGAGACGACGCTTCTCGCCGGCGACTGGATGATCTGGTCGGTGTTCTTCGTGGACTTCGCGGTGAAGTTGGCGGTCGCGCCGCGGCGGCTTCACTACGTCCGCACGCACTGGCTGGAAGCGGCGATGGTCGCGCTCCCCTTCCTGCGACCCTTGCGCGCAGCCCGACTACTTCGGTTGCTTCGGCTGGCACGCGTCGGCGTAGCCCTCGGGCTGAACGTGTCGCTGCTGCGCAGGCTGGCCGCACAGCGGGGGGCCCAACTGCTCGTGGCGTCGGTGCTAATGACGGGAGTGGTTGGTGCTTTCCTTGTCCTGCTCTCGGAACGGCACGCCGAGGGGAGCAACATTCAGAACTTCGGCGACGCGATGTGGTGGGCGGCGACGACCATGACGACCGTGGGATACGGCGACCGCTTCCCCGTGACTCCGGCGGGCCGCGGAGTGGCAGTCGCCCTCATGCTGTTTGGCATCGCTTCGCTGTCCGCGGTGACTGCCATCATCGCTGCCTTCCTGGTCAGAGAGCAGGTTGGAGCCGAAGAGGTCACCATGTCTGAGCTTCGCGACGAGATACGGCAGCTGCGAGCGGACTTGCTGGCCCTGAACTCAGGTGCACTCCGGAATCAGCCCTGAGCCGGGTCGGGCCCGGCTAGCGCCAGAGGGCACGCCAGAACTTCACCCGGCCGAGGGCGCGGCCAATGAGCTTGTTCTTGACCCGGCGCTCCATCCGCTTCGGGTCGCCGCTGAGCAGGACCTCGGCGTCGTTGGTGCGGCGGGAGAGCCGGTACAGGCGAGAACTTAGCTTCGGCAAATGGGCCTCCCAAGAAGTGTCCCACGATGCTAGAGGCGGCCTGCCGCTCTCACAATGGTCCGCCGGACCGTAGGAGGTGAGAAATAGATGCGAATCGCGTTCGGGTTGGACTAGAATACCGTGCAACACGTTCTCAGGAGAGCGGAATGGCCAGCGCGACGGAAACCACCTTTGTCGATACCCGGCGGAGCCCGAACCTTCTGATCCGCTTGCTCTGGTTCCTCTTCATCGGCTGGTGGGCGTCGTTCATCGTCATTACGTTAGCCGCCCTCGTGAACCTCACCGTCATCGGCATCCCGCTCGGCTTCTGGCTTGTAAATCGGGTGCCCCAGACCGCCACGCTCAAACTGGACCGCGCGCGCCACACGGCCTCGGCCGGAGCCGACGGGAGCACCGTCGTGACAGTGTCGAACGTGCCCCAGCGGCCATTCTGGCAGCGGGCCCTCTGGTACTTGCTCGTGGGCTGGTGGCTGACGTTCATCGCTCTTTATCTCGCGTGGGCCCTCTGCCTGACCATCATCGGCATGCCACTGGCCTTCCCCATCTTCAGTGCGACGGGCAAGCTGCTGACGTTGAAACGGGGTTGAGGTGACCCGTGTCCGTTCCCGGACGCGTCGAGGTGCCCCTGACTGGGCGGACGGGCGGGCCTGCGAGCTAAGCGTTGGTCACTTCACCGTTCCCCAGTTGAGCAGGCAACCCCTCGCGCCGAGGGCGGCGTATACGGTCGGGAGAATCTGGTAGTGGTCTGCGCCGCAGAGAAAGAGCTTATTGTCTGACAGGTGGCGCTGCCGAAGGCCGTCATAATTGAACTTCAGGCCGGTCGAACGAAGTACCGTTGTGGCGGCAGCAGTAAGGACGCCTGAATTGCCCGTGCTGTCGGTGAATTCGGCGTTTAGGGCGACGATGAGCGTCTCCACAGCTGGATAGGTGGTCCAAATTGCCTTGCTCGCGACGATACCGCTGGCACTGGCTTGCTCAATCGCGTTGCCCTCGGCTGAACCCCCGAAGACCGACTGCTGGAGCACATCGATCCTCAAAGTTCCGTTCGAAGGGTTCCATGCCACTGTGAGGCCTCGATCGGATGCGCTGGAGATGAAGCCCAGGTTGTCGCGGTAGGACTTCGCGACTAGCTGCTCAACGGTCAGGGGGACTGGCGTGGCTGTGGGCGCCACGGTGTTCGTCGGCGCGGGCGTGTCCGTAGCCGGGATGGGAGTATTGGTTGGTCCTGGAGTGTCGGTGGGGGTGGGAGTGTTTGTCGGTCCTGCAGTGTTCGTGGAGGGGGGAGTGTTGGTGGCGGGTGCGCTCGTCGGTGTGCCCGACGATGGCTGCGCTGCGGCTGCGATCATCGCCTTTTGCTCGTCCGTCGGAGCTACTCCCCCGACAAAGCTGCTCATACAACCCTTGTTCCCCAAGCTATGCCAGAGCTCTATCGAAATCTGGTAGAAGCTTGCCGTGCAGAACATGAGCTTGTTGTCGGACGACGGTTGATTTCGGAGGTTGTCGAAGTTGTACTTCTCTCCGGTTTCTCGGTTGTACTCCGCAAAGACCACGGTCTCCGCGTAGTAGTTACCGTACTTATCCTTGACGTCACGTAGACCAGCTAGGGAGATGACGTTTACTTCTGCGTACGTGGACCAGATGGCTCTACCAACCGCGATCGCCAACGCCGAGCCGTTGGTGAGGATTTGGGGTCAACTTGTTCGGGCTGTTCGGTTTAATTGAAACGGCTAGCTGACCAATCTCTTGGTCGAACTGGACTGATAGTCTGTCCAAGTTACCGCCGCTCTTGGTGGCGTTCTTATTGTCCCGGATCGACTTCTCCATCTGTGCGGCAAGAGTGAGAGGAGTTGCAGTTGGCGTGGCCGGCGTTGATGGGGTGTTGGTTGCCGGCGGTTTGTCGGTCGGCCTCCGTGTGCTGGTAGGTTGCGGTGTCGCTGTGCTTTTCGTTTTTGCCGTGGCGGGAGCCTCGACCTTGTCAGCGGCGGTCTTGGCGTCGTTCTCGTTGCTGCTGGGAACCATGGCACCACCAGCAACAAGCAGGACAATACTAGCGCCAAGTACAGCGCCGGCGATTCGGCGATTCGGAATGTAGAGGCGGCGCATCGGCCGGATGAGGGTGACCACGCCGACTGCGAACACGCCCAGAGAGACGAAAATGAGAATTCCGCCAATGATCGCCATCGAATGACCTCCTCGGAGGTCTCGCCGCCCAGGCGTGACGAAGGGGCCGACGTTCCCCGGAGGTAGTTATAGCCGCATGACTCGAAGTCATCAAGACGCCGCGATCGAGAGATAGTGTTGCGGAGGTGAGAGAGGAGCGCGCGGGGGTTCAACCTCGTTCTTTCTTCTCGTGGACTAGCGATTGGGACAGGCTCTCGTCTTCGATCGGCAGTGCCGTCTCCGGCGGGCCCGGTAGCCGCGGCTACCGGACCGCGAGCAGCCGGCGAGTCGCTGGGGCTGGTGCGGGGCGTTGGGTGTTGTGCAGCGGCCCGGGGCGGCCGCGGCTACCGTCGCCGGCGAGTTTGGGCGAATGGGGAGCCCGTGCCCGGAGGGTGGCCGGAGCGTCGCGGAGGCCAGGGCGGCGAATGGGGCGCAGCGGGGCGGGGGTGTGTTGGTTTCCGAAGCGAAAAGCGATGAGCGCTGAGCGATGAGTTTCCCCGATACCCCGACACTCCGGCACCCCGATACGGAGCGGCGCCGGGCGGAGGGGCTACACCCCCGCGTAGGAATGCAGCCCGCTCACCCAGAGGTTCACCGCGAAGTAGGTGAACATCACCAGACCCCACATCACGATCAGCCACCACATCGGGTCCGGCCGCCAGCCGCGACGAATCCGCGCCGGCACGATCCGGCGGATGCCAGGCGCGCCCGCCACTGACCCCGTGCCCGCCCGAGCGTGGAAGTAAGCGGCCATGCTCAGCCACGTGACCAGCGCACTCGTCTCCTTCGGGTCCCAGCCCCAGTAGCGGCCCCAGGCGCTGTTCGCCCACCACGCCCCGAGGGCAATCCCGAGTCCAAGCAGCGGGAAGCCGATGATCACCGCCTTATGCGCGAGGTCCGCAGCAGCTTCGGCGCTCGGCAACGAAGCGAACCTCCTGTGCCCTTCGCCCCCCTGGGCCAGGTAGATGGCCGCCCCGCAGAAGGCGACCGTCAGGATGGCGTACGAAGTCATCATGGTGCTCACGTGAATCGTCAGCAGCGGTCCGTTCTGGAGGGCGGGGATGAGCGGCACGATGTGCGATGGAAACTGCGTGGCGATCCCAAGCATCGTGATCACGATCGGCAATGCCACCACCCCGACCCGGCGCTGGCGGCTCGTGGTTTCGAACGCGAGGTAGGCCGCCGAGACCCCCATCGCGAACGTCACCGTGAATTCGTACATGTTGGAAATCGGCGCGTGGCCCGTCGCCGACCAGCGTGCCGCGACCGCTCCGGCCAGAGTCGCCACCGTGAACGCTGTGAAGGTCGTCGCCAGCCGCCCGATGCCCGGGTTGGGGGAGCCCGCGGGCCCGCTCACCGTGACCGTCCCGGCCGAGGTCTGGGCGCTGAAGCGGCGGACGGCGAGGCTCGCGCTCCCCACGTACGCCAGGTACAGCGCAGCAGCGATCGAAGCCATCACCAGCCCGGTCCAAAACAGGTAGATCGAGAGGTCGGCCATTGTGGGGGACAGGTTACAGGGGAGTGGGCGACGGGGCGAGTCGGCGAGTGGGCGACGGGGCGAGTGGGGCGGTGTCGGAGTGTCGGAGTGTCGGAGTGTCGGAGTATCGGGGTATCGGGGAGCCCGGCTACGGGCGGTGGAGCCCGTCAGCGGCCCGGCGCGGCCGCGGCTACCGGGTCACTCCCTCTCCCGCGGGCGGGAGAGGGCGGGGGTGAGGGCCCGGCCTCACGCCGCTTGCGCGCGGGCTGCCAACGTCCCTTCCCTTTCGAGGCAGGCGCGGAAGGCGGACACGCAGCGCGGGTCGAGTTGCGTCCCGCTCACGCGCTGTATTTCCGCGAAGGCGGCCTCCGCGTCGCGCTCCGCCCGGTAGACGCGCGGCGAGGTCAGCGCATCGAACGTGTCGGCCACCGCGATGATCCGCGCCGCCAGCGGGATCTGCTCGTTCGTGATCCCGTCGGGGTAGCCGTGGCCCCCATACCGTTCGTGGTGCGAGCGAATGACCGTGGCCACGCCGGCAAGCACCTTCGATGACTTCGCGATGTGCTCGCCTCGGCTGGAGTGGTCGCGCATTTGTGCGAACTCCGAGTCCGTCAGCCGCCCCGGCTTCATCAGCACCGAGTCCGGGACGACGATCTTGCCGATGTCGTGGATGCGGCCGGCGACCTCGACCACTTCTATCGTCTCCGCGTCGAGGTGCAGTTCGCGCGCTATCGCTCCCGCGTATTCGGCCACGCGGCCCATGTGCTCATGCGTGTACTGGTCTTTCGCTTCCATCGCCAGCTCCAGCGCTTCGAGCGAATCCGGGTCGGCGAGCGAAACGCGGTCGAGTTCGTCGCGCAGGGCGATGGCGCGCGAGAAGAGGAGCAGCGAATGGGCACGCGCCGCTTCGACCGCCCAGCCGGCGATCAGGGTCAGGAATGCGGTCAGCAGGAGGCCGTGGTAGAGCCACCAGCTCGCGTGCCAGAGCGTCCCGTAGAACATCGAAACCTGGGCCTGGGCCAGGAACGCCAGCGCAGCGACCATCGCGAACTGCGACGGAAAGCCGGTGAGCCGCCACGCCCGCCAGTAGCGCCACCCGGCAAACGTGAGCATGGCCACTGTGCTGAGAGCCAATGCCAGGTCCCACGAGGAATTGATCGGGATGACCTCGAGCCACTGCGGCTCGGCCATCGCTACGTAGACGTAGCCGGCGACCGCGACGAACGCCGCCCCAACGAGCGGCCCGCGCACCGCATCGACGACTCGCGCCGCCAGCGACCCCCGCGGCAACACGCTGAGAAAGATGAAGGCCGCACAGACGAATTCACTCAGCCCGGCAGAAATGATGACCGCGTAGCGCTCTTCCTTGACCCCCCTGATGAAGCCCGGGGTCGAGAGGCCGTGTGTGGCGAAGATAAGCGCGAGGGCGAGAAATCCGAGCGCGAGCAGCACCGTGCGCGTGGTCCGGACGCTGCGCACGCAGAGCATGAGGCCGGTCGCCACCGCCGCCGAAAGCAGCGTAGTCGCCGAAACGACGTAGAAGTGCAGGTCGGGGGCGACCCAGATCGGGTCCCAGCCGTCGACGTTCGTAGTGATCAGAAAGATGACCATCGGCGCGGCGAGGACGGCCGCACCCAGCCCTGCCAGTGACCTATTCACGACGTGTCCACTCCAGTTCTACGGGAATCATCGGCGGGCACGAAAGAACCTGAAGTTATGCCCCATCGGGATACCCGGACTCAGGGGACGTCCTTTGTCGAGATTGCGGTCGCGTAATAGTTGCCGGTGCCCGAAGCAACGAAGGCGAACGACAGGCCCTGGTACTGCACAAACCCCATCGTGAACGCGGTGCTGCCAAGCGTGCCGTAGTAGGTGTAAGCGTTCTGGGACTGGACCGCCGGCGTGTAGCGGCCAGCGCCTGCGCCGGGGAAGATCGCGGCCAATTCGAATTGCGCTTCGGACTGGTTCGCTGGGAAGCTCGGCTGCGGTTCGATCAGCAGGGAGAACGTCCCGGCCGGAGCGCCGCTGCCCGCGCTGCTCGTCAGCGCCTCGTTCACCCCGCCGTAGAGCCCGTAGTAGACGGCGCCGCCCGCGGCAACGGAACTCAGCGCAGCCTGGATGGCAGGTGGCAATGCGACACCCGACCCGGCGATGTAGGTCGACGCGCCGCTGACCCGGACGTGCTTGTTCTTGATCCGCTCGACGGCCGCTTCGAGGGCCGTCTGTGCGGTCGAGGAAGCGTTGCCCCCGGTGGGAGCCGTTGTCTTCATCGGCTTCGCGGCGGCGTACGGCGTCAGGTGGTCCACCTGCGCGACGACCCAGCCGCCAGACTCGACCTCGCTCTCCACCAGGATCCACTCTTTCCCGTTGAAGTACATGACCGTCGAAACGCCATCGCTGGCCTTGAATCGCAGTTGCAGCGGCGCGGCGAGCTGGGTGACCGGCCTGCCGCGGTCGCGGGCTGTGATTTCGAACGTGGCGCCCACGAGCTGCCAGCCTCGCGGCGCAGCCGGAGCAGAGGCGAGCGGCTTGAGGGTGACGTCGAGCGGCCCACCGCTCGTGGCCCGCACTTCGAGGCGCCCGTCTTCCGAACGCACGCTGCGGCCTTCGCCGACGCTTCCCGCGACCGTCCCCGGCTCGAGCGTGGGCGCCTGGGTCGGCGCTGGAGTTGCCTTTGTCGCCGGCTTCGTGTCGCCGCCGCAGGCCGCCACCACCGCCAGCGCGACCAGGATCGCAATCGCCAGCGAAACGAGACGCGCGTGGAACACGTTCCTGTGCATTCGATCCAACCCCCGCGCGAAGGGCTCTGCGCGGTCTTCCTTATATAGACAACTATCGGAGCGTCTCGCCGCCTTCCCCAGAGCGCGCCAGTACGCATCCCCTTGCCTGACGCTTCCCGGACGCGCGGGTAAGCTGGGGCCGATGCGCCTCTCCTACCTGGTCCCGCTCTTCGTCCTCTCCGCGGCGCTCTTTGCCTGCGGTGACGATGGCCCGAAGCCCCAGGCGACCGGCCCGACGCGTACGCTCACCGTGAGCTCAGGCGCCCAACAGGCCAAACTCACGGTCGAGCTCGCCACAACCTCCGGCCAGCGCCAGCAGGGCCTGATGCTCCGCCAGTCGCTCCCCGAACAGCAGGGGATGCTCTTCCTCTTCCCGAAGCAGGAGACGATCGGCTTCTGGATGAAGAACACTTACATCCCGCTCACCATCGCCTACCTCGCCGAAGACGGGACCGTCCTCGAATTGCGCGAAGCCAAACCACTCGACGAAACCATCCTCACCCCGAAGCAACCCTATCGCTGGGTGCTCGAAGTCAACCAGGGCTGGTTCGACCGCAACGGCCTCGGCCCCGGCGCGCGCGTCACCCTCCCGAACGACCTCCCGCAGGCGGAGTAGCCGGCGGACTGGCCAGCCCCTCACTGATCGCCCCGCGCGGGTATGATGTGCCCCCGGAAGCCCCACAGGAGGGACCGGACATGACGGCCTACAAGATCCAGCTCGTGCTCCACGTCGCAGCGGTCGTGGTGGCGCTTGGCTCGACCTTTTCCTTCCCGTTCTTGCAGGCGTTCGGCGAGCGGCAGGGCGTCGCCGCGACCCGCCTCGTCCTGAAGGCGACCCACCAGATCGAGAACCTGCTCGTCATCCCCGGCGCGGTGCTGGTCTTCGTCCTCGGCCTTGGCCTGATCTTCGATACGAACGGGCCCAATCGCTACAAGGACGACATGCCGGCCTGGCTCACGGTCTCTCTCGTCTGGTACATCCTCACCTTCGCCACGGCGGTCCTCGTCCAGCGTCGGCAGATCTCGGCCGCCATTGGCACACTCGAGGGCGTCGCCGACGGGCCCGAACTGCCGGCCGCCTACAAACCGCTGTCGACCCGCATCCAGGCCCTGGGCGGCCTCCTCGGCCTTTCGGTGATCGGCATCGCGGCCCTCATGCTCTGGAAGCCCGACTGGTAGCGACCTGACCGGATAGACCACTAGGAGCAGCCCAATCGAGCGCGGAAGGAAGAAGAAAGATGTCTGACAGGAAGATCCACTTCGGAGTCACGGTCCCCCAGATCAAGCGCAGCTGGGCAGAAAGCCGCGACAATTCGCGCGAGTTCGAGGCGATGGGCTACGACTCGCTCTGGGTGTGCGACCACCTCTATGGCCCGCAGTCGCCCTCGATCCCCATCCTCGAAGCTTGGTCGCTGGTCTCGGCGCTCGCGGCCGTGACAGAGAGGGCGGAGATCGGCACGCTCGTCACCCCCGCCGGCATGCGCAACCCGGCGCAGCTAGGGAAGGTGATAGCGACGGTCGACAACATCGCCGGCGGCCGGATCATCGCCGGTCTGGGCGCCGGGTGGATGCCCCGCGAGTTCACTGACTTTGGCATGCCCTTCCTTTCCACCGGCCAGCGGCTCGGACAGCTGCGCGAGACCATCCAGCTCTTCAAGCAAATGTGGGACCCCGCTCAGGAGCAGGTCACCTTCGAAGGCAAGTACGTCCAGGCCCACAACGTCGTCTGCGAGCCGAAGCCCGTGCGACGCCCTCCGATCCTCGTCGGCGGCGCAGGCGAAAAGGTGACCCTCCGTATCGCCGCCCGCGAGGCCGACATCTGGAACAACCTCGCCGGGCAGCAGGCCGTACTCGCCCACAAGGTTGATGCCCTCAAGACCCACTGCCGCGACGTTGGGCGCGACCCGGAGAGCATCGTCATCAGCCAGCAGTGCCTGGTCACCATCGCCCCCGACGAAGCCAGCGCAGGCCCGATGGTAGACACCGCGAAGCGCATCTTCGGCGGCCACATGGGCGACCCGACGGGCCCGCTCGCCATCGCTGGCAGCCCGAAGCGCGTCCGCGAGCAGATCCAGAAGCACGTCGACCTCGGCTGCACGATGTTCGTGATGGAGTTCTTCGGCCGGGACACCCGCGAGCCAGCGAAGCTCTTCGCCGAGACGGTGCTCCCGGCGTTCAAGTAGTGGTGGCAGCCGGGGCTTAGCTCTCTCCACACAATGTGCCCATCTTCTCCGCAGTTGACCTGTGGAGGAGGGGCTCATGCTGGCGCTCTCGACGACTCTGCTCGCCCACCAAAGAGGAAAGGCGCGGCTTCCGTCGCTGGCCGTAACCGCCTCGCCGACGCGCGCCGGGGTCGAGCTCTTGCGCTGGACCCGCCTCTACAGCGGCGTCGAACCCGACGGGCCCCACGCCCTGGCCCTTGCAGGTGACGGCTCGCTCGTACGCGCCCGGAACGCGGCCGGGACGCTCTTCATCTCTCGGGTGGCTTCGCCCGGACCAGGATCCACGTATTCCGCCTGGACGAACCTCGCGGCCTGCACCGCCGGGACCGGCGTTGCCCTCGCGGCGAAGCCAGCCGAGGTGCTCCTCCTCTACGTGACCAACGGCGGCCTCGACCTCATGGCCAGGACCTCAGCCGACAACGGGGCGACTGGTCGGCCGCCCAGAAGCTGCTCACCGAGGCCTCCGCGATCGGCTCGCTGGTCGTCGCCTTCACAGCCGCCGGCGATGCCTGCGCCTTCTACACGCTTGGCACGTCCAGCACGCTGAAGCGGCTCCGGCGCACGGCAGGCGCCTGGGCCGGAGCCGGTACCGCCTGGACGAACGCCGCCGCTGTCGCGTCGCTGACTGGCGTCGCCGCCTGCGTCTCCAGCGGCGACTTCCAGCTCGTCGTCACGGGCACCGCCTCCGGCACATCGCACAAGCGCGCCTGGGGCTGCATCATGGGCGACCTCGGCCTCCCCGCCAACGCCTGGTCCGGGCTCGTCAGCATCGCGGAATCAGACTCCGCCAGCACCACGACGTTCGCCGGCCCCGCGATCGTCGTTGCCGGGACGAACCTCCACGGCTTCTTCGCCCAGCGCGAAGCAGGACCCGTCGCCGCCAACCGCGTGGTCTACGCCTGCCCGCCGGCAGCCGGACTCGCCACCGCCCAGTGGACCGAGCCCGCGCCCCACGAGGCCGTTTCCCCGTTCGGCCTCAGCGCTGCGGCCAATGGCGCTGCCGCCTGGGCCGCGACACCGTCTGGGGTCTGGTCTGGGCCCCTCGCCGGAGTCTCCACGCTGAGCGCGCGCGTCGTTGCCTGCAGCTATCGCCTGACCCCAACCTCCAGCCGCTGCCGCCTCGAGCTCGACAACGGCGACGGCGCCCTCAACGGTGCGCCCAACGCGGCCTTCCCCGGACTGCTCGTTGGCGGTTCGTTGTCCCTCGCGGCCGGCTACCTGACCGTCAACGGCGTCCCGGAGTTCGGCGTAACCCCGGCCTTCATCGTCGACGCCCTGCGCTACGTAGTCCGCGAGGGTCAGGCGACGCTTGTGATCGAGGCCTCGGGGCCGTGGGAAGCACTCGCGCGCTGGACGCCTCCTCAGACCTGGCAGGTGGCGGCGGGGACGATGACCCGGTCTGCGATCGCTTCCCGGATCGCCGCCCGCGCCGGTTTCTCGCTCCTCGCCGCCAGCAACCCCCTTCAGCCTTCGAACGACTGGACCGCCTACTCACCGGCCTTCGCCGTCGTCCCGGGCGAGAGCGGCGCAGCGGCCCTTCAACGCCTCCTTTCAGTCGTCCAGGACTTCGTCAGGGCCGACGCCGGGGCCTTCACCGTGGCCGGCCTGCAGCGCTACCGCAACGAGGTCCTCTCCGACCTCCCGTCCGGCTACTGGCGTCTCGGCGAGGCCACTGGGGCCGCCACTGCGATCGACGCCTCCGGCGGAGGCCGCAGCGGTGTCTACAACGGGACTGTGGTGGCGGGACAGGCCGGACCCCTCGCAGGCGACCCGGGCACCGTCGCCCTCTTCGACGGCGCCACCGGGTTCGTCTCTGTCGCCGACGACAACGCATGGTCGGTGAACACCACCGGGCGACTCACCGTCGAAGCGCTTGTCCGCCTCGCGGCAGCCCCCGCCGGGCCCGTCTGCGTCGTCGGCAAGGGTGTCGCCGGCAACTTCGAATGGGAGCTGCTCATCCTGGCGACGGGCGAGCCTCGCTGGCAGATCTACGACCCGGGCGGCGCGAGCCGGGCCGCGGCCACCGCCGCCTCACCGATCGCCGCGGGAGCCTGGTACCACCTCGTAGGCACCGTCGTCGACGGCGTCAGTTGCTCGCTCTCCGTCACGCCCCTCGCCTCGGGACTGACCGCTACGGTCACTTCGAACACGTTCGCCCTCACCTACGCGAACGGCCCCTCGACCATCGGCATCGGGCGCCGGACGGACGGATCGCGGCTGCTTTCCGGCCCCATCGGCGAAGTCGCCGTCTACAGCACAGCCCTCAGCGCGGCGCGAATCGCCGCCCACGTCGCCGCCATCGATCCAGTCGACTACGGGTACGGCACAGACCACGACCTGCCGTCGCTCGAACTGCACGACGCCCCGCAGGCCCACAACTGGCTCCGTGCACAGGGCCCCGACCGCTACGCCGAGGCCGCCACTCACTCCGCCGTCGCCCTGAACGGCGCGCGTCTCCGCGTGTTCCGCAACCTCGATGCCACCAGCGACGACAAGGCGCGCGCGTGGGCGGTCAACGCCCTCCGCCGCGAAGTCGTCGAGGATGTTGCCGGCGAGCTGGTGGCGCCCTTCAACGCCGGCCAGCAGCTCTACGACGTGGTCTCCGTCACCGAACCCCGCCTCGGGGTCGCCGGCGCCCGCTACCGTGTGATCGCCTGCGGCATGGAGTACCGGCGGGGGCCCAAGGGCGCCCGCTACGACAGCGTTCTCACCCTGGGAGGTGTGTGATGGCCGTCTACCGCGGCTCCGTCGTCAGCTTCGATTCACTGAACTGGAAGGCCGACGTCCGCCTCGACGGTTCGCAGGCGCAGTCGCTCGCGGGCGTGAAGACGTCGCGCAACATCGCCGCCGTCGAGATGACCGCCGGCCGCAAGGTCCTCGTCGACACCGGCGACCACGGCGACCTCGCCGACGTCGTAGTCTTCGCCGTCTTCACGTAGCCGATCAGGGCAACTGGGAACGGTCGCGTCAAGCTGTGACGTATTCTCGGATTCCAGCTATCTGCGCTTGACCCGTGGCGAGCCCGACTATGTAATACGCAGTATCAGAACAGTCGCCGTCGAACCTCGTCGTTGACGGATGAATTGCGAGCAGCTCAGGAAATGGTCGAGCCACAAGCACCTTCCGGCGCGGAAATGCGCGAGATATCTCATGAACTTACGACGTTCCGCAGTTCCGCCATGCTCCTCTCGCAGACGAGTCCGCGCCTCATCGATGACTACAACGGCCGCTGGGTTGCGGTGCTTGACGGCCGGGTTCTGCTGGAAGCCGCCGATCCGGACGACCTCTTCGCCAGGATGGCAGAGGCCAACATCGATTCGCGGTACGCGCTGGTGCGCCACATCCAGAGCAATCAACGCAGTTTGATCCTTTAGCCTGTGATTGAGGGCCGGCGCGGGGATACGACGGGGCGGCCGTATGTCGAGGGCAGGCTTGCTTTGCCCCACCATCCCGACAACCCCTACGCGCTCTGCTCCTTCATTGTTGATACCGGCGCGGAAAGCAGCGTCCTCGTGCCGATCGACGCGCGCCGGATGCGGCTGGACAGGTCGAAACTCCAGCATCCGAAAACGACTCTGGGCATAGGTGGCGCCGCTACTGGCTTCGAAGAGTACGCCTTCATCATCCTCAAGGACGAACACCACCGGAAGCTCTACAACTTCCGCATCAGAGTCTTCATCCCCGATGAAACGCCCGAAATGATGGAGATCGATGGAAGCGTGCTCGGCAGAGACGTGCTCGACCACGTAGTCTTGACCTACGACGGACCCGCGCGCCGCGTGACCCTCGATGTCACTGACTGCGAGGAGAGTTTCGAGGCCTAGCAGGGACCCCTACGGCGGACAGGGCGGGGCCGTCCCGACCCAGTACCGCCCCCCGTACACCTCAGCCTTCGAATCGTTCGCTACCGGGAAGTTCGTCAAGGGTTTTCCCTTGACCTCCTGGCACCACGCCGCGGTCGCTTCCCCGGGCGTGTCGAACGCCTTGCTCACCTTCCGGTAGGCCACTTTCGGGTTCTGCCCGGCGGGTTGTGTGCAGAGCCCGCCCCCGCCGAACCGGCAGGCCTCCGTGCCCTTCATCGCCCGCTCTGTCTCGACCACGATCGAACCGCCCGAAAGTTCCGCGACGAACACGAAGTAGTGGTCTTCCTCCGGCAAGCCTTTGGCCGAAGCCCCTGTACTGATCGGAGTCTTGACCGCCTGGGGCACGTGGGGGCCAAGCGCGGCCGGCCCCAGTGCGACCGGGTCTTCGCCCCTCGCGTAGATGATCCCGCCCACCATGGTCAGGATGATGACCCCGGCACCCGTGGCGACCAGCGCCGTCGTCGAGATGCCGGCCATCAGCGTGGCGATGCCCGCCAGGATGCCCGTCTGGCCCGCCGCCACCGTCGTGCCTACTCCAACGCCGATCGCCGGCGCGTTCTCTTCGGCAAGCACGACCCCCTGCTCGACCATCGGTCCGATTGCTGGAAGGTTCGTCTCAATGAACGTCGCCCCCGTCTCGACGAATGCGCCGATCGGCCGGCCGTACTGCGCGATGCGGGCGATCTCCTGCTCCACCTGAGCGATGGCCTGCGTCCGGTTCAGGATCGCGTTCTCGACCCGCAGCTGCCTCAATTGTTCTACCAAGCCCGCGAGCCGCTGCTGGGATTGAAGCATCAGGTTGCGGTAGACCGAAGGGTCGACGATGTCGCTCCCGAGCCGCTGCCCCACCTGTTGGAGCGCCGCGTTCGGGCCCTGGAGGAAATGCGAGGCGTTGCCCGGAGCGTAGCCAAAGTTCGGACCGAACGAAGAGTTCCCCACCCACGAGGTGTTGTTTGACATCCACCGCGACCAGTCCGAGCCGGTTTGCAGAGGGTTCAACCCGCGCCCCCGCCGCTCATTCGGTACCCAGCTTCCGCACCTGGAGCCCGTCGTAGAACGTCCACGACATCTCGCTCCAATCCCACATCATGATCCCGTCGTCGGTGAACACCGTCCCCGCTATCAGCGCCCGGCTGCGGAACTCGTCGATCCCGATCCGGTTCGCCACGAGGTCGTCCAGCGCAGCGTTCGAAGCCGCCACCGAAGCGCTAAGCGCCCCTTCGAGACCGGGAGGCGCCGTGACGCTGGCCTGGGCTTCGATCGACGCCCTCGGTCTGCCGCAGGCCATGCAAAACCGCTGGCCCTCAGTGATCGGAGAGCCGCAGTTCGCGCAGGCGACGGGGCTGGTCATGCGTCCTCCCGGCAATTCTGAGTTCGCTCCGGAGCCCGGAGTGTAGCAAATCGCCCCATTCGGGCCAGTCGCCGCACGGCGACCACACTGTCCCCTGTCCCTGTAACCTGTCCTCTATGCACGATTCGGAACTTGTCGCCTACGTTGAGCGCGTCAACACGCGGACACGCGAGGCGGCCGCCCTCCTCACCCCCACCCAGCTCGGCTGGCGCCCGCGTCCCGGCGAGTTCACTGCCGCCGAGTTGGTCACCCACATCGCGGCTGCCCGGCGGATGAACCTCGCCCGAATCATGGGCCGAACTGCGGTCTACTCCGGCCACGAAGTCCCTCCCGGGGCGAGCCCCACGAACCTGTTGCTCCTCCTCTATCAGACCGCGGCCGAGATAGCGGCACAACTGGCCGCCGGCGACCTTTCAAAGACCGTGACGATGCTTTCGGGTTCGGGCCCTGCCTGGCAGCTCGTGGTGGGCGGTCTCATCGAGCACGAGGTCCACCACCGCAGCCAGCTCTGCGAATACCTCTCCGGGATGGGCGTCGAACCGCCCGCACTCTACGGCCTGCACGCCGAAGATCTGCCTCGCGGGTAGAGAGTCGAGGCTACTCGGTCAGGGCTCGGCGACCCAGTAGCGCGAGCCGTCCGGGGTGCGCGCGAGGAAGCGGTGGTCGCAGAGCTCACGACGCAGAAGCACAAAGTCGCCGAAGGTGTGCCAGTCGAGCAGCACGTCGTTGACCTGCCGCTCCGTGTAGTTGAGCCCGGCCTCGAAGCGCCCTGCGAGATACTGCAGGACCGCTTCGCGCTTTGCGGCCTTCGCAGGCCAGCGCATCACCCGCCCGCGGCCGTCGAGTAGCGGCGCGATGTCTTCGCGGGACACGTAACGCGTGCGCATCGACTCGTCCCCCTCAGCCGCCCTGGATGCTGACCAGGAACTCCAGGCGATCCCCATCGGCCAGCTCCGCCGAGGCCTCAGATTGAGCATCGTTGATCACCACCAGCACCGCCTCCATGTCCGCGTCACGAAAACCCTCGGCCTTGAAGACCGCCCTCGGTGTCAGGCCCGGCCGCCACTCGACCTCCGTCAGATCCTTCTTCGACTTCGTACGCTTCACGAGCGTGGGGAACCACTTGACCCGGACCGCCATGGGCGCCTCGCAGACATGATGCAGGTGTGCTCCGCATTGTACCGGCCGGGGGCCACGGCGGTGTCGGAGTGACGGGGTATCGGGGTATCGGGGTAAGGGCGGCAGTCGCCGACACTCCGACACGGGGAGGAAGGGAGGGGCGGTCGCCGACACTCCCACACTCCGACACCGGGAGGAAGGGAGAGGAGGTGGCTCACCGGTGGCGCGTGGCCGCCGTCGCGTCGGTGGAGTGGGGCGAATGCTCTCCCGGCGTGTATGGCTCGACGTGGATGTCGACCATCGACCCCGGCGGCAGCACGTTGAGCCACGCCAGCCGCAGGTCCTCGGCCGTGTCGTGGGCCCGCCCGACAGGGTAGTCGGCAGGCATGCACACGCTGGCGATGACGTTGACCGTGCGCCCGGTCTGGCGAAGGCGGATGTCCGTCAGGTGGCCCATGTCAGGTACCTCCTGGGCGACGGCTTCGAGTTCGCGGCGCAGCGCCGGGTCGGCCCGGTCTACCAGGCGGAACAGCACCGCCCGGCCAGACTGCGCCGCTGTCCAGGCGATGAACAGCCCGATGCCGAGCCCAACGGTCGCGTCGAGCCAGTCCACTCCAGAGAGCGATCCGAGCGCCGCCACCACCACCCCGATCGAGCTCAGGCCATCCACTCGCGAGTGGCGGCCGTCGGCTTCCAGGGCCGCGCTGCCGATCCGGCGTCCGGCGTGGATCTTGAACCGGGCTACGCCTTCGTTTCCGGCGAATCCAACCAGCCCGGCCGCGAAGACAATCCACGGCCGCTCGAGGCTCCCGCCGCCGCCGAACGCGCTCGCAGATTCGAAGACCACAAGCGCAGCGCTCCCGGCGATCAGCGCGACCACAACGAGGCCAGCCAGGTCTTCGAAGCGGTGATAGCCGAAGCTGAAGCGCTCGTTTCGCGCTCTCCCCGCGACCACCAGGGCCACCCACACGATCGCCGTCCCGATCACGTCGACGCCGTTGTGGAGGGTGTCGCCGAGGAGCGCCACGGACCCGCTGAAAAACAGCAGTACGGCCTGAAGGGCACTCGTGAGGGCCAGCCCGGCGACCCCGATCTTGAGAGCGCGCACGCCCTCTGCGGTTGAGCCGGCGAACGTCGCCGCCACATGGGGATGCGCGCCTCCCTGGGCGTGTGTCCCGGTCGCTGCCATCGCCTCCAGTCTAGGGCTCCGCTCCAGAGTGCTACGAGATTCGGTATCAGCCGGGTGAGGTGCTCATCGAGTACATCGGTGGGCATCCCAATTCGGAGCAAAGGCAGCATTGGCGATGGTCACGCCCAGCTCGTTGATATCGCGTGGCCGTCTTGGCTTGCGTGTGCGCTCAGGCATGGGTCCTGGCGTAGCACACTGGCAGCGGTGGTCACTTCTTTCGGTTGTTCCGGTTGGGCTTGGGGCGGTTACCAGACCGTGGTTTTCCGCCGTGCTGAAACTGCTGCGCTAGCTGCTCCGCCCGCAGTTGCTTGTTATGCTCGTCCACGAAGTCAAGGTGGATGGTCGAAGGATATCTGAAGGAGAACTTGGTGATCCCGCCCAAATTCGTCACGGCGAAGTCGCCCTGATTGATAATGTCCATCCCGATGAGGATGTCTGCATCCTTCAGATTGCCTTGGGTGACGCGCACCCCCGTGAAGGCAACGGAATTCGGTAGTCGGACGTTCACCAGGAAGGTCTCAGATTGGCGGGAATCGTGTACCCCGTGGACCTGCACCATTCCCGTAGGCACGAGCCCACAGACATCAATAACGGCCTGGGTTACTACGGAGTTGGTCGCCCCGGTATCCCAAATGGCAGAAAATTCCTTCATGGTCGGCGGGGTCGCGCCGCTCTTCGGGTCCCACGCTTCCGAAATCCCGCATTGATTCTTCAGAACGTTCAGCAGTCCGCCCGCAGCCGTGGTCGTGAAGGAACGGGAACTTACGATGAAAATACCACGCGGGAATGAAACGTCTGCGAGTACGCAGTGTTCCCACTGGACACCAATTGCACCAAGAACGTTCCGAGCTTGTGGTGCTTTGTAGTTTCCGTTATCGCGGTAAGTTCGTCGCCGTAGGCCCCGAGGACCGTTTGGTCTTTGATGACGATGAATTTCCCGTCGTACTGCTCGACCATCTGATCTTGATGATCAAGGTAATACTGGAACTCGCTTTGAAGTGGGCTGCTCACGTGGGGCCTCAGCTAATCTTGGGGCGGCTCGCGGGGCGGATGCCACCCGGTTTATTACCATACCACAGCGGCCCACGCCACCTATCGGGCGGCCAATAAATTCTTGCGTCCGGGAGGTTCCCGCGCTTCGCCCAAACTACGTCACCTCGTATCTGAGCCCTTCGCATCGGTCCCTCTTAGATTCACCTTCGCGGTAAGGCCTGAGACTGAACCACTACCCAGTCGCGTAACGGTCCCAGAGCGGTGATGGGTGCGGAAGCCCGGGCGCTTAGTTTGGAGCTTGACACCAGGGCACCGCCCACGCCCGTCGCTCTTCCTGAGCGTTGACTCGACCGGCGCTATGCTGATTCGGGAACTTCTATCCCGCCCCCGTCGTTGGTTGCTGCGAGAGGTGTTTCGATGCGTGGATTGTGGTGGACGGCGGCCCTCGCCCTCGCTGCCGCGAGCGTTCTGGCCGCCTGCGGCGGCGGCGACGGGAATGGCGCGAAGGCCTTCCCAACGTCGAGCGACCCCGCGAAGAACATCCCCGCCGGTGAGCGCAAACAGATCAACGTCGTCCTCGCCGGCGCCGACCTCTTCGTCGGCGACAACA
>JBGPOS010000040.1:0-34919 GCA_041488155.1 Tepidiformaceae bacterium
ATCGAGACGAAGAAGCTCGCCAAGGTCTAAGCCGAGACCGGCGAGTCAGTCCGTGTCAGCCACTCTAGGTCTGGAGGCACCATGGAAGAGCCTGGCCACGTCCGGTACATCTCCCGCTATCCCGTGAAGTCGATGCGCGGGGAGGAGCTCGAGTCAGTCGAGATTGGGCTGCAGGGTCTCCCGGGCGACCGCGTCTACGCGTTCGTCCAGGAAGGCGTGTATTCAAGCTTCCCGTGGCTCACTGGCCGCGAGTTCGCCGGTCTGCTGCGCTACCAGCCGGCATGGGAAGACGCGGCCCCTCGACCGAAACTCGTGGTCGCGACCCCGTCCGGGGCGAGCCTCCCCATCGACAGCGCCGAGCTGCGCGAGGACATCGAGCGCGGAGCCGGACGCAAGGTGCGCCTCCACTCGGACCATCGCGGCAACCACGACATTGCCTACGTCTCGCTGATAACGGCGGCGACGGTGAAGGCGCTCGCTGAAGCGGGAGGTGTCGCCGCTGACCGTCATAGATTTCGCATGAACTTCGTGTTCGAGAGCGACCTTCCAGCGTTTAGCGAACCGGGCTGGGTCGGGAAGGTGCTGCGACTCGGCGATGTAAGACTGGCTGTGACTGAGCAGGACCAGCGCTGCCTGATGATCACCCTCGACCCGGAGACAGGGGAAGCGACGCCGGCCGTTCTCAAGGCCGCGGGCCAGCTGAATGGCGCGTACGCCGGCGTCTACGCATCGGTGCTGAGCGCCGGCCGGGTCACCGTCGGGGATTCCCTGGTCATCGAATCAGCCTGAGCAACTGCGGCAAAGAAAAACGGGTCCGGACACGACGTTCGAACCCGTTCGTGGGTGGGTTGGTGGAGACGCGGGGGAGTCGAACCCCCGGTCCAGAGAAGTACGGCTCCGGATTGTCCTACAGGCTTTCCCACCGATTGGGATCTCGCCGGTCGCTACAGTGGTGGTCCCCATGCGATTCGGCCAGCCGATAGTCTTTCGCTGAGCGCATCGGCGTCCCTCAGCGGCATCCCGGCATTGCAGCGTCCTTTCGCAACCCCACCGGGCCGAGGGTCGCGAAGGACGTCGTCGCTAGTTAGGCGGCGAGAGCGAGTTGACGATTGCCAACTGTTTTTGGTCGTCTGATTAACGAGGGTGACAACCAACCTCGGCCTGCTATCCGGCTACCTGGCCTCCTGTCGAATCCTTTCGTCCCCACGAGAGACAACAAAGATCATAGCACAGGCGTTCGGCGGTGGATCAGACGTTCCGGCGAAGGGCGCGCGCGACCTGGCGGCCTTCGTCGCGTTCCCGGATCTTCTCGCGTTTGTCATAACGCTTGAGGCCCCTGGCTACCCCGAGCTCGACTTTCGCCCGCCCGCGTTTGAAGTACATCGCCAGGGGAATGAGAGTGAGCCCCTTTTCGCCCAGGAGTTCGTTAATCCGCCCGATCTCCTTCTTGTGGAGGAGTAGCTTGCGGTCCCGAGTCGGGTTGTGGCCCGAATAGCCTGCGTTGGCGTAGGGGGCGATGTGGACGTCCTGTAGCCAGACCTCGCCATCCCGGATACGCGCATAGGAGCCCTGGAGCTGGACTTTGTGGTCGCGGACGGACTTTATCTCGGAGCCGGTCAACGCGACGCCGGCCTCGTAGCGGGCGAGGATTTCGTAGTCGTGGCGGGCGCGCCGGTTCTGGGCGATGGTTGATTCAGACATGGCTTTGAGACGAAGCGGCCCCGGCCGCGGGTGCGGGCCAGGGCTCGATCCGAATCCAAGTGTAACGCACAGGAGGCTGGCTGGACCCGCGCTGCTACTTCCCCCGGAGGATCTCTATCGCCTTGAAGAGCTGGATGTCGCCCTGGTCGATGTAGTCGTCGCCGGTCATGGTGAGTTCGATGTCGGGCTTGACGCCGGTGCCCTCGATTTGCTCGCCTTTGGGCGTGAGCCAGCGGCCAACCGCGAGGTAGAGCGCCCCGCATCCCTTCGGGTCGCCGCAGTTCTTGAGCGGCTGGAGCTGGTTAACGGTGCCCTTGCCGAAGCTTACCGTGCCGAGGATGGTGGCACGGCCGTTGTCCCTGAGGGCAGCCGCGAGGACTTCTGCTCCGCTCGCGCTGCCCTTGTCCATGAGAATGACGATGGGGATCTTCGTGAGGATGCCGCCCGGTTTGGCGGTCCACGACTGTCGCTTCCCGTCGCCATCGATTTCCGAAAGGATGGTGCCGTTCGTAAGAAATTCGTCGGCGACGTCGATGGTGGCGCTCAGGAGCCCGCCGGGGTTGGAGCGAAGGTCGAGGATGAGCCCCTTGTAGCCCTTCGATTCGATGTCTCGCGCTTTAGTTCGGAGCTCGTTGACCGTGTTGTCGTGGAACTGGGCAATGTTGACATAAGCAATGTCAGGGACTGCCTTGCCGGTGCGGTCCACGAGCGTCTTGCCGCTTTCGCCCGGAATCGCCTGGAGATTCAGCTCGGTGAACACACTCTCTATCTGGATGTCGCCGCGGACGATGCTAAGCGTGGCGAACGTGCCGTCGATGTGCTTCACCTTTATCGTGACGGTCGTTCCGCGCGGGCCCCGAATCTTCTGCACGGCGAGCTGGTCGGTCCAGCCGTCGGTGCGTTCGCCGTCAACTTCCATGATCGCGTCACCAGCCCTGACGCCGGCTTTCTCGGCCGGCGAGTCACGGAACGGCGCGACGATTTCGACCTGGCCGTTGCGCTGGGAGACGCTGGCCCCGATGCCCTGGTAGCTAGAACCGAGGTCGAGAGCGCCGGCTTTGACCTCCTCGGGGGTGAGATAGCTCGTTTCGCGGTCGTTGAGAGAGCCGATGACGCCCGCTATGGCGGCATGGCGAAGGGTCTCGGCGTCCAGGGCATCGCGGTCTACGTACTGCGACTTCAGGACGGAATAGATTTCATCGAGGATCGAGGCGCCGACGGAATCGGCCCCGCTAGGGGTCGCCTGGCTGGTACGGACGGAAGGCGTCGCGGTCTTGTTATCGCCGCCGCGAAGGTCCTTTACGACGTAGCCCAGGCCGAATGCGAGGGTGACGATCGCAAGCACGAGGAAAACGACCACGGCAGAGCGAGCTGCTCGCTCGCCCCATCCGGCGGGGGACTGTTGGCGTGAAATCTCCATGCGTAGACCCGCACTACCTTTCCACCGGAAACCTGCGGCGAGGGGTGCCCCGAGTGTACAGGCGGTCCAAACGTGGCAGCAATTTGGGCGATTACCCCACGTTTACGCTGAGTGCGCCCATGGCTGGCGGGATCGCTCGTTGAAGGGGGCCCACTGTGGGTGGTTCGAACTTCGCACTATATCAGTTATGCAACGCACGCCATGTGGACGGGCCGCGGACCACCGGCGAGGGTCACCCAAGGGAAACCAGACTGCCACGTGAATGGCATTGTTCTGTCACCTCGCCCGCCCCACCATTCAGTTGGGCTCCGCAAGTGGACGGATGGGAGAACGGGCAGGGCCACCAATCCAAAGAAGGTTCGTGTCAAATGGGATCAAAGCCGCGGACAGAAGGCGAGGCAGGCGCAACAGGCTGCCTCTCGCTGGAAGAGCAGCAGCAGTTGGTGATGCAGTACGCGCCGCTGGTGCGGCGGATCGCTCGTTCGCTTCCGATGGAAATACCTGGACTCCTGGAGTTCGAAGACGCCGTCGGCTACGGCACCTGTGGGCTCGTCGAGGCGGTACGCCGCTACGACCCGTCGAAGGGCACCAACTTCCATGCTTACGCGGCCCAGCGCATTCGCGGCTCCATGATCGACGCGTTTCGGCGGATGGACCGCCTCAGCCGGACCATGCGCCAGCGCGCGAAGGACGTGCAGCGCGCGCAGGTCGACCTCCAATCCACGCTGGAGCGCGCCCCGACGGACGAGGAATCGGCTGAGTACCTGGGAATGACCCTTCCGCAGTACCGGGAAGCGTGGTCGAACTCACGCTGGATTACGGTTTCGCTCGACAAGATGCTCGAGAAAGACGACGACGGAGATTCCTTCCCTGGCGCCGAGCGGCCTACGGCCGAAGAGGACATCGATTTCACGCTGAGCTTCGACGAAAAGGAGCTGCACGAGGATCTCGCACGGGCTGTCCAGGGACTCCCGGAGCGAGAGCGTTTCGTGGTCTCGCTTTATTATGTCGAGATGCTTTCGATGAAAGACATCGCTGCCGTGCTCTCCGTTTCGGAGACGCGGGTGAGCCAACTTCACGGGCAGGCGGTGAAGCGGCTGCGCAGGAGTCTGCTCCAGGAAGTGGCCTGACCCACCCCGCGTGGTTGCGCAGCGCGGCCACTGCCCTGTTAGGGGCGCGCAAGTTGCCGAATATCAGAGTAGTTACGGCGATCGGCGGCGGAGTGCGGTCGACAAGAGGATTCGGCCGCGAACGACGCGGCCGGGCCGCCACAGCTACCGACGGGGGTGCCATTTGATGGCTGGCCGACACGATGACCGCTTCCGCGGCGCGGTTGCATTCGTCACACACACCCGGGAGTACGCGTCCTCGGAGCTGCTTCCAGCGCTGGCGAGGCGGGGCTTCACTACCACCGAGCGTCCACACGATCGCGACACCGAGCGGCTGCTCGCCCAATTCGTGCCGGACCTGGTCGTGCTGGCCATCGATCCGGCCAATGAAGCCGACGTGGCCCTGGTCCGGTCGGTCGCGATGGCCTGCTCGTCCCCCCTCCTCGTGCTGGCCCCGGGGCCGGAATCGGCGGGCGTAGGCGCGGTCCTGGAGGCTGGCGCAGACGTTTGTCTGAAGGAATCCGATGGCCTCGAGATCCTCTGGGCCCAGCTCGGGGCGCTCGCCCGGCGAAAGTCCCCGGTGGAAGAGGCGGAGCCGAACGAGAGTACGATCGTTGTGCGTGACCTTGTGCTCGACTTCGACCGCTGCCGCGCGATCCGGGAGGACGAGACGATTCAGCTCACCCCGACGGAATTCAAGATCCTGGCGTTCCTGGCGAGGAATGCGGGTAAGGTCGTCAGTCCGGTCGAGATTTTGCGCGCTGTACAGGACTACACCTATTCAGAGCGCGAAGCGCAGGAGATCGTGAAGGTCTACATCCGGCGAATTCGCCGCAAGGTCGAAGCTGACCCGGCGGTCCCGAGCTACATTCTCAACGTACGCGGATTCGGGTACATGCTCGAACGGCGCGGCGGGCTACCCGAAGCACGAGAGGTCGCGGCCTGACGGAGCAGGGCGAAGAGCTGGAACCGGCCGCCCTTCTCTAGCGGCGGCCGCAGGCGCGAGTACAATGATTGCGTTATGAACGAAAGCCTCGGCGCTGCCCTGCACCTTGCCGGCCCCCGCCCCGCTCTGCGCGATGCCCAGGCGGTGCGCCACAATATCGAGGCGATCGCCCGGCTTGCTGTTTTCGGCACTCCCGAGGAACAAGGTCTCGCGCGCTACGCGATCCACGCTGCCGCACCGCAGCTCGGCTCCGTCCCGTCGTCTATCGCCGGGCTCTACGCCGCGCGCGGACGCAAGGAGGTCGCTGGCTTCACCGTACCGGCGGTCAACATCCGTGGGATGGCGTTCGACACGTCGCGGGCTCTCTTTCGAGCGATAAAGGCAACCGGGGCGGCCGTGACCGTGTTCGAGCTCGCCCGGTCAGAGATGGGTTATACGTACCAACAGCCGGCCGAGATCGCCGCTGTCGTCCTGGCCGCCGCTATCGCCGAAGACTACCAGGGCCCGGTGTTCATCCAGGGAGACCACTTCCAGGCTAATGCGAAAAAGTTCGCCACGGATCCCGAAGGCGAGACCCGCGCGCTTGAGGAACTCATCACCGCGGCCGTCGAGGCGCAGTTCTACTGCATTGACATCGACGCCTCCACGCTGGTCGACCTGAGTTACGAGCGAGTCAGCGACCAGCAGGCTCCGAACGCGCAGCTGACCGCCCGCCTCGCGAGATTGATTCGCAAGCTCGAGCCGAAGGGTGTCTCTATCTCGATCGGAGGCGAAATCGGCGAGGTAGGCAAGAACAACAGCACGGTCGAAGAACTGATCTGTTATGTCGACGGCTTCCGCGAACTCGTGGGCCCGGACTTCCAGGGGCTGGCGAAGGTCAGCGTCCAGACTGGCACCACGCATGGGGGCATCCCCCTTCCGGACGGGACGATCGCTTCCGTCGCGATCGACTTCGAGACGCTGCGCGAACTCTCCAGGGTAGGTCGCGACCGTTACGGCATGGCGGGCGCCGTGCAGCACGGGGCGAGCACGCTTCCCGACGAGCTGTTCCACAGATTTCCCGAGGTCGAGACGGCGGAGATCCACCTTGCGACGGGGTTCCAGAACCTCGTCATGGACCATCCCCGGTTCCCCTCGGGCCTCTTGGGCGAAATGCGGGCGTACTCCGACAGCGAGCTTGCCAGCGAGCGATCGCAAGGGGAGACCGACCTCCAGTTCTTCTACAAGACCCGGAAGAAGGCATGGGGGCCGTTCAAACGCCAGACGTGGGACCTTCCCGGCGACATCCGGCAGGTGCTGGGCACAACGCTCCAGGACAAGTTCGAATTCCTGATTCGGCAGCTGAAAGCCACCGATACCCGTGAGATCACCCTCCGGCACGTCACCCACCCGCCCGTCGAAGTAGTGCCGCCACAGATCCAGGTACGCGCCTGACCGGCAGCCTCGGTGGACGCCTTCCAACAGCATCTTTACCTTCACTTCGAGCGGGGCACGCTACGGTGATGGCAACCCGTTTCCGGAGCGTGGACCCATGCGAGTCCTTGTAGTCGAAGATGAAGAGCCTATAGCCACGGCGATCGAGCGAGGATTGATCAAGCTTGGCTACGCCGTGGACGTCGCGTTCGACGGCGTGGAGGCGATCGAGAAAGCGAGCGTCAACAACTACGATGTCGTCTGTCTCGACCTCAACTTGCCGCGCGTCGACGGGATCCAGGTGTGCAAGCGGCTGCGGGAGGACCGCTTCAGCGGTGGCATCATTATGTTGACTGCGCGCAGCTCAATCCGCGAACGCATCGAAGGTCTCGACCAGGGAGCGGACGACTACCTCGTCAAGCCGTTCGCCTTCAGCGAGCTGGCCGCCAGGATCCGGGCCATCACCCGCAGAGAAGGCGGCCTCAGGGAGCCTATCCTGACAACGCGGGGTCTCGAACTCGACCCCAACACCAATCGCGCCCACCGCGATGGAAAAGACATCCACCTGACGCCAAAGGAGTTCGCGCTCGTTTACTACCTGGCGCGCAACGAAGGCCGCGCCGTTCCCCAGGAAGAGCTCCTCGAACACATCTGGGATGAGCACGCGAATCCGTTCACGCAGACGGTGAAGGTCCACATGAACAATCTTCGCCGTAAGCTAAACGAGGGGTTCGAAGAACAACTGATTGAGACCATCCGGGGGAAGGGATACGTCCTCTAGGATTCGCCCGCCCGCTTTCACTCGCACGGTCCGCTTCCGGCTGACAGTCTGGTATTCGAGCCTGCTGCTGGTGTTTGGGATCGCGTTCGTCGTGGCCTTGAACCTGGCTGCGCGCCTCGATCAGCCCGACCTGGTCGTGCTCGAGGGTGTGCGGATCAACGACGTGGAATGGCAACCCGTCCGAAACGGGCCCGGCGGCGCAATCAACGGTTTCCAACAGGTGATTACGCCGGGAATCATCCTGAAAGAGGCACAGGACCAGATCTACTCGGGCAACCTCGATCGGCTCCGCACCTGGTCCCTGGTCGCGGTCGTGGGGCTGGCACTAGCGTCGGGGTTGGGCGGATACATGCTTTCCGGGATGATGCTGCGGCCAGTGCGCGACATGACCGAAGCGGCCTCGGAGATCAGCGCGACGAACCTCCGGCGGCGCATCAATCACCAGGGCCCTGACGACGAGCTCAAGGCCCTGGCGAACACCTTCGACTCCATGATCGACCGCCTGGAGAGTTCGTTCGAACAGCAGCGGCAGTTCGTCCAGGACGCGTCGCACGAGTTGCGCACGCCTTTGACTGCCATCCTCACGAACATCGAAGTAACGGAAATGGACCCGGACGTCACGCCCGAGGAGTACCGGACGCTGCTCGAAACCGTGAAAAGCCAGACGGAGCGACTCACCAGGCTGAGCGAAGACCTCCTCCTCCTGACCACCAACGATGGCGAGCGGCCCGCGCTGGAGCCAGTCAACGTGGGGCACGTTGTGCGCGAGGTGGTGCGCCAGCTGGGTACGCTCGCCGGCGCCCGGCGTGTGAGACTCGACGTCGAGGCCGGTCCAGAAGTGGAGGCGACGGCGAACGGAGACCACCTGTATCGCTGCGTGTTCAACCTGGTGGACAACGCGATCAAGTATTCGGGCCACGGCGCCACGGTCATCATTCGGTCGGGCCTGGAAGGCGCGTGGGCCGTGCTAAGCGTGACGGATTCCGGGCCTGGGATCGCGCAGCCGGAGATCTCCAGGGTCTTCGATCGCTTCTACCGGGTGGACAAGGCACGTAGCCGGCGGGATGGCGGAATCGGTCTGGGACTGGCAATAGTCAAGGAGCTGGTCGAGGGGATGGGAGGGTCCGTTGAGGTCTACTCAATGGTGGGCTTTGGCTCAACGTTCACCTTGCGGCTCCCGGGCGGGACGCTGGTGGCGCTGCCGGAACCGGCAGGCGTGGCCTAGTCCAGTGCGGCCCGCAACGTCTTGACCCCCGCCAGCCCGGCACGTACGTTGCGTTTGCGGCCGGGCCTGGCAGTCGAGTCCGTAAGCTGCCGCACTGCGAGTTCGCCGGCACTGTGGCCTACTGATCCGTAGCCCTCAGGAGTTCTCTTTTGACCCCTCTGCTCGACCGCATCGATCAACCCGCCGACCTTCGTGGCCTCTCGTTCGAACAGCTCCAACAACTGGCTGGCGAGATACGGGAGTTCCTCGTCGACACGGTGCATTGCATCGGCGACGGTGGCCACTTGGCGTCGAACCTCGGTGTGGTCGAACTCTCGATCGTGCTCCACCGGCTCTTTGACACGCCACGGGACAAGATCGTCTGGGACGTAAGCCACCAGGTTTATGTCCACAAGATTCTGACTGGCCGCAAAGCCCGGATGTCGACCATCCGCCAGTACCAGGGCCTGTCAGGCTTCGCGGATCGCAACGAGAGCGAACACGACCCCTTCGGGGCCGGACATGCCGGCACGGCAATCTCAGCCGCGATGGGGATGGCCGTGGGCCGGGACTTGAAGGGCGAAGACTTCGATGTGGTGGCGGTGGTCGGCGACGGGGCGATGACAGCGGGTATGGCCTTCGAGGCGATGAACCACGCGGGACACCTTGCGCAGAACCTGATCGTCATTCTGAACGACAACGCGATGTCGATTTCGCCGAACGTCGGTGCCTTGAGCCGAAACGTGAACAAACTTCGCGTCGACCCCCTGTATCGCACGATGAAGCGCGACATTGGCAACGTGGTCGAGCATCTCCCTCTTGGCAAACAGGTGTGGGAGGGGGCCAAGCGCGTGAAGTCGAGCATGCGAGATCTGCTCGTACCGGCGAGCTTCTGGGAGCAGTTTGGCTTCGAGTACTACGGGCCGGTCGATGGGCATGACATGCACGAGCTCGAGTCGACGCTAGCGGCGATAAAGAAGGTGCGCGGCAAGCCGGTGTTGCTGCACGTCCTCACGGAAAAAGGCCACGGCATCCCGGAAGCCGCGGCGGACCCGATAAAGAGCCACAGCGGCACCTATTGGCTGAAGAGCCCCGCCGACCCGTCCGCTCCACCACCTGCACCGACGTACAGCCAGGTGTTCGCCCAGGCGACGCAGGAGCTGATTGAGCAAGACCCGCGGGTCGTCGCGGTCACGGCCGCCATGCTCGAAGGGACGGGGCTCGCGCCGGTGCACAAGAAGCATCCCGACCGGGTGTTCGACGTCGCCATCGCCGAGCAGCACGCCGTGACGTTCGCCGCCGGGCTGGCAACCCAGGGCATTCGGCCGATTGCCGCGATTTACTCCACCTTCCTCCAGCGGGGTTTCGACTCGGTCGTCCACGACGTCGTTGTCCAGAACCTGCCGGTGGTGTTCGCACTGGACCGGGCGGGATTCGTCGGGGACGACGGCAAGACCCACCAGGGTTTTATCGATACCAGCTACCTGCGTTGCCTTCCGAACATGGTCGTCAGCGCGCCCAAGGACGAGCGCGAGCTTCGCGACCTGCTCTATACCGGCGTGCAGCACAGCGGTCCGTTTTCGCTGCGTTTTCCCCGAGGCTCCGGACCGGGTGCGCCGACGAACCTGCCGATGCAGCGCATCCCGATCGGCAGGGCAGAGATCCTGCGCGAAGGCGCGGACGTGACGCTCGTGGGCTTTGGAGCCCCGGTGATGGAGTGCGTCAAGGCTGCGGATATCCTGGCCGAGGCAGGGATCTCGGCGACCGTCGTCAATGCTCGCTTCGCCAAGCCCATCGACGCCGAACTACTTGTGCGGCTCGCCCGCGAGACCGGCGGCATCATCACCGCCGAAGAGAACGTGCGAGCGGGTGGCTTTGGCGATGCGGTGCTCGAAGTTCTCGCAGACAACCGGCTCGCCGACCGCTGTCTGCTCAACCTCACGATGCCAGACTCCATCGTCGACCACGGGCCGCAGAAGACGTTCCGCGCTCTCTCGTCGCTAGACGCTGCGGGAATAGCGGCACGGACGGTCGAAGTGCTGGCTGCCCGTCGCGCGCTGGCTGAGGACGGACGAGCCCAGCTCGGCTCCCTGACGCCGGCCTGAGGCGGCCATGCCCACGCTAGGCGGCGGTGTCCCTGCGGTACTGTCTCGGCACGGCGGCGCGCTTGAGCGGGCTCTCCTGGAAGCAGTAGGCGACGGTCCAGGCCCGCTGCCAACGGCAGCTCGTTATGTCATGGGGTGGGAAGACGAGCGCGGCCGGCCAGCCAGTGTGGGTGGGAAACGCATCCGGCCGGGCCTCTGCCTGTTTGCAGCAGAGGTGCTCGGCGGGACAGCCGTACAGGCGATGCCCGGCGCCGTGGCCGTAGAGCTGGTGCACAATTTCTCCCTGGTGCACGACGAAGTCCAGGATCACGATGCTGAGCGCCACCACAGGCCGACCATCTGGGCGCTGATGGGCGAGGGCCAGGCGATCAACGTGGGCGACTACCTGTTCAGCCGCGCGATCCACGCCCTGGCCTCGGGGGCCGGGCCAGTCGATCGGCGCATGCAGGCGCTGGCAACTTTGAACGAGGCGATCTGCAAGATGATCGCGGGCCAGTGGGAGGACATCGCCTTCGAGTCGCGCGACCAGGTCAGCGTAGACGAGTATCTGGGGATGTCGGGAGGGAAGACGGGCGCCCTGTTGGGAGCGCCGCTCGAAATGGGCGCCATCCTTGCCGGGGCTCCTGCTGGGGTGGCGGCGACGCTCGGCCGCTGGGGCGCGGAACTTGGCCTCGCCTTCCAGGCCCGCGACGACTACCTCGGGATCTGGGGCGACCCCGGCCTCACCGGAAAGTCGAACACAAACGACATCGCGCGGCGGAAGAAGACCCTCCCGGTGGTCCACGCGATGGCGGACGAGCGAGCGGCGGCGGTGGTTCGTCGCGCATACGCAGGCGCCGGGGAGGTTGAGGACATCCGGGGAGTCGTCAGAGCGCTGGAGGCGGCCGGGGCCGACGAGCTCTGCCGCCAACAAGCGCGGAAGCACGCCGACGAGGCGGACAGGCTTCTTGCTGCCCTGCAACTGCCTCATGGCTCGCGAGACGACTTCCGCGAGGTCGCCGAGTACTTCATCGACCGAAGCTTCTAGCCGCGGTCACTCCGGGCTGGTCCGAGCGGTCGCTCGTGCGGTATGGCGTGGGCCGGGACGCCGACAGCGGTGCTGTTCGCCGGCACATCGGTCATAACCACCGCGTTGGCCCCGATGCGGGCGTTCTCGCCTATGGTGATCGGGCCCAGGATCTTCGCCCCGGTTCCGATGAAGACGAACCGGCCAATCGTAGGTCCGACGAGGCTCGCGTCGGGACCGCCGGTGTTGAGGCCGATCGTCACGAACGGCCCGATCGTGCACAGGCCGCCGATCCTGGTGCGCCCGTCAATGACGACGTTCCCGTGCGCCAGCAACAGCGCCGGGCCGACAACTGCGCTATCCCCTATCGAGACGGCGGCGACCGCCATCGTTAACCGCCGGCACAAGCCCGGCAGAAGAGGGACGCGGTTTGAGCGAAGCCAGGCCTGCAGCCGGTAGATGAGCACCACCTGGAGCGTGGGTGAAAGCACCACCGCGGCGGCTTGGGCGGCACCGGGCCCCCATCGCCGCCGGATGCAGGGGACATCGTGCCAGGTCGCGCCCACGCGAATGTCTTCGACGACGTTTTCGAACACCGGCTGAACCTACGTCAGGGGTCGAGATTCCGCAATCGACCGGGGGATCGCCTCGCTGTCGCAGCGGTTCCTAAATCACGCCGTTCGCGCGCAGTTCCTCCAGGTCGTCCCGACTGTATCCGGCTTCGAGCAGCACCTCCTCGGTGTGCTGTCCGAGCTCGGGCGCGGCGACACCGGGCTCAGCGGGGGTCTCGCTCAGGGCTACCGGGTTGCCGACGATGCTCATCGGACCGAATTCCGGATGCTCCACGCGGCGCAGGTATCCGTTGGCATATGCCTGCTCGTACTCGGCGACGGCCCTGTAGTCGTTCACGGGAGCGAAGCGCTGGTTCTCCTTTCCCAGTCGCTCGACCCACTCGGCGGTGGTTCGTTCGCGGAAGATGGGTTCGAGGGCCTCGAAGATGTTCGTCAGGTTGGCTCCGAACCCCATCGGTGAACTGAACCGAGGATCCGAGACCAGGCCGGGCCGGTCGAGGGCCCGGAAGAACCCTTCTCGCTCGCGTGGCGACACGCCGGCGATGACGAGGTGGCCGTCCATGGTTGCGAAAACGCGGTAGATGGCGGGGATGAAGGCGTGCCCTCGATTGGCGCGTTCCGAGTTCCGGCCGCCCATGAGGTAGAAGCTCAATTCGCTGGCCTGCAACCAGATCTGCCCGCCCAGCAGCGACCCGTCAACGCGCTGGCCGAGTCCAGTCCGCTCCCGGTGGAAGAGGGCGGTGAGAACGCCGATAGCTACCGACATGCCGCCGGCGCTATCGGCGATGACGGCCCCGGCCGGTGTTGGGAACTCGCCGTCCTGCCCGGTGGTTCGAATCAGTCCGCCTGCTGCCTGGCCCACGAGGTCGACACCCTTACGATAGGCGTCGGGGCCCTGCGCGCCGAGCCCCGAGGCGGTCGCGTAGATGAGCCGAGGGTTGACCGCCGAGCATACGCCGTAGCCGAGGCCAAGGCGTTCCATGACGCCCGGGGCAAAGCCGCTGATCATCACGTCCGCGGACTGAATCAGCCGCAGGGCGACCTGGAGCCCCATCGGGTTCGTGAAGTCGAGGCCGACGCTACGTTTGCCGCGATTGCAGGCGAAGAAGTCGGCGCTCCGCGGGTCGTCGTCGCTGATCGGGATGAGCCGGGCTGCATCGCCGTAGTCTCTACGCTCCACCTTGACGACGTCGGCGCCGAGATCTGCCAGCATCGCCGCGCACTGCGGCCCCTGCACGATGATGGAAAAGTCGAGAACACGGATTCCCGCGAGAGCTCCGGGCATGCGGCGCATCGTAAAGTCCTGGACGCCCTCGTCCAACCATCCAGTGGAGCTAGAGGGGCGCTTAGAGCGGCGAGGGGAGGAGGCTTTCCCCCATGAGGAACTGGTCGATCCCGCGGGCGGCGGCCCGCCCTTCGGCGATCGCCCAGACGATGAGGGACTGCCCTCGGGTCATGTCACCGGCGGTAAAGACCCCCGGGACGCTGGTCATCTTGTCGGCGTCCGCCTTCACGTTGCCCCGGTCGGTCAGTTCGACTCCGAGCTGTTCGAGCAGGCCGGGCTTCTCAGGGCCGAGGAAGCCCATCGCGAGGAGGAGAAGGTCTACTTCCACTTCGAAATCGGAACCTGGGAGTTCGCGCATGACCTGCCGCCCGTTCTCTCGCGTGAACTCGACTCGAACGGCGTGGAGCTTCTTAAGCACGCCGTTCACGCCGGACAGGCTCTTCGTGAGGATGCTGTAGTCACGGACGCCGCCCTCCTCGTGGGCAGCGGACACGCGGTATATGTTGGGCCAGGCCGGCCACGGGGTTTCCTCGGGGCGTTCGGCCGGCGGGCGGGGCAGCAGCTCGTACTGAAGGATCTCCGCTGCGTCCTGGCGGATGGCCGTGCCCAGGCAGTCTGCGCCGGTATCACCGCCGCCGAGGATGATGACCCGCTTGCCGGCCGCGGAGATGAAGGTTGCGTCGGGGATCTCGTCGCCGGCGATCCGGCGATTCTGCATGGGAAGATACTCCATCGCGAAGTAGACGCCCTTGAGATCGCGGCCAGGGACTTCAAGGTCGCGGGGGTGCGTCGCCCCCCCGGTGAGACAAATCGCGTCGTATTGAGACTGCAACTCTTTGGCGTGAAGGCCGGCGCCCACGTTGACCGCGGGGCGGAAGACGACGCCCTCGGCCTCCATCTGGGCGAGACGGCGGTCGATGAGCTGCTTCTGCATTTTGAAGTCCGGGATGCCGTAGCGAAGCAGGCCGCCGATCCTGTCGTCACGTTCGAAGACAGTGACGGCATGACCTGCGCGGGCCAGCTGCTGCGCGCAGGCAAGGCCGGCGGGTCCCGATCCGATGACCGCAACAGACTTCCCGGTGGCACAAGAAGGCGGCTCGGCGACGATCCAGCCTTCCCGGAAGGCGTGTTCGATGATGGTCAGCTCTATTTGCTTGATCGTGACGGGATCGCTATTGATACCGAGGACACAGGCTGCTTCGCAGGGCGCCGGGCAGAGGCGTCCGGTGAACTCGGGGAAGTTGTTGGTGGCGTGCAGTCGCCCAATCGCTTCTCGCCAGCGATCGCGGTACACGAGGTCGTTCCAGTCCGGGATTATGTTGCCCAGCGGACAGCCTTCGTGACAGAACGGTACGCCGCAGTCCATGCAGCGCGCTGCCTGGTCCCGGAGCTTCTGGTCGGGGTAGTCCTCGTAAACCTCGAGCCAATCGTGGACTCGCTGTTGGATGGGCCGGCGGCGAGGGAGTTCGCGGCGGAACTCCATAAAGCCAGTAGGTTTAGCCACGCCTCGCCCCCACCGCGACTCCGCCCCTCTGCTGGCTCTCCTGAGCGAGGGACTGCTCGCCCAGGACGCGGCGGTATTCGCGGGGGAATACTTTGACGAACTTCGAGGTCACGCTGGGCCACTCGTTTAGGAGTTGACCAGCGACGGTGCTGCCGGTGTATTCAAGGTGTCGCGCGACGAGACCACGGACCAACTCCAGGTCTTCGGGCTCGTCCAGCCTTTCGAGGGTCACCATGTCCGGGTTGCAGCGGGTGTGGAAATCCCCTTCCGGATCATAGACATACGCCAGGCCGCCACTCATGCCGGCGCCGAAGTTTCGGCCGGTGGGGCCGATCACGACCACGCGGCCGCCGGTCATGTACTCGCAGCAATGGTCTCCCGTGCCTTCGACGACTGCGACCGCCCCACTGTTCCGGACACAGAAGCGTTCGCCCGCCACACCGCGGAAGAACGCCGCGCCACTGGTCGCTCCATAGAGGGCGACGTTGCCGATGACGATGTTCTCTTCGGGCACGAAGGTCGCCTCGCACGGCGGGAAGACGACGATTTTGCCGCCGGAGAGGCCCTTGCCGACGTAGTCGTTCGTGTCGCCTTCGAGGCGAAGGGTGATACCGGAAGGGAGAAACGCTCCGAAGCTCTGCCCCGCTGAGCCGTGGAACAGGATGTCGATGGTATCGTCCGGGAGCCCGTTGAACCCATAACGGCGCGTGAGTTCGCTCCCGAGGATGGTCCCGACCGTCCTATTTACGTTTCGGATAGGCAGTTCGAGGCTCACACGCTGGCCTTTTTCCAGGGCCGCGGCGGCTAGCTTGAGCAACTGCTGATCGAGCGCTGCCTCGAGCGCATGGTCCTGGACCGTCACGCAGTGAGTGGCGACCTCGGCGCCGACCTCGGGCCGGTAGAGGATGGCGGAGAGGTCCAGTCCCTGCGCCTTCCAGTGGTCGATAGCCCGGCGCATGTCGAGCAGATCACTCCGCCCAATCAGCTCGTCCAGCGTGCGGAAGCCGAGTTGGGCCATGTACTCGCGCACTTCTTCGGCGATGAAACGGAAGAAGTTGACAACGTGCTCGGCCTTGCCGTCGAACTTCTCCCTGAGTTTCGGGTTCTGGGTGGCGATGCCGACAGGGCAGGTGTCGAGGTGGCAGACGCGCATCATGATGCAGCCCATGACCACGAGCGGAGCGGTTGCGAATCCGAATTCCTCGGCCCCGAGGAGGGCGCCGATGATCACGTCGCGACCGGTCTTCAGCTGGCCATCGACCTGGACGACGATGCGGTCGCGAAGCTTGTTGATGACGAGCGTCTGTTGAGTTTCTGCGAGGCCAAGTTCCCAGGGGACGCCGGCGTGCTTCAGCGAGGTGAGGGGACTGGCGCCGGTGCCGCCATCGTGACCGCTGATGAGCACAACATCGGACTTCGCCTTCGCCACCCCTGCTGCCACGGTGCCGACCCCGACTTCGGCCACCAGCTTGACGCTGATCCGGGCACGGGAGTTCGAGTTCTTCAGGTCGTGGATCAGTTGGGCGAGGTCCTCGATCGAATAGATGTCGTGGTGCGGCGGCGGACTGATAAGCCCCACGCCCGGGATGGCGTAACGCACCGCGGCGATCCACGGGTAGACCTTGGCGCCCGGGAGCTGGCCGCCTTCGCCGGGCTTGGCGCCCTGGGCCATCTTTATCTGGAGCTCGTCGGCATTGACAAGGTATTCGCTGGTGACACCGAACCTGCCGGAGGCGACCTGCTTGATTGCGCTTCTGCGCGAATCTCCGTTGGGGTCGGACACGAAGCGGCGGCGGTCTTCACCGCCTTCGCCGGTGTTGCTCTTGCCGCCGATGCGGTTCATGGCGATAGCGAGAGTTTCGTGCGCTTCAGCGCTGATTGAGCCATAGGACATCGCGCCTGTGGCGAAGCGGCGGAACAGGCTCTCTGCCGACTCCACTTCGTCGATAGGGATCGACGGCCGGTCGGGCTGCAAGTCGAACAGGCCACGGAGCGTAGCCATGCGCTCGCTCTGGTCGTTCACGAGCTGGGTGTACTCGCGGAAGATCTTGAACTGGCCCGTGCGGGTCGCGTGTTGGAGTTTGAACACCGTGTCGGGGTTGAACAGGTGGTATTCGCCATCGCGCCGCCACTGGTACTGGCCCCCCCAGTTGAGGCTATGGAGGCCGCCGCCACGCGCGGGATAGGCCCGCTGGTGGTGGGAGAACGTCTCGACTGCCACTTCGTCGATGCCGATCCCGCCGATGCGCGAAACGGTCTTCGTGAAGTAGCGATCGATGAACGCTTCCGAGAGGCCTATCGCTTCGAAGATCTGTGCGCCGCGGTAGCTCTGGATGGTTGAGATGCCCATCTTGGACATCACCTTGACGACGCCCTTCTTAATCGCCTTGAGGTAGTGGGCGGCTGCATCCTCGGCTGTCACGGACCTATCGAGGAAGCCTTCGTCGCCGAGGCGGGCCAGGGTATCGAGGGCGAGATAGGGGTTGATCGCCCCCGCTCCGTAGCCGATGAGGAGGGCGAAATGGTGGACTTCGATGGCATCGCCGGTCTCGACGATGAGCCCGATCTGGGTGCGCTTCTTCTCGCGAACGAGGTGGTTGTGGAGGCCGGCGACGGCCAGCAGGCAGGGGATCCGGGTGGTCTCGTGGTCGACACCCCGGTCCGACAGGATGAGCACTTTCGCGCCGCCGGCAATGGCGTCGTCGGCCTGGGCGAAAAGCCGTGCCATGGCTGGTTCGAGGCCGGCCGGCCCCTCGGCAGCAGGGAAGAGCATCGGGAGGACCGTCGCCTGCAGCGCGTGGTCCTTGAGAGTCTTTATCTTCGCCATCTCGGCGTTGCTGAGGAACGGATTGTCCAGGCTGATGAGGTGGCAGCTCTCGGGCTCGGGGTCAAGGAGGTTGCCTTCAGGGCCGATGACGGTCTTGACGGAGGTCACGATCTCTTCGCGAATCGCGTCGAGGGGCGGGTTCGTGACCTGGGCGAATAGCTGCTGGAAGTAGTTGTAGAGCGGCTGCGGCCGGCTGGACAGGACAGCCAGCGGGGTGTCGCTGCCCATTGAACCGACGGCTTCTTCGGAGTTGGCCGACATCGGTCCGAGGATGTATTTCAGATCCTCGAGCGTATAGCCGAAGGCTATCTGCTGTTCCAGGAGCTTTTCCGGAAAAGGAGACGAAGGGGCCTCGGCGGCAGCTACGGCCGAGAGGGGAAGGAGGTTCCGGTCAAGCCACTTCCGGTACGGGCGCGCGGCAGCGAGTGTGGCCTTGAGCTCGGCGTCGTCGATGATCCTGCCCTCTTCGATGCTGACGAGGAACATCTTGCCGGGCTGGAGCCGGCCTTTGCGCAGGATGCGTTCAGGCGGGATCGGGAGGACGCCTACCTCGGAGGCCATGATGACGAGGTCGTCCTTGGTGACGTAGTAGCGGGACGGACGGAGGCCGTTGCGGTCGAGGACGGCGCCGATCGTCTTGCCGTCGGTAAACGCGACCGACGCGGGCCCGTCCCACGGCTCCATCAGGCAACTGTGATATTCGTAGAACGCCTTCTTCTCCGAGCTCATCGATTCGTGCCCGCTCCAGGCTTCGGGGATGAGCATCATGATCGCGTGGGCGAGCGGGCGCCCGGCGCGAAGAAGCAATTCGATAGCGTTGTCGAGGCAGGCGGTATCACTCCCGTGTTCGTCGATGACGGGAAGGATCTTGTGGATGTCATCGAAGAGCGGGGATTCGAACAGCGCCTCGCGGGCGGTCATCCAGTTGATGTTCCCGCGGAGGGTATTGATTTCGCCGTTATGTGAAATCATCCGGTAGGGGTGGGCGAGCTTCCAACTTGGAAAGGTGTTCGTGCTAAAGCGCGAATGGAACATCGCCAGCCCGCTGATCAGGCGAGCGTCGGAAAGGTCGGGGAAATACTCCCGGAGCTGCGTCGCGGTGAGCATGCCCTTGTAGACGAGGGTCCGGCAGGAAAGGCTCGGGAAGTAGAAGTATTCGGGGTCCTTGATACCCCAGCGACCGATAGCCTTCTCAAAACGCTTGCGGATTACGTAGAGGATCCGCTCGAAAGCTTCTTCGTCGCCGACCCCGGCGCCGCGGGCGATGAACACCTGGTGCATCGTCGGTTCGGCCGCCAGTGCGCTGTTGCCGATGGAAACGTTGTTCGTGGGCACGTCGCGCCAGCCCAGCAGGTGTTGCCCTTCTTCTTCGACGATAGCCCGGAAGAGCGCCATGGCCTGGGCACGAGGCCTTGGGTCGCGGGAGGCAAAGAACATCCCGACGCCGTAGTGGCCGGCCTCCGGGAGCCGGATACCGAGGGAGGGGCATTCGCGCCGAAAGAACTCGTCGGGGATCTGAATGAGAAGGCCAGCGCCATCGCCGGTGTTGACCTCGCAGCCGCAAGCACCGCGGTGGTTGAGGTGTTCGAGGGCGGTGAGGCCGTCCTGCACAATCTGGTGCGAGCGGTGGCCCTTGAGGTGCACCACGAAACCAACGCCACAGCTATCGTGCTCGTGGCGCGGGTCGTAGAGGCCCTGCTTCTGGGGCATGCCCACGTGGCCCATCTCGTATCCCGTCTCGGCCCGCCATTCGCTCAGTTTCGGGAATGTGCGAAGCCCTTGCGGCGCTGCCCGGGTTCGCAGGACCGCGATTGTGAAACAATTCCCAAACTGAGATGAGCGGATCGGTGAGCTTGCAGTATAACAGTCCGGTCAAGTGGCCCGTCGAGGGTCGAGAAGGCAATCTCCGGATCGGAACGGCCTTCCCCGGAGTCGTTGAGCGGCGAGCCGCTATACTGTTCAGCATCGCCAGAGGCAGGTTGCAGAGCATGACTGAGCAGACGTACTGGGACGCCGATCATGTCGACGAAGTGGTCAGCCAACGGGCCCGGGTCCTGGGGCCCGCGGTCTGGGCGGCGGCCACTCCCGACCGGGGGCCGGTCATATCGTTCGCCGGCGGCCTGCCAGACATCCCCTCGCTCCCCGGAGAAATCCTGCTGAAAGCCTCCCGGACGGTGATCGACCGCGAACAGAAAGAAGCGCTGGAATACGGTGGGACGTTCGGCCCGTACCCCCTCCGGCAGGCGATCGCTGAACGTTCTTCGCGCCTTGAGGGGATCCCCGTGGCGGTGGAGCAGGTCATTGTCTCGTCGGGCTCGGCGCACGCCATCGGCATGGTCTGCGAGACGCTCCTGGACCCGGGCGACATCGTCCTGGTCGAAAGTCCCAACTTTCCCGGCAGCATGCGCACGATACGGTCGTTCGGCGCGACCCTGGTTGGCGTCCCGATGGACGACGTGGGTCTGCGGGTCGACCTGCTAGGGGACGAGCTGAAGAAGCTCGCCGACCAGGGTAAGCGCGCGAAGTTCATCTACTGCATCCCCACGCACCAGAACCCGGCCGGCTGCACCCTGCCGCGTGACCGGCGTGAGCGCATGGCCGAACTCGCCCGCCAGTACAACACGTTCATCCTGGAGGACGACGCTTACGGCGAGCTGTGGTTCAGGGATCCTCCGCCGCCGTCGCTCTTCGCGTTGAGCAACGGGGATCACGGCATCAAGGTCTCGAGCTTTTCGAAAATCATCGCCACGGGCCTGCGCATGGGCTGGGCCATGGGCCCCGCGGCGATGATCAGCCGCATGTCTGCCGTCCGCTTCGACATGGGGACCAGTCCGTTCATGGGCAGGGTCATCGCCGAGATGATCCGCAACGGCGACCTGGACCGGCATATCACGCACCTCCGATCGACCTACGAAAAGAAGCTCACTCGCGTCGAGGACGCCATCAAGCGCTATTGCGGCGACTACTGCACCTACAGACGCCCTCTCGGCGGCTTCTTCCTCTGGCTCGAGTTGCGCCCGGGCATCGGATCGCGAGACGTGGCTCTTGCGGCCAACGAACGCGGAGTCATCGTCGGACAGGGTCCCCAGTTCTTCGCCGACGGCAACGCGACAAACCACGTGCGGCTGGCCTTCAGTTACGTGCCCATGGAGGACATCGAAGAAGGCATCCACCGCCTCGGGGAGGCGATGGCCCAGGTCGCCGCAACCGCCGCACCGAAGTAAGGGCGTTCGGGCCGGAGTCGCAGTTGGTCCTCTACCACTTCAGCGAGGAGGCGGACATCCGGGTGTTCGAACCGCGGGCGGTGGCCGTGCCGACCGAGCGCCCGGCGGGGCAAGACTGGCTCAACGGGCCATTGGTCTGGGCGATCGACGAGTGGCACTCTCCCATGTATTTGTTCCCGCGCAACTGCCCGCGGATCGTGACCTGGCCGCTGCCGGCCACCACCGCAGCTGACCTCGACCTTTGGTGGGGGCAGCGAGAAGCCACGCGAATGGTCGCGCACGTGGAGTGGGCCTGGTTGGAACGGCTTCGGACCACCAGCATCTACCGGTATTCCCTGCCCCCCGAGGGCTTCGAACCGCTCTACGACCACGGGGCCCACGTCAACAAGGCATCAGTCACGCCGGAACGCGTCGATGCGATTCACGACATCCTGGCTGCGCTCCGCGAGGCGGCGGTGGAGCTTCGGGTGATGCCGTCGTTGCTGCCGTTGAAGGGCGCGTGGGAATCGACAATGCACGTCTCCGGGAACCGCCTGCGCAACGCTGCGGGCTGGGAATAGCTCGGGCTCCGGGCGGGTGGGCTTGGCCTGATCGAACTTCAGCAGCCGGGCGGGTAAGCTTCGAACACACGGACCCGCAGGAGCCATCCGCCATGCCCTACGATTCACGCCAACACAGCCGGATCCTGGTCGACGGTCCGGACCGCGCGCCCGCGCGTTCCTACCTGCGGTCGGTCGGCTTTTCGAGCGAGGACCTTAAGCGGCCGCTGGTGATGGTCGCACACAGCTGGATCGGAACCATGCCCTGCAATCTGAATCAGCGGGAGCTGGCTCAGCACGTCATGGCTGGCGTGCGCGCCGCCGGCGGCACTCCCATGGAAGTCAACACGATCTCGATCAGCGACGGCATCTCCATGGGCACTGAGGGGATGAAGGCCTCGCTCATCTCGCGCGAAATCATCGCGGACTCGATCGAACTCTGCGGGGTGGGCTATTCGTTCGATGCCGCGGTCGTGATCGTGGGTTGCGACAAGACGATCCCCGCGGGGGCGATGGCCCTTGCGAGGCTCAACATCCCCGGGCTCATCCTTTATGGCGGCTCGATTGCCCCGGGCATCTACCGCGGTCGCGACGTGACGATCCAGGACGTATTCGAGGCGGTGGGAGAACACGCCGCAGGGAAGATCACCGACTCCGAACTGGAAGCGCTCGAGGCTGTGGCTTGCCCCGGCGCGGGGGCCTGTGGCGCCCAGTACACGGCCAACACGATGGCGACCGTGATGGAGTTCCTCGGCCTGGCTGCGATGGGCAGCGGGACGGTAGGGGCAACGGACCCGCGCAAAGACAACATCGGCTACCGCACGGGAGAACTCGTGATGGACGTGCTCAAGCGGGGGCAGCGGCCACTCGACATCCTCACCCGCGAGGCGCTGGAGAACGGTATAGCCTGTGCCGCGGCCACCGGCGGCTCGACGAACGTCGTCCTGCACTTGCTTGCCCTCGCCCGTGAAGCCGGCGTGCCGTTGAACATCGACGACTTTGACCGAATCAGCGAGCGAACGCCGCTCATCGGGGACTTGCGTCCCGGTGGCCGTTATGTCGCGCTGGACATGGACCGCGCGGGCGGCACGCCGTTGCTGGCTAAGCGCCTGCTCGATGCCGGAAAGCTTCACGGCTCCGCCACCACCGTGACGGGACGGACAATCGCTCAGGAGGCGGCTGATGCCCGCGAGACGCCCGGACAGGACGTCATCCTGCCCGTCGAGAAGGCCCTCAAGGCGACCGGCGGGCTGGTCATCCTTCGCGGCAACCTCGCTCCGGAAGGGTGCGTTATCAAGGTTGCGGGGCATGAACGGCTCCTGCACAGAGGGCCGGCGCGCGTGTTCGAATGCGAGGAGGACGCGTTTAAGGCGGTAAGCGGGCGCCAGATTCGACCCGGAGATGTCCTGGTCATCCGCAACGAAGGGCCTCGTGGCGGGCCGGGAATGCGCGAGATGCTGGGAGTGACGGCCGCGCTAGTAGGGGCAGGGCTCGGAGAATCGGTGGCGCTGCTCACCGATGGGCGCTTCAGCGGCGCCACACGCGGGCTCATGGCAGGCCACGTTGCGCCCGAGGCCGCCGTAGGTGGGCCGATCGCTTTCGTCCGGGAAGGGGACATCATCAGTTTCGACGTAACCGGGCGGCGGCTCGATCTTGAGGTCGACCCTGCCGACGTAGAGCGCAGGCGGATCGGATGGAAGCCGCCGGAGCCGCGCTACCGGCAGGGAGTGTTTGCGAAGTACGCCCGCACCGTTTCGAGCGCTACTGAAGGCGCGGTCACCGGTTAGCCCGGACACCCCGATGCAGGAGGAACAGGCGATGAAGGTGCCATTCGAGCTGCAAGAGGGGGAGAACGTCCTTCTGTTCTGTCGCCGCCACTGGATGTACTTCGTACCGAAACTCGTGGGCATCGTCCTGGCCGGACTGGCCCCGATAGGCGTGTTCACATGGCTGATGTCGGCTACGGCTGGCCTCGGCGGCAAAGGGGGACTTGCGGCGCTGGGGGTCGACGTTGTCTGGGCCGGCTACTGGGCCGTGCGCGGCTACTTCACGTGGTACCGGTACCAGAACGACGTCTGGGTGGTGACGAACCAGCGGGTCGTGGATTCGGTCAAGAACAACTGGATCCACCACCGCATGGCGAGCGCAGACCTGGTCGACATCCAGGACATGTCGGTGAACAAGAGTGGGATCTTGCCAACGCTGTTCAACTTCGGTGACGTGCTCTGCCAGACCGCCGGCGAGAAGCCGAACTTCATCCTTGCTGCGATCCCCGACCCGGCGAAGGCGCTTGAACTGGTGGACGCATCGCGCGACGCCGCCCGCAAACAACTCGTAGGGACCCCCAGGCACCCCTGAAACGGGGGGCTTCGGATTGCTTCCGCTCTCCCGCCGCTCGGGATAAGGTAGAGCCATGAGGCTCGCCCGCCCCGCGGCCCTCGTCGTCGTGGCACTGGCCGGGGCGCTAACGCACTTCGGCGAGAGTCCATCTGCGGCAACAGTTGCGCCGGCTGCTACCTTTCACTTCCGGCTCGGGATGGCCGGCCTGGCCCGCGACGGGATGCCGTCGGAGGTCCGGGTTTCGACCAGCTCGGTCTACCAGGGCGGCACGCTGATGGTGACCGTCACAGAAGCGCAATCCGGCAGCGCCACGGTCTTTGGCCGGGCTTCTCCGCTCGCCCCGCTTGGCGGCGGCCTGGTGGGGTTCGTGGGCTTTGGCACGGAAGATCCGCCTGGTCCGGCTGTGGTGACGGTGTCCTACACCTCCGCGGGCGGATCCGAGCGGGTGACGCGCCCGATCACCGTGGTGCGCACGCGCTGGACTGTCGACTACATCGACCTCCCGCCGGGCGTCGGCGAATTGCTCGACCCGGTACTTGTCGCGGCCGAAGAGCGCCTCCTCGCCACCATGTACTCCGGCGACACGGCTCGTAAGTGGGACGGCGCCTGGATCGTCCCGCTCGACCTTTCAGGTCATCACGTCGGAATAAGTGGCTACTTTGGCGAGCAGCGATCCTTCAACGGCGGACCGGTGGGCGGCCACCACGGCGGGACCGATATTGGGGCCGACTCGGGCACGCCGGTCGGATCCACGAACACCGGCGTCGTGGTTCTGGCAGCGCGGCTTACGGTGCGCGGGAACATGGTGATCATCGACCATGGCGGCGGAGTCCTGTCCGGATACGCCCATCTGGAGTCGATCAGCGTGGCGGTTGGACAGCCGATCGCGAAGGGGCAGGTGCTGGGTTTCGTTGGGACGACTGGTCTCTCCACCGGGCCGCACCTTCACTGGGAGATGTCGGTCAGCGGTGTGCTCGTCGACGGATTGCGCTGGTTAGACGGCAGCCAGGGCTTCTGAGCGCCCTCCGGTGGCGCCTGCAAGAGCAATATGGCACCCTGTCTCGGGTCGCGGACGGCTGAGGGCACGCCTGTCCAGGGCACAAGGAACGATAGCTCTGGCGTTGCCCGTGTTGTGGAAAGGCTCGCTCACCAGGGGATGAAGACAGCCCGGCGTCTCGCTTTCGCAACGGCTCTTCTGACCATCGTCCTCATCGCCATCGGGGCCTACGTCCGCGCGACGGGGTCTGGCCTCGGCTGTCCGGACTGGCCGACTTGCCACGGCGGCGTCGTCCCGCCCGGGTCGCGGCACTCCCTCATCGAATTCTCACATCGGTTCGTGGCATCGCTGGTCGGCCTGATGGTCATCGCGACAGCGGTCCTGGCGTGGCGACACTACAGGCACGTTCCTTTCACACTCTGGACCGCGACCGCGGCGGTACCGCTGGTCGGGCTCCAGGGCATCCTGGGCGCCATCACGGTGAAGCGTGAACTTCCTCCGGAAGTGGTGGCCACCCACCTCCTCGCCGCGATGCTGGTCCTCACGTGCGAATTGGCGGTCGCCCTTTCGATGTACCGGGAAGAACTACGGCAGCAGGCTGGCCGCAACGCCGAAGCAGTGGCGGGCCTGGCCGTCGGGAAGCTGTCGCTGCTGGCATTGGCGTGGCTGGCTGGAGTGCTCTGGATGGGGGGCTACATGGCCGAGAGCGGCGCAAGCACAGCCTGCAGCGGCTGGCCCGCCTGCAACGGGTCGCTCCTCCCCACAAGCGACAACCAGGAGATCACCCACATGGTCCACCGTTACCTGGCCGGGACGCTCGCGATCTTTATTGTGGCGGTAGTGGTGGCGGGATGGCGGCAGAGGAAGAAGCTCGCGTGGGCCGGCCCAGTTGCCATAGCTGCCGGGGCGCTCTACGGAGCACAGGTGGTCGTGGGGGCTGCCAACGTCTGGTACACCTTCCCCGATTGGCTGACCGTCGCGCATACGGCGATCGCCGCGAGCGTCTGGGCAACGCTGAGTTCGGCGGTCATCCTTGCTTTCTACGCGCCGGCAACCGTGCGGGTGATGGCGCACGTCGATGGCCGCGCAGGGGTGGCAGCGTGAGGGCGGAGACGATGGCCGTGAGCCGCCCGCAGTTCGCAGCGACCGTGCGGAATTATGTCTCGTTGACCAAGCCTCGAATCATCGTCCTGCTACTGATCACGACCGTCCCCGCGATGATGGTCGCGGCCCGCGGATGGCCTTCGAGCTGGCTGGTCCTGGCGACGCTAATTGGCGGCACCCTCTCGGCCGCCGGGGCGAACACCATCAACTGCTGGTACGACCGGGACATCGACGCGATTATGAAGCGCACGAGCGGCCGGCCGCTGGTGACGGGCGCTATCCGCCCCCGCAATGCACTCATCTTCGGGATCGCATTGGGCGCCGGAGCCTTCGTGTTCCTCTGGGCGACCACGACCCTCGCAGCGGCGTGCCTCGCAACGAGCGCGCTACTCTTCTACGTATTCGTCTACACCGTCTGGCTCAAGCGGCGGACGCCGCAGAACATCGTGATTGGCGGGGCAGCCGGTGCGTTTCCGCCCGTCGTGGGCTGGGCCGCGGTGACGGGCGACGTCTCGCTTGGCGCGGTGGTCATGTTCGCAGTCATATTCTTCTGGACTCCACCCCACTTCTGGGCACTCGCGCTGCGCTTGAAGAATGACTATGCGGAAGCGGGAGTGCCGATGCTCCCGGTCACCGACGGGCCGGCGATCACTCGCCTGCAGATCCTGCGCTACTCGGTGATGCTGGTGGTGATCTCGTTGCTGCTGGCGCCGGCGGCAGAGCTTCGCTGGATTTACCTGCCTGTCGCCACGGCCGCTGGAGCCATTTTCGTGGCGATGGCCTACAGGCTCTGGCGAGCGCCCGAGTCGACTTCGCCGATGAGCCTCTACAAGTATTCGTTGCTCTACCTGGCCATCGTGTTCGTCGCGATGGGCCTGGATGGTTGGGCATTCGGCTAGGCCGAGCGTCTGTGTTAGGCCGGGAAGAGGGACGAAGTGGCCTTCGGCGGGCGAGCAGGAAGGCTCGTTCGAGCCACCGGGCAGGGTTCAAGGGCGCACCCCCGGCGAGGCCGGGAACTTCCTTGACAGGTTCGGGGACCGCGGATATAACTCGATTGCGACGCCGTTCACAACCGCAAACAAGCGCAGGTACACCAGCCGGGGCGGGTGTGCCTCGGGTCAGGCGGCGGAATTGGAAGGGGAGATCGAGGAATGCGTCTCGCCGGAAAGCGCCGTCCCGTGATCCGGACCTTCGCTCTCGTCCTCATCGCTCTCCTCGGACTCCTCACCGTGAACGTAGCGTTCGCCCAGAGCGGTCAGTCGGGCGGCATCACTCAAGAAGCCCACGACATCCACCGGCTTTACCTCTTCGTCCTCGGCCTTGCACTCGCGGTGTTCCTGCTCGTCGAATCTGGGCTCGTCTACGCGATCATCAAGTTCCGCCGGAAGAACGACGAACTCCCTGCCCAGACCCACGGCAGCAACGTGATCGAGATGATCTGGACGGGCATCCCTATGGTCATCGTAGCGTCCATCTTCATCTTCACCTTCATCACGCTGCAGCGCATCGAACACAAGTCAACGCCTGAGAACCTGACGGTAGAAGTAACGGGTTTCCAGTTCCAATGGCAGTTCACCTACAACCTGAACGACCTGGGGAAGGGCTCCGACCTCGCCGACAAGCGGCAGGTCACTGTCATCGGCACACAGGCCGAAGAGCCTACCCTCGTGATCCCGATCGACGAGCCGGTTGAGTTCAAACTGGTATCGAACGACGTGATCCATTCGTTCTACGTCCGGGATTTCCTCTACAAGCTCGACGTTGTCCCTGGCCGGGACAATCGCTTCACTATCACGGCCCGGGAACTCGGCGACTTCACCGGCCAGTGCGCTGAGCTTTGCGGGCTGAACCATGCGCTGATGCGATTCAAGGTGCACGTCGTGCAGCGGGCTGAATTCGACAAATGGGTCGCCGAGAAGGCGGCTGGAGCGAAGACTGCGCGGCAGCCGTAAGGCCGCCGCTTTTCAAGGGGCGCCGTTTCCCCAATGCGAGTGGGGCGGTGCAGAGATTCCGACGAGGGGGCCGGTAGCGGCCCGGGGAGGGACCAATGGCCAGCATCGCGATTCCACGGCACGTGGCCTACGAACGGCCGGCCATCCTTGATTGGCTCACGACGGTCGACCACAAGAAGCTGGGGATCCTTTACCTCTACGTCACGATGTTCTTCTTCGCGGTGGGCGGGGTGCTCGCGCTGCTCGTCCGCACGCAACTGGCAGTAGCCGATAACAACTTCGTCAGCAACCACACCTACAACCAGATATTCACGATGCACGCCTCGGCGATGCTGTTCCTCTTCATCATTCCCGTTTGGGCCGGTTTCGGGAACTACATGGTTCCCCTCCAGATCGGCGCCAACGACATGGCGTTCCCCCGGATAAACGCCATGTCCTTCTGGCTGGTGCCACCGGCCGGTCTCATCATGTTCGGCGGTTTCCTCGTCGATGGCGGGTCGGCGGCGGCAGGATGGACGGCGTACAGCCCCCTCGCCAAGACGCTCGGCACCGGGATGGACATGTGGATCATCGCTGTCCTGCTGATCGGCATCTCCTCGACCGTCGGGGCCGCGAACTTCCTGGTGACGATGTTCCGGATGCGAGCCCCCGGGATGACGATGTTCCGCATGCCGATCTTCTGCTGGACGATGCTCGTGACATCGTTCCTCCAGCTCCTGGCCACGCCGGTGCTGGCGGCGGGCCTCGTGATGCTCTTCATCGACCGGAACTTTGGCGGCTCCTTCTTCGACCCCAACGGCGGCGGGAACGTCATCCTCTGGCAGAACGTGTTCTGGTTCTACTCGCACCCGGCGGTCTACATCATGATCCTGCCGGGCATGGGGATCGTCTCGGAGATCCTCCCGGTGTTCGCCCGAAAGCCACTCTTCGGCTACAAGGCGTTCGTCTTCGCAACGATGGGCATCGGCGGACTGGGCTTTAGCGTTTGGGCTCACCACATGTTCACGACAGGCGCAGTGCTCAAGCCGTTCTTCGGCTTCATGACGGCGCTCATCGGGATCCCGACGGGCGTCAAAATCTTCAACTGGTTGGGAACCCTCTGGCGCGGTTCCATCAGCTTTACGTCGCCGATGCTGTTCGCCCTGGGCTTCGTCAGCATGTTCCTGATCGGGGGCATCAACGGCACGTTTAGCGCCGCCGTCCCTGTGGACTTCGCCATCCACGATACGTACTTCGTAGTGGCGCACATTCACTACGTGCTATTCGGGGGCAGCGTCTTCGCGGTCTTCGGCGGGCTCTACTACTGGTTCCCGAAGATCTGGGGCCGCAAGCTCAACGAGAAGCTGGGGGTGCTCCACTTCACCCTCATGATCATCGGCTTCAACCTGACCTTCTTCCCAATGCACCTCCTCGGCCTGGACGGGATGCCACGTCGCATCGCGACGTACTCCTCCGCCAACGACTGGGACCTCCTGAACAGCATTGCGACGGTGGGCGCGTTTCTGATCGCGGTTTCGATGATCCCGTTCATCGTGAACTGCGTGATGACCTTCATGAAGCCGAAAGACCAGCCAAACGACCCCTGGGAAGGGAACACACTGGAGTGGGCGACGGCGTCGCCTCCTCCAGTCCACAACTTCGACGAACTGCCCGAGATCCACTCCGAGCGGCCGCTCTTTGACCTGCGCCATGGCGCGCCGGCGAGCCACCAGGCGCCGCGGTAAGGAAGGAAGAAGAGGCAATGGCCGTCCACGCAGCCGTCCACAAGCAGAACGAGGGGATGAGCAATGGGATGCTCGGGTTCATCCTCTTTATCGCGTCCGAGGTCATGTTCTTCGGCGGATTGTTCGCCGCCTACTTCATCGCCCGCGCAGACGCGCCGTCGTGGCCACCCGAGGAGATGCTGTCTCCGGAAAAGATTGCGAGCGGGGTCAAGCTCGAGTTGGAGCTCGCGCTCCCTGCCGTCGCGACTGTGGTCCTTGTCTCCAGCTCATTCGTTATCCAATGGGGCGTCATCCAGATTCGGAAGGGGAACCGGAGCGGACTGATCTGGGCCCTGTTCATCACGCTCATCATGGGCCTGACCTTCCTCTCCATGCAGATGTACGACTACTCGCAGCTCCCCTTCCGGGCGAGCGACACGATCTACGGCACAACCTTCTTTACGCTGACGGGTTTCCACGGGGCGCACGTGGCGGGCGGCGCAATCTTCATTTTCGTCTGCCTGGCGCGTTCCCTCGGGGGACAGTTTTCGGCCGAACACCACGAAGCCATCGAAGCGTGTTCGATGTACTGGCACTTCGTCGACGTAGTCTGGATAGCGCTCTTCACAACGCTCTACATCGTCGGCTGAGCCGGCGCCCCGCAGGAGATCACCGCACATGCAGCACCAGGACGTAGAACACGGCACTCACAGCGAACATGGCGCCGTGCACATGCCCGACCCGAGCGTGTGGCCGCTGATCGTCGGGGCGGCGGCGATGTTCCTCGGGCTGGCGTTGGTATGGTGGACGCGCGACCGCAGCAACGACTTCACGGGGCCCGCTTTGGGTGGAGCGGTGGTCTTCACGCTGATCGCCGCAGCGGGCTGGGCCTACGAAGACGGGCGAATGAAGCGAAAGGCGGAGCAGGGCGAGTTCACGCGTGCGCGTGAAGCGCGCTACACGCAGGTCCTCACGTTCGCGATCGCCGGCGGGCAGCTCGATGCGTCTCGTGGTGAACCTGGGGTCCTCACAGCGCTCGATCGATCCGACAGCGCGCTGCGCGACCTGGCGGGATTCCAGGACCTCCGGATCATCCTCTCGCCGGCAGAGAGCGGGCCGACGCAGGTGTTGGTCGAGACAACCTGGTTCAACCGCGAAGGTCTCGCCACCTATGAGGAGACCCGGCGCACCCTGCTCGACATGGTGAACGCCCACCCGGAAGAGGTGGTCCCGGGCTCGGTCCAGGTTTTCGACATGGAAGTCGTGCGCGACACGAAGGACGTGGCCTTCCGCTTCGGCCTGGGCGCGGCCGCGACGGTACTCGGCTCGCTGCTCATCGGGGGATTCATGGTGGGCGCCGGCCTGACAGTGTTCGCCAGCGACAACAAAGGCGGCACCGGGGGCGGTCCCGCGACGGCGGTCGTCCGCGACGCGCCGGGGACGGCAAGCGTTGTGGCCACCGACAACAGGTTCAGCAAGACCGCCGTGGAAGCCGAGGCCGGGAAGGAGTTCACGGTCAACTTCAAGAACAGCGGCAAGGTCCCCCACAACATCCACTTCTATGACAAGAAGGGTGGCCAGACGCTAGCCTCCGGCTCGGGATCCTCCGACCAGATCGTCAAAGGCGGCGAAACTGAGACCTTGAAGTTTACCGTGCCGGCCGCCGGGAGCTACTACTTCCAGTGCGACTTCCACCCTGACCAGATGAACGGGACGCTGACCGTCAAGTAGTGACGCGACGAATGTAGTTCACTCGAACGCGCCGTCAGCGAGCAGCTCGACGTACTCTTCGTCACTCAGGCCGACGATTTCGCGGAACACGTACTCGTTGTCTTCCCCAAGGAGCGGCGCGGCCTTCGTCACGACAGCGGGAGTCTTAGACAGCCGGAAGGCAGGGGCGTCGTAGGTTCGTTCCCCCATCACCGGGTGGCGAAGCCTCCAGTAATGCTTGCGATGTCGCAACTGCGGGTCGCGATGCATGTCCTCGGGCGACTTCACGATTCCGGCGGGCACGCCGAAGTCTTGCATTGTGCGGAACACCTGGTTCGCGGTGTATTCCGCGCACCAGAAGCCGATGTGGCGGTCTATCTCCCGCTGCTCGTTGAGTCGCTGCCACTTCCTGCGCATGCGCTCGAGGTCGCACCAGTCGGGACGGCCAAGGGCGGCGCGGAAACCGTCCCATTGCTTCTCGGTGAAGCAGGCGATGACGACGTAACGGCCGTCTTTGCACCGGTAGCAGCCGTGCGGCGCCGCCTCCGGGTCGCGGTTCGCCATCCGCAGCTGCTCGTGGCCGTTGACGGTCCAATCGAGCAGGGCAGTGCCCAGCCCATGCACCGCCGCTTCCATCTGGCCGAAGTCGATGTATTGGCCTTCGCCAGTGCGTCGCCGGTAATCCAGCGCTGCGATGAGGGCAACGGCGGCGATGTGAGGCACGAGGAAGTCGGTGTAAGGAATGCCGGTGCCGATGGGCTCCGCGTCGGGCCACCCGGTGAGGTGATTGTAGCCGGTGGCAGCCTGGAGGACGTGGCCGTAGCCCATGTAGCTCGCCCAGGGCCCAGTCTGGCCGTACAAGGGCATCGAGATCATGACGACATCCTCGCGCACCCTCCGTAGCGAGTCGTAATCGAGCCCGAATCTTGCCATCGTTCCCGGGGTGAACGACTCGGTCACGACATCGCAGGCGGCCACGACGCGCCTGGCGAGCTCCGGGCCACGCTCGTGCTTCAGGTTGAGCGAAATACCCAGTTTCGAGCTATTGAAGTTGGCGTAGTAGCCTGAGTTATCGAGACCGGGTGTGTCGTCCACAAAGGGACCGACGCGGCGGAGCGTCTCGGGGTAGGTGTGGGACTCGATGCGAATGACCTCCGCGCCGTGGTCGGCGAGGTACTTCGACACCGTAGGGCCGACTCCCACCCAGGCGAAGTCCGCCACGCGCAAGCCTTCGAACGGCTTCTTGAGCGGCGTTCGTGGAAGGGCCATGGTCTAAATCACCATCCTCAACTTCAGGCCGCGGAGCTCAGCTGCGTCGAGTCCGAGCAAGCCCGAATAAACAGCATCGTTGTGCTCTCCTGCGTGGGGGGCGCGTCCGCGCTGCAGCGACGGTGTCTTGCTCAGCTTGAACGGCGCCCCCGGATAGATGAACGACTCGCCGAGGTCCTCGTGTCGAACACGGACCCAGTAGTCTCGTGCTTCGAGTTGCTTGCTCTCGACGATCTCTCGGGGGCCAAAGACAGGGGCCCAGCCGGCTCCGCGCCGTTGGGCTTCCGCCACCAGCTCTTCCTTCAGGCGCGTCCGGCAGAAGAGGCCGAACGTCTCTTCGACGAAGCTTCGCTCCTCCGGCGTGGGTGGCGGGACGAGGGTCGTGAGCCGGGCGCGCCACTCTGGCCGCGAAAGGCCGCGGTCCTCGGCCGACTCGGCCAGCCAGTCGATGATGACATTGGCGTGCGGACCGATGAGTCCGCCCGCTTGCTGGGCCGCGATCCAGCCGTCGCGGGCTTCGAAGAGGTAGCGCGAGCCGAGGACGCCGGAGTTGTTGCGGCGGATGCCAGGCCCGTAGGTGTTGACTCTGCGGATGTCCCACGTGGCCTGGGCGGTGTCCATGGCGTTAGACATCGCTTCCTGCATCGAGACATCGACGTGCTGACCGACGCCCCCGTTCAGGCCACGCGAGTAGAGCGCGATCATCGCCCCGACCGCCGCCTGGAAGTTGACCTGGGCGTAGGCCTGCGGTGCCGTCGTCCGGACTGGCCCGTGCTCGGGATCGCCGTTGAGGTGCATGTGACCGCCCATCGCGGAGCCTACGATGTCCGTCGCGAGCAGATCCCGGTAGGGGCCCGTCTGGCCGAAGTTGGTGATCGAGACGACGATGATGCCAGAGTGAAGCTTGCTGAGGGAACGGTAGTCCATGTCGAACTCGGCGGACTTCCCCGGCGACCAGCTCTCGATCACCATGTCGCTCTCGGCGGCGAGCCTGCGAGCGAGCTCGCGGCCGCGATCGAGGCGCAGCTCACACGTGACGGAGCGCTTCCCGGCGTTCATGGCCCACCAGTAGAGGCTGGTATTGGGGCCGGCTTCGCCTTTGAAGAAGGGCCCATTCGCGCGCGTCGGGTCGCCTTCGCGGGGCTCGACTTTGATCACGTCGGCGCCAAGTTCGGCGAGTAGCCGGGCGCAGAGCTGCCCCTTCTCGTCGGCGAAGTCGAGGACGCGGTAGCCGGCGAGGGGGCCGGTGGGGTGGGGCAGAGGGACGGGCGATGATTCGGGCGGCATCAAGGCTGTTCTACCGGTTCAGGTGCCCTTGTTCAAACGCGCCACGAAGGTTGGTGGCGTTCAGCCACTCCTGAGGAGCAGTTCGGCGCCCCTGTGCCCCGCCTCGAGGCCGCCATCGAGCGCCGACGCGACAAGGTTCAGCAGCTCCTTCAGGCCCCAACCCTTCTCGGCGGAGATGAGGGCGACGCCCGACGGCGGCGCGCCCGCGCCATCGAGCAGCCTGCGAGCCTCTTCGATGCCGGTGACCCGGCGGCCGTCGGGGTTCTCCAGCAGGTCGATCTTGTTCAAGGCGAGGACGACCGGGCGGTCGGCGACGCCGAGGTCGGCGAGGGTGGCGTCGACGGTCGTGGTGTGCTCGAAGGCGTTGGGGTGAGCGATGTCGATCACGTGCAAGAGCAGGTCGGCGTCCTTGAGCTCTTCGAGAGTCGCGCGGAAGGCGGCGACGAGGTCGGTGGGCAACTTCTGGATGAAGCCCACGGTGTCGGTGAGGAGCACGGTTTCGCCGGAGGTGAGACGGAGGCGGCGGGTGACCGGGTCGAGGGTCGCGAATAGGCGGTCTTCGGTGAGGACGTCGGCGCCGGAGAGGGCGCGCATGAGGGTCGACTTGCCGGCGTTGGTGTAGCCGACGAGGGCGACGACGGGGACACCGTTGCGCTCGCGCCGACGGCGGTAGAGCGCCCGTTGGGTGCGGACATCGTCGAGGTCGCGCTTGATTTTGCTGATGCGGGAGCGGATGAGGCGTCGGTCGGTCTCGATCTGGGTTTCACCGGGGCCGCGGGTGCCGATCGCGCCTTCCATGCGTTCGAGGTGGGACCACTGGCCGGCCAGCCGCGGCAGGAGGTACTCCAGCTGGGCGAGTGCGACCTGGAGGCGGCCTTCACGGGTCTGGGCGCGGGTGGCAAAGATGTCGAGGATGAGGGC